>CAMWUN010000033.1 GCA_947177425.1 uncultured bacterium
CGAACGGCATGTACGGTGGTGTGAGAGGGGAGAGGAAATCTCCCCTACTCGATTATAAGGACAGTTCGCAAAGCGTGTTGTCCGTTGCTTACAATAAGCTGGTTCGCAAAGCTTGTCAGCGTTTAAGTTTATTTATCCGATTTCTTACCTATCATGGTAAAGCTGATGACAGCGGCAATAATATAAAGCACAAGCGTGACATAAAGCACCATCTGATAACCGGAAGGATTAATCATTTCCACAACGCCGTCGTGAGGAAATTCGATTTCTGTTCCAAAATTCTTCACGATAAAGGACGCCATCTGGTTTCCGGTGAGTCCGGCAAATGCCCATGCGGACAGAGTAATACCATGGATAGCGCTGATATTCTTCATGCCATAGTGGTCGGAAAGCAGGGTGGGTACATTGCTGAAACCGCCGCCGTATCCGGCGTTTACCACGAACAGCAGAATAAGTACCAGTATCATAATCAATGTATTCTGTCCCATATTTGTAATGCCCTGGGTGAGAATGACAAGCCCTGTGGCAACAATGGAAAGGACGAATATAATCTTATAAATGGTGTTCCTGTCCTTAAAAGTGTCTGCCCATGCGGAGAAACCAAGACGTCCTCCGGCATTGAAAACTGCAGTGACAGAGGAGAGCACGCCTACCATTCCTACAAGCCCGATACATTTGATAATCATTTTTTCCTGGGAAATCAGGGCAAGTCCACAGGTGATATTTAAGTAGAACATAATCCATATTCCGACGAAGGTGACAGGCTTTTCTTTGATAACATCAATGGCCCGTGCGCCTTTTTCACTGGAGGAGGATTCGTGCCAGCCGGCGGGTTTCGCAAGAAGGAGATGTCCCACAAACATCATGGCGAAATATACCACTGCCAGAATCAGGAACATTTTATAAATGCCGCCTTCCCCAAGGGAACTTAAAAGAGCCTGCATGATAGGACTGGCGATTGCCTTTGCAGCGCCGAAGCCTGCCACAGCAAGTCCGGTAGCCAGACCCTTCCGGTCTTCAAACCAGAGCATAAGGGTCTTGACGGGAGAAAGATAACCGGTGCCAAGGCCGACGCCCATGATGAAACCATAACATACATAAATACCAATCAGCGCAAGGATACTGCCAGGGTGGGAGCCGCCGTACCAGATAAATAACCCGGTGCCGGCCATACCGGATGCAAAGCAGATTGCGGCAATCAGGGACGACTTATGTATGTCCTTTTCCACGATATTGCCGAGGAATGCAGCGGACATGCCCAGGAAAAAGATGGCAAAACTGAACGCCCATTCTGTTGCGCCTTTGGAAAAACCAATGTAATCGGCAATCTCCTGACTGAAAATTGACCAGCAGTAAACCGTGCCGATGCTGCAATGAAGTAATAATGCGGGTATTGCAGCCCGTACCCATTTGTTTTGTGTTTTCATTTTGTAGCAACTCACTTTCTCATCATAATGTATTTAAAACTTATTATACATGATAATACTAAATAATGAAAGAATAAAAGTGTGAAAAGAGTCGCTATTCTTCCCATTGACAAATCAAAAAATCTACTCTATGATACAGTATATAAGCGAAGACGAAGACGAGTAGTAGGGATTATCGCTTACAGAGAGCCGGGGCGGTGAGAAGCCGGCAGAATGAATCTCTATGAAAAACAGCTTTATCAGCTATAAAAGAAAATGCGTAAGTGACTGCGAAAGGCAGTAAGTCAGGTGGCACCGCGGATTTGTTTAGTTCGTCCTGAATTGATGTGTTATGTCAATTCGGGATTTTTTTGTCGTACAGGAAAGTTTTCCTAACCTCCTTTATGACAAAACATTGCCGCACTGCGGCGGAGTGGGAAGAAATTTTTGTTTGCCCGTTGGGCGGAAATGGAGGAAAAATGGAATTATCAACTTTATATCGTGAATGTACTTTGAACCAGATTTCCGAAAGTGATATCGGAAAGGAAATGAAGGTTGCGGGATGGGTGGAGAACATCCGCGACCACGGCGGCGTATCTTTTGTGGATTTGAGGGATATGTACGGCGTGCTGCAGATTGTTATGAGGGACACTTCCTTATTAAAAGGGATTAACAGGGAGGACTGTGTCAGCATAAAGGGAGAAATCGAAAAACGTGATGAGGAAACCTATAATCCCAAAATCCCTACAGGGACAATTGAATTAGAAGCCCACAGTGTTGAAATGCTGGGTAAGGTATACAGGCAGCTTCCTTTTGAAGTGGCAGCATCCAAGGAAATACGGGAAGATTTGCGTCTGAAATACCGTTTCCTTGACCTGCGCAACCGCAAAGTGATGGACAATATGATTTTCCGTTCCAATGTCATTCAGTTTTTGCGGGAAAAAATGACGCAGATGGGATTCATGGAAATCCAGACCCCGATTTTGTGCGCGTCCTCACCGGAAGGCGCCAGGGATTATATTGTGCCTTCCAGGCACTATAAAGGGAAATTTTATGCGCTTCCCCAGGCACCCCAGCAGTATAAGCAGCTCCTTATGGTTTCCGGGGTGGATAAATATTTCCAGATTGCGCCCTGTTTCAGGGATGAGGATGCAAGGGCGGATCGTTCACCGGGAGAATTTTATCAGTTGGATTTTGAGATGAGTTTTGCCACCCAGGAGGATGTGTTCCGGGCAGGCGAGGAAGTGCTGACGGCGGCCTTTGAAAAGTTTGCGCCGGAAGGATATGAAGTGACGAAAGTCCCTTATCCGGTTATCAGCTATAAACAGGCCATGCTGGAGTTCGGTACAGATAAGCCGGATTTGCGCAATCCCCTTCGGATAATAGATTTGTCCGAATTTTTCAACCGCTGTACCTTTAAACCTTTCCAGAATAAGACGGTGCGGGCTATCAGGATTCACGGGCACCAGTCCAAGGGCTTCCATGAAAAAATGCTGAAATTTGCTACGGGAATCGGCATGGGCGGTCTGGGATATCTGGAAGTGCAGGAGGATTTATCTTATAAAGGGCCTATTGACAAATTCATTCCCGATGAACTGAAAGGCGAGATGAGGGAACTGGCCGGACTCGAAAAGGAGGACACCATTTTCTTCATTGCAGACAAAGAAGAGCGGGCGGCAGCCTTTGCAGGGCAGATTCGCACGGAACTTGGAAACCGTCTGGATATCTGTGAGAAAAACGCTTACCGCTTCTGCTTCATCAACGATTTCCCCATGTTTGAGAGGGATGAGGAGACAAAGAAAATTGGTTTTACCCACAATCCTTTCTCCATGCCACAGGGAGGTCTGGAAGCGCTCAATACCAAAGACCCGCTGGAAATTTTGGCTTACCAGTACGACATTGTCTGCAACGGTGTAGAATTATCCTCCGGCGCAGTCCGGAACCACAATCTGGATATTATGGTCAAAGCCTTTGAAATTGCAGGATATGATGAAGAGGTGTTAAAACAGAAATTTGGCGCCCTTTACAATGCATTCCAGTTTGGCGCGCCTCCACATGCAGGCATGGCGCCCGGTGTGGACCGTATGATTATGCTGCTGCGCAATGAGGAGAATATCAGGGAAATCATTCCTTTCCCCATGAGCGGAACAGCCCAGGATTTAATGTGCGGCGCACCTAATGAGGTGACGGAACAGCAGTTAAGGGAAGTCCACATCAAAGTGAGACAGTAGGACTGCCTGCAAGACCGAAAGCAAAATTTCTAATGCCGTTAACTATAGAAAAGGGAAAGTGAAATGGAAATTAAAATGAAGCACCGCAATGATATGAAAATATTTATTGTAGGCGGCGGGAAAATTGGCAGGGCTCTTACGGTACAACTGGCAAGGGACGGTTACGTGCTTACAGTGATTGACCGGGAAGAAAGCGTAGTGGACAGCATGAGCAATACGGTGGATGTCATAAGCTTTCAGGGAAACGGGGCATCTTACGCCACACTGAAAGAGCTAAATGCAAATGAGGCTGATATTTTTATTGCAGTGACGGATTCCGATGAGTTGAATATCCTGAGCTGCATGACGGCCCATATGATGGGCGCCAAGCATACCATAGCCCGTATCAGGGACGTGGATTACTCCAGACAGAACCGTTTTTATAAGGATAAACTGGGGTTATCCATGAGTATTAACCCGGAACTTGCCACGGCTATGGAAATATACCGCCTGCTCCGTTTTCCCCTTGCCACCAGAGTGGAGGTTTTTGCAAGGGGAAGGGCGGAACTGGTGGAAATGTCGGTAGGGGAGAATTCTCCCCTTGCCGGAAAATCCCTGATAGAAATCAACAGAAATATGGGTATCAATCTGCTGATATGCGCGGTAGTCCGGGAAGGGCAGGCATTTGTTCCTAATGGCGATACGGTTTTACAGACAGGCGATATCCTGTACCTTACGGGAGCGGCGGAAGAGTTCAGAAAATCTTTCAAAAAGCTGAAAATGCCAATAAAACCTCTGCAGTCGGTTATGATTTCCGGAGGCGGGCGTATTTCTTATTATCTGGCGGAGGTTCTTATTAAGCAGGGGGCAAAGGTTACTTTGGTAGAAAAAAATCCAGAGCTTGCCAATGAGATTTCGGCGGCTATTCCCAAAGCGGTGGTGATGTGCGACGATACCCTTACGTATTTTGATTCTATGTCAGAAACTGATATCGACCATACGGATGCCTTTATTGCCATGACGGAAAATGATGAGTATAATCTGATTGCGGCTATGTATGCAGAGTCCCAGGGAATCAACAAGGTGGTGTCCCGTATCAACGCAAAGTCAAGGCTTAAAGTGCTGCAGCCGGGAAGCCGTATCTGTACGATTTCACGTGAGGATGTGGCGGCGGACCGGATTCTTGGTTACAGCCGTTCCCTTCTGAATGCAGAGGATAATGACGCAGTGGAATCTCTTTACCGGCTTATGGACGGCAAAATTGAGTTTATAGAGTTTAAAATAGATGTAAATGACAAAAATCTTAATATTCCTTTAAAGGATTTGAAACTGAAAAGAAACATACTGCTTGGATGCATTATCAGGGATATGACAACCATTATCCCGAGAGGTGATGATATGCTGCGGCCGGGGGATACGGCCCTTGTGGCTACCATCAACAGGCAGATAGCGCGGCTGGAAGATATTTTTGCAGATTAAGGGAAGTGTAAGAGAATGTCATGAATAAGAGAATTATTATCAGTATCATTGGAAAAATCATATTGACAGAGGTTATCCTGATGATTCCATCTCTGGTGGTATCGCTGATTTATCAGGACGGGGATACAGCGGGATTTCTCATCACTATTGTATTTGCAGGATTATTAGGGTTTTTATTTACTTCGGTGAGACATTCGGGACAGAGGATGAGCAGCAGGGACGGCTACTTTATTGTGGCGTCGGCATGGATTATTGTAGCGCTGATTGGTGCGCTGCCCCTGTATATTGGGGGCGGTTTTCCCACTTACTGGAATGCTTTGTTTGAAATCGTCTCGGGATTTACGACGACAGGCGCTTCTGTTCTGGCGCGGCCGGAGGATTTGGGACACGGTGTGCTGTTCTGGCGCAGCTTCACCCACTGGATAGGCGGTATGGGGGTTCTGGTCTTTGTACTGATGGTGATGCCCATGGAGAACGATAATTCCATGCATCTTGTGAGGGCGGAAGTTCCGGGGCCCACGGCGGGAAAGCTGGTGCCAAGGATGCGCACTACGTCCATGATACTTTACGGTATCTATGGTTTTATGACCCTGGTGCTGGTTATTCTGCTTGCCCTGCTTGGGATGAATCCTTTTGACAGTTTCTGTATTGCGTTTGGAACCGCCGGAACCGGAGGCTTTGCAACTTCCAGCGCAGGCATTGCAGGGTATAACAGTCTGGCAATAGAGATAATCCTCAGCGTGTTTATGCTTTTGTTCGGTGTGAATTTCGGTGTATATCATTTGATTTTACTGCGGAAGTTCAGGGAGGCTTTTTCCATGGAGGAGGTAAAAGTTTATCTGGTTATTGTGGGAGCGGCTACCGTGGCAATCGCGGTTAATATTTTAAGCTTTGCGCAAGGTTTTGGAAAGGCTTTGCGGCAGTCTCTTTTTCAGGTGTCCAGTATTATTACCACTACCGGATTTGCCACAGTAGATTTTGAGTTCTGGCCGGAGTTTTCCAAACATACCCTGCTGCTTCTGATGGTTCTGGGAGCCTGTGCAGGCTCTACTGGAGGAGGCATGAAGATATCCAGGGTAATCATACTTGTCAAGTCTTTTGTGGCGGAAATCAGACAGATTATCAACCCAAAAGCCATAGTGACGGTGCGGCTTAACGGAAAGCCCGTGGACAAAAAGACCCTTGGATCCACCAGGATTTATGCTTCCGCCTATATGCTGCTGCTGTGTGCGTTTACCTTGATTATATCGCTGGACGGGCTGGACTTTACGACTAATTTTACGGCGGTGCTGTCCTGCTTCAACAATATCGGGCCGGGTTTAAATATGGTAGGCCCTATGGCTAATTTCAGTGTGTATTCCGATTGGGCGCAGGTGGTTTTGTCTATCGTCATGCTGACAGGAAGGCTGGAGATTTTTCCCATGTTTTTGCTGCTGGCAAGATCTGCTCATGACAGATGAGAAAAATTTTGATATAATATTGTAAACAGCAAATACATTTATCGTTTATGATAGATTCATGTTTAACAGGAGGAGGCGGAAAATGGAAGAGAGGGGCATTAGATTTAAAAAACACATCCAGCGCTGGTGCGGCGTACTGGAAATGATTACGGCGGTGCTGATGCTGGTTGGGATTTTATTTTCCATATTCAGTCTCGTGAGAAATGTGGAAATTTTTCAGAAACTGCTGACGGACACTTCGGAATTCAGACAATATCTGGATCAGATTTTCATGCTGGTGATTGGCATAGAGTTTCTTGTGATGCTTTGCCGCCCCAATTCGGAGAACGTTATTGATGTGCTGATTTTTCTGGTGGCAAGGCATATGATTGTGGGCGATACCACGCCCTATCAGGATTTTGTATCGGTAATAAGCGTGGCTCTTTTGTGCGTTGTAAGAAGATATCTGCGCAATGCCCAGGAAGACAGGGAAGAAAAAAAGACAGGCGCCGGTTCGTAAACAGGATTAGGAAAATACCAGGAATATAGAAAGGCTTCCGCTTTTATTGCGGAAGCCTTTATTACAATAAGCTGGCTCGCGAAGTGTGGCAGCGTTTGTTTAACATAAGGACAGTTTGCAAAACGTGCTGCCCGTTGTCTGGCACTTGCCGGAGAAAATGGTTAATATTCCATAGCTTTCTCTTCGCCGTTCATGACGCGCAGGGCACCCTGGGCCAATGCCAGAAGTTCGTCTTCACCGGGATATACGGTGATGGGAGCGATAAAACCTGCTCTTTCCTTTAATCCGCTTACAACCACCTTGTCATAAGCGATACCGCCGGTAATGACAATCTGATCTACCTGTCCTTTCAGGACACATGCCATGGAACCGATATTTTTCGCTACCTGCATGATGAAAGCTTCACGGGTCTCGGCTGCTTTTTCATTGCCTTCCTGAACCATCTTTTCCACATCACGCATGTCGTTGGTGCCTACATAAGCGTTAAAGCCGCCGTTGCCTACAATTTTTTTGTAAACTTCTTTTTCCGTATACTGGCCGGAGAAGCACATCTTAATCAGTGCGCCGGAAGGAACTGCGCCTGCCCGTTCGGGGGAGAAAGCGCCGTCGCCGTCTAAAGCGTTGAATACATCGATAACCTGTCCTTTTTCATGTGCTCCAACGGAAACGCCGCCGCCCATGTGGACAACAATCAGATTTAAGGTATCGTAAGCTTTGTTCTGCTCTTTGGCATAACGCTTTGCAACAGCTTTCTGGTTTAATGCGTGGAATACGCTGGTACGGGGCAGTTCAGGAACGCCTGAATATCTGGAAATGGGCATCAGTTCGTCTACCACCACGGGGTCTACAATATAAGAAGGAACTCCGATGGAGTCAGCGATTTCCCTTGCCAGGATGCCGCCTAAGTTGGAAGCATGCTGTCCCTGCACGCCTATTTTCAAATCAGCCAGAAGATCGTCGCTTACTGCGTAAGTGCCGCCGGGAATGGGTTTTAACATGCCGCCGCGTCCTACGATTACCTGTAAGGATTTTATGTCAAAGTCCTTTTTGGCAAGGAGATCAAGTATGATTTGCTTGCGGAAATCCTTCTGGTCTACAATAGAAGCATACTGTGCGATTTCCTCCGTAGAATGACGGAGTGTCTCTTCAAATAAGAGTGTTTCATCCTCAAAAACACCAATTTTGGTGGAGGTGGAACCGGGGTTGATGATTAAACTTTTAATTGCCATTTGCTTTCCTCCAATTTATTCATTGTTTTTTGACATTGCTTCAGCTACAACAGCGCCTAAAGCAATGGAGTTTACTTTGGTTTCAAAGTCGTCAGAGCGGGAGGTCAAAATAACGGGCGCTTTTGTTCCGGTAAGAATATTCCCGTTAACCACTTTGGCGGTATGTACCAGACATTTGTAAACCAGGTTCCCTGCATGGATATCGGGGAACAGAAGGATATCTGCATCGCCCTGGATAGCTCTTCCGGTAGCTCCTTTGTGCTTGGCTGCTTCCGCGTCAATGGCAAGATCCAGGGACAAAGGTCCGTCCACGATGCATCCGGTGATTTCTCCCCGCTGGTTCATCTTTGTCAGTTCGTCGGCTTCCACAGTTGCAGGCATCTTGGGATTGACAACCTCAACAGCGGCTAAGGGCGCTACTTTGGGATTTTCAATGCCGCAGGCGCTGGTAATCTCTAATGTATTATGTATAATATTTACTTTATCTTCCAGTGTAGGATAAGGAATGAATGCCACGTCAGTTAAGAAGAGAAGATGGTCAATTCCCTCAATGTCGAATACGCATACATGGGACAGGGGTTTTCCGGTACGAAGCCCTACTTCTTTGTCAAGGACGCTCTTTAAAAAGCCTTTGGTGTCAATCAGGCCCTTCATGTACATATCGGCCTTTCCTTCATGCACCAGTTTCACTGCGGTAAGGGCTGCCTGGGTGGTATCTTCCACATGGATAATCTCGAAACCGCTCAGATCCATGTTCATAGATGCCGCGATTTCCTTAATCTTTGCTTCATCGCCAACCAGAATGGCATCGGCTATTTTCCTTTCCTTTGCAGCCTTGACAGCCTCAAGAACAGCGGAGTCCTGGGCCACGGCCACAGCTACTTTTTTGGTGCCGCATTCATTAACTTTGGCAATTAAATCAGCGAATGTCTTACTCATTTGTCTCCTCATTTCTGCACGGCTGCTTCATACATAAATTCAATAAGCCGGCCCCCAAAGCATGACGGCATTTGATGCTTCCTGAGCCTGCGGACGCCGTGCTGACGCAGACTCTTAAAAGGCGGCCATTCACGATTAAATACATCGTTAAAATAATAACACTGTTCAGTCAAAAAATCAATAACCTGTGAATGCAGATTACTTTTCTTTGACGGACTAAGGCAGGTATGGTACATTAGACTGGTAACGCCGATCATGGGAGGAGAGATGGGGTTGAAATATTTGAAACAGTTTGGAATTATATTGCTTTTGTCTTTTGTGGGAGAAATTCTACATATGCTTCTGCCGCTGCCGGTTCCGGCAAGTATATATGGTATTATCCTTTTATTTCTGTGCCTGGAATGGAAAATTATTTCTGTATCAGCAGTGAAGGAAACCAGCAGTTTTCTGATAGAAATAATGCCGGTGATGTTCATACCTGCCGCAGTGGGGCTGATGGACGCATGGGAAAACATAAAAACAGCATGGCTGTCTTATGCGGTGATTACCATGGTTTCTACGTTTGTGGTCATGGCTGTGTCAGGAAAAGCAGTGCAGTTTATCATGAACCGGAGAAAAAAGAGCGGACAGGAAGGAAAATAGGGAAAACATGAAAGAGTTTTTTGAAATTTCTGTATATTTTGGCGTATTCATAAGCCTGGTTTCTTATGGGATGGGCGTTCTTCTGAAAAAACGGTTTAAACTGCCCGTTTTTAATCCCCTGCTGATTGCAATTGTCCTGACGATTCTGTTCCTGCGTCTTATTCATGTTGACTATTCTGCCTACAATGAGGGGGCGAAATATATCAGCTTTTTACTGACACCGGCCACGATCTGCCTTGCGGTTCCGCTGTACGAGCAGTTGGAACTTCTGAAGAAAAATTATAAGGCCGTGCTTGGCGGAATTCTTTCAGGGGTGCTTGCCAGCCTTTGCTGTATCCTTGTACTGGCGGTACTGTTCCGGCTTGACCATGGGGCGTATGTGACATTACTGCCAAAGTCGATTACTACGGCAATCGGCATGGGTGTTTCGGAAGAACTGGGGGGATATGTGCCCGTTACAGTGGCGGTTATTATTGTGACAGGCGTGATTGGGAATATGTTTGCGGAAACCATATGTAAAATATTTAAGATTCATGACCCCATTGCAAAGGGAATTGCCATAGGCACTTCCTCCCACGCAATCGGAACAGCAAAAGCAATGGAAATGGGGGCTGTTGAGGGAGCCATGAGCAGTCTGTCAATTGTTGTTTCCGGCATATTAACAGTGATAGGCGCAAATATTTTTGCAGGATTTATGTGACGATGCAAGTATTCGTTCCGCCTGTCTGAACCAATGCCGTTTCTTAACCTGATGACATTGTGGACGGAACTGATGCCTGTAAGAAAAACTGCCAGATATTTCTGGGAAAGGTATATGGAAATTTAATTTATGAAAAGAAAATGGGCAAATGATGAATTTTACAGTCAGATATTTAAACTGCTTCTGCCGATTGTGCTCCAGAATCTGTTAAGCGCGGCGGTCAGTTCCGCAGACGTGGTCATGCTGAATTATGTAGGGCAGTCCGCTATTTCTGCAGTGTCCCTGGCTTCCCAGTATGCCAGTGTTTTGTTTATGGTCTTTTATGGCCTGGGCACCGGAGCCACCATGCTTTGCGCCCAGTATTTCGGAAAAGGGGATATGCATGCCATCCAGATTGTGGAGGGCATAGCCCTGCGCTTTTCCATATCGATTTCTGTTATTTTTGCAGGGATGGCAGTGCTTTTCCCGGAAGCAATGATGAAACTGTTTACCAATGATGCAGAGTTGATTGCCATCGGCGCATCTTATCTGCGGCTGGTGAGCGTCAGCTATCTCTGCTGGGGAATAACCGAAGTGTATCTTGCCATATTGCGGAGCGTGGGGCGGGTTGCCGTCAGCACGGCTTTAAATGCCCTTGCTTTTACATTAAATATTCTGCTGAACGGAGTGTTCATTTTCGGCCTGTTTGGGGCTCCAAGGATGGGCGCGCCGGGAGTGGCGCTGGCAACCTCCGCTTCCAGAGTGGTGGAGCTGGTCTGTTGTTTCATTGTGTCTGCCCATAGCAAAAATGTGAAGCTGAAGCTGTCAACGCTTTTCCTTAAAAACAAACTGCTTTTTTCAGATTTTGTCAGACTTTCCCTTCCTGCGCTGGGCAATGATATTGCATGGGGCGTTGCCTTTTCCATGTATTCTGTGATTATCGGACATTTAGGCACCGATGCAGTGGCGGCAAATTCTTTTGTGATAGTGGTGAGGAATTTCGGAACCATACTGTGCTTTGGAATTGCCAGTGCGGGAGGAATTTTGCTTGGGAAAATCATTGGGGAAAACAGGCTGGAGGACGCCAGAAGCGATGCTGGCAAGCTGATGAAACTTACGGTAATCAGCGGCGCCATCGGGGGGCTTTTGATACTGGCAGCCATGCCTTTTGTACTTACCTATGCCGACCTTACCGATAAGGCCATGCATTATCTGAAAATTATGCTGCTGATTAATACCTATTATGTCATGGGGGCCGCTGTCAATACGACACTGATTGCCGGCGTGTTCCGGGCAGGGGGAGACAGCAGGTTTGGCTTTATATGTGATTTGATAGATATGTGGGTGTATGCAGTTCCCCTTGGCTTCCTTGCGGCTTTCGTCTTCAGACTTCCGGTGATGTGGGTGTATTTCCTGCTCTGTACGGATGAGTTTGTGAAGTGGCCCTGGGTCATTAAACATTACCGCAGTGGGAAATGGCTGAATAATATTACAAGGGATAATCTGGAATGATTGAAAATATGGTTCTGTCCTGCCCTTTATATGTGCAGTTTCATTTTCCGTACAGGTGTAATGGGCATGCAAAAAATAGCAAATACAGTAAGAGGAATAAATATGCAAAAGCGGATAATGGAAGCATTAGCTGTGGTTATAGTATCGGCTGGCATACTCTGGTGTTCCTTTTGGCCAACGCCAAAGATACAGGAAGCAGGGAAGATGTATCCGGCCTCCTTTCTCTTTACAAAAGAGACGAAGGGAGCGCCGGATTATATACAGGAACGTTTGAATGAAAAGATGCAGCCGTTCAATGAAAATAGGGAAAAGTTTTATAAAATAGGCAGAAATAACCGAATCCCGGACAGCGAACTTGAAGAATATTTTTGCAGGCTGTGGATGGACAACGTTTTTGGGGATGGAGAATTCCAGTTGGTTTCTTACGAGGCGGCTGACGTGGACCAGAACGGTCAAAAAGACCTGATTGTGATGGTTGCCGATGAATTTGGCCTGACTGGTAATGGATGTATTTATGTCTATTTTAACGATGGCGCCCCTTACTGTTTCCGGGGAGAAGTCACTTACGGGATAGGGTTTTATGATGAATGCCAGGCAGGGGACATTGATAATGACGGAAATCTGGAACTGATTATTGCAATCTATAATGGCGGATGCGGGGGCGCAGGGGGAAGCGAGCATATCATTCTGAAATATAAGAACAATACCTTTGAAGAGATGGATTTGTCTGCAGATATGGGAGAAAAATACTACTGGGGACTGGATGTAGGAACTTATTTCGGAGATAAGGAAAACACTTATCAGGCATACTGCCCTTATTTTGATGAAACCATTGAATTTACTGCTGATAATGCATATTACAGGCCCTTTGAGAGCCGGTATGCCAATACCGGAGCGGGCGGCAACTGCCGGGGATTTTTCGGGTACAGATGCGTGGAATATGAAGGAAAAAATGCCCTCCAATGTTATGAATATCTGTATGGGGAGGGCGGCATTGCCCATAGCCTGGGAAATGCCTGCTTTCTTATCACATGGGACGGGGAAGGGAACAGCAGGGCAGTCAGGTGGTGGATTGATGCTGGACGATAGTTGCATAATGATAACTGTAAATGGATAGAATCCTGTCATGAAAAAGGAGGAAAAAGGTTTATGCTGCCAACAAGAAAAGAGGCTGAGAAGCTTTTGACAGAAGCAGAAAAGTGTAATCAGGGAGCATGGGGAAATCACAGCCGTGTCGCGGCCCATTGTGCTGAAAAAATTGCACAGGAATGTGGTGATTTGGATCCGGACAAGGCATATATATTGGGATTGTTACATGATATTGGCCGAAAATTTGGTGTAAGACATTTAGGACATGTATCAGATGGCTATTTGTATATGACATCACTGGGGTATGATGAGGCAGCCCAAATATGTCTGACGCATTCTTTTAATACCGGAACAATTGATGCATATATAGGAACCTTTGACACTACTGCAGAAGAATTGAAAGTCATTCAGGACGCTTTAAAAACAGTTATCATGGACGAGTACGATAAACTGATTCAGCTATGTGATTCAATTGCCGGCCCGGCAGGTGTGCTGGAGATCGAAGAAAGAATGAGAGATGTAAAGGAACGTTACGGCTCTTATCCCCAGGAAAAATGGGATAACAATTTAAAACTTAAAAAGCATTTTGAGGAAAAGATGGGAAAGGACATTTATATTGTAGTAGATAAAGACAATTTTAAACCATAAAAATCTGAAGTTATGTTCTGCAGGCACAGCTTCATTGCTGTCGCCACTTCCATGTTGTGTGATGAAGCCCTGCCTGCTGTCATATTAAAAGCCTGGTATTAGTCAGCCGTTGATGTTTCACGCTCTTTGATGAGCGCATCTAACTTATCTTTTACGGCCTGCCGGGCGATTTTGTCCATTTCTTCGACTGTTTTTGTTCCGCCAGATGACGCTAACGCATAGGGATCGTTCAGTGCCACGTTGGAGCCCGTCAGCATTGCCCAAAGCTGATGATGCGTCCACTGCCGCTCCTGTTTCGGAATGCTGGAATCAAAATAATCTGACCAATCGCACAAATATTTTCCAGAAATAAATGCCAGGCTGTTAATGGGGGCAGAAACAGCTTCTTTATAAGCGTCAGCATAGTAACGCCTGATAGTGTCCTCCTGCTCTTTCAACTGCCCTAAGTAGGACTCAAAATAGGTCTTATTGGCGATGGAACCATCTGGATCAACTTTTCGGTAAGGATCAACCTCTAACTGGGGCTGGTTTTCGTTCTGCCATTGCCTGAGCATATCCATGAACTCTTCTTTCGTCATAGCGCTGAGTTTATTTACAACTTTGTCAGCCAAAACTTCCAGACTATCACGTCCCTCCTGGGATATTGTTACCTGATCTCTGCCAGGGGCATGAGTTGCCGTTGTGTTTTTATCTTCTGCTGTTGCAAAATGAACCGTTCTCATAGTAGAAAATCGGCAATTATCAGAATTTAGTTTTACATTCATAAAAATCCTCCTATTTAAAGTTCCGCATCTGCCCTTCCAAGTGCCAACAAACAGCAGAAGAAATCCAGTCTGCTCCGCTGTCAGTATTTCCTCTGGGCTCTTGTATGGACAGTTGCTGATCACCTTATTTTTTATATTTAGCAAGTATATCGGCAGATAGATACCTTACCTTGACCCACATTGCATTATATTTCAATTTGCATCACTCACATAGATGGATAGCTGCTTTTGCTATTGATGACATTGCGTGCAAACAGAAACTGCATTCAAACTACTTGAAAATATTTAAAAATAAAAACTTGCACATTGACATTTTCCCTGACATATGTTATAAAAGATAACAGAAACCGTTGAAGAAGAGTAAGTACTTTGGGTTATCTTTATCACAGAGAGCCGCGGCTGGTGGGAAGCGGCATAAAGAGCTTAGGGGAATGGACTTCCGAGGGCGAGTCGAAAGTTTTTAGTAGACGAGACGGAGAGGAGACTTCGTTAACAAATCAAGCATATGATAGTATGCGATGAGCGGATGCGTTAACTATGCATCAAGCCGGGTGGCACCGCAGGAGATGATACTCTTGTCCCAGCATTAGATTGGGATGGGAGTTTTTTTTATATTCAAAACATGTCTTAAAACTCCCCCAATCAGGAACAATAAAATGTTTAGAAATGCAGAAATGGAGGAGAACATGAGCAAAGAAACGAAAATCCCTTACAAAATTTATCTGGAAGAACACGAGATGCCGGACAGTTGGTATAATGTGCGTGCAGACATGAAGAATAAGCCTGCGCCCCTGCTGAATCCAGGCACACTGCAGCCTTTGACCCTTGAGGAAATGAGCGGCATTTTCTGTGAGGAACTGTGCAGACAGGAACTTGACGATACAACTGCTTATTTTGAAATCCCGGAGGATATCAGGAAATTTTATAAGATGTACCGTCCTTCACCGCTGGTACGCGCCTATTGTCTGGAAGAGAAACTGCAGACTCCTGCAAAAATTTATTACAAATTTGAGGGAAATAACACCAGCGGCAGCCATAAATTAAATTCCGCCATAGCGCAGGCTTATTATGCGAAGAAGCAGGGCCTTAAAGGCGTGACCACGGAAACCGGTGCAGGACAGTGGGGAACAGCCCTTTCCATGGCATGTGCTTACCTTGGCCTTGACTGCCAGGTGTATATGGTGAAATGTTCCTATGAACAGAAGCCTTTCCGCAGGGAGGTCATGAGGACTTACGGGGCAAATGTGACGCCCTCACCTTCCAATACCACTAATGTGGGACGGAAGATTTTAGAGGAGTTCCCGGGCACAACCGGAAGCCTTGGATGCGCCATTTCAGAAGCGGTGGAAGCGGCTACCAGCCAGGAAGGATATCGCTATGTATTAGGGTCCGTGCTGACACAGGTGCTTCTCCACCAGTCCGTGATTGGCCTTGAAACCAAGACGGCCATGGATAAGTACGGCATCAAGCCCGACATTATTATCGGATGTGCCGGAGGCGGTTCCAACTTAGGCGGACTGATTTCACCCTTTATGGGAGAAAAATTAAGAGGAGAGGCGGATTACAGGTTTATTGCAGTTGAGCCTGCTTCCTGCCCCAGTTTTACCAGAGGAAAATATGTGTATGACTTCTGCGATACTGGAAAAGTATGCCCTCTGGCCAAAATGTATACCTTAGGCAGTGGATTCATTCCGGCGGCTAACCATGCGGGAGGACTGCGCTATCACGGCATGAGCTCCGTATTGTCACAGTTATATGCGGACGGCTATCTGGATGCAGTGAGCGTGGAACAGACCTCTGTATTTAAGGCAGCAGAAGAATTTGCAAGAGTGGAAGGCATCCTGCCGGCACCGGAAAGTTCACATGCAATCAAGGTGGCAATGGATGAAGCTTTAAAATGCAAAGAGACAGGGGAAGAAAAGACTATCCTATTTGGCCTTACAGGAACAGGCTACTTTGACATGGTAGCTTACGAGCGGTACAACAATGGGGAAATGACCGACTATATCCCCTCCGACGAGGATTTGGCGAAAGGATTTGCAGGAGTTCCCAGATTTCCCGGAAATGAAATTTAAAAGTCAATAATCCCGCTACAGGCAAGCGGGGAATTAGGCCCCCGCGCAGTCGTCAAGGCCAGGCAAGCCTGATTTTGACCCGTTGCCTGCGGGAATAAACAGAAACACTTTATAAAAAGCGTATGAAAGAAACTGCCGTCTGCGGAAATATATTTGCAGACGGCAGTTTTTTTAATAATAGGAAATTATAAATTGATTGTATTTGTATAGTTGAATAAAAACTATAAATCTGATACAATAAGGCTTAAAGTTTTTTACAATAATCCGACCCGGAACAAAAAGTGACGGTTAAACAGTGAGAGGTAGGAAAATGAATTTAGTCCAAAAAATATTTGGCACACATAGCGAAAGGGAATTAAAGCGCATTGAGGGGACGGTGCAGGCCATTGAAAATCTCCGCCCTTCCATGCAGGCACTTTCTGATGAAGAGTTAAGGGGCAAGACAGAGCAGTTCAAAAAAAGATTTGCCGATGGCGAAACGCTGGATGACCTGCTCCCCGAAGCTTTTGCAGCGGTGCGGGAAGCCGCCCGGCGTGTGCTTAATATGGAACACTACAGGGTGCAGCTGATTGGCGGGATCATCCTTCATCAGGGCCGTATTGCGGAAATGAGGACAGGGGAAGGCAAGACACTGGTATCTACTCTTCCTGCCTATCTGAATGCGCTGGAAGGAAAAGGCGTCCATGTGGTGACAGTCAATGATTACCTTGCCAAGCGTGACGCGGAATGGATGGGAGAAATCCACAAATTCTTAGGACTCACCGTGGGCGTGGTATTAAACAGCATGAAGTCCGACGAGAGAAGGGAAGCTTATAACTGCGACATTACTTATGTAACCAATAATGAACTGGGATTTGACTACTTAAGGGACAATATGGTCATCTATAAGGCACAGCTTGTACTGCGTGATTTGCACTATGCGATTATTGACGAGGTGGATTCAGTGCTGATTGACGAGGCCAGGACACCCCTTATTATATCCGGGCAGAGCGGCAAATCCACCAAACTTTACGAGGTCTGCGACGTACTTGCCAAGCAGATGAAGCGTGGCGAGGACATGCAGGATTTGACTAAGATGGATGCCATCATGGGCGTGGAGCGGGAGGAAACCGGGGATTTTATCGTCAACGAAAAGGACAAGGTGGTTAACCTTACGGCCCAGGGCGTGGAGAAAGTGGAGAAATTTTTCCAGATAGATAACCTTGCAGACCCCGAAAATATTGAAATCCAGCATAACATTACCCTGGCCCTGCGGGCAAATAATCTGATGTTCAGGGATCAGGACTATGTGGTCAAGGACGATCAGGTACTGATTGTGGACGAGTTCACCGGACGTATTATGCCGGGGCGCCGTTATTCTGACGGCCTTCATCAGGCAATTGAAGCGAAAGAGCACGTCAAAGTTAAAAGGGAGAGCAAGACCCTGGCCAATATCACTTTCCAGAACTTTTTTAATAAGTTTGAGAAGAAAGCGGGCATGACAGGTACCGCCCTCACAGAAGAAAGAGAGTTCCGTGACATATACGGCATGGATGTAATAGAGATACCCACCAATAAGCCTGTGGCCAGAGTGGATTTGCAGGATGCGGTTTATAAGACAAGAAAAGAAAAGCTTCACGCCATTGTGGAAGCGGTCAAAGAATCCCATGCAAAAGGACAGCCTGTGCTGGTGGGAACCATTACCATTGAAGCATCAGAGGAACTTTCACGGCTGCTTACCAGGCAGGGGATTGCCCACAAAGTGTTGAATGCAAAGTTCCACGAACTGGAAGCGGAGATTGTAGCGGATGCAGGTATCCACGGGGCAGTGACCATTGCCACCAATATGGCAGGCCGTGGTACCGACATTAAGCTGGACGATGCGGCCAGGGAGGCAGGCGGCCTTAAGATTATAGGCACAGAGCGTCATGAATCCAGACGTATTGACAATCAGCTCCGGGGACGTTCCGGCCGTCAGGGAGACCCCGGCGAATCCAAATTTTATATTTCGCTGGAAGATGATTTGATGCGTCTGTTTGGCTCCGAACGTCTGATTAATATGTTTAATGCGCTGGGCATCCCTGAAAATCAGGAAATCGAGCATAAGATGCTGAGCAACGCCATAGAATCTGCCCAGAAGAAGATAGAAAACAACAACTACGGAATCAGAAAGAACCTGCTGGAATACGATCAGGTTATGAATGAGCAGAGGGAAATCATATACGAGGAAAGACGAAGAGTCCTGGACGGCGAGAGCATGAGGGACGCTATCTACAAGATGATTACCGACATCACGGAAAATGCAGTGGATATTGTAATCGGTGACGATACGGACTATGACGACTGGAATCTGGAAGAACTGAACACCCTGCTCCTTCCCACCATTCCTTTAAGAGTGATAAACAGAGGGCGCATCAATACGCCTAAGAAAAATGCATTAAAGCAGCAGTTGAAAGAAGAGGCTGTAAAGCTTTACGAGGCAAAAGAAGCGGAATTTCCGGAACCGGAAGCCATCCGTGAACTGGAGCGGGTTATCCTGCTGAAAGTCATTGACCGGAAATGGATGGATCACATTGACGATATGGACCAGCTACGGCAGGGAGTAGGCTTACAGGCTTACGGACAGAGGGATCCTCTGGTGGAATATAAACTCAGCGGATATGAGATGTTCGATGAAATGACCCAGAACATCCGGGAGGAGACAGTAAGGGTACTGTTCCATGTAAGAGTAGAGCAGAAAGTGGAAAGAGAGCAGGTTGCCAAAGTGACAGGCACCAATAAAGACGATTCCCTTGCAAAGGCTCCTGTGAAGCGGGAAAACGCAAAAGTGTATCCCAATGATCCCTGTCCATGCGGCAGCGGAAAGAAATACAAACAATGCTGCGGCAGAAAATAAAAACGTATAAAGTACGGATTATGTGTAAAAAAGGATGGCTCAAAGGCTGTTCTTTGATTAAATAAAATTTAATTTAGAAAGAGGTGACGCTGGGTGGTTGAATTAGACCAGATGAAGTCTGAACTGCAGGCTTACAAAAATCCTTTGGCGGAAGTGAGGGATTCACTTTGACTTAGCAAATAAGTCAAAGAAGATTGAAGAACTGGAAAGGGAAATGGAGGCTCCCGGATTCTGGGACGACCCGGACATTTCCAACCAGAAGATGAAGGAACTAAAGAATTTAAAAGACACCGTGGAAACCATAGAAGGGCTTATGACCCAGTATGAGGATATTGAAACCCTGATTGAGATGGGGTATGAGGAAGAGGACGCAGAACTTGCGGCCGACATCCGCAAGGAACTGGATGAATTTACCGCTGTTTTCGAGGACATCCGCATCAGCACTCTTCTTGCTGACGAGTATGACGGCCACAATGCAATTCTGAAACTGAATGCAGGGGCGGGCGGCACGGAAAGCTGTGACTGGTGTTCCATGCTTTACCGGATGTACACAAGGTGGGCGGAGCGCAAAGGCTTTTCTGTGGAAGTGCTGGACTATCTGGACGGCGACGAGGCAGGCATTAAGTCTGTAACTTTCCAGGTAAACGGAACCAATGCCTACGGCTATTTGAAATCGGAAAAAGGCGTCCACAGACTGGTGCGCATTTCTCCCTTTAATGCCCAGGGCAAACGCCAGACCTCCTTTGTATCCCTGGATGTTATGCCGGATATTGAAGAGGACGTGGACGTGGAGATCAACGATGATGATTTGCGCATTGATACCTACCGGAGCAGCGGCGCAGGAGGACAGCATATCAACAAGACTTCCTCGGCAATCCGTATTACCCACATTCCTACTGGAATTGTGGTACAGTGCCAGAATGAGCGTTCCCAGTTCCAGAATAAAGATAAGGCCATGCAGATGCTGAAAGCCAAGCTGTATATGCTCAAGAAAGAGGCAAATGCAGAGAAACTTTCAGATATCAGGGGCGAAGTGAAAGATATCGGATGGGGCAACCAGATACGTTCCTATGTTATGCAGCCCTACACCATGGTAAAAGACCATAGGACAAATGCAGAGACAGGCAATGTGGATTCTGTCATGGACGGAAGCATAGACCTGTTTGTCAACGCTTATTTAAAATGGATAAATATAAAGGAGCCGTCAGTCTGACGGCTCTTTGTTTATGTGCAGGCCCGTGCAGTGGAAGTTTACCGCTAAAGCGGCGCACGGGCCGCGCGGCGAGCAGGGAGAAGATCCTTCCTACTCGATTACAGGATTACTTTTGGGAAGCACTTTGTTTTCTGACCAGATCCAGATAGAAATTTGCATAGGTTGCCTCCATATAAGGGCATAACCACAAAAAACCGATTCCACAGGACATGAGGCATAAAATCATCAAAGGCAGAAAACTCAATTCAATATAAAACAGCCTTCCCTTACTTCCTTTGATTAACTGCATACTCATTTTAAACAACTGGCTTTCAGAATACTCCGGGAAGTCGAACATCAGGTAATAAATCTGTGAGAACAGAAGAGTGAAGAATGTTTCCACAGCCAACCCTGCCACCAGAAGGATTGCGTAAAACAAAAACAATGCCGCACTGAATGGGAACACATCAAAGGAAGGTTCCGCATTCAGAATGGATTTGGTCAGCGAATTTCCGATATAAGTGGAAGGCAGTGTACACAGGACTGAAATTGCCGCCAGGACACTCTGGATGCGAAGAACTTTCAGCGCTTTTGCAGAACCCTGCGTAAGACAACAGAAAAGGTCGTTTAAAAGGGGTCTCTGAGAGCAGGCAAGCTTTAAGTAAACGAAAGCTTCCCCGGCAATAAAAAAGCCGGACAAAAGACTGACGACATAGGAAGCGGCGCTGTAAAGCAGGGTACTGACGCCTGATAGGGGGGAAAGGGTGAATGTAACCGGAACAACACATAAGATATGCATAGCCAGAATACCTGTCAATATGCCGTACTTTCCCAATAACTGCCCTTTTGCCAGGGATTTAAGGCTGGCGGAAGATAAATACTGATTCATGTAAAAACTCCTGTAGTTTGCTGAATATATGAATGTCAGAACGTGCCTGAAAATCCATTCTTCTATAGAAAACAATTTTCAGACACGTTCTAAAAGAGAAAACTTATGCGGCATAATCCACATTATTCCCAATCAGGGAAGCGGCATCTATTGCCTTGCGGTTTTTCACATAAGGATTCTCCTCGTTGGAATACTGGATTTTGGTGGCTGTTTTCCCGCCTGCCACATAACTGCGTCCACATTCGGGACAGATGGCGGTTTTCAGAGTCACATTGGCTGCCAGTACCTTGCCGCCGCCTTTGGCCGCCTTAGTGAAAGCGTTGCTCACATGCTCCTGTTCGTGGGCACGGACTCTTGAGGCGGAAGCCTCGGGAGAAATATGCGCGGCTGACTTGAAAGAAACCATTTCGTCAGAACCATCCTGATATTTGCGGTTCTTGCAGGTTTCACATTCCGCGGGAGACGATTTGCGTCCCGGAGAAACTTCTTGTGACTCGCCGGGATTAACCACAGGTATGCCGGCTTTGGAAACTGCCTCGGACTGGCTGGTGCGCATATAACTTCCAGCATATCCGGTACTGTAAGGGCTCATGTAACTGCCGATACTCAGACTGCTCATAATAATCCTCCATTTCTTTTTTTACTTTCCCATCATTTCTGCATAATCCTTCATGATATCCTCATAGGACTGGCCGAATATATCTTCAAAACTCTGGCCGGTCTGGTGTTCAAACTGCTGATCCATCTGCCTGCCAAAATTGGTAAGGGAATCGCCGCTGCTGGAGAGGATTGTCGCCACAAGGGTTCCTACAACAGCCGTGACCACCGCCATGCCGCCGATTCCAGTCCCAATGCCAATTTTGGCTGTTGCCAGCATCTTTTTACCATAGCCGGTAGAAAGGATGGCAAAGAGAATGGCAAGACTGCCGAAGACGAAAGGAATATAAACTGTCAGCATGGTAAAAATGCTTAAAACTCCCAACACCATGGAAACAGTAGCCATAGTCTGGCCGGGATTGCGGATATACTGCCCTGTCCCGTTTGAATAATCATGATTTTGCTGGACATAAGGATTGTTGCTGTTATTATAATCCATAAATTTCTCTTTCTTAAAAATATAGATGTATTTACTTTTTTATATTATCACTTTTGCGGCGAGAATACAAATCTTTCTTGACACAGAAAACAATTTTAAAAATACGCGGTTTAAAGCGTGTTTGTAAATTGATTTCCATGCTTGAAAAGAAGAAATCTATCCTCTATAATTATGGGAGATGTTACAAAAGGAAATCGAGAGGTTTAGAAGAGTATGGATGTAATACTAAAGTTAAAAGAAGAACTTGGTGTGGAAAAGTGGCAGGTAGAAGCAGCGGTGAAGTTGATTGATGAGGGAAATACCATTCCCTTTATTTCTCGTTACCGTAAGGAAGCCACAGGGGCATTAAATGATGAAGTGCTGAGGAATCTTCACGAAAGGCTCAATTATCTCCGCAGCCTGGAGGAAAAGAAAGAGCAGGTTATCGGAAGTATAGAAGAACAGGGAAAGATGACCGAAGAACTGAAAGCCAAAATCCTTGCCGCAGAGACAATGGTGGTGGTGGAGGATTTGTATCGTCCTTACAGGCCCAAGCGAAAAACACGTGCAAGCGTGGCAAGGGAGAAGGGGCTGGATGGTCTGGCACAGTATATTTTAAGGCAGGATGCAGACCGGCCTCTTGAGGAGGAAGCGGCTAAATATATCAGTGAAGAAAAAGAAGTGAAGGACGCCAGAGAGGCTTTGCAGGGAGCGAAGGATATCATAGCAGAAATGATTTCCGACGAGGCCGATTACCGTATATATATCAGAAATATTACCATGGAAGAGGGGATTCTTACCAGCACGGCCAAGGATGAAAAGGCGCAGAGCGTTTACGAAATGTATTACGCATATGAGGAGCCTTTGAAAAAGACTGCCGGACACCGGGTGCTGGCTTTAAACAGGGGAGAAAATGAGAAGTTTTTGACTGTTAAAGTCAATGCCCCCGAAGAAAGGATATTCCAATATCTATGTAAAAAAGTAATTACAGGGGAAAATGAGTACACAATGCCCCTTCTGCAGGAAGTGATACAGGATTCCTATGACAGGCTGATCGCGCCGGCCATTGAGCGGGAAATCAGGAATGAACTTACAGAAAAAGCCGAGGACGGCGCCATTTCCGTATTTGGAAAGAACTTACAGCAGCTCCTCATGCAGCCTCCCATTGCCGGAAAGGTAGTGCTGGGATGGGATCCGGCTTTCAGGACGGGATGTAAACTGGCGATTGTGGACGCTACAGGGAAAGTGCTGGATACTAAGGTAATTTATCCTACCGCCCCCCAGAACAAGGTGGAGGAATCCAAAGCAGAATTAAAGAAGCTGATTAAAAAATACGGGGTTTCCCTTATCAGCGTGGGCAATGGAACCGCTTCAAGAGAGTCGGAGCAGGTTATTGTGGAACTGATCAAGGAACTTGATACCCCTGTCCAGTACGTGATTGTAAATGAAGCGGGCGCCTCCGTTTATTCTGCAAGTAAGCTGGCGACAGAGGAATTCCCTAATTTTGATGTGGGGCAAAGGAGCGCAGCGTCCATTGCAAGGCGACTGCAGGATCCTCTGGCGGAACTTGTGAAAATAGACCCCAAATCCATCGGGGTAGGACAGTACCAGCATGACATGAACCAGAAAAAGCTTGGGGAGGCTCTCGGCGGCGTGGTGGAAGACTGCGTAAACAAAGTAGGTGTGGATTTGAACACTGCGTCCGCATCCCTTTTGGAATATATATCCGGCGTTTCTAAGTCAATCGCCAAAAATATAGTGGATTACAGGGAAAAGAACGGCCGTTTCTTAAACCGCGCCCAGCTTCTTAAGGTACCAAAGTTAGGGCCGAAAGCCTATGAGCAGTGCGCAGGCTTCCTCAGAATCCCGGATGGGGATAACCCTCTTGACGCCACCAGCGTGCACCCGGAATCCTATGAGGCGGCCATGAAACTTCTTGAAAAATTAGGGCTTACTATGGAGGATGTGCGTCTTGCCCAGAAACAGGCGGCAAAGAACAAAGGCGGACTTAAAAAAGAAGCCCCCGCTCCTTCAAAAGAGCCAAAGAACAGACAGCAGAAGGTTGTGATACGCAACACCAGTACAGCCATGGGCAAAGCGCTGGCAGCCGCCATGGGTGGTATGACCATGCCCCTTACAGAGGAAGCCAAAGGAAAAGGGGCAAAGAATGCCCAGGCCAAAGTTCCGGGCGGCACAGAACGGGAAAGCGCGGCAATCGGTATGCTTGAGAAGAAAATAAAGGATAAAAAGCTGATGGCACAGGAACTGGGCATCGGCGAAATCACCCTTACCGACATACTAAAAGAGTTGGAAAAACCCTCCAGGGATCCCCGGGAAAACATGCCTGCGCCGATTCTTAGAAGTGACGTACTGGACATGAAAGATTTAAAACCGGGCATGATTTTAAAGGGAACTGTCCGCAACGTTATCGACTTCGGCGTGTTCGTGGATATCGGCGTGCACCAGGACGGTCTGGTTCATATCTCCCAGATTACCGACCGGTTTATCAAACATCCATTGGAAGCGGTGAGTGTGGGCGACATTGTAGATGTGCAGGTACTTACCGTGGATGTGTCCAAAAAGAGAATCGGGCTTACCATGCGGCTGAACCAGGAGAAGAAAAACTGACAGAAAATATATTTAAAGGCTTCGTATTTTGCGAAGCCTTTTGCTGCAATAAGCTGCCTTGCGCTATATTTTCCCGTCAACTGCCTGCAAATTTATCATAGCAATTATTTGGTTCTGCAAATCACAGACAGTTTCGATTCTAATCCTGCCAATATTGTTTCTTATCATTTCAAAATCTATATCGGGAAACATTTTTTCACAAAAACTATTTACTTCGGGAGATGCCCCCATTAAAGCTGTTACAAGCGAATTAGCGTCAAACTGCTTTAACACTTCTTTCAGTTCCTTTTCAGGGATTGTGGAAATCTGCTCAAAATCAGCTATCCTCTGTGGCTGTATCCTGGGCTCTAAAATGTCATTTATCGTGATGGCATATAATTTAGAAATTTTCAGTAAAACCTCTAAGTCGGGAATAGCCGTTCCTGTTTCCCATTTTGACACTGCCTGCCTTGATATATCTAATTTTTTTGCTAAATCATCTTGCGTGTAATTGTGGCTTTTGCGCAGAAATTGTAAGTATTTCGATATTATATTTATATTCATAAAAATCTCCATTCCGCCTTTGACGGCTCAAATAGTAATGAAAAACGCTGTCCTTATTGCCATTATAAGGTATACGGGAAAAAGAATAAAGCACTTGATAAGTGCTAAAAAGCAAATATCAGTTGCACTTAACTTGAAAATTTTCACCGGAAAATATTCTCAGTCAAATAGTTGCCCCCTTGATTTCCCTTGATTTTCGTGGTATTCTATCTTACGTAAATAAAGAAAAGTTCTTCGGGGGTGGGTGCAATTCCCTACTGGCGGTACAGTCCGCGACCCATGAATCCTGCTTAAGTCCATATGGCAGGGTGAAGTGGCTGATTTGGTGAAAGTCCAAAACCAACAGTAAAGTCTGGATGAAAGAAGAAAAAGGCCGTTTCCTGCTTTTGGCAGGCAAATGGTTATATGTGCAGTTATGAAGAAGCCCCGGATGTATAAGACATTTGGGGATTTTTATTTGGGGGAAGAGATTTCATAAATTGAAGTTTTCCCAGGACGGCGCAGTATGAAGAACCTTTCTGAAAATCTGGCACAGGCCAAATACCGCAGAGGCGGAAGATTTTAGGAGGAAAAAGAAATGAACAATGGATTATGGACAAATGTGGTGGACAATGCAGTATTCGTGCTGGTATCGGTGGGCATAGCGGCAGCCTTATTTCTGGCGGCTTATGCGGCGGAGAAGTGGATTTTAAAGAAAAACAACGATAAAGAAAGGGTGCTGAATACCCGCAAGATTGCCATGATAGGCGTATTTTCCGCAATTGCGGCAGTGCTTATGCTGTTTGAATTTCCGGTGCCTTTTGCACCATTTTTCTATGAACTGGATTTCAGTGAAATACCGGCGCTGATAGGAGCGTTTGCTTTCGGGCCAGTGGCGGGCGTGATGATTGAATTCTGCAAGATTCTTTTAAAACTTTTTATGAAAGGAACCAGCACGGCCTTTGTGGGGGATTTGGCAAACTTTGTTATCGGATGCAGCTTCATCCTTCCGGCGTCAGTCATTTACATGTTTAAGAAGACAAAAAAACATGCCATTCTGGCGTCTGCTGCAGGCACCATGATTATGACGGTGTTCGGCACCATGTTCAATGCGGTTTATCTGCTGCCTACCTTTGCAACTCTTTTCGGGATGCCTTTAGAGGCGATTGTAGGCATAGGGACAGAAATTAACAGCCATATTACGGATGTGACGACGCTTGTTATTTTTGCAGTGGCTCCGCTGAATTTGTTGAAAGGCGGCAGCGTATCGCTGGTGACGATGCTGGTATATAAAAAGCTCAGCCCCATATTAAAGGAGGGGACTATCAGAAAGAAAGCGGGGGAATATGCTGGTGGAACAATTGATTAACGTTGGATTTGGAAATTATGTGAACAGGCATAAAATCATTGCGGTTATCAGCCCTGATTCTGCCCCTGCCAAACGTATGATTCAGAATGGAAAGGACCAGGGAACCGTCATTGATGCCACCCAGGGAAGGCGTACCAGAGCCGTTATTGCCATGGAAAACGGCCATATTGTGCTGTCTGCGGTATTACCGGAAACCATAGCAGGGCGCTGCACGCAGCTACAGTCCTGAAAACGATTTGTAAATTTAAACTAAAATAAACCATAAAAAGGGAGTCCTCCCACGTATCTTTTATAGGAATAATTGCAAAAATCGTGCGAATCCGTAACAGTCCGGCCGGACTGCTGCGTGAATCTTCCGAAGGCTTATGGCAAAGACAAAATTGTTTGACGTTTACCATAAGTTGTGAGAATATTTAATCAATAAGCTGGGTTCGCAAAAGATGACAACGTTTGATAGCTGTGCCCGGTAAGTTTTCCGGTTTTGCAATTAGCCGATTATGAAAGCGTGGGAGGATTTGGTTATGAAAAGGAGAAGTTTGGGAGCTGTGCTGGCACTGGCAGTTCTTGCCGCTGTGCTGGCAGGTTGCGGAAATGGGGTAAGTACGCAGGCGCCGAAGCAGAGTGGGGGAGCAGCAGAGACAAATACGGAGGAGGCCGCAGAAGGGGGATATGCGGAGTCGGAAGCTGTGGCAGAGGAGCCGGCAGGAGCTGTGGAAGGTTCTATTTATGCAAAAGAAGAAAACCGCCAGGAAGATAACGGGAGTTATGCCTGGTCCTGCTATGATTTTGACCCGGCACAGGAAAATACAGAGGAGTACAGCCAGTGGGAAGAGAAGGGATTTTCTTCTGTCATGAAAGAACCCCGTTCCACTTTTTCGGCGGACGTGGACACAGCTTCTTATGCAAATCTTCGGCGGCTGATTCAGGAAGGCTATACTCTTGATGAACTTCCGGAGGGAGCAGTAAGAATAGAGGAAATACTGAATTATTTTACATATGACTACAAAGAGCCTTCCGGAAGCGATCCCTTTGGCGTAACCACACAGATAAGTAAATGCCCATGGAATGAAGAAGCACAGCTGCTGATGATTGGACTGAAAACCCAGGATATTGATTACAGAAATGCGCCTCCGGCCAATCTTGTATTCCTTTTGGATGTGTCCGGGTCTATGGGGGATTATGACAAGCTGCCCCTTCTGCAGGAAGCCTTTGGCATGCTTGTTGAAAATCTCACGGAAAAGGACAGGATTTCCATTGTTACATATTCCAATAAGGATAAAATCGTACTGGAAGGCGTGTCCGGGGATAAGACCAGCATAATTATGCGCGCCCTCAACAGCCTTCAGGCAGGCGGCGGAACCAATGGCAGCCGGGGAATCGAAACGGCTTACCGGATTGCAGAGGAGAACTTTATCGAGGGAGGAAATAACAGGGTTATTCTGGCTACCGACGGGGACTTGAATATCGGGATGACTACCGAGGAAGAACTGGAGGAGCTGATTGCAGAAAAGAAAGAGTCCGGCGTGTTTTTGTCTGTGCTTGGATTTGGAACTGGAAATATCAAGGACAACAAAATGGAAATTCTGGCGGACAAGGGGAACGGAAATTATTCCTACATTGACAGCCTGCGGGAGGCCAAAAAAGTTTTGTCGGATGAGATGACGGCGACTCTCCTTACTATCTGTAAAGATGTGAAATTCCAGGTGGAATTCAATCCGGCAGTGGTAACGCAGTACCGTCTGATTGGCTACGAAAATCGTGCCCTGGAGACGGAGGATTTTGCTGATGACACCAAAGACGCAGGGGAAATCGGGGCAGGACACAGTGTCACAGCCATGTACGAGCTGATTCTGAAGGAACCCCTTATATCTGTGAGCGAAGAAGAAATATCAGAACTGAAATATGCAGATAACTATAAAGAGGAACTTAAGGAAATGGGAGTGGAGAGCCGTGCAGTGGAAGAGGAATGGCTGACTATCAGTATCCGCTACAAGAAGCCCGCAGAAGACGAAAGCAGTCTTCTCCAATATCCTGTCAGTTTCGACAGCTATACTACAGAACCCGGGGAAGATTTTCAATTTGCCGCGGCTGCGGCGGAGTTCGGCCTGCTGGCTTCCTACAGCAGCTTCCCAGAAGACGCTTCTGTCGTCCATGTCCTTTCCCGGCTAAAAGAACTGGAGCTGGAAGATGAATATAAGGCGGAATTTGAAGAACTGGTGAAGATGGCGTCCAGATAAGATTTATTCTGCAAACAGCCTTTGGTATTATCCGGACGCAAGGCAGAGCAGGGCCGAATTAATCTGCTGTTTACATATCATATAAATACACAGGAAAAAGGTGCAGAGCCACTGAGTTATTCCCAAAAGCATCAAGCCAGAGTCAGACATGCCTGACTTTGATGACTGCCACAGGGGTGTTGACTTATCAGAAATCTGCATCTTTTCTGCGTCCCGTCTTCTGAAAGAAATAACTTGACACGGGGGCGGAATTTCTGAACCAATTCTTTATTTCGTTGACGCATTACAGCAATGGTTTTACAATGTAACCGAAATGAGTTGTAAATTTATCCATGAAATCTCTATATATACCGCAACTGATAAATTATAGAAAAATATTTAGATAAATTTAAGAAAATTTTATATATTCTTGTAATTTTTCTCTAATATAATTCGTTATAATACATAGGAACTGTTCGGCCATGCCTATGTTTGCACTGGGCAATATAACTGGCTGGCGGCCGGCTTGGCTGTGCCTGTCCGGCAGAAAAGACGGCCTTGTCAAATTTGACATTTCGTGCCGTAATTTTGACATTTAGGGATTTGGGTATTGACAAAATTTGTACTAGTTATATAATACAATAGTACAGGAGATGCTGCTTTAGGGGAAGTCAATAACCCTGCTGCAGGCAAGCGGGGCATTATACCCTCGCGGCAGTCGTCAAGGTCAGGCGGGCTTGACTTTGGCTCGTTGCCCGTGGGAATAAAATAAGGAGTGCTTAGGTTAAAATGAGTGAACTAATTGAGATTCGGGATATGTGTAAGATATATAATCCTGGTGAAAATGAGGTCCGCGCATTGGATCATGTGGATTTAAAGATTGATAAGAATGAATTTGTAGCCATTATCGGCCAGTCCGGTTCGGGTAAGTCCACACTGATGAATATGCTGGGATGTCTGGATGTGCCCACCAGCGGTACATACATATTAAATGGACAGGATGTTTCCAATCTGACAGATGATGACCTTTCAGATATCAGGAACCGTGAAATTGGATTTATTTTTCAGGGATTTAATCTGATTGCGGGACTGACGGCACTGGAAAATGTGGAACTTCCCCTGATTTACCGGGGAGTGGGCAGGAAGGAGCGGCTGCAGCTTTCAGAGATAGCCCTGGAAAAGGTAGGATTAAAGAAGAGGATGGACCATAAGCCCTCAGAGATGAGCGGCGGCCAGCAGCAGAGAGTAGCCATAGCAAGGGCCATAGCCCAGGCGCCGCCTGTAATCCTGGCTGATGAGCCTACCGGAAATCTGGATTCCAATTCCACAAAGGAAATTATGGAGATTTTAAAGGGGCTTCATGCTGAAGGCAGGACGGTTATACTGATAACACATGATAACGATATTGCCGCCAGGGCAAGGCGGATTATCCGGATTATGGACGGCAGGATCGTGGATGATATTATGAATGAGCAGGTGTGAATTCGTATGCTGGCCGCACGGCTGTTGCCGGCAGCGGACAGATGGATACATAATAAGTGTGGAGGAGAGAAAAAATGTCTGACAGGAAAAATGATGAAGTAAAGGCGGAAAATATGGAAAACAGCGGGAAAACCCAGGATGTTGCCATTATAACGCAGCCCCAGGAAACAGCCGGGGGCAAGAAGCCTAAGAAAGAAAAAAAGCCGAAAAAGGAGAAAAAACCTCTGGATAAGGCGGCCAGGAAGAAACGTAAGAAGATTATTATCTTTAGTGTCCTTGGCGTGATGGTTGTCCTTTTTGTCCTTGGAAAGGTATTTGGCGGCGGAGAGGCGGCCCCCATGGTAGCCACCACAGGAGCAGTCACTGGTGAGATTGAGCAGACTATCAATACCAGCGGTACTGTCACCACGGAAATGACGAAGAGCTATTTCTCGGAGGTGGATGTGAAGATTGGGAGTATTCCCGTTGAAGCAGGGGATTCCGTGAAGCAGGGAGATGTGCTGATATCCTACGATGCAGAGGATCTTGCAAAGGAAAAGGAACTGGCACAGCTAAAGGCACAATCGGCAGAGGGAAGTTACAGGAATTCCATACAAAGCAACAACCAGAAATTAGGCGATTTAAATGAGGCCAATATCAATCTGGAAGTTCTTGACCAGCAGATTGCCGATACACAGGCGTACATAGACAACTTAAATAATAAAATTGAAAAGAAAAAGAGTGATCTGGCCTACGAAGGGGCACTGCTTCAGATTTCACTTTTGGACTGGCAGAACCAGCCGGACTCTGACGAATATATGAATCTTCAGAAGCTGGTACAGCTCAACAATTACGAACAGCAGAACAATGAGGAGATCAAGGGATGGCAGGATGAACTTGAAGTATATAACAAGATGCTTTCCGACTATAAGGAATACCGTTCGGAAATGAAGTCCCAGAAGACCTCCGCAGACTCCGGCAAGATGACCCAGGGAGCAAAGGAAGAACTGGAAGCTGAAAACCAGACCAAGGAAATTGAAGCCTCCAACTCGCTGGAAAGCCTGGCCGCAGTGGAAAACGGCGTGGTAGCAGAATTTGACGGCGTGGTGACAGAGATGAACGCAGTGGAGGGCGGCAGTGTTGCGGCAGGCTCCCAGCTTCTGAAACTTGAAAGCACCAAAGACGTTATGGTAAGGATAACCGTGACCAAATATGACCTCGACAAAATTGCCGTAGGACAGAAGGCCATTGTCACCATCGGAAGTAAAGAATATGAGGGCAAGGTTTCCAAAATCAACAAAATGGCTGAGAAGAACAACAGCGGCGCCGCCGTGGTGGGAACCGAAATCAAGATTATCAATCCTGACAGCGATGTGATTCTGGGTGTGGAAGCAAAAGTAGTTATCACCACTGCCCAGGAGCCGAATGCAGTTCTGGTGCCCGTGACAGCCGTCAATGTGGATATGGAGGGAGAATTTGTCTACGCAGTGGAAGAATCCATTCTTGTGAAAAAGAAGATTATCACAGGCATATCCTCAGATACTATGGTTCAGGTAACGGAAGGGCTTAAGGAAGGCGACCAGGTAGTAACAAATGTGTCTGCAAACCTTATGGAAGGCATGACGGTAATGGCATTACCCCAGTAAGGAGCATTGCCGCAGCAAAACAGCACAGGAAACATCATAAGGAAATCAATTATGACGTTTGTCAGAGAGTAATACTGCCCCAGGCGCAAGGAAAACGCCGGGGCAGTGGAAAGAGGTAAAAATGGCACAGATATGGGAATACATAAAGATTGCCTTAATGAATATAAGAAGCAACAAAGGGCGTTCCATTCTCACCATGCTGGGTATTATTATTGGTATTGCCTCCGTTATCATGGTCATCTCTATTGGTAACGGCGTAAGGGGACAGGTAAATTCAGAATTGGAAGGGCTGGCGGGAGGCCAGATCGTATTTTATGTGGACAGCACCCTCAAGGACGTTACCGTACACTTTGATGAGTCAGACTTTGACGCAATCAGCACCCAGATTGAACATGTAAAGGGGGTAACGCCCCAATACGGCCTGTGGGGAACCGCAGAAGGGCCCAAAGGAGATTACGAACTTCGGATAACAGGAGGAAATACCGGCTTACAGTATCTTTCCTCAGAGGAAATTGTCAAAGGAAAGTATTTTTCAGGAAATGACTATGACAGCGGAGCCAATACCTGTATCATTTCAGAAAGCAGTGCGGTGGCGCTTTTCGGAACAACAGATGTGATTGGAATGAGTTTTGATGCCACAATCTGGGGCGTCACCCAGGAAGTCAGGATTGGGGGCATCCGGAAGGACAGCGCATCGTCCATTGTGAGCATGAACTACGGGCCGACTACCATACAGGCGGAAGCGCCCCTTACATTCCTGGCAAATAAGTTTGGCCTTTATATAGATGAGATTGACCAGTTTTATGTGGTTGCAGAAGCCTCCCAGTACTGTACGGAAGTTGCCTCAAAGGCGCTTTCACTTTTGGAGAGCAGACATAATGTCCGGGGAGAAGGCCAGATTATGATGCAGAGTTTTACCGACGTGGCGGCGCAGTATGATACTATCTTAGGCTTTATCACGGTGTTCATCTCTTTCGTGGCGGCTATTTCCCTGCTGGTAGGAGGCATCGGCGTTATGAATATTATGCTTGTGTCTGTTACAGAGCGGACGCGGGAAATCGGCATCAGGAAAGCCCTTGGGGCAAGAACGGGTTCTGTGCTTCTGCAATTTCTGGCGGAAGCGGGTATTATTACCCTTTTGGGAGGTATTATTGGAATCATATTGGGAAGTCTGGGAGCTACGGGTGTCTGCTCCATTATGGATATCACAGCCGAGATAAACGTGAGCACAATCCTTGCTGCTTCCATATTCTCCTGCGGTGTGGGTATCTTCTTTGGAATCTACCCGGCCCGCAAGGCGGCAAAGCTAAGCCCCATTGAAGCCCTGCGGCACGAATAACGCTGGCTGGAAGGTTGTACTTCAAAAATAGATTTCCATGTTGCACTTTATGTGATTTTTAGTATAATAGAAAAGAGTAGAGAGCGCCTGCCCGATGTAGGCGCTCTTTTACGGAATGTAAACTGACGGTCAAAAAGAGACAGAGGATATGGATGATGGAAGTTGAATTTGATGTAAAGGTAACGCCGGGAGTTCTTTATGATTATATGCTTTACCACACCTACACAAGCCCTGCCGGGCTCATCGGGGCTGTGGCGGGCGCACTGCTTGTTGCGGCGTATTTTATGGGATACGGGGTGCTGTTTTTGATTATGGGGGTAGTCATACTCGCCTATCTGCCCTGGACACTGTTTGTGAAATCCAGACAGCAGTACCTTTCCAACCCGGCATTTAAGAATCCCCTCCACTACAGGATGACGGAAGAGGGAGTAGAGGTTTCCCAGGGAGAAGAGTCCCAGAGTCAGAAGTGGGAGGATATGTACCGGGCGGTTTCGACGCCTAAAAGTATTATTTTGTACACTTCACCGGTAAATGCTTCGATTTTTCCCAAGAAAGATTTGGGGGACAAGGCCATGGGCGTGACACGGATTATATCTACTCACATGCCGCCGAAGAAAGTAAAAATCCGAAATTAGAAGAAGATGAGGAAATAAATGAAAGAGATGATCGTGGAAACTTTAAGCCCGGAAGAAACTTTTGAACTGGGAAAGAAAATCGGGCAGGAAGCCATGCCTGGCACGGTTTATACCCTGACAGGAGATTTGGGTGCAGGGAAGACAGTTTTTACCCAGGGAGTGGCTGCGGGGCTTGGCATTACGGAACCTGTGAACAGTCCTACCTTTACGATCGTACAGATATATGAGGGGGGAAGATGCCCCTTTTATCATCTGGATGTATACCGGATTGGTGACATTTCGGAGATGGATGAAATAGGATATGAAGACTACTTTTACGGGGACGGTGTGTGTCTCATTGAATGGGCGGATTTGATTGAAGAAATCCTGCCGGAACATCTGGTCAGGATACAGATTGCCAAAGATTTGGAAAAAGGCTTTGATTATAGAAAAATCAGTTTGCAGGGAGAGGAAAATAAGCTAAAATGAAAGTAATAGCAATAGACAGTTCAGGACTTACTGCATCGGTGGCTATTGTGGAAGACGATACCCTGGTTGCCGAATATAATGTCCAGTACAAAAAGACCCATTCCCAGACCCTGCTTCCCATGCTGGATGAACTGACAAAAATGGTGGAGCTGGATTTGAAAACAGTGGACGCCATTGCGCTGGCGGCGGGGCCAGGCTCCTTTACAGGCCTGCGCATCGGGTCGGCAACTGCCAAGGGACTGGGGTTTGCAATGCAGGTGCCTTTAATTGAAATTCCCACTTTAGACGGGCTGGCGTGTAATCTGTACGGCACGGACAAGCTGGTGTGCCCCATTATGGATGCCAGACGCAGCCAGGTTTATACAGGACTGTATGAGTTTGCCAGGACAGAAGGCAGTCCTGTTGCATACCGGCTTTCCCCGGTAATGAACCAGCGCGCGGTGTCCATTGATGAGATTGTGGAAAGGTGCAGTATGCAGGGCCGCGAAGTCATCTTTTTAGGAGACGGGGTGCCTGTATTTGCGGCAAGGATTTCGGAACTTATCAAAGTTCCTTACAGTTTTGCACCCGCTCATATGAACAGGCAGAGGGCCGCAGCTTTTGCTCCGCTGGCAATCCAGTATTTCAGGGAAGGAAAATATGTTGCCCCGGAGGAACACAAGCCGGAATATCTGCGTCTGTCCCAGGCGGAGAGGGAGAAAAAGAATGCTGCTGATTCGTGAGATGGAAGCTGCCGATGTGGAGGCTGCCAGTAAAATTGAAAGCGAAGCCTTTTCCATGCCCTGGTCGGCCCAGGATTTTCTGGAAATGGTGGAAGCTGATTATGCCTATTATTACGTGGCGGTGGAGGACGGAAGCGTTGTGGGCTGCTGCGGAATCAGGAATATGGCAGGAGATGGCGAGATTACAAACGTGGTGGTAGCTGCCGATTACAGGAAAAAAGGAATTGGCAGGAAAATAATGGAATATATGTTAGAAAGAGCAAAGGAAAACGGTATGGGCGACTGCACTTTAGAGGTTCGGGTAAGCAATCAGCCGGCAATCAGGCTCTATGAAAGCCTTGGCTTTAAGGGGGAGGGGGTAAGGCCCGGCTTCTACGACAGGCCAAAGGAAGACGCCCTGATTATGTGGAAAAGATAGGCAGACCATGGAAGAATTACCACTGTTCCTTATTTCTCTTTTATGTATAATGGTGTTATAGGCAAACACATCACTGCCATAATGACAGTGAAATTGCAAAATACCAGGGGAGGATAAGAACATGCGCGTTTTTTTTGATGAAAATAAAAAGGAATTAAAGACTGTAATCTGCAATAAGTGCAAAAAAGAGTTAAAGGTCGAAAAGGGCATTTTAAAAGAAGGATGCTTTGGGGCAGACATCCTTTTTGGATATTTCAGCAATAAGGATGGAAGCAGACACTCTTTTGACTTATGCGAAGCGTGTTATGATGAAATGATTGAAGGATTTGCCATTCCGGTAAATGAGGAGGAAGTAACGGAACTGCTTTAAGGCATTCACACCGCAGTAGGGAGTGCCTGGAAAATGTTTTCTGGCAGATGCCGGAAACGAAATTCCGGCAATACTCCGGGCCCCGGTATGGAAATTCTGGTTCGGAGGAATTATGCTGGATATTTGTTTGCTGGGAACCGGCGGAATGATGCCGCTTCCATACAGATGGCTGACAGCCATGATGGCCAGATATAATGGACAAAGTATATTGATTGACTGTGGGGAAGGAACGCAGATTGCATTAAAGGAAAAGGGCTGGAGTCCGAAACCTGTTGATGTAATCTGTTTCACCCACTTTCATGCAGACCATATCAGCGGACTGCCGGGAATGCTTCTCACGATGGGGAATGCGGAACGGACAGAGCCGCTGCTTTTGGTGGGTCCCAAAGGGCTTTCAAAGGTAGTGATGTCCCTGCGGGTGATAGCCCCTGAACTTCCGTTTGCAGTGGACTGCATGGAACTGACAGAAGCGGAGCATATTCTCCATTTTGACGGTTTCCGTATAGAAGCTTTTAAAGTAAATCACAATGTGCCCTGCTACGGATATAGTATAGTAATTGAGAGAACCGGAAAATTTCAGATGGACCGGGCACTGGAACTGGGTATTGACAAAAGATTCTGGAACCGCCTGCAAAAAGGGGAGAAAATTGATACAGGTGACAGAGTGCTGACTCCGGACATGGTGCTGGGGCCGCCCCGTAAAGGAATCAAAGTGACCTACTGCACAGACACAAGGCCCACGGAAGGGATTGTCAGACATGCTGCCGGGTCAGACTTATTTATCTGTGAGGGAATGTATGGAGAGCCGGACAAGAGGGCAAAGGCCAAAGAAAACAAACATATGACCTTTTATGAAGCGGCGGAACTGGCCAGGCGGGCCGGAGTGCCCCGGTTGTGGCTGACCCATTACAGCCCCTCTCTGAACAGGCCGGAGGAGTACCTTTCTGCAGTTCGGAAAATATTCCCTGCTGCGGAAACCTGTAAGGATGGAAAAACAATAGAACTAATATTTGAAGACGACTGACAAATGCATTTTTGGAACTGGAAAACAGCGTCTGCCCGAACAAGTACCCAGAGGAAATACTGGCAGCG
>CAMWUN010000034.1 GCA_947177425.1 uncultured bacterium
CGAAGGCAATTTTCGATGGATTTTTGCATGTTACTGGTCACGGAGTGAACAGTGAAATAAAATCAGGAAAAGGGCAATTTTTATTAAGACAGGGACTGGCAGGGGTGCTATAATGGGCAAAAGCAGGAAGGAGAGATTCTATGATGGATAGTATGCCGTTGACGGAAAAAGTGCTTTTGTACATTGAAAACAATCTGGATAAAAAGCTGACATTAGAGAAAATAGCGGAAGAACTGCATTACTCAAAATTTTATATGGCAAGGACATTTAAAGAAGATACGGGATGTACGCTGTATAAGTATATACGGGGCAGGCGCATGGACGAGGCGGCGCGGAAGCTGGCCCAGACCGGGAAGTCCATTGCCGAGATTGCCTTAGAGGCCGGTTACAGTTCCCAGCAGGCATTTACACAGGCTTTTGGCTGTGCGTACCAGTGCACGCCCCAGGAATACAGGAGAATTGGGGTATATCATCCCAGACATAAGGGAACGGATGTGGAAATGAGACTTGCGGGAGGATTGGCGGCATGAGCGTGATTCCTTATGTGGTTGAGCAGACGGGCAGGGGGGAGAGAAGCTATGATATTTATTCAAGGCTTCTTTCGGACAGGATTGTGTTTTTAGGGGAGGAAGTCAGCGACAGTTCGGCAGGCATAATCATTGCCCAGATGCTTTTTTTAGAAGCACAGGATCCTGAAAAGGATATTCAGTTTTATATAAACAGTCCGGGGGGTTCTGTATCGGCGGGATTTGCGGTTTATGATACCATGCAGTATATAAAATGTGATATCTCTACTATATGCCTTGGGATGGCTGCCAGTTTCGGAGCGTTTCTGCTGGCAGGCGGAACCAGGGGAAAACGGATGGCACTGCCCAATGCGGAGATTATGATACATCAGCCTGCCATTCACGGAGACGGTGTCCGGGGACAGGCAACAGATATAAAGATTATGTCAGACCATATCCAGAACAGTAAAAGGAAGCTGAACAGAATACTGGCGGAAAATACCGGAAAGACAGTGGAAGAGATTGCAGTTGCCACGGAGAGGGATAATTACCTGTCGGCTGGGGAAGCGTTGGAATTTGGACTGATTGATAAAATTCTTACCCGGCGGCTGTAATAAATATGTTCCCATTATGTTCCTTCCTGTGCTATGATTAGTTTCATGGTAATACACTTTTGATGCCCCGTTGCTTACAGCGGGGTTGCTGACTATAGGAAAGGAACAGGTGAGGAGAATGAAGGTTTTACTGATTAATGGGAGTCCGCGGGCAAATGGAAATACTTATATCGCGCTTCATGAGATGGAAAATGTCTTTGGGCAGGAGGGAGTGGAAACAGAGATTTTGCATATCGGCAATAAGGACATCCGGGGATGCATCGGTTGTGGTTCCTGTGCGCAGAACGGTAAATGTGTATTTGACGATGCAGTAAATGAGACGGCGGCAAAGTTTGCGGCCTGTGACGGGCTGGTGGTTGGCAGTCCTGTTTACTACGCATCGGCCAATGCAACCCTGGTGGCGTTTCTGACACGGCTGTTTTACAGTACTTCTTTTGATAAGACCATGAAGGTCGGGGCAAGTGTTGTGGCGGCCCGCAGGGGCGGCTTATCGTCAACCTTTGATGAACTGAATAAATTTTTTACGATTTCGGGTATGCCTGTGGCATCCAGCCAGTATTGGAACAGCATCCATGGAAGGGCGGCAGGCGAAGCACAGCAGGATATGGAAGGATTGCAGACCATGCGCACGCTGGCAAGAAATATGACATTTCTTATGAAAAGTATTGCCCTTGGAAAGGAAAAGTATGGCCTTCCTGAAAAGGAGCCGTTCCAGAGGACGAATTTTATACGGTAAGATTGGGCAGGCTGTCCCCGGATATCCGGGGCGGCCTGCTTTCCCACGGCCTCTTTTCAGTTTAATGAAATTGCAGTCCCCGGCGTGTGCGGCTAATTGTTCCCGGGGCAGCTCTTTTAGCCGTATGTAAAAGATACAAACACATCATAAAAATTACAGAACCGTTTCCGTCCATGCATCCACCTTTTCATGATAAAGGAATAATTCCGCAGGAATTTTAGTGGTTTCAGGCGGGAGGGGCGTCTGTATGACACAGCCTTTGAGGGGAAGGTGGTGGCTTCCGGTTTCTTTATCCGGCCTTAAGCGCATTAACAGAAAGTAGGAACTGCCACAGTGGGTTTCGGGGCGCGACTTTAAGAATTCCTTGGAATAAAATGTCAGAATAAAATCTTTACTGCATTCGTATTCTATGCCTACATAACACATGCCTTCAGGGCAGTTCTGCTCAAGTGCTTTATAACTGTGTTCCCTTGCCTGCGCTAACTGTTCCGGAGAAAATCGTTCCGCCAGTTTTGGATCGCTCAATTGTTTTTCTGTATCTTTCCACACATCTATCAGCGTGACATTATTAATATGACACCATATCTCATCCCCATGGGTATCCTTAAAGGAAAAAGAACGTCTTTTTCCCACCTGCAAAGTTATGGTCTTTTCCAGTATATGTTTGATGGGAGTGGGCCTGTGGGTTATGGTGATGGGCATTTCCGGGGAATACACGGGCAGTCTTTTCATGTCGGCAATGGTTAAAGTTGTCAGTTGCAGGCAGTCCCATTCCTCGTTTTCCAGCCAGTCAGGAACCTGCCAGCCAGCGCTCATCATATCAAAAAATAGCTGGACAGTACCATAATCCCCTGTAGAATATTTTAAGGGATTGCCTGTAGCGCCCTGTACCTGCATCTTTTCCATACCCAGACAGACCTCGCTGCAATGTAAATAAAAACAGCTATTTTCGTCGTCTTCCTTTTGGATCCTTCTCTGAGTGCGGCTTCTGCTTTTGGCTTTGTGCCTGTTTTCCGGTTCTGTGTATGGTTCGATAATATACAGCTTTGCATCTTCGGATAAAGTCATGCCGACAATGTGATGCTTTCTGTTATCCCTTTCTGTAGTTTTCCCGATTACAAGGATATCCTGCCATTTTTCATGAAAACCTTCTAAAGCTGAAAAATTCATAATTATATCGCTCCTACAATAAAAAGCATGTTTGAAAATGCGTTATGTTTTACAGGCCAATTATATCACATGGATGCGGATAGTTCTATGAAATACATTTTGCAGTGAACAAACGCTGCCATACTTTGCGAAGCAGCTTTATTGTAACAAACGCTGCCATGTTTCGCGAGCCAGCTTTATTGTAACAAACGCTGTCACGCTTTGCGAGCCATCTTATTGTTATAAATAAATGTAAACCGAATTGATAATATTGGTTGACATTTATCTGCTTTTTTGTTACTTTAGTTTACAGATGGATTTATATGCCGGCAAAAATAAACAAAAACAAAAGAATGAAGAAATGGAGACGAATGGATGAAGCGGAAGTTTTCAATGAGAGACATGACTTTATGTGCACTGTTTACGGCACTGACAGCAGTAGGGGCGTTTATAAGGATACCGGTCCCGGTAGTTCCTTTTACTTTGCAATTTCTATTTACCATGCTGGCAGGGCTTCTGTTAGGAGGGAAGCTGGGGGCGGTAAGCGTGGCGCTATATGCTTTTCTGGGGCTCGTGGGACTCCCCATTTTTGCAGAAGGAGGCGGATTCTGGTATATTTTAAAGCCAAGCTTCGGCTATATCATCGGTTTTATTGTAGCAAGTTATGTGACCGGAAAAATGACGGAAAAGCTGGACGGACTGACCTTTGGAAAAATACTGGCTGCAAATTTTACAGGTCTTGCAATTGTCTATGGAGCCGGAATGGTGTATTATTATGTCATATGTAATTTTGTGATAAATTCACCTATCGGGTTGTGGCCTTTGTTTCTTTACTGCTTTTTACTGGCGGTTCCGGGGGACATCTGCCTGTGCTTTGTGGCAGCAGTTCTTACCAGGCGGCTGAAACCAGTGCTTGCCAATATGCAGGGATAGGGACATAGAAAGACATAGGAGGTCTGGGAATAAAATGAGTTTTGTATCCGAAATGAAGGAAAAAGTTTTAAAAGGTGGGCTGGTTGGACGGCAGGAAGCGCTGCGGCTGGCGGAGGAACCCCTTTTGGAACTGCAGGAAGCGGCGGACGAGATACGGAAAGCGATGTGTGGGAATGGATTTGACATCTGCACGATTGTCAACGGAAAGTGCGGCAGATGTTCGGAGGACTGTAAATACTGTGCCCAGAGCGCTCATTACCATACGGCGTGTACAGAAAGCTATCCGCTGTTATCCACAGAAGAACTGGTGGAAGGGGCGAAACATAATGAGAGACAGGGAGTTCTGCGCTATTCCATTGTGACTTCAGGCAGACGGCTTTCTGATGCGGAAGTGGACCAGGTATGTGAGAGCATACGCAGGATTAAAGAGGAAACTTCCATAGAGGTATGCGTTTCTTTCGGGCTTCTTGAAGAAGAGCATTTCCGCAGGATTAAAGCGGCAGGGGCTTCAAGGGTGCACTGCAATCTGGAATCTTCGGCCCGTTATTTTCCTTATATATGCACCACCCACACCTACGAAGAAAAAATCAGGACGCTGGAAGCGGCGAAAGCGGCGGGACTGTCTGTTTGTTCCGGCGGAATTCTGGGACTGGGGGAAACCATGGAGGACCGCATCGACATGGTTCTGACAGCCAGAGAACTGGGGGTGAAGTCCATTCCGGTGAATCTTTTGAATCCCATTCCGGGAACTCCTTATGAAAATAGACAGCCTCTTACCAATGAGGAAGCCTGCAGAAGTGTGGCAGCGTTCCGTTTTCTGATTCCCGATGCTTCTGTCAGACTGGCAGGAGGCCGCGGGCTGGTGGGAGATAAGGGAGAAGCCTGCTTTAAAAGCGGGGCAAACGCAGCGATTTCAGGGGACATGCTGACTACTGCGGGCATTACTGTGGAGACGGACATGGCATTAATTCATCAATTAGGATTTGAGGCGAAACTTTGTAATGAGTAAAAAAATATTTATTACCGGAACGGGAACGGATGTAGGGAAAACCTTTGTTACAGGTCTGATTGTTAGAAAATTAAAAGAAAACGGGATAAATGCGGCTTATTATAAGGCGGCAATGAGCGGTAACGTGCGCACAGCCCAGGGAGAACTGATTCCCGGGGATGCCCTTTATGTGAAAAATGTTTCGGGGATTTCCCAGCCCCTTGGGGAGATGTGCCCTTACATATATGAGACGGCGGTTTCTCCCCATCTTGCTTCAAGAATAGAAGGAAATCCTGTCGCCATGGAAGAGGTGAAAAAGGGGTTTGAAAAGGTATGTCAGAAATATGACTTTGTGACTATGGAAGGAAGCGGGGGGATTTTGTGTCCCATTTGTTTTGACCAGAAGGAAATATGGCTTGAGGATGTGATAAAGGAGCTGGGCCTTTCCAGCCTGATTGTGGCGGATGCAGGACTGGGCACCATAAACAGTGTAGTTCTGACCGCTGAATATATGCGTGCCAGAAATCTTCCTGTGAAGGGGATTATTTTCAATCATTTTCATCCCGGCGACAGAATGGAGGAAGATAACCTGCGGATGTGCGAATACAGGACAAATCTGCCTGTGCTTGCCTGTGTGGAGGAGGAAAGTGGGGAACTAGCCATGGACATTGGCCGTCTGGTTTCATTATATGAAGCGTAAAAAGGTACAGGCAGATGCGGAACTTTAAATTAAGAGAAAATGTGAAAAGAATATCGAAAGGGGAAGTGAACACCGCTTAAGATATTCTAAGTTTTACCAAAAAATAGCGCCGGAGCGTCACAAATATAAATCACCGGGCCCAATCTGCATTGTGCCTGCGTGTCTGCGTAAAAAACGCTCCGACAAGGAGGAATGACATGATCTGGTATCCATATCAGCAAATGAAAACTATGAAACAGCCCTATAAGATTATAGACGCGGAGGGTGTCTGGATGCAGACACCAGAGAGGAAGATGATTGATTCTGTCTCTTCCTGGTGGAGCGTGATTCATGGGTATAAGCATCCTGTGCTGAACGAGGCAGTTAAATCCCAGGTAGACAATTTTTCACATGTAATGCTGGGAGGGCTGACGCATGAGCCAGTGCAGAAGCTTTCAGATAAACTGCAGGAGTTTTTGCCGGGAGACTTGAATTACAGCTTTTTTTCGGATTCGGGAAGCGTTGCGGTGGAGGTTGCCCTTAAAATGGCGCTGCAATATTATGTAAACCGCGGGGAGATGGAGAGAATCAAAGTGCTTTCCCTTACCCATGCTTATCATGGGGATACCTTTAAGACTATGGAAGTGGGGGATGATGAGGATTATCATTTTATCCTGGAGGCTTATGGGGAGAAAAAGGATGTAATACATGTTCCTACGGAAATTCCGGCGCTGGAGGCGGCTTTTGAGAAATACCACAGGGAATTGAACTGCTTTATTGTAGAGCCTTTACTGCAGGGGGCAGGCGGGATGCGGATGTATGACATTTCTTTCCTTGCCCGTGCAAGACAGCTTTGTGACCAGTACGGAGTCCTTCTAATTTTTGACGAAGTTGCCACAGGATTCGGGCGGACAGGGAACCGGTTCGTGGCGGATTTGGTGCAGCCTGACATTCTCGTGCTGGGCAAGGCGCTGACAGGAGGGTATATTGGCCATGCGGTTACGGTGGCGAACCAGAAAGTCTATGAGGGATTCTATGGAGATGACCCCGAAAAGGCACTGATGCACGGCCCTACCTTTATGGGAAATGCGCTGGCATGCAGTGTGGCTCTTAAATCCATTGAACTGTTTGAACAGGAAGATTATATGTCGAAGATTCAACGGATCGAAGAAATCACAAGACGCGAAATGGAAGGGTTTGCGGACTCCCGGATAAGGGAAGTGCGGATAATGGGAGGATGCGTCTGCGTGGAGGTGAAGGATTCCGGCATACTGAAAGGATTCCAGCAGTTTGCCTATGAGCGCGGCGTTTTCAGCCGTCCTTTCCTGAACTGTATGTATGCCATGGTTCCTTATATTATATCGGAGGAAGAACTGGTGAAAGTTCTTGATACCATGAAAGCATGGTTTTTATAATCAAATATAGATAAAGCAATAGCAGAGCCATATTATGTAAGAATAGTGATTCTGCTATTTTTACAGGATAATCGGTGGGAGGTTTTCTGCTTTTTCACCGCACATGAACATTGACAGCAGTCTGCCAGGGACGTGCTGTCTTCCGACTGGCTTCCGTATCGTACTAAGTGATGTTGTAAGTGAACAGTAGCAATGCCTCAGCTACTGTTCACACAGAACTGCGCATTTACTGCGCTGGTCGTAAGAAAATGATTCGAGAGTGCAAAAATCCCATTGCCGAAGGCAATTTTCGATGGATTTTTGCATGTTACTGGTCACGGAGTGAACAGCAACATGCCTCATGAAACGACCCTGGATTGAAAACGGAATAAGGTTTACACTTTTTATCTAATTTGCTATAATCATATTATAACAACTGATTAGTAGCTATAAAGGGCGGTGATATCATGACAGAAAAAGAAATGATACAAAGAAACATTGAAGAATTTTCGCGGCTTCAAAAGTATATGATTTTAACGCCGGATAAAGAATCAGCAGCTTATAAAGAGATGTATGAAAGATATGTTGATTTAAAAGCAATACTTACTGTGTCCGGTGTTAATGTAGCAGAGCTTGACAGGGTAAAAGCATAAAAATAAATATTATGATATGGTCGAAGAGCGTAAATTTTATTGAGTTTTCCAATAAGATTTACGCTCTTTTTATGTGTTCTAACGGTACATTGAAAGGTCAAGTTTTAGAACGTGTTTTAAAATTCATTGCCCCAATCTGCACGCCCAACTTTGCGCGATATTTGTACCAAATTTAGTCAACGTAGTTCGCTGCGCCTCGTAAATCCGGCAGAGCATTCATGCTCTTAGTCTCCCATGAATTGTGACGCACATCTTAAGGAAAGCAATTTTCAAACATGCTCCAGGAAACTCTGATAAGACAATTTCTGACAGTTGAAAAAGAACATAAGTTCTGATAAAATATATCTGTAAGAAAGAAATTTTAAATGAGGCATCGGATATGTTACAGAAAAATCGTGTTTATGTTGCTATAGATTTGAAATCATTTTACGCTTCTGTGGAATGTGCGGAGCGGGGACTGGATCCGCTGACTACAAATCTTGTGGTGGCTGACGCTGCCCGTACAGAAAAGACTATCTGTCTGGCAGTGTCGCCGTCCCTGCGGGCCTGGGGGATACCGGGACGGGCAAGGCTGTTTGAAGTGGTCCAGAAAGTCAGGGAAATAAATGCCGGACGCCGTCTGCAGGCGCCGGGGCATGTTTTTGACGGTTCTTCCTATGATGACGGACAGTTGAGGGCATCTCCCGGGCTTTCTCTTTCCTATGTTACAGCCCCGCCCCGGATGGCTCTCTATATGGAATACAGTACGAAAATTTATAATATTTATCTGAAATATATAGCGCCTGAGGATATTCATGTTTATTCCATTGATGAAGTGTTTATGGATGTTACGGATTATCTGCATACTTACAGGCTTGATGCCCGGGGACTGGCGAAGAAGATGATACAGGAAGTTTTGCAGGATACAGGAATCACAGCTACCGCCGGGATTGGTGATAATCTTTATCTGTGCAAGGTTGCACTGGATATTATGGCGAAGCATATTGCACCGGACGAGGACGGGGTGAGGATTGGGGAACTGGATGAAATTGCTTACCGGAGAATGCTCTGGACCCACCGTCCCCTTACGGACTTCTGGCGTGTTGGCAGAGGCTATGCCAGAAAGCTGGAAGAAAACGGGATTTTTACAATGGGAGACGTGGCAAGGTGCTCTCTGGGCAGGCCGGAGGATTTTTATAATGAAGAACTGCTTTACAGATTGTTTGGTATCAATGCGGAACTTCTGATAGACCATGCCTGGGGCTGGGAACCCTGTACCATAAAGGAAGTGAAGGCATACAGGCCGGAAAACAGCAGTTTAGGTTCCGGGCAGGTGCTCCAGTGCCCTTACAGCTTTGAAAAGGGGAAACTGATCGTGCGGGAAATGGCAGATTTACTGGCACTGGATTTGGTTGACAAAGGGCTTGTGGCTGACCAGGTTGTGCTGACCATTGGCTACGATATTGAAAATCTGACGAATCCCGAAATCAGGAGGAAGTACAAGGGGCCTGTCACCACAGACCATTACGGGCGCAGGGTTCCTAAACATGCCCATGGCACAAGGAATCTGAATCAATATACTTCTTCCACCAAACTGATTCTGGATGCCGTTACAAAGCTTTATGAGGAAATCACAGACAAAAACCTGCTGGTCAGGAGAGTCAACGTTACGGTAAACCATGTGATTGAAGAGAAAATGGCGGTAAAGGAAGAGGTTTTTGAACAGCTTGATCTGTTTACGGATTATGAAGCGCGGCAGAAAGAGAAGGAGGAGGAACATGCAGAAGCAGAGCGCGAGCGCAGACTGCAGATGGCAATGCTGGATATTAAGAAAAAGTATGGAAAAAATGCCATTCTTAAAGGCATGAACCTTGAAGAAGGGGCAATGACAATGGAGCGGAACAGGCAGATTGGCGGCCATAAGGCGTAAAGTACAGAAATTTGTTTTTAAAGCGGTTCAGCCTTAGAGACAGCACCTATGGACTTCCAGATGGCAATAATGAAGGAGAAAAAATGACAAAAAAGAGCAGTAATGACAGACACCGCTATGAGGACATCATCCATCTGCCCCATCATGTATCCGGCGTCCATCCACAGATGACGCAGAGGGACAGGGCGGCCCAGTTTTCGCCTTTTGCAGCACTTACCGGATATGAAGACGCTCTTGAGGAAGCAGGACGCCATACCGGGGAAAGGATAGAACTGGACGAAGACGCTAAGAACATTCTGGATGAAAAACTTCGGATGATACAGGAACAGATAACAGTCCGTCCGCAGGTACAGATTACCTATTTCGTGCCTGATGAAAAGAAGACAGGCGGCGCTTATACTGTGGCGGAGGGCTGGGTGAAAAAGATAGACAGATATGGACAGAATATCATAATGGATGACGGGAGGACAATTCCAGTTGGGGAGATTATAGAAATAAGAATATAATGCCTGCCAGAAATAAGCCTTTTTGCAAGGGGATAAGGCTCTATGTTAAATTTGAAATATAAACTGGTTACTGTTCACACAGACCTGCGCATTTACTGCGCTGGTCGTAAGAAAGTGATTCGAGAATGCAAAAAAACATTGCGAAGGCAATTTTCGATGGATTTTTGCATGCTGCTGGCGGAGCGAACAGTAACATAAACTGGATTTTCAGGCATGATTGCGATTTCAGGCGGCTTTTTATTTTCTGACATATATGATAAAATAGGAAATAAAAATTAAGGTAAGGGTTTGGGATAGGGAGGAATGTTAAGATGATGGGTTCATGGATTCAAAAGCTGGGATTCGGCCTGCTGACTGGCCTTACGGTTACAGCGCTGCTGACAGGATGTGGAAAAAGCGCCAGTCCGAAAAGCTTTACAAAATTTGGCGAGGAGAAAGAAGCAGAGCCGGAGGCAGAAGAGAAGGAAGAAGGCAAAGACAGTTCAGACGATGACGAAGACGACGGTTTTCCTTATCTGAAAAAGCAGAAAATTGTGGATTATAACAATAAGGAAGCAAAATACGAAATCTTTATGCCAAAGGGAACGGATGTAAATGACGGGTTTGGCTCCTACTATGAGCATGGAATTGATTATACAGTCACGGTCAACTCAACACAGGGCTATGATTCTTTTGAGCATTTTTTTCAGATCAATCAGGAATACTGGCCTGACCCGGATACGGATTACATAGATATTTACAGCACAGGAATAATGGAAAACGGGGATGACAGATATTTTATTCTGACAGGGAAGGGAACCAATTACGAAGGCACAGCGTTTGTGATAAAGGTTCTTGAATATATGGAAGTGGAGCCCTCCGGGGACTGCATTAACTGGAGTCTTGAGATGTATCCCGAACATGCAGATGAAGATACGGATCTTGTGATTGCCGATATGGAAAAATGCTATGGCATTGATATGGGGCTGTTAAAAGGAGACAGTCAGTTAAAAACAGACACCCATGACCAGGACGAATATGTGCCGGGGGAAGGACAGGCTGTGCTGAATGACTTGGAGGGATACCAGTATTTAGGGGCAGTGGAACTGTCGGATTATTACGGGGAAGGCGTCTGTCCGGTAATGATGCCCAAAGGATATCACACAAATGTGGAAAAGTCCCATGTCTACTCCTTCATGCACGGTATCTGGGCAACGGCTGACGTGGAAGAATTTTATAATGATAATGTTCTGATGACTGAATTGAAAAGTATTGTAGACAACAAGTATGAATCAAGATTCGGAAATACGGAAAGAATAAGGAATGTCTGGCGCAGTGCCATGATGCCTGTGCCTGGCTTTGACAATGCATTTTACACGGTGATTTCTTATGAGAAAAAGGGATATGATACGGAAGAATACTTTCCCAAAGCGGAGGTCCTCTGTTATATCCAGTATGATGCAGAACACTATATTGCCCTAGAGATTTTCCTCTCCGGCGACAAATATGACGATTCCAGCAACAAGGTAATACGGGAATTTGAGACAGCCTATGGAATGGATTTGTCAAAATATTATAGAGAGGGGGAAAATGAGGGGGATACGGATAGTCTGGATTCCGGAGAGGGAGAACCGGTTATTCTGGCGGAACTGATAAGTAGTGAAATAAGCGGAAATGAAAGTGAAGCATGGACAGCAGGCGGCAGTGAAGAAGCGCTTCCCGATACCGTCCTCTGGTTCAATGCCACCTATGCGCCCCTTATTTACAGCAATGGATGGGACTGGAAGCTGGTAGGAGGCATTAAGCCCACCCAGGAAAATATAGAAATAATGGATTACCTGTTAAAGCAGAGCTGGGGCGTAAGCGACAGGGAATCAGCACTGGAAAGCGTGGAGAATTTAAAGGAAAAAGGCCATAGGAACATCTGTCGGAAATGCATGGAGGAACTGGAAGAACTGGGGCTTTTGGATTTGGATGAAAAAGAATTTAAAAAAGCATTTCTGAAATCCGGCCTGACAGACAAGGCATACCGGTATGTAATTGCCTATCAGATGTATCAGTCCGGCCTGGACGCGGATGCCATGGCCGCCTGGGATTTGTGCAGGGTAAACCAGTTATATGCATCCTACTATATCTGTGGATATATGACCTATGAGGAAGCCATGGATGCATCCCTTGAAAATTCCCTGGTACTGCAGGAGATGTACGCTTCCTGGGATGAGATGATGGACGGCTATGTGCTGGGATACCAGTTCTGGCAGGGGGATCCGGATACAAAGGAGGACTCCCCCACGAAAGAACGGCGCCGCATGTATGAAATGATGCTGCAGATGGAGGATAACCCATATCTGCTGGATTGGGATATGGAACTGGAGAAAAGCTGGTAGAAAACTGCAAAATCTACCCATATGGGCAGGACAGAACACCATGAAAATAGAGGAGACAGATTATGTGTACAGCAGTAACATATAAGACGAAAGATTTTTACTTTGGACGTACGCTGGATTATGATTTTTCTTATGGAGAGGAAATTGCGGTGACACCCCGTAATTTTGTTTTCCGTTACAGTTTCATGGGCGCCATGACCAACCATTATGCAATGATTGGCATAGCGCATATAGAAGAGGATTATCCCCTGTATTATGACGCGGTCAATGAAAAAGGGCTGGGAATGGCAGGGCTAAATTTTGTGGGAAATGCGGACTATAAGAAAGATATACCGGGCAGGGATAATGTGGCTGTCTTTGAGTTCATTCCCTGGATTTTAAGCCAGTGCGCCACTGTAGGAGAAGCAAAGGAACTGCTTGGGAAAATAAATCTGACAGACAGGGATTTTAACGAAAAACTTCCGACGGCGCAGCTCCACTGGCTGATTGCGGACCGTACAGAAGCCATTACAGTGGAATCCGTGAAGGAAGGCGTCATGGTCTATGATAATCCGGCAGGAGTGCTTGCCAACAACCCCACTTTTCGGGAGCAGATGTTTCAGCTAAACAACTATATGCATTTATCTCCCAAGTCTCCGCAAAACCATTTTTCAGATAAGCTGCCTTTATCTGTTTACGGCAGGGGGATGGGTACTATTGGACTTCCAGGAGATTTGTCTTCCCAGTCCCGTTTTGTTAGAGCAGCTTTCGTAAAGATGAATGCAGTATCAAGCGACTCGGAAAATGAGAGTGTCAGCCAGCTTTTTCATATACTCGGTTCGGTGGACCAGCAGAGAGGATGCTGCGAAGTGGAGAACGGAAAGTATGAATATACGATTTACACTTCATGCTGTAATGGAGACAAAGGAATTTACTATTATACTACTTATGATAACCACCAGATTACAGCAGTAGATATGCATAAGGAAAATCTGGATGGCGGCCAACTGATAAGATACCCGCTCATCCAGGGCGAACAGATTAAAAGACAGAATTAAAGCGGAACAGGAGGAAATATGCAGGAGAGTATAAAGCCGCCGGTGGAGGTGCGGTACAAGGAAGAACTGGAGGCGTTGAAAGCCACGGACACGGGAAACAGGCCCGCAAACTGGCAGATGTCGCCGAAAGCAGTCAGGACTTTTATATTAGGAAGTCCCAGGCCGATCATTTATGAGGGAAAGGAATACCGGATTGAGAAGAAGTATTTTGGCAATGATGCGTTGATAGAGCGGTGTATCATCACGCTGGCGGGAAACCGGGGGCTGATGCTGGTAGGAGAGCCGGGGACGGCGAAAACCATGCTTTCGGAACTGCTGTCAGCGGCCATCAGCGGCGTCAGCACCAACACGATCCAGGGAACCGCAGGCACCACAGAGGATATGATTAAGTATTCATGGAATTATGCGCTTTTGCTTGCCAAAGGGCCCAGCCGGGAGGCACTGGTTCCGTCGCCGCTTTATGTGGGGATGGAAAAGGGGATTTTGACGAGATTTGAGGAAATCACCAGAACACCTGCGGAAATTCAGGACAGTCTGATTAGTGTTTTAAGCGATAAAGTGCTGAATGTGCCGGAATTGGGAGATGAAGGGCTTTTGTTTGCCTGCCAGGGCTTCAATGTGATTGGTACAGCCAATACGAGGGACAAAGGGGTCAATGAAATGAGCAGCGCATTGAAAAGGCGGTTCAATTTTGAGACCGTGACCCCGGTCAGGGAGGCGGCTCTGGAAAAACAGATTATTATAAACGAGGTGGATAAACTTGCGAAGGAAAGCGGTATCCGCATGGAGCCGGATGAGGACGTGGCGGAACTTCTTGCCTCTACATACCATGAACTGCGGGAAGGAATTTCCTCCTACGGACACAGAATCGACAAGCCGGCAGCAGTCATGAGCACAGCAGAAGCCGTATCGGTTTATTATCAGACCATGCTGACAGGTTATTATTATAAAGAGGGCCGCATGGATGTGGATTGTCTTGTGCAGAATCTGGTGGGCGCTATATCCAAAGAAAATAAAGAAGATCTGGAGAAAGTAAAGGGATATTTCAATACCGTTATTAAGGATAAAAGCGGCAAAGAGGGTGGATTATGGAAACAATATTACGAAGCGAGGAAATGGCTGAAATAATGCTGCTTCCGGTCCGGCATCACAGCCCGGCCTGTGCGCTCCATATAAAGAAAACAATAGAGCAGTTCCAGCCTGCGGCCGTATTGGTGGAAGGCCCGGACAATGCTAACTGCCTGCTTCCGGTCATGGTGCATGAGGAAACAAAAGCGCCCTTTGCCATCTATTATTCTTATCATGATAAGACAGGGAAAATAGCAGGGGAGAAGGAGCACTATAAATGCTATTATCCGTTCCTTGCCTATTCCCCGGAACTCCTGGCTGTGAAGGAAGCGGACAAAAGAGGAATAAAGGCGGCTTTCATTGATTTGCCTTATGGGGATATCCTTGCGGCATCAGGGGAAGGAAGAGGTCTGCTGAAAGAGGAGGAAAAGAATAATTATAATGACGATTACCTTCTTACCAGGAACGAGTACATAAAACGGCTGTGTGAAAAGGCCCGGCTTAGGAATTTTGACGAATTCTGGGAAAAGTATTTTGAACTGAACGGGCTTTATGAGGACAGCGGCACATGGTTTTCCCATCTCCTTACCTATTGCAGGCTGGCAAGGGAAAATACGCCCCCGGAGATTTTAATGGAAGAGGGATGCCTTGCAAGGGAAGAACATATGGCGGCAAGAATCGTTCAGTGGGCGCTGGCGGAACGAAACGGGGAAAAGCAGGCCCGGAACAGGATTCTGGTTGTTACAGGCGGTTTCCATACGCCGGGGCTGGTGGAGCGGCTTTCCGGCGACAAATGGGAGGAGACAAAGGCTGCTGCCAGCCGGCTTTCGGGAAAACATGCTGATAAAGAGCAGAGCGTTTATCTGATGCCTTATTCCATGGAAGCGGCGGATGCACTGAACGGCTACGCAAGCGGTATGCCTTTTTCCGGGTTTTATCAAAAGGTCTGGGAGAATTTTGAGAAAGATGAGGAACCTTACAAAGCAGCAGTGCTGGATTTGCTGACAACGTCAGGGAAGGAGGTGCGGAAAAAGGAGGGGACAGTTTCCACCTATGATGAAATCTGTGCCTGGCAGATGGCGCAGGGGCTTGGCACACTTCGGGGGAAACCCCAGCCGGGAGCCTATGAACTGCTGGATGCAGTACTTTCCTCTTATATTAAGGGTGAGTATAACATCGCTTCCGATATGCCTGTCAGAATCCTGAAGAAGTTGATGCAGGGAAGGGGGACGGGAAGCCTGTGTGGAATGGCCGATGTGCCGCCGATTCTTCATGATTTTGAAAGCCAGTGCAAAAGCTTTGGCCTGAAAATTCATTCCACCCTGGAGACAGAAATAACACTGTCTGTCTTTTCCAACAAAAAGCACAGGAACATTAGCAGATTTTTTCACCGGATGGTTTTTCTGGATACTGCTTTTGCAAGGCGGATAAAAGGTCCAAACCTGCAGTTAAAAAAGAACCTGAATCTGATACGGGAAATCTGGAAATATAAATGGAATACCCGCGTCCCGGCAGCGCTCATTGACGTCTCTGTCCATGGCGCAACTATTGAGGAGGCAGCAGTCAGTCTGGTACGGGAACAGTTAAAAAAGGACATGAGTGCAGGAAGTGCCGCCAGCCTTTTGACACAGGTTTTTGAGATGGGACTTAAGGGACAGCTTGAAGCGGTCTATGGGAGGGTTCATGAACTGATTCTGGAGGAAGGGGATTTTTATGCCATTGCCGACGCCGTCAAATCCCTGACCATGATGGAGGAACTTGACAGTCTTTATCAATCCGGGCTGGAACTTGGGGCACTGCTTGATACAGGAGTGCAGAAGATGATTGCTCTTCTGCCTTCCATGACACAGATCAGGGATGAGAACCTTGAAGAATCCATGGACGCTCTGAAAATGCTGAACAGGATTGCAGGAAGAAGCAGTATAGACCTGGGAAGTAAAAGGGAGGGCTATTACGAAGCCCTTGCAAAGATGCAGACAGACGTTCAGATTCATCCGGGGCTGAACGGCTGTATCTGCGGAATCCTTTATGGGAGCGGAAAAAAGAGCGCGGATGCGGTGGAGAAAACCTGCCGGGGCTATCTTACAGGTACAAGGAAGCAGCTTATGCAGACGGCCTTTTTCTTCCGGGGGCTTTTCTGTACTGCCAAAGACCTGATTTTTATCGGAAACAGTATGACGGGGATGCTGGATAATTTTTTCGGACAGGTGGATGAGGAAGAATTTATGGAACTGCTGCCCCAGCTACGCATGGCCTTTACTTATTTCACTCCTGCTGAGACCGATAAGATTGCACAGATGGCGGCGCAGTTGCATGGAAAAGACAGGGAGGACATCACACAGCGCAGTGAAATTATGCCGGACTGGTATGCCTATGGCAGGGAACTTGACTGTTATGCGCAGGCGTGTATGATGGAAAGGAAAACGGTGCAGAAATCAGCTTGCGATTAATGAAGCCAGAGAAAGAACAGAGGAATCAACATGGACGAACAGGAAATTTTAAACCGCTGGCGGCTTGTATTGGGAAAGTATGCGTCAGAACAGATTTCTTTTTCAGGAAACAGTCTTAAGTTTATGGATATGGAGCAGGTGCTTGATTATCTGTATGAAAGGGAGTATGGGGAAGAACAGGGGATCAGGAAGGAGCGCAAAGGGGGAAGTGAGGATTCCTGTCTCACGGTGCCGGACTGGCTTTTGAAGATTAAGAAGCTGTTCCCAAAACAAACGGTGGAGATTATGGAGCGCCATGCCCTTGAGAAGTATCAGATGACAGAACTTCTTACAGACCCGGAGGTGCTTAAGAAACTGGAGCCCAACAAAGAACTGCTTAAAACCATATTAAGCCTAAAGCATATGATGAAGGGCGAGGTGCTGGACGTAGCAAGGGAACTTGTGCGCAGGGTGGCAGAAGAGCTGATGAGGAAACTGGAGCAGGAACTAAAAACCTCCTTTTTTGGAAAGCTGAACAGAAATATCAGCAGTCCGGTGCGCTCTGTAAGGAATCTGGATATGAAAAAGACCATACGGATGAATCTGAAAAATTATGACAAGGAACAGGAGCAGCTCATACTAAAGCAGGTTTACTTCAGTTCCCGGATGAAGAAATACAATATGTGGCGGGTAATCATCTGTGTGGACGAGAGCGGTTCCATGCTGGATTCTGTGATTCACAGTGCAGTCATGGCGGGAATTTTTGCGAAACTGCCCATGCTGGATACGAAGCTTGTGATTTTTGATACCAATGTGGTGGATTTAAGCGGCTATGTCAGCGATCCGGTGGAGATTCTGATGAGTGTCCAGTTGGGAGGAGGCACCAATATTGCAGGGGCGCTTTCCTACTGTGAAAAGCTGATTGAATTTCCTTACAGAACCATGGTGGTTCTGATTACCGACCTCTATGAAGGGGGTGGATATCAGAATCTTTACCAGGTCAGCAAAGGAATTATAGAAAGCGGCGCAAAGCTGACTGTCCTGACAGCGCTGGATGTCAATGCGGACCCTAATTACCATAGAGGCGCAGCAGCAGCCCTGGCGGATATGGGGGCATTTGTAGGGGCCATGACCCCGGAGGAACTGGCAGAGTTCATGGGCAGGATTGTTGGAGGATGAGGAAAGTATGGGTGACTGGAAAGCATGGCTGGCGGATGTGGATGATGATTATCTGACGGGGATTGCCAATAAAGGCATTGTAAAGCGGGCTTATAAGGATAAGGAAGAAGGCAATTATCAGGTTTTGTCCCTTGATGAGGAGGCGGAAGTAAGCATCGGGGAGGAAAAAGTGGTAATTAAAATGCCCCTTGGGGAGAGCAGATGTTCCTGTCCCTCCAGAAGCATCTGCCGTCATGTGATACTTGGGATACTGGCGTTGAAAGAAAAGGCAGGGGCGTCCGGGCAGGAGCAGACGGAATGCGGGCAGATAACGACGATGCAGGACTTATGTCAGGAAACCCAGACGCAGGGCAGGGAAAATGTTCTGGCATCAAAGCTTATGGAGGAAATTGGGAATTTTCCTGATGCATCTGTCCAAAAGGTATTGGGAAGCAGGCAATTACAGGGGATTCTGGAGCAGAAAAAGGCATCGCAGGTTCCCCTGATTACTTATTCCAGTGTAATTACCGTGGAACTGGCAGGGATGGGACAGACAGTAAAGCTTTTATCCCCTCTGGAACATTCTTCCTGTACCTGTCACAAGAAGGATTTCTGTATCCATAAGGCAGTAGCCATCTTATGGTGCAAGCTGGAAAAAGGACTGGTCAGAGCGGAGAATCTGGAAGGGGAGGATTTGGGGGAGCCTCCCTTTGACAGGGTGCAGATAAAGGAGACAGCCCTGCAGATGAAAAACTTTTTGGAGGAACTAATACATACAGGGCTTGCAAGGGTTTCGCCGGATATACTGGATCAGATGGAGCGGTTTGCCACTATCAGCCACAATGTCCGGCTGGCTGAGTTTGAGGGATATTTCCGGGCTTTACAGGACTCTTACAGGAATTATTTCGATAGAAAGGCATCTTTCCGTACGCAGACTCTTATGGAACAGTTTTCCAGACTGTACCGGAGGGTGGAACTTCTGCTGGATGCAGAGAGTGACGGGGAGATTGCAGAACTGGCCGGAGAGTTTAAGGCAGAGTACCTTCCGGCTGGAACACTGGATTTGACTGGAATTGCCATAGAGCACTTTGAAAGCCAGACTGGATACGAAGGGGAAACGGTGTACTTTTTGGAAGAAAATACAAAAGAGTGGTATACCTATACTTGGGCAAGGCCGGTTTTTTACGAAGATGCCAAAAGGCGCGGGCGGCAGGAGAAGGCAAAAGCGCCCTGGGGAATTCCCCTTTCGCTGGAAGGAATGGCGCAGGCACGCATGAAGCTGACAGGGGCAAGGTGCGACTGCAGAAGGAGACTTTCCTCCAGCCAGGAAACGAAGGGGGAGCTGATTGAAAGCAGGGGGAAGGAAAAAAGCCTGCATGTGAAAGAGTTGGGCGGCTGGTATTACCGGGATTTTGGGAAGCTTTTTACAGAAAGGATAGGCAGCAGGAAGGCTTCATGGCTGAAAAAACAGGAAGATGACAAAAGGGGGATGGAACTGGTATTCCTGCGCCCCGCATCCTTCCAGAAGGCGGTTTTTTCGGAAACAGAGCAGAAGCTTTATATGAGTCTGTATGATGAAAATGGGAAGGAAATTGTCATAGAGACCCCTTATTCTAAAAAGGAAGCCTGGGGCATCCGGTATCTGGAGCGGATAAAGGAGGAAAGCAGACCCTGCTTTTTAGGTAAAATATATCTGCTGGACGGGAGAATCCGTATGTATCCGGTAGCTGTATTTGAGAAGGGAGAGGTGCTGGAAGATGGGAACGGTAAGTAAGGAGGAAGTCCTTAAGGAGTTTCTGGAAGAGGCGGGGGGACTGCTGGAGGAATTATATCAGAGCGGTTTTGATACGGTTCACGACAGCACGTTAGAAGCCTTGGGAGGAATGGGAAAGCTGGCCGGAGAGTATGGTATGGGGTATTTGTCCATGCTGCTGGGGCAGTTGACCGGAGGACTTGCCATGGGGCGCCATCAGATGAAGCAGAAAAAAGACGGCATCACAGAAATTTATGTAAAGCTTAATGAATATTTATACTTATGCAGGGAAAAAACAGCCTGTGATACAGGAAAAAATTATTACATTGACGGGGAGGAAAAACAGTATGATGAATCCAAGGGACATGTACAGCCGTAAGCTGATTGAGGTAATTGAACAGATTAACCTGCCAAAAGATAAAATGGCTCTTGCAGAGGATTATCTGATGAAGGAAGCCGGGGATGAGATATTGGAGCATTTTGAATTTCAGGATTTGTCAAAAATCCCGGAAGAAAAGTCCGTAAAAATGTTCCATGAATTAAGCAGGAAGGGACGGAAAGAGGAGGCTGGACGACTTTTCAGGCTGCTCTTTGCCATAGGCTGGTCAACCTGCTATCACATGACGCCATTAGGCAGTCTCTATCCGGGTAAAGAAGCCCTGATTGAGGAGACTGACAAGCTGGCGGCGGTCTACGCGCCGGAGATTGGGATGCAGCAGCACATGCAAAGCGGTCAGACAATAAACCGTCTGATAAAATTGGTCAATGGGGATGCGGAAAAGATAAAAAAGGCAGTTGGATACCAGAAAAATAGGTTTGATAATGGGAAGCTGGTTCTGCTTGCAGTCTACTTTATGATGAAATACGGCAGCCAGGAAGAAAGCGGCAAAAAGCCGGAGGGAATTTTAGGAAATATCGGTAAACTTTTCGGCGGCAGAGACAGAGCCGGGACAGCGGTACCGATAGAGAAGGAAGATATGCCGTTGATGGAGCAGTATGAAGAAATCATTATATCCAGCTTTGGCAATCTATATAAAAATCAGATAGATCCGCAGACCCTTTCAAAGATACAGAAAGCAGTGCGTGATAATCTGATGACGGAAAAAGTATTGCGGCTGGCCAATGAGGCCGGGCATGTGGACGCCTTTTTGCTGAAACTGTTAGGAGGCATGGCTTATCTGAACTTCCGGCTTTCCGCCACACTGAAAAACGTTGTAAAGCTATGTCTGGCGGCCAGTACAGAGACGACGCTGGATGCTGTCCGTTATGTGAGTAAGGGGCTTTTGACGGATATTGGCATAGTGGGAGGAAATTTTGACCAGGTGTTTGGAATCGACAGCGGACGGTATCTGTGCTGGGCGGCCAATAAAAATCTTGAAAAAATTTTAAAGAAGCAGTTGGAAAGCAACCAGCCCTGCTATTTGAAAGTGATGAATGAGACGGATACGGAAACGGCTGGCAGGATGATTGAGGTGCTGAAAGCATCTGATCCGGAGCTTTGTGAAAGCATTCTGGCAAAAAGAAGCGGCCCGGACCGGGAAAAGCTGATGGGAGTCCTGATAGGAAAAGATTACGCAAACGCAGACCTGATAAAGGGATACTTAAGGGGGGAGACGAAAGTGGATGCCCTGTATCCCTATGCTGACCAGATTGCGCAGAAGAATACCTATTCAGGATGGCAGGAGCGCAGAAGTGTAAATGAATACAGGAAGCACTATCAGGATGAAGTTTTTTACCGTAGATGTCAGGTATATATGCTGATGAAACATTACATATACTTTTTCCAGGACGATATGATGCAGGGGGCTGAGTTAAGTAAGCGGCAGATAGAGGAAATTTTCAGGAATTTTGACAGGGAAGGTCTTACTATTGACCGCCAGCTTTCCGGTTTTGCGCTGTTTTATGATTTCCTTTATGGGGAAAGGCGCAAACAGGATTTTACAGACATTGTGGAAAAGTGCTTTGACGGATATCTGTCAGAACGCAGGGAGGAAACGCTCAGCGCCTTTTCCGGGGCGGAAGCAACAGGACGCCTCCTGGGGCTCCGTGTCATGGGAAAAAATGCACGGGAAAATAAGAAGGAAATCCTTGCCTACACCCAGGATGGCTCTAAGGCAGTGAAAGAAGAACTCCTGCATATTCTCTGCCAGCAGAGGGAGTGGGAGGAAGAAGTGACAACTCTTTTGGCATCCAAAAAGGCGGCAGAGCGGGAACTTGCTATCAAGACCCTTCTTAGCTGGCAGGAGCAGGGGAAGGATTATCAGGAACTGTTCAGGCAGGCTCTTGAAAAGGAGAAAAACAACAAGATAAGGGAACTTTTAAGCAATGCCCTTCAGATAGAGCCGGAAAAGGGCAGCGGCGCCAAAGCCCTGGCGCAGGGGGATTTGGTAAAGGAACTGCATAAGGGCGGCAAAAAGCGTTCCCTTGCATGGGCTTACGAGACGCCTTTTTCAGAGGTACACAGGTTAAACGGGGAACCAGCCCATGAAGAATACCTTCAGGCAGTTCTTTTGTGCTATGCCTCCGCTGGCAGGTGCGGAATCAGTCAGAATGCCGCCATTCTGGCACAGGATTTAAATCAGGAAGAATTGGCTGTTTACATGAACGAACTTTTTGACAAATGGCTGGAAGCAGGGGCGGAAGCGAAAAAACGCTGGGTACTCTACGCATCGTCCATACATGGCGGCCCGGAGATTATCAGGAAACTCCAGCACCAGATTCAGGAATGGCCCCAGCACGCAAGAGGCGCCATTGCATCGGATGCAGTCTGGGCGTTGAGTTTAAATCCCCTGCCCCAGGCGCTTTTGATTGTGGACGGCATTGCCCGGAAATTCAAATTCAAACAGGTGAAGGCGGCCGCAGGAAAGGCGCTGGAATTTGCCGCCGAACAGCTTGGCATCACCAGTGAAGAACTGGCAGACAGAATTGTTCCTGACCTGGGATTTGATGAAAACGTGGAGAGAAGCTTTGATTATGGTGGGCGTGCCTTTAAGGTCACAATTACCCCGGAACTTGAGATAGAGATTTTTGATGAAACGGGAAAGAAGCTGAAAAATATGCCTGCCCCCGGCAAGCGGGATGATGAGCAGAAAGCCAAAGCTTCCTATGAGGAATTTAAGCAGATGAAAAAGCAGATGAAGATGACCGTCACAAGTCAGAAGATGCGTCTGGAGCAGGCTTTGTCTACAGGAAGGGAATGGAATGTGGATGCATGGAAAAACCTTTTTGTGAAAAATCCTGTGATGCATCAGTTTGCCATTGGCTTGATCTGGGGAATCTATGAAAACAAGAGACTGGTTCAAAGCTTCCGCTATATGGAGGACGGCTCTTTTAACACCCAGGACGAGGAGGAGTATGAACTTCCGGCAGAAGGAAAAATAGGTCTGGTGCATCCCATTGAACTGGATGAAGAGGGGAAAAAAGCATGGCAGGAACAGCTTGAGGATTATGAAATCACCCAGCCTGTGGAACAGATAAAGCGTTCTGTATACCGTATTACAAAGGAAGAGGAAAACAGCCAGAGCCTGGAACGTTTCGGGGGCTGTATCATAAATGATTTGTCATTGGGGGGAAAACTCCTGGGGGCCGGCTGGTACCGGGGGTCTGTGATTGACGGCGGCGGTTTTGACACCTATTACAGAGAAGATACAGAAACCGGCCTTGGAGTGGAACTTCATTTCTCGGGAAGCTATGTGGGAGGCGAAAACGAAGAGGTCACTGTCTATGACGCAAGATTCTATAAGGCGGGCGATGTGAAAAGGGGCAGCTATGTTTATGATGAAGCGGATAAGGAAAAAGCATGTTTCCTAAAAGATATTCCACCCAGGTATTTCAGCGAAGCGGTTTTGCAGCTTACGAAAGCAACGGCCTCTGCCAAAGAGAGAAATGAGAATTGGAGGGACAATTTTACAAACAGATAATATACTATTATAAGATATCATAAAGGAGACTTTCTGAATATGCAGGAAAGAGTAAATCCTTTAACCAATGACTGCAGCTTTTCCGGTGTGAAACCCATTATGGCAGACTTACCATACCCGCCAATTCAGGTGAAGGAGAGGAATCTGATGTATGCCAATATGCTCAGCGTTGATTACTGCGGCGCTGTGTCGGAATTATCGGCAATCACACAGTACATCAACAATGAAAACCGTCTGTCCTGCCATCATTGTTCCATGGCAAAAACCCTTCTGGGAATTGGGATAGCGGAAATGATGCATCTGCAGAAATTAGGCGAACTGATTTTTCTGTTGGGGGGCACCATTGATTTTACTGCAAAATACCGCAATGGAAGGCCGAAAATGTGGACGCCGGAGTATCTTTCGATTCCGGAAAATACAATGCATATGCTGGCGGCCGATATAGAGGCCGAACAGGATGCAATCCGGCAGTATGAGGCCCATATCAGCGCAATCAATGATGAATTTGTCAATGCAGTGCTGAAAAGAATCATTGCAGATGAGGAATACCATATCATGCTGCTTCAATACTTAATGGGAGAATTATAAAATTATCCCTGTGCATGTATACGATTGGTTACGAGAACAGGCCGGTTTGAGACATTTTCATTAAGAAAATAAGGAAACATTACGATAGATAAAATGAAAAGGTCTTGAAACGGAGGGAAATTTTATGAATATACCATTATTTGGCACAGGTAGCAGCTCCAATGGAATCTTTGCCGGGAATCTGTCCATGATGCAGGGGAACAGGCTGAAAAGTACTCAGGAAAAGGAACAGCGGCAGCAGAAGACGGCCGGGCAGATAGAGTTCTGGGAACAGCAGAAAGCCAACCTTAAAAATATAGAGAGTGATACGTTAGAGGAAATTGCCCGGAAACTGGAAATGTTCCATAATTATGACGATGAAATTGCGGCGGCAAAGGCAGCTTATAATAATGAGCAGATGTTCCACATTCTGGACGAAGCCAGAGAGCAGGGCGAAAAGATTGCCGAAGCTGTGGAGAAGACCGAACCCAAGACTCCCGAAGAGAGGAAAGAGGAACTTGTGGAGGAAGCACTTGGAACCGACGAGGAGAAAGGTGTTTTATCGGAAGTTATGGATGAAATTCTGGAAGAGGTCACGGAAATCGTGGAAGAAATCGGCGAAAACGCGGAAACCCTGACCCAGGAAATGCAGGAGGAATTTACAGATAAGATGGCGGAAAATGCGGAGGAGATGGCGGCCCTGACAGAGAGAGGGCAGGCTCTCTCAGAACAGGAACTTGCCGGAATAAAAGCGGAGATGATATATAAGAGGTTTGATATCCGTATCTGACCTTTCTCTGGCAATGGTATGTTGATTTCTTCCGCACAGGATTCGTTTTCGGGAAGGTTTGTTATGATGTTCTCATATGTGCCGTTGCCGGTGGGGAAACGCAGGACACGAAAGGATATTTCATATTCTGCATATCCTTCATTCTGGAAATAGTCGAAAGCCACCTTTTTGCAGATGTGCCGGTACTGGTCTTCTGATTCGGGATGCAGGTATTTCTTTTTCGCATGGGCTGGATGACTGCGTCAGTATAGACCCTATTCAGGAACTAACTCGGCAGCTTAACTAACTGACATTGGGAGTGAACAGTAACCACTGTTACGTTACTGCTCACTCCGTGACCAGTAACATGCAAAAATCCATCGAAAATTGCCTTCGGCAATGGGATTTTTGCACTCTTGAATCATTTTCTTACGACCAGCGCAGTAAATGCGCAGGTCTGTGTGAACAGTAACACTGTTACAATAAAAGTGCCATCCATGAACACATGTAGTTTACAACTACATGTGTTTTGTGTATAATAGCATTTGACGAACATTGGAAATTAAATAGAGATTGTCATTGTTTCCCTAATCTAGCGCCATGGCCTTTTTCAGGTTTGTCCAGGCAGGCTTGAAAGAAGGCTGACGAGGAAAAGAGTTATCGAAAATTCGGCGGATGCTCTTTCGTACGCCTCCGGTGCGAGATATACCGGCAAATATGCGGGTAACTGCAAAACAAATACGGTATAGCGGAGGAAATCAGGAAGAACTTCTAACGGTGTCCGGCATAGAATAGAACATCGGGAAGTACAGTACATCAGGCGCTGCCACACTTTGAGCGGCAGTGTCTGATTCCCCATGGCAGCGGCCAGGCAGATGCGTTTAGGCATATATTTGGCGGCTGACGCGGGGGTTGACTTAAGATTTGAAAGCCCTGAGACGAGACAGCGTAAGGGGTAATGATAAATGATAGAAAGATGAGGGAAACGACATGTGTGGAATTATTGGATATACAGGAAAAGGCAATGCACAGGAGATTATGCTGGATGCGCTGGAACTTCTGGAATACAGGGGGTATGACAGTGCAGGGATAGCTCTTTTAAAGGAGGGGAGAACACAAATCGTAAAGCGTGCGGGAAGAGTGAAGGATTTGCGTGATTTGTGTGCACAGGTGAAACCGGAGGGCCAGTGCGGGATTGGTCATACAAGGTGGGCCACCCACGGCGGTGTGTGCGATGAGAATGCCCATCCCCACAGATTTGGACGGATTACACTGATACATAACGGTATTATTGAGAACTACAGGGAGTTGACGGAAAAGTATGCCCTGGAGGGAGCGCTTGTATCGGAGACGGACAGTGAAGTGGTGGCGGCGGTTCTTGAGCATTTTTACTCCGGCGACCCTTATTCAGCCATACGCAGGACTGTGCTGAAACTGAAAGGAACCTTTGCCCTGGCAATTATGTTTGATGATCAGCCTGACAGGATTTATGCAGTCCGTAATGTAAGCCCCATTGTGGCGGCAGTTACGGAAGACGGCGCCATTTTATCTTCTGATGTGGCGGCAATTGTGCCTTTCACAGCAGATTATTTTGTGATGCCTGAATTTCATGTGGTATGTTTAAGCCCTGACGGCGTGGAAATGTTCGATTTATCCGGGGACAAAGCACAGATTGAATGGCAGAAGGTGGATTGGGATGTGAGCCGCAGCGGCAAGGGCGGTTATCCCTTTTATATGGAGAAGGAAATTATGGAACAGCCGCAGGTCATAAAGGAGACGATTCTGCCAAGAATTAAAGATGACAGGCCCGATTTTTCTGCGGAGGGGATACCCGATACAATCCTTGCGGAATGTAAAAGAATCTGCGTGATTGCCTGTGGCACTGCCATGCATGCAGGGCTGGTGGGCAAGAGCCTTATCCAGGCAATGATAGGAATTCACGTGGATGTGGTGATGGCTTCCGAGTTTATGTATAATGATCCAGTGGTGGATAAGGATACGCTGGTAATCGCAATCTCCCAGTCGGGGGAAACGATCGATACCTTAGAAGCCCTTAAGTTTGCAAGAAAGTGCGGTTCCCCCAGCATTTCCATTGTGAATGTAAAAGGAGCGTCCATTGCCCGGGCCAGCGAGCATGTGATTTACACCTGTGCGGGGCCGGAAATTGCAGTGGCAAGCACCAAGGCATATACTACCCAGCTCGCAGTGCTCTATCTGATTACTGCAAGAATGGCTATGGCGAGGGGGCTTTGGAGCCAGGAAAAAATTACAGGGTTTATAAAAGAACTGCAGAGAGTTCCCGGGGTGATGGAAAAGATTCTTGACAGTAAGGAGGAGATACACCGCCTTGCAGGTACAATTTTGAACGCCAGAGACGTGTTTATGATAGGACGTGGGCTGGATTACTCCATTTTGCTGGAAGGTTCCCTTAAGTTAAAAGAGGTTTCGTATATTCATTCGGAGGCGTATGCTTCCGGCGAACTGAAGCACGGTACCATTGCGCTTATCACAGAGGATACGCCTGTTATCGCGGTAGTGACCCAGGATAAGCTAAAGAGCAAGGAGCTTTCCAATATCAGGGAGGTGCAGTCCAGAGGGGCAAGAGTCGTTCTTCTGATTAAGGAAAACGAAACCCTGGATGAGGGCGAACAGTGGAGCTGCGTTTACAGACTGCCAAGGATGGAAGATCCGTTTATGGTCATGCCGGCTTCGGTGGTCTTACAACTGATAGCCTATTTTGTGTCTCTTGATAAGGGGCTGGATGTGGATAAACCGCGAAATCTTGCAAAAGTAGTGACAGTAGAATAAAGAAGTGGGAAACGATGACAATGATGAAAAAAGACAATTTAATTGTAATTACCGTAAATAATGCCGGATTTGAATATGATATCCATGCGCTGGTGAAAGCATTTTATCCGGCCTGCCAGGTAAAGGTGTTCGTAGAAGAAAACCAAAAGGAAAGTTCGGATTTGGGACTTCCGGATCTTGACATTCAATTCACAAGGGAAGCTGTGCTGCTTTCTATCATAGGAGGAGAAGGCGGCAGGGCTTCTTTTGGTATCCGGAAGATAGAAATTGATGAGGGCATGGCAAGACCGGAGATAAAAAACCGTCTGAAACAGCTTTTGTACACGGTATTGTCTGAACACACAGGCATACAACTGCCCTGGGGCACCCTGACGGGCATCCGTCCTGTGAAAATCCCAATGACCATGCTCACAGAGGGCAGAAGCGATGGGGATATTATGGAATATATGAAGGAGACGTACTTTATCAGCGATGAAAAAGGGGGGCTTGCGCTGGAAATTGCAAAAAGGGAGAAGTGTCTGCTGGAGAATCTCCACTATGAGGACGGCTATAGCCTGTATATAGGGATTCCCTTCTGCCCTACCACATGTCTGTACTGCTCTTTTACCTCTTATCCTATTGTTACCTGGAAAAAGCGGATAAACGAATACCTGGATGCACTGGATAAAGAAATTGAGTTTACAGCCGGATTTTACAGGGACAAGACGCTGGATACGGTTTACATTGGAGGCGGTACCCCTACCACGCTGGAAGCGGAGGAGCTGGAAAGGCTTCTTGGTAAAATAACAAATAGTCTGGATTTGTCCCAGCTTAAGGAATTTACAGTGGAGGCAGGACGGGCAGACAGCATTACTCCGGACAAGCTGGCGGTTCTTAAGAAGTATGGCGTTACCAGAATTTCCGTAAATCCCCAGACTATGAAACAGGAAACACTGGATTTCATTGGGAGAAAACATACCGTTGAACAGGTAAAGGAAGCCTTTGCCCTGGCCAGGGAAGCGGGATTTACCAATATCAATATGGATTTGATTCTTGGACTTCCGGGAGAGACGGGGGACGATGTGTCAGCCACTATGGAAGAAATTGAAAAGCTTGGGCCGGACAGCCTTACCGTCCACTCCCTTGCTGTCAAGCGGGCCTCCAGATTACATCAGTGGATTGAGGAGAACGGCCTTCTGGCACTGCATAATACAGAACAGACCATGAAGATTACCGCAGGCAGCGCCGCCAGGATGGACATGGTTCCCTACTACCTATACCGGCAGAAAAATATGGCTGGCAATTTTGAAAATGTGGGGTATGCAAAGGAAGGGAAATTTGGGATTTATAATATTTTGATCATGGAGGAGAAACAGGACATCGTGGCGCTGGGCGCAGGCTCTATCTCCAAGAGGGTCTACCCGGACGGGCAGATTGAGCGGTGCGAGAATGTCAAGGATGTGGCCCAATATATCGGGAGAATCGACGAGATGATTGAGCGGAAAAGGCAGCTTTTGGGCAATTGATAACTAGGTTTTTGGAAGAAATATTATTAGGAAGAAGGTACGGCTGGGGCAAGGAGCATGGTGGAAGTATTCAGATGCAGTTAAAAAGCTGGAAATAGGAAAAGGCAGACGAAGCAGGGAAATAACTGATGATTCAGATTTGTTTCTCTGTTTTTTGGCTTTTTTTCAGAAATTTATGGATATGGCAGCGCCAATAAGTCCGTATTCTTGTACAGCGTCAGGGCAATTACAGAAAAAGAAAGGAAGGAGGCATGCATCACGGGGAGTTGATTACTTTCTGCTTTGCGTAAATCTGAGTTGTATTGTTTTTGTTAATATATATCTGTTTTACTTTATGAAGACGAGAAAAGAACGAGTTGGAGTTTCAAATTGCTTCTTCTTGCGGACAAAAAGCAGGTGGCGGAGAGCATTGGCATCCGGTTCGTGGTAAAGGTGGAAGGATAGCCATTTATGAATCCAATTTTTTGTGCAAATAAGTTGTCTGGAATGAAAGGAATTAAACATGTATAGGATTGGAATTTGTGATGATGATAAAATTTTATGCGCTTCTTTGGAAGAGGAGATAAATGGGATTTCAAAAGAACTGGCAATAAAAACGGAAATTGATGTGTGGTATTCAGGTGAGGGTATACAGAATGACCTGCAAAAAGGAATAGAGTTAGATTTGATTTTTCTGGATATTGAATTAGTTCAGAAAAATGGCATTGCGGTAGGAGACTTTATCCGAAATGAAATGGAAGATATGCAGACACATATTGTATATATTTCTTCAAAAGAAGGTTATGCCATGCAGCTATTTAAAATACAGCCACTGGATTTCCTTATTAAACCTGTTTCCAGAGAACAATTAAGAGAAGTGCTTTCAAGGAGCATAAGGCAGAAAAGAAGCGCAGATACCTATTTTGAGTATCAAAAGGGAAGCTCTGTATTTCGGATTCCGGTAAAAGATATTGCTTATTTTATGAGCATGGACAAGAAAATCGTAATTGTTAAAAAGGATGGAGAGGAGATTTTTTATGGAAAGCTAAAAAATATAGCGGGAAATCTTCCGGCTGAATTTATAATGATCCACCAGTCCTATATCATTAACCAGACTTATGTCAGTGAGTATTCCTATGAAACAGTAAAGATGATAAATGGAGAGAATCTGAATATCAGCAAACCATACAGAAAAGAAACCAGAAGCAGAATAAAACAGTATCAGAAAGCGAATATGGGTGATGACAGCATATAATCCGGTAATTGTGTTAATTGTAAACATTCTCAGAGTTTTTTTATTGAAGAAGGTCATGGACATATTTTTGCAGGCGGAGGATATAGAAAACAAATTATTAAAAACTGCTCTGGGAATTTATTGCCTGCTGATAACAATTGTGTATAGTATTTTTCAAGTATCCGCAGTATATGAAATATGTAACTGTCTGGGAATGGTAAGCCTTACATGTTTTTATCAGGATGTTTGGAAAAAGAGATTGTGGGTATCATTGATGCTGTTTAGTCTGGATATGGCAGGCTCTTTGATTGTGCTTTTTATTTTTGGACAGTTGGCAGAATTTCAACAACCGGCGATTCAGGCGTTACTGTTGTTGATCTGTGTGACAGCCATAAGCCATATTTCATATCCTGATAACGGAAAAGAAATGGCTTTTGACAGAAAGCAGACATTATTGCTGATAGTGATTCCGGCAATGAGTGTTATGATATTAAGTGTACTGATGATTGGGAATCTTGAAAAAATGTTTGCTTTATTGATTTGCACCTGTACATTGGTTATTAACATTAGTGTATTTTATCTTTATAATGTGCTGCTGGAAAATTATATTCATTTAAGGGAAAATGATACCTATAAGCAGCAGACATACGCATATCAGAACCAGTTGGAAGTGATTACGGAGTCGCAGAACAATATCCGGGCTTTGCGGCATGATATGAAAAATCACATTTTGGCATTACAGGCATTGGTTCAAAAAAGTGAAACAAAGGAAGCGGAAGATTACTTAAATTCCATGTGGCATTTTATGGCGAATCCGCAGGAATACGTGGCTACAGGAAATGATACGATTGACAGTCTGCTAAATTACAAAATACAAAAGGCGAATGATGTCCTGGATTTGGTAGAAACCCAAATCAGTATCCCGGAACAGTTAAACTTACATTCTTTTGATTTAAATGTAGTATTGGGGAATTTGCTGGATAATGCAATAGAGGCGTCCATGCAGACAGAAGATAAGCAGTTAAGAATGAAACTGAAGCTTGATAAGGGGATTTTGTTTTTAAATATCCGTAATAGCTGTCGGGGCATTGCCGAAGGGAAGCAAAATATTCTTGAGACTACAAAACCAGACAAAGTAAATCATGGCATAGGGCTGAAAAATGTGCAGAAGATTGTGGAAAAATATCATGGAGATATGGAACTTTTGTGTGAAGACGGTTTCATGGAAACGGACATTATGATGTATGTAAAAAATTTATAGCAGGATTTTCAGGCTGATTTCGGCAATAGTATGGACTGATTTCGCCAGAGAGCAGAAATAAGTAGGGATTGCATTTATAATAAACTCATAATAAATCACATAGGGACAAAAAGCCCCTGCTGTGATTAGAACCTGGTATGCGTGGCAGGAAGCGCAGGAAAGAGGAAAATTATGAGAAACAAAATTTTTAAATTATTGGCAGTGACAGTAGTGATGGCAACCCTTATCTGCGGCTGTCAGAAGGAACCGGAAAGCACAGCGGATGGAGCAGTCCGACATGCAAAGGATACGGTGGAAAATGAGGTGGCTGGGATAGTGGGCGGAAACCCGGCAGGAACGGAAAATAACAGGCAGGATATTGACTGTCTGATAGGGACAGAAGACAACGGGATAAGAATCCAGGCCCAAATGCCGGAGATTCCGCAGAACGTTTACCGTATGGTTTTGAAAGAAAATGAGACACTTACGAAAGAACTTTTAGCTGATTTTTTGGAAAGTGACACGGGAAATATCAGTGACTTATCTGAAGAAGCATCAAGAGAAGCGGAGCAGTCTGAAAAAGACAATGCGCAAGGCGAAGATCGCGCGGTGTATTCTGTTTTTGGCAGTGGGATTATTTATGAACTATCCGCCGGGCAAAAAACAGCAGTTTTTTCGCATGGCACAAGCGCTTACTATCAGGATGACGCTTTATATGAAAAATGCATATCTATTTATAAGTCTGTGAAAGAAAGCGTATTGAAGGAAACCGATTATACAGATATTTATAAAGAAGCAGAAGAATTATTATCAGGCAGACTTTCAAAAATAGGCGTAAAAGAAATCTATATTTACAAAATTACACAATATCAGAGCGAAAGCGCCATCTTTTATGAAATAGAGTTTACGCCTTCCTATGATGGTATGGGGGTTGTACATGAACTTGGCTCTATAACATCGGGGGAGATTTTTCCTTTAGGAAGAGCATGGATATGTGAAGGCGATATTGCATTTTTAGATATGGATTATTTTTTAGGGAAGGTAGAAACACAGGAAAAGCAGGAAACATTATTATCATGGGAACAGGTTAAGGAAATTCTGGAAGTAAATCTAAGCAATGGAAAAATCACTGGAAGCAGTAAGGCTGTTCTGACTGAGGCAGAGTTTTTATATTATCCTGTTTTTAAAAAAGCTGAAGACAAATTAGAGCTTGTTCCAGTATGGCATTTTTATATACCTATGTCTGTGTGGATAGAGAATGAGGAATTATCAGAACAATTTACCACAAATGGCACTGCGTGGAGTATTTGTGTGAATGCAGTATCAGGAGAAATTGTGAGGGTTGAGTAGGTGAAAAGTAGTTCTAAAGCTCACAGCAAAGGCTGTTTCGCCAAGAACTACTAAGTTTCACCCGGAAAAATGCCTAAAATACGCCCTAAAAGGGGGCATTTTTTATTCTGACTTGAGATTCCGCAGAGCGGAATCATGGAGGTTAGCATGAAAGGATTCTTTTTGCAGGATTTAAAAAGGAGTTTTCTGAATAAAGGATTTTTGGCAGGTCTTATAGCGGTAACGTGGATTCTGGTATCAGGAGCTTTCCATGCACCGCTTAACAGGAGCAGAAGCAGTTATTTTATTATGCTGGAAATATTTGCAGCATCGGGTTTTACTCCTTTTGCCGCCATATTTCCGGTACTTGCTTACGCCTCTGTTTTTTGTGAAGAATACAGCAGTGGTTATTTCATAATGATTATTTCCAGAATGTCACTGGTAAAATTCGGAATTATTCGTATTATAACAGTTGCGCTTTCTGGCGGAGTCATGTTGGCAATTCCATTTTTCATTGCCATGAGCATTGTTTATTGCTGTGGCATTCCGGGAATACCAGCAGGAAGCGATCAGGGACTTATGGCAGGAAAAGCATTGATTTCTTACATAGAAAACTATGGAGAATGGTATATCTTCTTTTGGAAAATAGTATTAGGATTCCTGTTTGGATGCACATGGGCATTAGCAGGGCTGGCTTTTGCGGTATGGATGCCTAATAAATATGTGGCTTTGCTTGCGCCATTTGTGCTGTATGAAGCTATGTGGCTTGCTTTGGGAGAAGTTCCTGTTTTAAATCCGATTTACCTTATGCGGGGAGATGATTTAAATAATTATCCGCTGTCCGGGTTTATGGAATGTGTATACATTTTACTGGCAGCATCCCTTGTCCTGCAGGGGCTGAAACGGAGGTATCAGGATGGATAAAGTAAAGCAGGTTTTTTGCATTACCCAAAATATTTTCCTGGAAGAACAGACTAGCAGACGGGTAATTATGGGTTATATTTTGGGAATAGCATTATTTGGATACTGGTTGAATAATTTTGTGCGGTATGTGTGGGATACAGGAGAGCCGGTCAATATTCTGGAAGCCTTTATTGTTGTGGAGCATCATGACAAAACCATATTATTTTTGGCCCTTGGATGGCTGCTTATTATCTCAGATGCCCCTTTCATAAAAAGAAATACATATTTGATATTATGCAGAAGCAGCCGCAGAAAGTGGAATATAGCTATGTGGCAGTACATTATGATTCAGGCATTTCTATATACTGCCTGCATTGCCACCGTGTCAATCATTGCCTGTATTTTTTCAGGATTTTCCGGCAGCATATGGAGCAGTCCGGTTTATGACCTTGCAATGGATAAAGGAAATAATTTAGGCGTGAAATATAACATGACATTTGGATGGACAAATATCATGGAAAATATGACAGTCCCACAGGCGTTTGCGGTTACATTCATTTTTTTGTTTTTATATCTGGCTGTATTAGGAAATCTGCTCTATGTTTGCAGTCTGTTATTAAAAGAAATTTATGGCATATTGATTGTGTTTGGCATACAGATATCCGGTTACTTGTTACAGCAGGAAGGATTAGGAAAATTTTCATTTATGGCGAAAGCAATACCTGGATATTCCTACGATGAAAATAGCGGACCGTGGAAAACGGTATGCTGGTTTATGGGAGTTGTGTTGATCCTGACAGTAATTTCTTCATGTCTGATTGGGCGGATAGATTTTATGGATACAGCGGAGGAATAAGGGGGATGTTTTTTAAATTTTTTGCAGGTGTCCCTATGGATGAGATGGATACGTTTCCCCTGCTCCCTTTAGGGCGCTGGTTACTTATGACGGGAATTTATCTGCTGATGATAAGCTTCCATTTTGACATAAGCAGGCAAAACAGGCGGTTTGCTATGGTTCGGTATAGCCGTGTACTGCGGTGGTGGAGAATCCATTTTTTGAAAAATCTTTTTGACGGAGTATTAGCAGCAATTATATTTCTGGGGGTGTTTAAAATAATTGAGCTGCTTGTATTGCAGAAATCCATGGAAAGCCTGAAAGAGATATTTGTGGTTTCTGTTTTATGGACAGTCCATGCTGCTGTTTTATCGGCGGGTTTTCTTTTTCTGGAATTACTAAATATAAGAAAAATAATTCCTGGGGCAATACTATTATTTGAAGGTTTCACTTTTTTGGGTGGCTTCCGCTTGAAAGAGATTGCAAAGTTTATGTTTGGCTCATGGGGAATGTACGTACAGAGCAATTTATATGAAGACAGATATGGATTCCCGGTCATAAGTGTCATATTAATACAGGCAGCAATTATTGCAGGTTTATTCCGTCTGGGCGGTTATTTATTAAAAGGCAGGGAAATGGATGGAGTTTAGAGGCATGGAAAGCATTATAAAAGTAGACAATGTAACAAAAAAATTTGGAGCGGATACTGTTCTAAGCAATATCTCAATAGAATTTGCAAAAGGTAAAATTTACGGAATCATAGGAAGGAATGGTTCTGGAAAAACGGTTTTATTTAAGACAATGATTGGCTTTTTAAAACCCACCAGCGGCAGAGTCATTGTAGATGGAAAAGAAATCGGTAAAGATATGGATTTTGCAGATAATATTGGAATTATCATTGAAACGCCAGGTTTTCTTAGTAGATTTAATGGCTATAAAAATCTGGAATATCTGGCAAGTATTAGAAACACAATCAAAAAAAAGCAAATACAGGAAAGTATGGAACGCGTAGGCTTAGATCCGAAAAGTAAAAAGAAAGTCGGGAAATATTCTTTGGGAATGCGGCAAAGACTTGCAATCGCACAGGCAATTATGGAAAATCCCGATATCCTGATTTTAGATGAGCCGATGAACGGCCTGGATAACCAGGGGGTAGAGGATATCAGGAAAATTTTGCTGGACTTGCGGAATGAAGGAAAAACTGTTATTCTGGCAAGCCATAATAAGGAGGATATTGAAGTATTATGCGATGAAGTATATGAGATGGATCAAAGTCATATTTACAAAAGGATATGCGTCAGCCCTTAAAGAGTATAAAGGAAATATTTTGCTTGTGGGAATCGCTGGCAAAGCTGGAAGCGGAGCGGAGGATCGATTTATAATAGGACTAAATAAAGAACCTTTTAACTATGAGGGCTTTATTTAGTCCTATTTTTTTATGTGTGTAATGGTTACGTTCACACAGACCTGCGCATTTACTGCGCTGGTCGTAAGAAAGTGATTCGAGAGT
>CAMWUN010000035.1 GCA_947177425.1 uncultured bacterium
TCCCCAATATGGCATGTTTTCTCCCTCCTTTTATAGAAGATAACTAAATATTATCCACTATATAAGGAGGACAGGATATGACAGATGTAGTAATCATAGGCGGCGGCCCGGCCGGTGTGTCAGCCGCAACTGTTTTACAAAGAAAAGGATATAAAACATGCATAATAGACTCACAGGTCTTTCCAAGAGAAAAACTATGTGCCGGAGTCTTAACTGTTAAATCCATCAGACTGCTTCAATATATCTACAAAGATTTAAATCTTGAAAATTTAAATATAAAGCATATAAACAAAATTGTATTACTAAATAACCGTGAGACTATTGGAAAATACACCTTGGCTAATCCTTACAGTGTAATTAACAGAACAGAGTTCGATAACGCTCTGTTGCAATATTACAAAAATATCGGCGGTCTGGTATTTGACGGGCAGAAAAATTATACTATAGCTTATGATAAAAATTTGGTCAAATTGTCTGATGGTAATGAAATCACATACCGCTTTTTAATAGGCGCCGACGGTATCAACAGCAAAGTCAGGGCTAATCGCTGGCAAGGTTGGAAAGCCTCCATTTTATGTTTTGAAAAGTTTATTCCCAACACTACAAACGAAGATACCATAAAAATAAACTTTGGAGGAATGTTAGGGGGATATTCATGGCGGATTCCGGGCCAGGACAGAATAGGCATCGGTCTTGGCGAGTTTTATATAAAGGGAATGAAAAGAAAGCCAGATAAATACCGTAAGTATTTCAACGCACAGGGAGTTACGGATATAAACGGAATGAAAGGGGCTTTTGTCTCATTTGGCAACTTTGTACCAAACCCGGTAAAACAAAATATATTGTTAGCTGGCGATGCTGCCGGACTGGTTGATGCCATGACTGGCGAAGGCATCTATTTTGCCATCGAATCCGGGCGACAGGCAGCGCTGGCAATTATTGAACTTCTTGAAAAAGGTACTCCCTTATCCACTTATACAAACAGAATAAAGAGAATACATAAAAAGATAAAAGAACAAAGCATATATAATAAAATGCTGTATGTGCCGATACTACAGCTAATCAGCTTACAGCACATAAAGAAAAATCCCGAATTCGGGCAAAGTGTATTGGAGAACGCGGTTTCAACATATCACACCGGATATACAAAGGAACTTCAGCAAAATAAGAGAAAGAAGCGCCAAAGCAGCCCAATATAAGCTGCTTTTATGAGGCGGTTGTAATTTGCATAAAATCCAGAATAAACTGTGCGGTCATCTGCCATTGCTGTTCGCTGGAAATCCGGGCGGCGCCGTCCCCCTTTTGTGGGCCGTAATCCCCGAATCCTGCATGGTTTCCGCCTTCTATCACATGTTCCGTAAGGGAATTTGCAAGAGGTATTGCCGCGCTGTATTTTTCACGATTCAGCACACCATCTTCGCTTCCGTAAACGGAAAGTACCGGAAGGCCGCCCAAATCCTTTGTGGGATATGCCGCAAGCAGGATAAGTCCGCACAGGTTCTGCCCCTTTGACGCTGCAAAATCAGCCGCCATTGCGCCGCCCAGAGAATGTCCGCCGATAAACCAGCGTTCTACATCGGGAAAATCCTCCATAACCTGTTTCGCCGCATCAGGGCGCAGTACCGCCAGATGGCAGGGCATTTTTACCGCCACACAGCACAAACCATTGTCAGAAAGTTCTGACAGGAGCGGACTGTATGCAGCTTCCTCCACCTTCGCCCCCGGATAAAAGATAAGGCCAACAGTGTTTTCCCTGCTGCCATAGACAAGATACGCCCCGGTTTCTTCTGCAGCAGGAACGGCGTGTGATTCTGCATGGTAATAATCTTTTGTATACAAGTAAAACGAAAAACCTGCTGCCGCAGTAAGAAGTGTTAGGATTAGTGCAATCCGAATCCAAATTTTTTGTCTTTTCACAGTTTATCCTCTCCCTTTATATTTGCCCAATCCAGGTGTTTTCTAATTACTTTGCTATTTGTCATTTTATAATTTCATACGCCGCATATTCATGGTCAAAATGATACCCCAGCTTTTCTGCCAAAGCCACTGACCACTTATTCTGGGCGTCCCAGCTTGGATACCAGCCCCGCTCCATACACGCCAAAATCAGTTTTGCCCCACATGCATAGGCCAGTCCCCTTCTCCGGTAGTCCTCTCTGGTATCAATCTCAACTTCTATGCCTCCCAAATAGCCAGAATAGGAAGATGCCCCGGAAACAGGTTCCCCGTCTTTTAACGCCACTGCCCCAAGCCCGTACTTTTGATATATGGAATAGTCCTCATACTGGGATACCCAGTCCCGGCACCATGCTGTTTTCTTACAGCGATGAAACAATTCTTCATCTATCATTTGCAGCGTATAATCTACGGGCAATGCATCCACCACGGCCTGTAACTTCTCTCTGTCAAAAATATCCGGCTCTTTCTTTATTGCATAGCGGACTACTTTCTTTGCCTTTTCCATAAAGCATTCCTCTATTAAATCTGCCCAGCCCTCATTGTGCGGAACCATAATCAGAAAATCCCTATTTTCCGGCTCATATAAGACAATTTCCCTATTTACTTTTCCAGCACAGAAACAGAAATCTCCCAATAATGCCATGGCAGAAACAGGGCTGTCCTGGGAATCCGCATAGATTTTCCCCATCACTCCTTGTAAACATGACCATATCAAAGTTTCCTGCCATCCTTCAAACAATGCCGCCGCTTTGTGCCTTTGCTTTAATTCAACAACCATTTTCCCACCTCCGGACTCTTTTTCATTGATTTGTCCTTCTGTTTTTTACTGCATCCAGCAATTTCTCCCTGATTATCTGCCACAGGCCCGCCATCCCCAGGGGAATGCCGATTCCGGCTGCCAGGTAAATCCACTTCCCGGCCTCCACCCCTCCCGGCAGAAAGACGAAGCCAATCTCATGATGGAACATCTCCTTATCAAAATCAGCACAGAAAGATGTATAAAGGCTGCACAGGTAAAAAAAACCCTTCACCAACATAAAGCAGAACACATGATGCATCATAATAGAGTATGTATTCCTTCCAATATGTACCATTTTTCCCGACAGGTAAGGAATCCCGCTTATGATTCTGGCAATCCGCAGCCAGAAAGCAATTCCCGTTACTACCGTCAGATAAGGAATAAGCGGCCCGTTGGCAAAACTGCTGACCCACACGGCGCTGAAATTCAGCCCGGCGCAGAATATGATAATGAGCACCTGCAATCCCATGACGCATGCAAAGTAAATGCCGTCCCCAAGGGTATCATATTTTTCCAGCTTTTCCCGGTAAATCCTTCCCAACTGGAAGCCGGGCATCATAAACAGAAGACGCCCCGGTATCTTGTACCAGCCCCACACATGCCCTCCAGCCGCCAGCCATACCGTCAAAATACCGGCCAGCAGGCACAAGGCAAAAATCAGCCACTCATTTTCAAGATAAACCAGCGACAGGATTTTCCGCATCAGCACATTAATCACTTCCAGCATAAAAAGCACAGGCACAAACCATGCCGGAAAATTATATAAAAACTGGTGTCCATCAAGAAATGGCGACAGAAATATGGTCTTTATGGATAAGGACTGTCCAATGGAAAATCCCGCCCTGTGCAGCAGTTCTGTGACTATCCCGTAAAAAAGGTTCCAGGCAAAGTAAGGCGCCAGAAGAGTGACGCACTTCCCAATCAGATAACTGCCAATCCGCTCCTTGGATTCCTTTTTATAAAAATATCCTGAAACAAACAGAAAGATAAAAACATGAAACGAATAATAGGGAAACAGTTCCCCGATTTCAAAAATATTATAACCCAGATGACCGGCCGCCACCAGAATAATCCCTATTGCCGATAAGATTCTGAACTCTTTATTTTCCCTGTAAACCGCCATACTTTCTCCCACCCCCGCAATCTAAAAATGTAAATCCATATATAGTATATAAAAAAACATTGTATAATAAAAGGAAAAATTTTATAATAGCTGTATGAGAATAACACAAAAGACTTTTATAAACTTAATTCCCTTATTTACCCTGGCATGTATCCTGGCTCTCAACCTTACCTCCTGCTCTCCAAAAAGGCAGGAACCAGCCGAATCCTATGTTCCGGAAAACTATCTGTCGGAAGGGAATCTGATATCTTTTGACCGTACATCCCTAAATGCCGTGCCAAACAATCCAAATCCCACCTTAAATGTGCCCACCTATATCACGAAGGTGGACGGCATGTTCTTCATTGTGGACTGCTACAATAACCAGGTGATTTACAACGACAGCCTGGCAGATCCTTTGTACGAATGGCATGTAATGACCAGCGATATTTCCAAGGGGCATACGCTGGCCAGCGACGGGCAGGTATATCTCATTGACGACACGGAAAACAACCGGATTCTGGTGATGGAAAAATCCCTTAATGATAATGGACAGATTATTTTTATCCCCACCCAGGAATTTTTAAATATCGGAAACCGCCCCCACTACATCATTTACGATGACCATACGGATACTTTCTACGCCTGGAGTTCCCAGAGCGGGGAAATGTATCTTTTCCGCCGGGGAAAGGACAGCACGCAGATGTACCTGACTGAAATACGCTCCATCCCTTCTCTTGACAATGTATATGTGCGTTCCTTCACCATCCTGGAGGACAGGATTTTCTTTGTCTCCGGGAATTCCAGCATCATAGAAGCTGACCTTGAAACTTTCAAAATCAAAAAGGAATACCCTGTACCGGAACAACTGGCCGGCATGATTCAGCTTACCCGGATAGAGGATTACTTTTATATTACCATATCCACTGACGCCGCCGGAAACCAGGACTACGCCACCATGCTTCGTACCCGCAGTCTGGAAGACCTTGCAAAAGGTAGTTATGAAGATGTATACAATAAGTTTATCGGCGGAGGAACTCCTTATTACATTACTAACAATAACAGTGTCTGGTATCTGACAGAACACCGGATCCCCGGCCACTCTATCTGGAGTTTCCGGATAAAAGACAACAACATAACAGATGTTATTCCGCTTTACTGACGCTCTATGCAACTGCATACAATTACCCTTCCCCAGCCGAAAGGATATTTATATGAAAAAATTACTTTTCAGAAACCCTCACGCTATATTCCGTAACAACGCAGCCGCAAGAACCACGCTCTCCCTGATTCTCACCATAGTACTGTCCTGCCTTGTCACTGCTGCCGCACAGGGCACCAGCTTCTTTTACTGCTCCCATTACACCAAAGTGCTGGTTCTCGCCTGCCTCTTTCTGGCATATGCAGGGCTTTTCTTTTACCTGAAAATTTCCCGCCGCTTCAATGAAAATACAGTGGTTTTTCTGCTGATTCTGGGCGGGGTTCTGCTACGATGCTCGTATGTACTGCTGTCCGGCCTTTATGAACGCCAGCATGACGCCGGGGCCTATACCGGCATGGGAACAGATTTCATAAATCCCGGCCACATTGGTTATGTGGAGCACATCTATAAGTTCCGCAGGCTTCCCGATATCAATCCCTATGAACTTTTTGCCTACTACCACCCGCCCCTGCACCATATCCTTTCTTACATATGGCTGCAGATAAACATATGGCTGGGCGTTCCCGAATCTCTGGCCTTTGAAAACCTGCAGATCCCTCCCCTGCTCTACTCATGCCTTTGCATGGTCATCACATGGAAAATCCTGAAAACTCTGGAAGTCAGGGGCAACGGGCTTTACATTGGGCTTGCCTTTATGGTGTTCCACCCGGCTACCATTGTAATGGCAGGCAGTGTCAACAATGACATGCTGACCATCCTGTTCATGTGCCTTTTGATTTGGGAATCTCTTAAATGGATACGGGATAAGAATCTGGCAGGACTTATCCGGCTGGCCCTGTACATTGGTTTCGGAATGCTTACCAAGCTGAACAGCGCCGTACTTGCCATCCCTTTGGCAATTATTTTCCTGATACATTTCATTTCGGTTATCCGGGCAAAGGATAAGCCCCAGCTTCTCAAATGGGTTAGAAATTACTGCATTTTCGGAGTAATTGTGGCTCCCATCGGCCTGTCCTGGATTATACGCAACCTTACCCGCTTTGGAGAAAAACCCGGCGTTCCTGTTCCGGGGGAGACTTCCCCCATGTACACCGCCCCATACAGCTTATGGAGCCGGCTTGGCATCCCTTCCTTCAGCGACTGGAACTTTGCATTCCCGTTCCACCCCATCAGTGCCAAAGCCTGCAATAACACCTGGGTTATTATGTTCCATACCTCCATGTTTACCGAAGAATATCCGGTGGATTTGCCTGATCTGCTCCTGGTTCTTTGCCAGATTACCTTCGTACTGGCGGTTATTCTTGGAATAGCAACTTTTATTTTATTATTTATCACTTTTCTGAACAGGAGGACACGAAAAGAAGACACTATTTTCCTGCTTACAGGCTACATTATCATGCTGACTTCCTTTGCAGCGTTTGTCATTATTTATCCCTACACATGCAGCAGTGATTTCAGGTATGTGGCGGTCTGTCTTGTATACATATCCATCGCCATAGGGCTTGGCAATAAATATTACCTTGCCCCGCATCTGATACACAAAGATGAAAAATTCATGCAGACAAAAACCGTCTTCATGCACTGCATCAACAGTGTCACTCTGACGGTTCTTGCTCTTATTACGCTTATATATATTTTCTGGGATCGCTGGTAAACATACACAAAACTAACGAAAACGGCCCGGCCTTACCGCGACATCATCCCAGAAATTCTCTCAATACGTTTATGAAGATATCCATATCAAGAGGTTTGGCGATATGGGCGCTCATTCCGTTCTTTAAGGCTGCTTCCTTATCCTCCTCCAGGGCGTTGGCTGTCATGGCGATAATTGGCAGATCCCTGACATCCTTCCTGGGCATGCTTCTGATGGCTCTGGTGGCCTCATAGCCGTTCATAATCGGCATCTGCACATCCATCAGAATCGCATCATAATAATATTCCTCCGCCTTTTCCATCATGGAAACGGCATCTGTCCCGTCCGGCGCGCTTTCCACAAGAAAACCTGATTCTGTCAGTATGACTTCCGCAATTTCACGGTTCAACTCAATATCCTCTACCAGAAGAATCCTCTTTCCGCTAAAGTCAGCCAGCGTCCAGGCCGCCGCTTCCTCCTCCTTGTCAAGCAGATTGTTGGCGGCAAGCAGGGCAGATTTCAAATCCGACATAAAGAGCGGTTTCGCACAGAAAGCAGTGACGCCCGCCTCCCTTGCTTCCTCCTCGATATCAGACCAGTCGTATGCTGTCAGTATAATGATGGGAGCCTCCTCCCCAACTGCGCTGCGGATTCTTCTTGCGGTTTCCACTCCGCTGACCTCCGGCATCTGCCAGTCAATAATATAGGTATGATAGGAATCCCCTTCATCGTATGCGATTTTTGCCCGGTATGCTGCCTCCCTGCCGGAAGTGGTCCACTCAGCGCGCATACCTATATGCTTGAGCATTTTGCTGACGCTGGCACATACGTTAAAGTCATCATCCACTACCAGCGCGCGCAGTCCGTCCAGTTCCTTCAACTGCTCTGCATTCTTTTTAGTATCCTGAAGCTTCAGGGTAAATTCTACCGTAAATACGCTTCCTTTCCCCACTTCGCTTTCAACGGAAATTGTACCGTTCATCATTTCAACGATATTCCTGGTGATTGCCATGCCAAGCCCGGTTCCCTGAATACCTGACTGGGTGGCTGTTGATTCCCGCTCAAAAGGCTCAAAAATATGCTTTACAAACTCCTGCGACATGCCGATTCCGTTATCCTTAATGATGAAAACATAGTCGCCATATCCGTGATGGAAAGTCGTTTTCTGCATAATCCTGAAAGAAATCGTACCTCCTGCCGGCGTATATTTTACCGCGTTGCTCAGCAGGTTAATAAACACCTGGTTCATCTTCAGCGCATCGGCTATAACATCTTCATTGACCACCTCAAACGTATCAATGAACAGTTCTAGCTGCTTCGCCTTTACCTGGGGCTGGATAATATTTACCAGATTATGCATCAGTTCAGAAATATTGCACTCCTGCTCCTTAATCTGCACCTTCCCGCTCTCAATCCGGCTCATATCAAGAATATCATTAATCAGGCTTAAAAGGTGGTTGCTGGAGGAAAGAACTTTCTGCAGGCAGTCTCTTACCTGGTCTTTATTGTCAATATGGCTGACCGCAATCGTCGCAAAACCGATAATAGCATTCATAGGTGTACGGATATCATGGGACATATTGGAAAGGAAAGTAGTCTTCGCCCTGTTCGCATGTTGTGCCTGCATCAGCGCATCCTGCAGTGCCTGGGTCTGCTCCTTCTGCTTTCTGACACTCTCTGTAATTTCCTTTAACACAACCATTACCATAATATCTTTTGTGTCATTGTCCTGCGTCATGATAAACGACTGCCGGACGCAAATCTGTACCCCTTCTGATTCCCATACCCAGTAATCAATATCTACCTCTGTACCTCCCTGTTCAAACCGTTCTTTCAGATTATCCACGTTTACAACTGTCTGATACTCTTCCAGGGATTCACTCAAAACAAACTGCTTCCACTTATCAAAATATTCTGACGCCTTACATGCTGCTTCAAGCCCCACCTTTTTGAGCAGGGATATCTGCTCCCCGTCTATCACCCGCACAACATCCTGCTCAATCAAATCCTGCGTCAGATTAAATTCAAAGGTACAAAAAGCATTGGCGGTAATTGCTATCCTGTACTGTCTTTCCTTGCGGTCTGCAAGGGACATTTCCGCCTGTATGCGCAGTTCCTTTTCCTTAACTTCCGTAATGTTCTGGCGGATATACAAAATCTTGCTGGCCCTGCCGTCTTTTCTCTCCAGGCATATCATGTTCATATGCTCCCATTCAGGCCGCCCCTTCCGCATAACATGGCACTCGATACGGAGGTCATTCTGCTGCGCCAAAGCATTGATAACCGCTTCCTTATCAACCACCTTTACAAATTCCTGACTCGCTTCGTCCTCTATCATAATGGAACACCAGTGGGCCACCAGTTCCTGATATTTGCCGCTGTCTGCAATATTGCCCTCTTCCGGCTTGGTACCTGCAAGATAGTGATATGTGTCCGTCTCAAAATCAATCATGGCAAAGCGTGAAAACAATGTATTGACGCCGTTTATAATATAGCCCATCTCCCGGTTTTCATGCTCTAATACTTTCTTTTGCCGTCCTGCCTTAAAAAGCAGTATCACAATATAAATGACAAACAGTCCAATCAGCATAATCTCCAACTGGATCCCAACCAGATTTTCATCCCTTATCATGGCCTGGGTAACACTTTTGGGGAAAGTCTGCACAAGCACAAATTCATTGTCTGGCAGATAACGGACGCAGATATTATCTGTTTTGCTGTCGGAACTGCACACCAAAGCCTTTTCCCCGCCGTTTTCAAATACGTCCCTTACGCCAAGGGCCGTATTTTCATCGATAACACCGGAATTTACCAGGGAATCAACCAGATGCCCCTCATAATCTTGATCGTTGGAACTTGCGATCACTCTCCCGTCGGCTGTGCACAAAAACACATCAGCCTGCTCCCCAAAATAGGTTGTGGAAAGCATTTCCTTCATGTATTCTTCCGTAAGATATACCCCTCGCAGCACGCCGATAATTTCGCCTTCAAAGCGCACAGGCGCATAAAAGCACACCATTATTTCGTCCAGGATATGGGGATCAAAAATAACGGATATGCCGCTCTCTCCTTTTATCCCGTTATGGTAAAAGTCACGGTCGGTTACATCCGCAGTCCGCCCGTCAGAAGCATGGTCAATGCCCTCCAGATCCGTAAACATCAGCGTGTCGAACCGGGAATTCTCTTCCATCTCATTCAGCATAGGGATTGTAACTTCCGGCTCAGCCAGCCCTTCCCCCACGAAATATGTATGGTCTTTAATCGTATTAAGCGCATTATTCAGTTCCTCGTCAATCTGTACCGCCTTGAGCCGCGCTGAGTCCGCTGCATAATTTTTGTTCCGTTCTTCCATACGGCTGCTGTTCTGCATCGTATACCAGATAAACACGACAACAACTGCCGCCATAAGGCACAACGTGTAAATAACTTCCTGTAATGGTTTCTTTCTCTTCATAATAAAACTACCCCTCTGAATGTAGTAACGCTTCCCATTATTGGTCTGCTGTCTACTATTTTATCATGGTTTTTGTACGGCTACAAGATATTATGCACCTGGATTACATTTCAAAGGCCAGACAAGGTTACTGTTCACTCCGTGACCAGTAACATGCAAAAATCCATCGAAAATTGCCTTCGGCAATGGGATTTTTGCACTCTTGAATCATTTTCTTACGACCAGCGCAGTAAATGCGCAGGTCTGTGTGAACAGTAACAGGCGAAAGAACATGTGGCAATCCCTCTCCAAATGGGCTATAATGGACATAGATGGAAATTTCCTTAATTTTAAGGAGGTGAAAAGATGCCTACGAACGAAAAGGAATTGAATGCAGCTTTGTTTGACCAGCTTACACTGGTTGAACGAATTGAGCGGAAAGCGGAAAGCGGAAATCTGGAGGAAGTTAAAGCAGAAATTGAATTTATTAAAAAAGAAATCCTTCGCAAACTTTACCAAAAGCCGCCGCTGGTCAATGAATAGCACAGGCACACCATGTCTGTGCTATTCCTCCGTCCCCATGATATGTTCCTTTATCTTTTCCGCCGCCTGCCCGGAAAGCGCCTGCCCCAGGGAAGCTCTTTCTTTTGGGTGGCCGTTCCGGTATTCCTCCATCACTTTTTTTGCAGTCTGCTCTATTTCTTCTTTCAATTCCCTTGAAGATATCAGCTTACACCCTGCCCCTACAATAATAATCTGCTCAAGACCGTCCGAGGTAGCCACAGTGACGTCATATTTACGGCTGTTTTCATGGGCAAATTTCTCTATATACTGGTCAGCCGTCTCCGCTTCTTTGGTGTAAACCACATGGATATTGTGATAATCCAGCGTTTCCGTGGGATGTCCTGCAAGACGGTAAGCATCAAAAACCGCTATCAGGCTGCATTGCTTTACCGCCTGGTAATTGCACAGAATATCAAGGAGCGCCCCTCTTGCACCGTCCAGATTTTCCTTTGCCAGTTCCTTTAATTCTTCCCATGCAAAAATTACATTGTATCCGTCCACAAGCAGATATTTTTCCTTTGGAGGTTCTGTGCGGTAGGTTCTGGTCTGGGACGGTGAAAATGAATCCCGTTCCTTCCCTCCGCGCCCCTTTCCCCAGCCGCTCCGGGTTCCCTCCCTGTTTTCTTTCCTGTTTGCGCCGGAAGTACGGCTGATAATGGCATCCACTTCTTCCGTCCAAATCCACTGCCCTTTTGTCAAATCTGCGCCTGCCTTTTGCCCTGCCCGCGCACCGCCCCGGATTCCGGCTGCTTTTCCTCCGGGATTCCAGTTTTCCTCCCATTCCTTCCAGCCGCAATCCTCCTGACGCCAGAGTTCCCTATCCTCTGATAAACAGCTTTCCAGATGCATGTAATCGGGCACCCTGTCCCATTCCACGATAAAACCTGCGCCATGGGCACAGAATACAGAACTGGATGGATTCTCCACATCGCTTAACGGGTCATAACCGATTTCTTCCAGAACTTCTTCCGTATTATGGCAGGGAAAGTATCCTTTTAATGTGCAATAAAGCTGCCCTATGCCTTTGGTATAGGCTGTCACTTCCCTCTGGTAATCCTGCAAAAGCACCATGGGCGCTGCCCCTGCAAGGCAGGCCATACCACCGGCATTGTGTTCCAGCGTAAACTTTCCCTGCATCTTATCCAAATCCGTCATGGCCCGTCCCACTGCGCCCTCCGGCACCATAAGACGGAATTCATAATAAGGTTCCAGCAGAATATTTTCCGCCTGCATCAGTCCCTGTCGTAAAGCCCGGTATACTGCCTGCCTGAAATCCCCGCCTTCCGTATGCTTCTGGTGGGCACGTCCTGATTTTAAAGTAATCTTCATATCTGTAATGGGCGCTCCTGCCAAAACCCCCAGATGCACCTTTTCCTCAAGATGGGTGAGAACCAGCCGCTGCCAGTTAAGGGCCAGTACATCTTCACTGCAGTCCGCCCCTATAACAAGACCGCTTCCTGCCTCTCCCGGCTCCAGCAGAAGATGCACCTCCGCATAATGCCGCAGGGGTTCGAAATGCCCCACCCCTTCTGCCGGCTCCGCAATTGTTTCCTTATAGACAATGCTTCCTGTGCCGAAGTCCACACAGACGCCGAACCGCTCCTCGATCAGATTCCTATACACTTCAATCTGCACCGGCCCCATAATCTGTGCTTTCAGTTCCATATTTTTTTCATCCCAGAAAATATGAAGCTGGGGTTCCTCCTCCTCAAGCTGTCTGAATTTTGGGAGCATAAGCACCGGATCACAGCCCTCCGGCAACATAATGCGGTAATTAAGCACCGGAGACAGTTCCGGGTATATGGTTTCCTTCTCAAACCCCAGACCTTCCCCCGCCCATGTCCGGGACAGGCCAGTGACTGCGCATATCTCTCCAGCCTCTACCTCCACAGGCGTGGTAAATTTATCCCCCGAATAAATACGTATCTGATTGACTTTTTCTTCCCAAGGCTCCCCATCCGGCTGCATATATCCTTTCCCCATACCTGAAAGAATTTCCCGGGTTCTTAAGGTTCCTCCTGTGATCTTCATATGGGTCAGCCGGCTTCCCTGGCTGTCCCGGGTAATCTTAAATATCCGGGCGCCAAACTGTACGGGGTATTCTTTGGGAGCTGTATATTCGTCAATCCCCGCTAAAAGTTCCGCCACCCCTGTCAGCTTTAATGCGGAACCAAAAAAGCAGGGAAAGATTTTTCTTTCCCTAATCAGTCTTTGCATACTTGTTCTGGAAATTTCCCCGCTTTCCAGAAACTCATTTAATACCTCTTCCTCACTGACTGCCATGCTTTCATAGAATTCCTGCGACTTCTGTCCCGAAAAGTCCACACAGTACTCATTCAGCTTTTCTCTCAGTTCTGTAAGGATCGTCTCCCTGTGGGTATCCGGCTGATCCATTTTGTTGATGAACAAAAACACAGGTATCCGGTACCGTGCCAGCAGACGCCATAAAGTGAGCGTATGCCCCTGCACCCCGTCGCTTGCGCTTATCACCAGAACCGCCGCATCCAATACCTGAAGGGTGCGCTCCATTTCCGCTGCAAAATCCACATGGCCAGGAGTATCCAGCAGGGTAATCAGAGTATCCTTCACCGAAAGAAGGGCCTGCTTGGAAAATATGGTAATACCCCTCTCCCTCTCCTGGCTGTAAGTGTCCAGAAAGGCATCTTTTTTATCCACCCTGCCCAGCTTACGGATACTTCCGCTTACATACAGCATCCCTTCTGATAAAGTTGTTTTCCCGGCATCTACATGGGCCAGCAGACCCACGCAAATATGTTTCTTTGGTTTCTTTTCTTCTGTCTGTCCGCCCATAAAAATACCTCCTCTCGTGAAAATATACTTTTTAGTATATCACAAGAGGAGGTAATCGTCGAGATGCCGTAACAGAAGCTGAAAACAAAACTGCTGCTGCGCAATCCCTTTCTTTTTTATTGATGCTCTTCCAGCCAGCGTACCGCGCAGTGGGCCAGGCAGGCGGAACCGACCGGACAGACATTCTCATTGAACCGGACTTTCGGATTGTGGGCGGGTGCATCCCCCCGCTCATCCATATACCCTGCCGAAAGATACATGAATACGCTGGGAACTTTCTCTGCAATAGTCGCAAAGTCCTCAGAAGCACTGGCTGACGTGTCTGGAACCGGAGTCAGACCGGGAATCGGCAGTTCTTCCATATAGCCTGCCATCTCGTCAGTCATGACCGGATCACAGATCAGCGGCGGCACCTCGGAAATCATCTCGATATCTGCAGTTCCCCCGAAAACCTGCGCGGTCTTCTGGGCAGCCTCCTTCAGCCGCCGGACCAGTTTCTTTCGGCTGGCATTGTCATTGGTGCGCAAAGTTCCCTGGAGAACGGCGGTATCAGGGATTATATTGGGCGCTGAGCCTGCGGAAAAACTGCCAATAGTCAGCACACAGGCTTTGCTGGGATCTGCCTCCCGGGCAATCAGCGATTCCAGGGCCAGATAAACATGGACACCGATATTGATTGGATCAATGGAATTGTGGGGATATGCGCCGTGGGCTCCCCGGCCATGGATTATAATCCGAAAACCATCCACAGAGTACATCATGGTTCCTCCGCTATTGTACATAAACAAGCCCACTGGCATCCTGCCAGGGCCCACATGATAGGCCAGGGCTGCATCCACACCCTCCAGTATCCCGTTTGCCATCATGTCCTTCGCGCCCTCAAAAGTTTCTTCCGCAGGCTGGAACATAAAGCGGACCCTGCCAGAGAGCATGGCTTCATTTTCTTTTAGCATCTTTGCCGCTGTCAGCAGCATAGCCGCATGAAAATCGTGGCCGCAGGTATGAGCCTCCGTACCGGTTGGACAGGAAAAGCTTTCGCCGCTTTCCTCCGGCATGGGCAGCGCATCCATATCTGCACGGAGCAGAAGCGTCCTGCCCCCTTCCCTGCCCAGTTCTGCACTCACTCCATGCCCGCAGGGATGCGGTTCCAGACCATATTCTCTCAACTGATCCATGACATAAGTCTGTCCTTTTGGCATATGCAGACCCACCTCCGCATTTCTGTGCAGCCAGCGGCGGTGGGTGACTGTTTCGTCACGCAGTTCCAGTGCCCGCTTATAAAAATCCATAATCGTACCTCCTTAATCTGCCATGAAAATTGAGAAACATGTGTTGAATAAATTTCAGTAAAAGACTTGGGCCGTCAGCCTTCCAATGAATAGGATAACTCTTTTATCTGATATTCATTCAGGCTTGGCGCGCACCAATATCATTTTCTATTCTTCTTTCGCTTTCCTTGCAAGTTCCAGGCAGCCCATAATTCCCTGATCGTCATGGAGACTTGCCGGAACGATATAGTTTTCTATGTGTTCCATCTCCTCGGTCTTGATATAACCGTTAAGCATTTCTTTTACGTAATTCCGAATCATTGGAAACAACTGTTCCTGATGCATAACGCCTCCGCCCAGAATAATGATTTCCGGGGAAAGTGTGAGAATATATCCGCAGAGAGCCTGCGCAATATAATATGCCTCCAAATCCCAGACTTCTTCTTTATCCTTCAGTTCAATTGCCTTTTTGCCCCAGCGCTCCTCAATTGCCGGGCCTGCCGCATGGCCTTCCAGACAGTTCTTATGATAAGGGCACCTTCCTGCGTAAGTATCGTTTTCCCTCTTCTGGATGAACACATGTCCTGCCTCCGGGTGCAGCATTCCGTGAAGCAGCTTCCCTTCTATGAAAACGCCCGCCCCAACGCCGGTTCCAATGGTGATATACATGGCACATTTCTTTCCTTTAGCCTGCCCGAATGTTACCTCTCCCAAAACAGATCCGTTCACATCAGTGTCAAAACCTACCGGGCACCCAAGCGCTTTCTCAAACTCGCCTACGATATTGTAATCTGCCCATGCCAGCTTCGGCGTGCTGGTGATATAGCCGTAAGATGCGGAACTCTTGTCCGGGTCAATGGGCCCGAAGCACGCAATCCCCAAGGCTTCCACCTGTGCATTTTTAAAATATTCAATCATCTTCGGAACTGTAATTTCCGGCGTCTGGGTAGGAAGCGAAATCTGCTCAAAAATCTTTCCAGTCTCATCCCCCACTGCACACACCATTTTTGTTCCACCTGCTTCCAAAGCACCTAATCTCATAACTTTTCTCCTTTCAGTCTTCTATTGATATCTTTTATAAAATAAATCCTTATCCATTTCCACAATCTGGGCATTTCCAGTCTTGTAATTTCTCGCCATTTCTTCAAAAGGCGTATCGTATATATATGACAGCAATGTCATAATCACTGCACTGTGGGTTACAATCAGCGCATTGTTTTTTTCCTTCTTAATAATATCGTCAATTGCAGGCAGAAGCCTGTCAAGGAGCTGCTGGTAGGACTCACCCTTGGGCGGGACCTGATAACGGCGGTTGTCGTGCCATACCCGATAATCTTCTGAAAAAGTCTCCTTTACCTCTTTCCAGGTATAACCTTCCCATTTCCCCATAGCTATTTCTTCAATCCCCGGATATATTACCGTCTCTATCCCCAGCATATTCCCTATAATTTTGGCTGTTTCCTCCGCCCGCTTCTTTCCGCTGGCATAAATCCTTGAAATACAATAATCTTCCCCTGCAAGTTTCACTGCAAGGGCTTCGGCCTGTTCCCTCCCTTTATTATTCAGGGCTGTATCTGTCTGGCCCTGAATTTTATTTGCGATATTCCAGTCCGTTTCCCCATGCCTGACCAAATAAAGCTTCATTCACTCTCCTCACTTCTTTCAGCAATCTTCACAACACATCATACAGACTCCATAAGTAAATCTGACGAAAATCCCATTCACAGTAAAATATACTGACATTTTTCCGAAAAATCTGGTATTATAGAAATATAATTACTAATTATAACAAATAATAATATTAATACACTAGGAGGGTCAATATGTTTGAAAAAGGCGATTATGTAATCTATGGCAACAATGGCATATGCTGTATACAGGATGTCACTACTTTAGACATTCCAGGCGTCGATAAAGACAGAAAATACTATCTGCTAAAGCCTGTATATGCCTCAGGAAGCACTGTATATACACCAGTAGACGCTGCCGGCCCCCTGCTCCGTGCGGCCCTGTCCAGAGAAGAAGCTGATGACCTCATAAAATCCATCCCTGATATTCCTCTCATCCCCATAAGAGATGAAAAGACTCTGGAAAAAACTTACAAAGAATATATGCGCTCCAACAACTGCAAAGCCTGGATACAGTTAATCAAAACCATTTATCTGCGGAAAGAAAACAGAATCATGAAGGGCCACAAAATAACCGCCCTGGACAGCCGTTATTTCAGTCTTGCAGAAACCTCCCTTTATGGTGAACTGGCAGTAGCCCTGGACAAACCGCGGGAGGAGATCAAATCTTATATTGCCGACTGCATCGGCCATAATAACCCCGAACCTTAAAGATTTCCCATATTCTAAGTTTACTACAGATTTCATTTAAGTTCAATCACGCTCTGACAGGTAAAGGATAAATTTTTCTGAAACATTTTTTTACGGTCTGCGCAGTCAATGCAAAGACCTGTGTGAACAGTAATTTTTCTTTACCTGTGGGGCTGTCACGGAATATTTACCTCTGCGTTCTTGTCCCGTTGCCGATAAGCGCCTTTTTGCCGAAAAAGGCAAATCCATAGTTCATACTCCTGTTCCCCCGTTTAATTATATTGTGCCGCGCCATAAAGGTCAATTGCCAAAAAATTGAACAATCCGGTATTCTAGTTACTGTTCACACAGACCTGCGCATTTACTGCGCTGGTCGTAAGAAAGTGATTCGAGAGTGCAAAAATCTACCCTTTACTTCTGTTTTGTTGTATAATGAGGGCAACACATTTACACGTTTTTTAATCATCCCCATAAAGGAGTCCTCATAATGAATTCTGCTGCCCCGGCCATCCGCAGCCAGCTTTGGCATATCAGACAATTGTTTCTGAACCGGAGTCTGGCCTCCAAATTCAAAATTATCTACATAATGACCATACTTCTTTGTATGCTCTGTAACGTTACGGTAATCCGTTTTTTTTATAAAAATGAAGTAAGGGAGACCATAAGCGCACTGGCTTCCCAGACACTGGAAACCATTTCCCAGAACGCGGACAATACCATCCGTATCATATCAAAGAATTCCACCTATCTGCTGGGAAGTTCGGATATCCAGAATTATCTTACGCGGGATATCTACGGCCAGAACAACACAAGACTGTCCCGGAACCTGCGCAATACCCTTTATCTCACGCTGGAATCCATGCCTGCAGCACATTCCATTGTAATCATTGACGAAAACGGATATCTGGAAAGTGCGGCCCGGTATACCCATCCCCGGTGTATCCTCTCCTCCCCGGTGGAGGCAGACTGGTATGAGGAAGTCCATTCCCTTCAGGGCGCGCCGGTTTTCCTGCTGAACGGGGGCGGATATTTTGCGCCTGAAAAGGACAATAATTACCTTTCCCTGATCCGTCTCATCAACAGCACGGAAGATGCCAGACCTTTAGGTTATATGATTATAAACATCCCTCTGTCTGAACTGTTTTCCGTCCCTAACGTGCGGGGAAATAATTATTCAGACATCTGCGTTTATTCCGGCTCCTCCCCGGTTCTTGATTTCGACAACGGGGAACTGGCTTCGCATTTCACCTGGCAGACTGCCCGGGAATTATCCCAGGCGGATAAAAAGGAACTGGTTGTTGGTAACGAGCGTTACCTGCTCCTTGGCCTTGACAATTCCCCTTTGGGGCTCCAGTATTACAGCGCCACCAGATTTGCTTCCTACGCCAATGAGTACAAACCTTTTCTTCTGATATGCCTGTTTACGGTTTTCATCAGCACCAGTCTGTTTCTGCTGATTGCCCTGTGCACCAGCCGTTTTGTCACGGATCCTCTGTACCGTCTGAGCGCTGCCATGAAAAAAACCGAGGAGGGAGATTTCCATCCGGCCTGCGTTACTACCCACAAAGATGAAATCGGACAGCTGCAGGACGCTTACAACGAAATGGTGGACAAAATCCAAAACCTGCTGACTGCCAAAATCTCTGAACAGAAGCGTCTGAGAAACGCAGAACTTAAGATTCTGCAGGAGCAGATCAAACCCCATTTTCTGTACAACAGCTTAAGCGGCATTGCTTATCTTATTACCGCCAGACAGAACGAAACGGCCTGCGGACTGGTCATTTCCCTGTCCGAATATTACCGGGAAAGCTTAAGCAAGGGAAGCGAAGCAATTCCCCTTTCTGCGGAAATCAATATTGTAAAAAATTATCTGAAACTGCAGAAAATGCGCTTCCCAAATATATTTGATGACCAGTACGAAATCGCCCCCAAGACTCTGGACATTACGATTCCCCGGCTGGTCTTACAGCCTCTGGTGGAAAATTCCCTCTACCACGGGATACTTCCAACAGGAGATTACGGAACAATTTTCATCCGCTCTTATCTAAAAGATAATCTGCTGATGATTCATGTAAAGGATGACGGTGTGGGAATGGAACCGGAGCAGCTTTCCGAAATATTAAAGGACTCTCTGGAATCCAACCAGAAAAGTTTCGGCCTTCGGGGCACTGTGGAGCGCCTCCAGATTTTTTACGACAATAAGAATATTTATGAAATTATCAGCACCCCTGGGGAAGGAACGGAAATTATCTTCTCCCTGCCTCTGGAACATGCAAAAAAACAACAGGAGGAATCAGATGGAACGCCAGAATGACGCTAACGGCAAACTGAAAGTAATGATTGTGGACGATGAGGAATTGTCCCGGAAATTTTTCATCAGCAGCCTGGACTGGGAAGACATGGGGCTGGAAATAACAGCCGAATCCGCCTCCGGCTTAGAGGCCCTGACACTTTTGGAGGAACATACCCCGGACATTATTTTTACAGACATCAAAATGCCCTATATGGACGGTCTGGAACTGGCACGGTTAATTGCAGACAAATTCCCCCATATCAAAATTGTCATTTTAACGGCATTTAAAGATTTTGATTATGCACAGCAGAGTATCCATATCGGTGTGTCCCATTTCCTTTTGAAGCCAGTCAGCCGCCCGGAACTGGAAGCCACTGTGCTGAAACTGAAAGAACAGATCGCCGACGAACGCAGGCAATGGTCCGAACTAGGTTATCTGAAAAAAATCCTGCTGGATAATTATTCTTTTCTCCGGGAAAAATTCCTGCTGGAACTTTTGGAGGACCAGATGCCCGCGCCTGCCTCCCAGAGCCAGTTATCCTATTATTTTCCACAGGGAGTTCCCTCTTATATTCAGGCAACGCTTCTGGAAGCTTTTTCCCCCCGCTTCTTAGGGCTGTCCGAGGAAGAGCGGCTTTTGCAGGATATGAAGAACCTCGAATTTGTAAAAAACTGTCTGAAAAATGACAGCAGAATAGATGTTTTTGCGGACAGGAGACACCGCCTGATACTTCTGTCCTATTCTCCTTTGGTAAAAATGGTCACATTATGCGAACAGTTGCAGTGTTCTATCCACCAGATAGCAGGACTTGACATTTACTTCGGCATCGGCACTGCCTATGAAGAATTCCGGAAAATCAGCCTTTCTTATCAGGAAGCCCTGGAATCTCTGAAATTCAGCCGCTATATGCCCAGCCAGCCCATCACCATCTACCAGAATGACATCCACGTACAGAACTCCAAGTGGCAGCCCAGACAGGATGCCATTGAGGATGTGAAATTTTATATCAAGGCTGGGCTTTCCGAAGAACTGAACCAGATTCTGCCCTCTCTGTTTCTGGACAGCAATGAAAATATGATCAACGCAGACCAGGCCAGACTTCTGTCCATGACTCTGTTGTCTGCCGCAGTCAATGTGGTAAACGACATCGGCATTGACCTGCAGGAACTTTTCGAGCAGGGGACCGGCTCCTTCCTGTCTATCCTTTCCGAATCCACAGGGAACGACCTCCGCTGTCAGACCATTGATTACCTGAATAAGCTGACCCTTTCCATCGCTTCCTACCGCACCAATAAAAGCAAATCTGTTTTGTGGGATATTCTGCAATATATACAAAAAGAAATGAAAAATCCGGAGCTGTCCCTTACCGCTGTTGCCGAGCAGTTTCATATGAACGACAGCTATTTGAGCCGGACATTTAAGAAAGAACTGGGATTTAGCTTTTCCAAGTATCTGAACCGGCTGCGGATGGAACAGGCCATCCAGCTTATCGCCAGCACAGACATGAAAGCCTATCAGATTGCCGAAGCAGTAGGCATACCGGACGCCTACTACTTCAGCAACTGCTTTAAGAAATATACAGGAAAATCCATCCGGGATTACAAAAAAGGCTTATAATTCCCGATATATAAAATAGTCAAAATCCGCAGGGATACGTGTGCCAAGGCCATCCACGCTTACCATCCCTACAAAAGCCCCGGTAAATGCCGCGTCATACACTGCCTTAATGTACTCATCGGAGAGTCGGGCTGAGTCAAAAGTATAGGGTACCCGTATCCAGTTTTCGTTGTCAAAGGAATACAGGTACTGGTAGGAGATTCCCCGGACTTCCGCCCGGAAGTATACATAATCCGCCGAAGCCGGCACGGGGACAGGTTCCTCCTGATAAACGCTGAAAGTTTTACCCAGATCTGTACTTACCACGTCTATAACACGGCCGTATTTCTCATTCCAGGTCATTTGGATGCATGACCAGTTCTGGGTGTTATAGTAACAGGTCAGTCCGGCCCACTGCTGTATATTCCGGGGACGGTAATCCATCTTCACTTCTGTGTCAAACTGAAAGCTCTGCCAGCGCCTTGCTATATGGGCCTGGGTAAAGGTGGAAGCCAGAGACTGCCTGCCGTAAAGCCGCAAGTGTCCCGGCCTGTCAGTCAGCGACAAAGTATTTTCTGAAAGAGGAATCCGCAGGCTCTGGAAGTTAATATTTAAGGATGCTGTGTCAAAATCATCTTTTACAGGACAGGTTTCCTCCCATTTATGCTCCTTTACGCCCAAAGGCGCATCCACTTCCTTCATCCCCATATGACCGCCCACAATATGGGGCCATTTTTCCTCATCCCAGACTACCTTCTGGATAGCGCTTTCCCTGCCTAAGGGACACCAGCCTCTGGGGTCAACCGCCGATTCGTTCTCATGATGCAGGGGCCTTCCCATCAGATGGGCAAAATACCATTCCCCTTCCGGCGTATCCACCAGCGAGCCATGCCCCGCTTTCTGGATAGGATGGAAAGGAACGTCAATAGTGGTTAGAAAAGGCTCCCCCGGCTGTGTCTCAAATTCATCTTTAAGCGACCTGGCCCGTGCCACCCGCTCCTGATGGGCATACACTGTCCCTCCCTGAGCCACAAACAGATAATAATATCCGTGAAGCTTATACAGATGAGGGCCTTCCGTAAACTTTTCCTCCGTTCCTTTATAAATAATCCACGGTTCTCCGATTAGTTTTTTCTCCTGTTCGGAATACTCTGTACACATAATTCCATAAAAAGGATGATGGAAGCTTCTGGGATCCCAATACTGGTTTACCAGATATTTCCGCCCGTCCTCATCATGGAAAAGGGAAGCGTCAAATCCCGCAGTATTCAGTTCCACCGGATCCGACCATGGCCCCATAATATTTTCCGCCGTAATCAGATAATTAATGCAGTCCTTGAAAGAACCGTCCGTCACCTTCACATCCGTATAAATCAGATAAAAATGCCCGTCATGCCAGGACAGATCCGGCGCCCAGATTCCCCCGGAATCCGGGTTCCCTGTCATGTCCAGCAGTCTTTTTTCATTCAAAGGATGGGCAATCAGCTTCCAGTTCACCAGATCCCTGGATTGATGAATCTGCACCCCCGGCCACCACTCAAAGGTGGATGTTGCAATATAATACATATCCCCTACCCTGACAATACTCGGATCCGGGTTAAAACCTTTCAATATGGGATTTACAATTTTCATACTTGCACCTCCATTTCTATCCCCACACAAACGTCCCACGAAAGACGTTTTTTCTCTGCGGCATCCCCTTTCAAACCTGCACCTGCCGCGTATGTACAGGCTGTATAAATTATCCCGTCCGCAAAAGTCAGTTTACCCTTTAACCGCTCCAGACACCATTCCGCTCTGCACCTGTTTGCTGAACAACAGATAAATCACAATCGTCGGCACTGTGGCAACCATAAGTCCCGCTCCCATGGTTCCCCAGTCTGTGGTATATTTCCCCACCATCTGCATGATTCCTACCGTCAGTGTGCGGTATTTTTCAGAGTTGATAAATGTAATGGCAAACATCATTTCATTCCATGTAGAAAGAAATGTAAATACAGAAATCGTAGCCAGCGCCGGTTTTACAAGGGGCAGCATGATATAAAAAAATGTCCTGTAAATACTGCACCCGTCCAGAAAGGCCGACTCTTCCAACTCCCTGGGCAGTGTCTGGAAAAATCCTATCATAAAGAAAATCGCCATAGGCAGTGCAAAAGCAATATAGGGAATGATAATGGCCTGATAAGTATCCAGCATTTTCAGATTTTTAAGCATAATAAATACCGGAAGAAGCACTGCGTGGAGGGGAATCATCAGTCCCAGCGAAAAGAATGTCTTTACGAATCCGTTGATTTTCACTGTCATCCTTGCAATGGCATAGGAAACCATACATGCCAGCACACCGGATATCAATATTACCACCAGCGTTACGAAAATACTGTTCAGCAGATAATTTCCCACATTGGCATTGAACAGGGCATTTTCATAATTTGACCACTTAAACTGCCGGGGCAGCCCCATAACATTTCCGCCGTAAATCTCATTATTATCCTTCAATGAAAAGAAGAAAAGAAATACCAGCGGATAGAGCTGTATCACTGCAAATGCAATCAGGACAACCTGCAGTAAAATGTCAGGTATATGTATTTTTTTCATAAGCGCCCTCCTAATAAGTAATATTGTCTACTTTAAAGAATTTTTCTATAAGGAAATAAAACAGCAGACATTCCGCCACAATGAACACGGCAATGGCACTGCCGCTTCCATATTCCATTCTTGTAAAAATCGTGGTGTACATAAGGGTACTGGGAACCTCGCTGGCATGGAGCGGGCCGCCTTTTGTGAGAACCCAGATCAAGTCAAAGAGTTTCAGTGAGCCGATAACCGCAAAGGTTAAGCTGACCTTCATAGTGCTCTTAATTAGGGGAATGGTAATGCGGAAAGCCATCTGTCTTTCATTCGCCCCGTCAATCTGGGCCGCCTCATATATTTCCGCAGGCACACCCTTGATTCCAGTGTAGAGAATCAGCATATGATACCCGATATACTGCCAGATGATAGGGAAAAACGCCGCCCCTAAAACCAGCTTCGTATTTCCCAGCCAGTCCTGCCCTTTTATGCCGAACAAACCAAAGAAAGCATTCAGCGCACCGTAATCTGCATTATATATCTTCAAAAACAACTGCCCTATGACCACCGTTGAAAGCAATACCGGAATGAAATAAACAGTCCGGTAAATGCCCTCCCCTTTAATGTTCCTTGAAAGTACAATTGCAAAAAACATGGCGGGTATCAACTGCCCCACAATAGATGCAACTGCCAGAATCAGGGAATTTTTTACTGAACTCATAAATGCATTATTTTTCGTAAGCGCAATAAAATTATCAATCCCCACAAATACCTTTTCCCCTATCCCGTTCCATTCCAGGGTGCTATAATATCCTGAAATGATGATGGGAATGAAAGCCATAATGAAATAAACCACAAATGCCGGAAATACAAATATGAAATATGCCTTTTTATTTCCCAGAATTTTGTCCATACTCTCCTCCTCTCCAAACTTACACCCGCAGCCTTCTCCGGGCCACTCGCCAAATACATAATGGCAATCCTCATATTCTGTAACGTTTCGTCATACCAGAAAAGGTAATCCGAAGGGTTGTCAGCGAATTACCTTTTCCATTTTCAAAATCTGCTCATTTACTATCTACTTATTCAATATCCTATTCAGCATCTACTCGTTCAGCGTCTGCAGGTTTGCACAAAATTCTTCAGGTGTTTCATTTCCTGCAATGAGATTTGCGATTTCATTCATGAGCGTATCTGCTGCGGATCCTCCTGTCAGGGAATCCAGCCAGTATACATACCCTGTTGCATCCTTGGTAAGATCTGCAATCTCCTGTGACAGACGGTTCAGTTCGGAAGTATCGCCCATATCAGCTTCCCATGCAGGCATACCTGAACCAGCCAGATACTGATCTTTGGACATCTTTTCACAAATATACTGTGCCACTGCCGCAGCTTCCGCAGGATACTCTGTGTTGCTGCTTACCAGGAAAGTTTCTCCTGAACCGCCGTGAAACTCGTCAGCCGTGCCTTTTCCGCCTTCAATTACAGGGAATTTTATAACGGAAATTTTACCTTTTACTGCTGCATCGTCTGCCTCGCAGTCACCGTTAAGCCAGCTTCCCATAAACATCATGGCTGCCCTTCCCTGCTTAAATGCTGCCACTGCATCATCCTCGGAAGTCCCCATTGCACTGTCTCCAAAACCGCCTCTTGCCGCCAGTTCCTGCACCAGCTTCGCAGCTTCCACCAATTCAGGTGTGTTATAGGATGCCTCCCCGTTAAGGGCTGCATTAAAGGCTTCTGCGCCTGCCATACGGATTGCATGAATACCAAAAATCATAAGACCCGGCCATAAATCTCTTTCACCTAAGGAAATGGGCGTAATTCCTGCCGCTTTGAAAGCGTCTACTGCAGCCAGAAATTCGTCATAAGTTTCCGGTACCTTTACATTATTCTGCTCAAACAGTTCTGTATTTACATACAAAGATGCCACTGCCACACTGTACGGATACCCGTAAATTTCCCCGCCAAATGTAAAGTTATCCAATGTTCCTCCAAGTATTTTTCCCTTCATTTCATCGGTCATATACTCATCCAGGGGAAGCACCAGTCCGGCCTCCACATAGGGCGCCATTGTTCCAGCACCCCAGTTAAAAAATACGTCGGGGAGTTCATTTCCTGCCATTGCCGTACGAAGCTTTACCTTATAAGATTCTGATTCCGTCCCCTCATGTACCACATTCACATTTGGCATATCCGTCTTGATAGATTCCAGCGCATTGTAAAACGCTACATAATTTCCATCCGTGGAATTGGGATCAGAAAACTGTGACCAAAGGGTAATTGTAACCTGTTCCCCACTCTGGGCATCCGCCTGGGCACCTGCTTCCGCATCTGCCTCACTTCCCGATGATTCTGATTCCTGCGCCGGAGCTGCTTCCTGTGCCGGTTCTGATGAAGGACTGCCGCTGTCCTTACTGCCGCCGCATCCTGCCAGCGAAACAACCATCGCCGCCGACATCAATAGTCCCACTGCTTTTTTCAGTGCTGTTCTTTTCATAACTCTTCTCCCTTCATTTCATCTTTATTTGATGATACTATTGTAACTTTGGGCGACTTTCATTCAAATGGAAATAAAATATTAAATTTTAGAAATTTTTTACCTTCTTTTATTTTTTTGTAAAATTTTTAAATTAAATAGAATATTTTTACCTGAATATTGCACTCCAAAATCCATGCAGACACACTGCTGCCTATAATGAGCAGGGAAGTAGCAAGAAACCAAAAACAAGATAGATTTGGCGATAGCGGAATGGTATAATCTGAACGTACATATTTCCTTATATTTTGTCAGATTCCACTCAGAACCATACTATTGGCAGAGAGTAAAATCCCTGTTTTATCCAACTCTACCGTTGGTAGGTGTTTATTTTTATGCCAGATTTATATAATTTACTGCAAGCAGGAGGGCTGAATAATGAATCAAATAAGGATTGGCGCTTTTATTTCCAAATGCCGGAAAGCAAAGGGCTGGACCCAAAGCCAGTTAGCAGAAAAACTGGGAATAACTGATAAGGCTGTTTCAAAATGGGAAACAGGGCGGTCTATGCCGGATTTGTCTTTGTTTGTTCCATTATGCACTCTTTTAGGCATTACATTGAATGAACTATTTGCGGGCGAGTGCATTGCAGAAGAAAATTTGAAAGAAAAAGCAGATGAGGTACTTATGGAAGTGATTACAAATTGGTTAGGACATGATAAATGGGAATCAAAAGAATGTGATACAGCACCCCAAAACGTCTTGGAAGTTGAAAATGTTTCCAAACTATATGAAAATGTTTCAATAGGGCGCGAAACAGAAAATAATTCTGTATTAGCCGTAAATGGTGTAAGTTTTCAAATACCGCATGGCAGCTTTGTTGGAATTATGGGTGCTTCCGGTTCTGGGAAAACAACATTGCTAAATCTGATAGCCACGATAGATAAGCCAACAAATGGAATGATACGAATCAGCGGGCAAAATATAGTGGATATACCGGAAAAAGATACCGCAGAATTTCGCCGCAGACATTTAGGTTTTGTTTTCCAGGAATACAACTTGATTGAAACTCTGACTATCTATGAAAATATTGCACTTGCCTTAACAATTAAAGAGGTTTCCAAAGATAGTATTCGCCCAATGATTCAGAGTTTATCTGAAAAGCTGGATATATCGTCCATATTGGACAAATTTCCATATGAGGTATCGGGAGGACAGCGGCAGCGCTGCGCCTGCGCACGTGCTATTGTGGTAAATCCAGACATTATACTTGCGGACGAGCCTACCGGGGCATTGGATTCCCATGCTGCCAGACAACTTTTAGACACCTTTGCCATGCTTTGCAGAGAATATAGCGCAACAATATTGATGGTCACACATGATGTCATGGCAGCCAGCTATTGTGACAGAATATTGTTTATGAAAGACGGAGAAATAAAAGCTGCCTTAAACCGGGAACGGAAAAACAAACAGACCTTTTTTGCAGATATTTTGAAGAAAATAGAGTGGATAGAGGGAGAAAGCTATGATGTACCTGAAGTTGTCAATCCGTAATGCCAGGCGGTCTTTTACAAATTATCTTTTGTATGTTACTACCATGACCGTCCTTTGGGCGGTTATCGAGGTATCTAATTGTATAACCATTATAGGAAAATCAGCCGGTTTTCAAGTAATTTCTCTGCCCCTGCTAATAGCGGTAATTCAAATAGTTTTAGCAGGATATATAGACTTATTTCTGTTAAAGCAGCGGGCAAAGGAATTTGCAAACTATTTATTATTGGGTATGGAAAAAAACAGATTGACCCGGCTATTCCTGGGCGAAGTCTTATTGATTGGCTTTTGCTGTTATTTAGCAGGAACAACAATAGGCTTTGCTGTCTATGGATTTTGGTATTTCCGTGAGCCTTTACATGAATTGAAGCTTTGCGGATTCCTTTATGGTAAAAGTATGTTTATTACGCTTATGTTTTTTTGCCTTATTGAAGCGGTGTGTTCTTTTCGGCTGAGGGGGCGCTTATACAAGCTGCAAATAAGGGAGCTGATGTATGAAAGAAACCGTAATCAAGGCGAAAAAAATATAGAAAACTATAAAAAATGGGGATTCATCTTCTTTTTCTTTTTTGCATGCTTGATTGGCTGCATATGTGGGATTGTTTTCTTGCCGGAAGCTTATGTTGTCTACCCTGTATGTGTTGCAGCAATACCTTTGTTAATATCTGTCTTTGCCTTTTACAAATGGGCATTTGGCTTTCTATATGCGCAAAGGAAAATGAAATCCATTAAAATATACCAAAAAGACATACTATATATTACGGCAAATATCACGTCAAGCTTCAAAACATCTGCTATTATAAATACTATTTTTTGTGTATGCTTTTTATTTTCAGCGTGTTCTTTCATAACTGGAACATTGATGCTGCAGCCGGAATTTCAGCTTTTTGATACGACTATGCGGCAGTGGATGGGAACTTTACAAATAAGTATCTGTATTGTGCTTTTGGTTATTTATTTTTCGATATTATCTCTGCATCAGATTATAGAGGCCATGCAAAATTCAAAAAGTAATCAGATAATGCGCTGTATGGGAAAAAGCAATAAACAGATAGAAAGGCTTGTGAATCAGCAGATTGCAATTAAACTGATTTCTCCAATGATAATGGCTTTATTGATTTTTTTATTCTGTATCCCCTTACTGAATGGAAAAATGAACTTAATATTGCCAGCTTCCTTAAATAACATTCTGTTCAAATTAACAGGTGAATTTTGGGTGTGTATTATATTTTTCTATATTTGCTATTTTTGCATTGTCAGTGCTATGAGCAGACGGTACATAAATCCCTCTGCCAGCAGGCAGCCAAAGTAACCGAAACAGCCGGCAGCAATAGATGATCAAATAGCGACAGTTTAAGACTTTGCCGCCGCCCTGTTATCCTTGCCGGAGAAAAAGAGGGGGAATCAAATGCATAGTTAAATTGCGAAACCTATTCATGCGTTTGTCGTGGAAAAATTTCTTATTGTTATTGACGGATAAAGAGAATAGTGCTATTTTACAATTTGGAGTTGTGGTATGCAGACAGGCATTATGCTCTCATAGAGAACCATCCACAGAGAAAAATCGGACAGACAGATCAATATATAATGGTAAAACAGGAGATGATACAGATGCACAGTTACAAATTTTTATTGGACCTGGCAATTATTTTATTATGTACCAAATTACTGGGTGTTGCGACGAAAAAGGTACAGATGCCACAGGTAGTTGGCGCACTGGTGGCAGGACTTTTGCTGGGACCAGCAATGTTTGGAGTCCTGTCAGAAACTGATTTTTTAGCGACAGTGGCAGAACTGGGTGTGATTGTTCTGATGTTTAGCGCCGGATTGGAAACGGACATTAAGGAGTTAAAAAAGAGTGGAAAGGCCTCCGTGGTTATTGCTTTCTGTGGAGTTTTCCTGCCAATTGCAGGAGGATTTTTTGCTTCCTGGTTCTTTAATAAGCCGGGAATGATAGAGTCAGATGCGTCGTGTAGTGTTTTACTGCAGAACGTATTTATGGGTGTGATATTGACTGCAACTTCCGTCAGTATTACGGTAGAAACTCTGAAAGAACTTGGAAAATTGAAGACTCATTCAGGTAATGCAATTCTTGGGGCAGCAATCATTGATGACATTCTCGGAATTGTTGCACTGACAATTATTACAAGTATGGCAGATCCTTCGGTTCATATCGCAGTAGTTCTGGGAAAAGTGGCGGCATTTTTTGTGTTTGCCATTGTAGTCGGCTACTTGTTTTACAGAGGCTACAAATATTGGATGTCGCAGGCCGATAAAATGCGCCACAGGCATGTAATTATTGCATTTGTGTTCTGCCTGCTCATGGCATATGTGGCGGAGCATCTGTTTGGCGTGGCCGATATTACAGGGGCGTACATAGCCGGACTGATTATTTCCAATACGGAAAGATCAGAATATCTGCAGGAAAAATATGATATCTTATCATATCTTTTGCTGTCCCCTGTCTTCTTTGCGAATATAGGCCTTTCTGTTGAACTTCCGAAAATGACACCCACCATCATTCTGTTTACACTGATACTTGTTATCGTGGCGGTTCTGACAAAGATTGTTGGGTGTGGTCTGGGCGCAAAACTGTGCGGATATCAATCGCTCCAGTGTAAGCGGATTGGAATTGGAATGGTGTCCAGAGGCGAGGTCGCCCTCATAGTGGCAAGTAAGGGAGCTGCTGTGGGACTGCTGGGAAACTCCTTCATGGGACCGGTAGTGGTTATGGTGGTGGTCACAACAATCATTACCCCCATTCTGCTTAAGGTTGTCTATAGGAGCGGATCGATTGCCGCTGTTGAAGTAAGTGAAGATATTACAGAATATCACGAAAAAATTACAGACCTACGGCAGAAAATCAGTCAGGAGGATATGGATTGATACCAATTCCGCTGCAATGATCAGGATATATAAACAGTAACCAGAACACTTATCGGAGGAATATAATGATATTAGAGCAGATAGTCATGTTCCGTGAATTAACGCTTCCTTCTATCCTTCTTAGAACTTTTCTTGCTATGATTATCGGTGGTATATTAGGATATGAACGGGAAAAAAGACACCGTCCGGCAGGTTTCAGGACCTATCTGATTGTGTGTCTCGGCTCAACGCTGGCTATGATGGTAGGTCTTTATTTATCCCAGCTTACCGGTTCTGACGATGCCAGCCGTATTCCCGCCCAGGTAGTCAGCGGCATTGGTTTTCTGGGAGCCGGCACGATTTTAGTTACGAGGCAGAACCAGGTAAAAGGGCTTACCACTGCTGCAGGACTTTGGGCCGTATCCTGTCTGGGACTTGCCCTTGGGGCAGGGTTTTATACTGGCGCCATTGTAGGCTTTGCCGCCATCTGGATTTCCATAAGAATTCTGTTAATGGTGGATAAGCACATGTATGCTGATGCAAAGCTTGTATCTTTACATGTGGAATTTGCCAAAATCAGTGATTTGAGCGCATTTATCACCTTTGCCAAAAAACAGAACTGCATAGTGGAACATTTAGAGATAAACCGCTCCAGCCACATTAAAAAGGGAATTGCTGTTTCAGCAGTGATTACCCTCCGTTTCAGTAAGGATATGGCATATCCTGAAATTGTGGAAACTTATGGGGCGCTGGAGGGCGTTATCCATATAGAGTCTATGTAAAAATCCATGTTGACACAACGAATCCCAGATGGTATTATACAACAGACAACCAAATAGCAATAATGTCTTCAGGGCAGGGTGAAATTCCCGATCGGCGGTGACAGTCCGCGGGCGCGAGAGCGCGGGGTCTGGTGAAATTCCAGAACCGACGGTATAGTCCGGATTAAAGAAGGTGTGTTGAAGTTGTCAGCATCAGGCTGACTTTTCCTGCACTCTTTTTATATCCGTCTGCCAATCCCACTATGCTCTGACGACATGCAGCACACCTGAATTTATGGACACCTGAAAGGCATTGTATGCTTTCAGGTGTTATTTTATTACAATAAGCTGGCTCTCAAAGGGTGACAGCGTTTGATTTTCAGGAGGAATTATCATGTACAGTAAAACAAAAAAACTTACAACAATTGCCATGCTCTGCTCCTTTGCGTATATTTTGACGCTTATAGGGCGGATTCCCATCGTGCTTTTCCTAAAGTATGATTCCAAAGACATTGTAATCGTAATCGGCGGCTTTATCTTCGGTCCTATGGTTTCCTTTACCATTTCACTGCTTGTATCTGTCCTTCAGATGTTTACCACCAGCAGTACAGGTATCTGGGGCTGTGTTATGAATCTTATCTCAAGCTGTGCATTTGCATGCACCGCCGCCTTTGTTTACAAAAGAAAGCATACCTTATCCGGCGCCATTACCGGGCTTTGCTGCGGATGGGGATGTATGGTCCTTGTCATGCTGCTTTGGAATTATCTGATAGCCCCTGTCTATATGGGATATCCGCGGGAGGAAATTGCCGGACTTCTGTTTCGCGCATTTCTGCCTTTTAACCTGATCAAAGGAGGGCTGAACACGGCCGGAACCATGCTTTTGTATAAGCCTGTGGTAACTGCCCTGCGGCGTTCCCATTTACTGGAACCTGCCGGGAATCCATCAAAGCCCCGGATAAATAAAGGATTGGTATTGGTATCCCTTTTAATCATAGCGACATGTATGCTGTTTGTACTTTCTTTTAACGGAGTATTCTAAACAGGCATACCCCTGCAAACATACAGAAAAGGGGCATTATAATCTGAATACAGACTATAATGCCCCAACTGGTAATCATATGTTATCATAAATACTGTTCTACTATGGACTGCATCTTCTCCCACTTATCTTCCATATCTTTGACCATGGCAAACTGCGTCCGGCACCGGTCCAGATTATGTTCCGGGCGGTGAATCTTAAAGTAAACATCGCCCTCCAGATAATCCGTAAGAAAACGCATGCCGCATTCCAGCGTCATCAATTTGGCGCCCATGGGAAGCATTTTAATTTCTTTTTCCGTCAGCGAACCTTCGCATCCTTCGGTAAATCCTTTTGTATAAAGGGCAAAAAGTTCTAAATCACAGGAAATTTTCGTCAAATCCTTTTCGTCCTCCGCACCTGTATTGGCTCCAAACCGGATGGAATCTCCATAATCATACAAGGCCGACCCCGGCATGACCGTATCCAAATCAATCACACAGATACCTTTCCCTGTCTGATTGTCAATCATTATATTGTTCAGTTTTGTATCGTTATGGGTAACGCGCAGAGGAACTTCTCCCGAAGCCAGCATGTCACAAAGAATATGACAGTCGTCAGCACGGTCCATCACAAAGCGGATTTCATCCTGCACACCCTCTGCCCTGCCACATATATCCTTTTCAACTGCCGCCTTAAATTTGGCAAGCCGGTCTATTGTATTATGGAAATTGGGTATTGTTTCATGCAGACTTGCTGCAGGATATTCCTCCAAAAGCTTCTGAAAATGCCCGAAAGCCACTGCACTCTCGTAAAAGTCTTCCTTCCTCTCCACTGCGTCATAACTGACTGAATCCTCCACAAACAGGTACATCCTCCAATAGGTACCATCTTCGTGCACATAATAGAACTCCCCTAAACGGGTAGGGATTACATTCAATGCCTCTCTTTGGGAATCTCCACCATTTTCACGAATCTTCTTCTGCAAAAATGTTGTAACGCCTACCACGTTTTCCATCAGGCCTTTAGGGTCTTTAAACACCTCATGGTTCATTCTCTGCAAAATGTAGTGTTTCTCTTCTTCTCCCTCATGACAGGTCAGAAGAAAGGTGTCGTTAATATGGCCGCTCCCGTGGGGCACAACGCTTTTTTTTACACCTTCAACCTGAAATTTCTCCGCAATCTGAAATAATTCTGTTTTGTCTCTTTCCATACTATATCACACCTTTATCCTTTCACACCGCCTGTACTAGTATGATTCAACTTAATTACCTTAATGTTTCACGCAGGATAAATTTTCATGTGCAAGGCGGCTGAATGAGGCGATGCCGGTAGCATCGTCGATTGAAGCCAACGCAGCAGATGGAAATTCAGACAAGTGAAACATAAGGTTAATTAAGTTGAGTCATACTAGTCCCCCGAATCTTATGATGATTATAATAATTCATAAATCAAAAGTCTTTATCTTATCTATCTAGCTTTTTGCACTATCAGCCAGCACTTTTTGCAGTTTGCATAAATTTCTCTTGTTTTTTTAATTTAATTGTCATTTTCACAAGAAATCTTCCGCTTTTTTCAGCATCCCGCCCAAAAAAATTTATTATCTTCCCATTTCTCTATCACTTTTTTATCTTTTCATTTGCTTAATTTGCATTTTTGTATTATGATAATTTCAATATAAGACGTATAATTTGCACAATCAGCCTATCTCCGCATAAAAGATATGCTGGAAAGGGGCCTGCATTCCATGAGTTATAAAAGCGTACATCTCAATGAAGTCCTGACCATAGACGAAATTTACTCCATCCATTACTTTGAATACATGAGTGATTTTTCTTTTCCGGGAGAATCCCACGATTTCTGGGAATTTTTATGTGTGGACAAGGGTGAGGTAAATGTCTTTGCGGACGAACTGTTCCACTCATTAAAAAAAGGGGACGTTATTTTCCATAAACCAAATGAGTTCCATAATGTAAAGTCCAACGGGATGATTGCACCAAATCTGGTAGTCATCTCTTTTGCATGTAATTCCCCTGCCATGGCATTTTTTGAGAAAAAGGTATTGCAAATCAGCGAACCGGAACGGCTCCTGCTGGCTCAGATTATCCAGGAAGCCCGGTATGTTTTTGAAGGACGTCTGGACAATCCCTGCCAGAAAGAACTGTTGCGCGCCGAAAGTCCGCGTTTTGCCGGGGAACAGTTGATTAAAATCTATCTACAGCAGTTTCTGATACAGATGATACGGCATTATATGGTACACACCACCCCGCTTGCGCCACCCCTTGTCAAATCTGTCAAGCAAAAAGCAGACGGGGTCCTGTTTTCCCAGATACTGGAATATATGGAAGTGCATATAAATGAAACTATTTCTATTGAACAGATTTGCAGAAGCAATTCCATAGGCCGCTCCCAGCTCCAGAAACTCTTCCGGTCCAGAAGCGGCTATGGCGCTATTGAATACTTTTCACGTTTGAAAATAGATTTGGCAAAGCAGATGATACGGGAACGTCATTACAACTTTACACAGATAGCGGATGCCCTTGGATTTTCCTCCATCCACTACTTTTCCCGGCAGTTCAAACAGATTACCGGCATGACCCCGTCAGAGTATGCCTCCTCCATAAAAGCGCTGTCAGACCAGCCCATGTAGAAAAACTATTCCCAAAGCTTCTGGGGATAGCATCCTTCGTCTTTTAACGCCTGGATGGCTTTCATCACTGTGGGTTTATCCTCTTTATAGGTGACGCCGTACCAGCGGTCACGGGATTTTAGCACGGTCACTTCCGCCTTTTCTTCCTGAATCAGTTCATCCACAACAAAGGGAAGGAAATACTCACATTTCAAAGGATTCTCCGGCAGGCTGGCCTTTAAGAAACTGGCAAATCTGTCATGAATCTCCTGAAGGATGCTCCTGGTAAAGCCCCACATATTCATGGAAACTACTGTGTCTTTTGCAAGCCCTGTCCATGTGCTGCCCTCATCTTCCGTATATGCCGGGCCGTCCTCACGCTTTTCAATACGGACGCGCTCCGTAATTTCTGTCAGTTTTCCTGCCTCGTTCGTCCCGCAGACGCCTCTTGCCACATGGCCATTTTCTGTGAGTGTGTTCTCCAGAAGGTAGCCGACCATTGTATACTGATATTTTTCATTGTCCTCATGGGACGCAAGGAAATCATAAATCATCTGAAATGCCTGCTGGCCATAATAATCGTCTGCATTAATTACCGCAAAAGGGCCGTCAATCACTGGCAGGCAGGATAAAACTGCATGAGCCGTTCCCCACGGCTTGGTTCTTCCCTCCGGAACTTCAAAGCCTTCCGGCAGATTGTTAATATCCTGGAATACATATTCCACCTGTATCCTCTTTTCCATCCTGTCACCAATGCAGGAACGGAAGTCCGCTTCATTTTCCTTCTTGATAATAAATATCACTTTCTCAAAGCCGGCTTTAACCGCATCATAGATAGAAAAATCCATGATAATATGGCCCTCGGCGTCTACCGGATCAATCTGCTTCAGCCCTCCGTAGCGGCTTCCCATGCCTGCCGCCATAATTACAAGTACCGGTTTTTTCATTTTTATGTTCCTCCTTCAATAAATATATCACATGCCTCTTCTGAAAATCCTTCTCCCGCGGTTACAGAAATGACTGTTTACCTTTTTAGTATATATGCTTTCCCGTCCTCCGGCAATAGCACGATAAGCGCTTTTCTTTATCTAAAAAGATGTCTGTTATTGTTCACTCCTGACCAGTAACATGCAAAAATCCATCGAAAATTGCCTTCGGCAATGGGATTTTT
>CAMWUN010000036.1 GCA_947177425.1 uncultured bacterium
TTCCAGAGGGTATCGAACCTCCACCCAAAACCATTATTACATCTCCCGAATTACAGGTTTATGTTGAGCGTTTCGGGGAATCAAAAGATGATTGGGGATTAGTGGCGGAGGTTGACGGTAAGATTGTCGGTGCTGTTTGGGTTCGCATTATGAATGATTACGGACATATAGATGATGAAACGCCCTCTTTGGCAATCTCTCTTTATAAAGAATACCGGGGCTTTGGCATTGGAACGGCTATGATGAAAGAAATTCTTACCCTGCTGAAATCACATGGGTACAGCCGGGTTTCTCTTTCTGTTCAAAAAGCCAATTATGCGGCAAAGATGTATTTAAAGATTGGTTTTGAGATTGTAAAGGAGAACGAGGAAGAATATATTATGGTGTACTACCTATAACAAATTTATAAATAAATTGGAGAAAGGACATTCCATTTATGAGAATCCGACCGTATATACCAAGCAAAGATTACGAATATGTATCAAAATGGATTGATAACGAAAGAACTCATGCCTTTTGGTGTGCAAATCTTTTGCCATACCCCATGACACAAAAATCTTTCCATGATTTATTAGAGAAAAATGCAATGGACTGGACGGACAGTGCTTATGTCGCAACTGAAAACAGCGGACAGGCAGTTGGTTTCTTCATCCGGCTATCGTGTTCCAAAAAACAACACTTTAATGGTACAGCATTGCGTATATAATGGTGAATAATGTGCCTGATATTTTGGCATCGTTGATTGACGACAACGCAGTGCTGGCAGAAATATCAGGTGCAGAATTCACATTAATTACGCAATGCTGTACCAGCACCATGTCTATAAGATTGTCAAAGAAAATCGTCCCTTCGCTTCAATTGAACATGCTTACTACATAATTTCCCATATATTGAAAAGATGTTTGTTTTGCTGTTTCTTACTACTAATTTCCAATATATACTTTTTACTTATAACGGCACTTAGAACATACTTTTCAAACCACGAATCTGAGCAAGTATAGTATCCTTTATGTAAACCATCTGTTCCGTAAGAATTCTCTATTTTCCACCGTTCTGGCATTCCATCTTCTCCTAAGTGAACACCTGTTAACATCATAGAATGACTTGCAATTCCAGCTTTTAATTGGAAATAATCCTTCCTTCTCATTTCAAAATCAAAGCCTGTCACATCCACATAATCAAAACTATTATCGTCCCACAGCTGTAATTCCTCTATGCACATTTTGTCATCATCGGCCATACATACCACAGGAATTCCATCCTTTAGTTGTTCGATACATTTTTCTTTTAATTCATATAACGGAAGATTTAAAAACTGTTCCTCCTGACCACCTGCCACTTGAAAAACATCCGTCAATACACATGTTTCTCCAAAAGGTAACTTTTCATAAGGGAGAGAGATGATATTTACAAACTGATCCAAAAATTCTCCTGCAAAATCATTATAGAAAGCTTTGGGAGTGTATTGTTTCTTTTGCTTTTCATCTTCAAATGTATAAATAAAAGTATCCGGCGGACAACCATAACATCTGCACAAAAAAGTAAAAATCTTTTTCAGTGCCTGCTCTTTTATTTCTACAATATTCTCTATATTTTGTCCCTCCAAAGCTGCCTTTCTTATCTCCGCGCCGATTTTTCGCAAATAATAATTCAAACGATTATTCATCTCTTCTGTATTCGAGGATTGAAATGTTTCCGGCATTATTTCCGCTGGAACAATTCCATACTTTTTTACAAGTTCTTTGAAATTCGTCCAAAACCCTCCGTCTGTTACCGCATATTGAAACCATGAATAAACTTCTCTTTTATTATAAGATTCATTTCTATATTGAATCACTTTTTCCAAAAAACAATTTGCTTTCTCCAATTTATCCCAAAAGCAAAGATAGCCCAAAGAAAGCTGGAAGTTCGTAGATTGCGGAGTACTTTTTCTAAGCCTTTTTACTATATGTTCTCTCAAAAGATTCAATCCCGCAACAATCCAACATCTTCCAGCATTGCCCTGTGCAGTGGCCTCCATCGTTGAAATGTCTACAGAAAATTCAAAAGGTTGTAACTTTGCTTTTTCTTTATCAAATGCAATATCTGATATATATTTCTTTGCATATTCTTCTTCATATATACTGTTTTTTACATCTGCTCTATACGCTTCTTTATTGCTTTGAATCCAAACAGTTGTAATTTCTTTCATTTTAACCAAGTTCTCCCTAAAATCTAAAAATACTCATTTCACGCAGTATATCTCTCATCTACTTTACTAAATTTGGTTCTTTCCACTGTTTGTTGAATTAACAGTCAGCCCAGCTCAAAATAGCCAGAAGCTCATGCCATTCAAGTCAGAAATATTACGTTTTCAACTAAGAGTGGAAAGAACCAAATTCCTCTTGACACAGAAAATATTTTGTTTCATTCTATTTAACATTGTCATGACTTCTTTGGGCGAATAGTCTTTTGGAAGATCATTCCGGGGATCGTGATACAAAATATCTCTTAACAGGAGCAGCCTTTCTGCCTGCTACTGATAAAATGCCTCTATCATTTTCTTACAATAATTTGCTGAACCGTGGATGTCAGATGCAATCATAAGTTTCATTTCCTAATGACCTCTCCTCCTGAAGTATATCGCTTCAACTAATGTTCAATAATGGCATCAGCTTTATTTATAACACGCCTGCCCGCCTCCTGTCATTCCATGCAGCAAGATAAGTAATACATGGCCATACCGAGTCATGCTTCAATGCTTATTCAGCACATCTTTCAGCTTCTTCCGCTTTCCGGATATGATCCAGATATACACTAAGTCCATATAGTATAATAACTGCATCAAGACTGTCCTCTCCGACAGTTATCTCATCCCACACACTCTCTCCGCTAAAAACTGAAACCGCCGTTTTATAGGCCATATGATGGCCAACATCCATGCTGGAATGATACTGCTCCAAAAGCTCAGGACAAATCCCAGCTCTATATGAGGCAAGAGTATTCCAATAGATAACCGCAATTTTCATTTCGCCGCCGCATGGTAAACATAATCATCCTTATGACCTCATTGATTGAAAGCTCATTATCCCTTGCAATTCTTGCGAGATCTTCATACTCATATTTTTCTTTTACCACACCATATCCCTCAGAATATTTTACCCATATTTCTCCCCAAACCGTCTTAATACTTTCCGTCCTGCGCTGAAGTGTATATCTGTTGCTGATGTTTTCACGGACTCCAAGCGATGTTGTATGTTTGAAAATCAAGTGTATGATATCGTCCCTTATCGCTTCTCCGCATATTACACAGAGCATAATCCCTAGGCGGGATTTCTTCATGTCAACAGCAACCGTGTATACCTCCAATGCACCGGCCTCAAACAGCCGCTCCATTGCAAAACTGATCCGCTCTGGTGTCATATCATCAACATTACAGGTAAGTTCAAAACGGCTTCTCTTTTATTTTTAGCAATGCATCTTTAACCGAAATTTCGCTACTTTTTACCCCTTGGAGAATTTGCTTTATCCCATTCTTCCTGCTTTCAATAAGTAGCGGAAGCTGTTTCTCCTTAATCTGAATTTTAGCTATTTCTCCAACGGTGCGAACACGAAAATCAACAAAACCAAGAGACGAAAGATAGTTCTCCGCTAATTCTGTACGATGTAAAAGATATCCGTCAATCAACGGTCCTGTAGGAATCCGTGTGGTAAGACAAGCATACGCCGCTTTGTTCCATCAATCAGAATATTAAATCTGTCCTTTTCGGCTTCTGATATAATTGATGAGAAATCCGTTTCTTGCAATAATAGCAACGATTATGCGGATTTGAAACAATATTTTCATCTGACAAAATATCCAAATTAATGATCTTCATTTTTACGCCAAGTTCTTCTGCAAGGTGTGTCGCATCCTCCAGCTCAAACCGTGGCTGAAAAGCAGATTTTACATAATATGCCTGTTCTTCTTTTGCATATTGCTTTGCTGCGTATAAAAGATACGCTGAATCAATGCCGCCTGAAAAAGCAACCGTTACTTTCAGGTACTCTATAGAAAAATCCTTTATCTTCATGCAATACCTCTATCACTACCGTTCTTTGCGAGCCAGCCTTATGCCAGGCAACGGGCAGTACGCTTCGCGAACTGTCCTTATGTCGACAAAAGCGGTTCTGCCAGAAAAGCAGAGCCGCTCAGTCATTACATATTTTTCTTGAACAACGCTGCCTTTACAACACCCCTTGGATCTTTTACAAGCAGAATAGCAAGCCAGATAACCAAGCCAAGTGCTACAACAGACAGTCCAAGATAAAAATCATTGAGCATATCAATGGGTGCAGGTGCAAAGAACTCTGCGCCAAGCTCTGCATACTCAAAGACTGCATCAATAAACCACATAAGGGAGGCGCCCCAATACATCCAGCACAGAGCCCCCACTTTCATCTCATTTCCCAAAGCTCCCTTATACCAGATTACAGTACTGATTACTGCCGCAAAAACAGTTGTTAAAAGAGTCATACCGCTGCCCCCTCCTTTATAGATTCGGAATCATGGATTGCCCTCTTTTCAACAATAGAAGAAACAGCAAGCATACCAACCCATACGGCTGTAACGAGAACAGCCATCATTACACCTGCACTGCCCATTTCCGCCAGCATCCCGGCAGTTTCCCCGCTTTCAACCGCAGTAAGAAACGGGAAGTATGGAACAACTTCACCATGCCAGACATGCTCAAAAGCCAGAAGCGCGGAACCGCCCCATAACAGCTTATTCAGCCAGCCAAGCTTCGTGGAAAATTTTATTTTTGTTGCCTCTTCAACTGAACCATCTGAAAAAGAAATATTCACTGTTTCTACTTTTTCCTTAGACTTCATTGCCTTTGCAGTAACCGTAGTGATGACTGCTTCTGCAGCCGGAACAAGAAAACATGCCATAATTATGTACCTCCTGAATTATATAAATGTCTGCATACCAAAAAAGGCATACCGCTCCCCTTCTGGGAAACCATATACCTCCATGGTATACATATTTTCATCTGTTTGTTCTATACGAATTAATGCTTCTGCACCTGTGTCCGGCTTCTTGCTCAAACATATACATTATACTTCCGCAACGCAAAGATGTCAAGTGTATAAAAGATTCCCCGCAGAAATTCATATGCAGGAAGTTACTGTTCACTCGGTGACCAGTAACATGCAAAAATCCATCGAAAATTGCCTTCGGCATTGGGATTTTTGCACTCTCGAATCACTTTCTTACGACCAGCGCAGTAAATGCGCAGGTCTGTGTGAACAGTAACTGCAGGAACTTATTGTCCCATATGTTCAAGTTCTTCCAGGACACCATCGATCAACCGTCCAACAGAAATATCCGTTACACCTACAACCAGATTATCACAATGGTTAACCGGTATTAAAACACGTTTTGCCATACTTTGCCCAACTGCAAGTGCCATCGCAGGGGTAATTTCGCCATGCAGTGAATCTGCAATAACAATACCAATAGGGCCTATTATAACATCCGCACGCCGGCAACCAACAACCACCGCATTTTCACCTGTAGCCGCATGATCCGCCCCTGCTTTCAGCATTGCTGCTGTAGCAACTCCATTTGTCCCCACAGCAGTAATATCCATATTCGAAAATCTCGATTTAACAGCGGAAACTACTTGTTTTCCTATACCTCCGCCCTGTGCATCAATAATAAGTATATTCATCTGTTTTCTCTCCGTACTAAAGAATTATCTGAAATGCAGACTATTCAATCATTCCAAAATATCTCAGTTTCCCTAATTGCTTTTTCTTTTTCAGTGCCCACCATCAGAACATAAACTCTATTCCCTATTCTGATGTTGCCGTCAGATGAAGAAATGCAATAAATCAGTTTTCTTAAGTATACCTTACATTCTACAGTATGTCACGCCTGCTATTTTACTTTCTTAAATGAAAAAATATAGAAATCAAAAAAATTAGTATCACGGATCATATCTCCAGTGATATCCACAGCAATATTACCCCATCTTCCGATACCATGAATGAGGCTGATATTCCGCATGAAACATTTTATCCTGCTTCCATTGTACTTTTATACCATGATGCTTTCTCAACAAATGACCGGACAAATTCCGGATTAGATGGATAATACAAATGCGGAAAACCCATCCAGCAATTTTCTCCTGCCATAACGCAGGGATAACTCCTGCCCGTTACCGGTTTTACAGCCATTGCCCCATTTCCATTGTCCGTACTGTCAAAATAATGAAACTCGTGGCCTTTGATTCTTTTTCCCTTTGACAGAAAAAAACTTCCTTCTTCCCGTATTTCGATATAGCCAAACCGTACCAGTTTGTCCGTGTAAAAACACTTTCCCGGTATTACTCCTGCCATGGCATGACTTGTTCCATCCTTACCTGTCAGGGAAGAGTGTAGATACATAAAACCACCACACTCTGCCACTATGGGAATTCCCTTTTCCACTGACTGCCGGATTGCCTTGCGCATACTATAATTTAAACTCAGTTTTTCTGCATACAATTCCGGATAACCGCCTCCAAGTAAAATCCCATGACAGCCTGACGGCAAATCCTGATCCCAAATGGGGGAGAAATATTTTATTTCTGCGCCGCTTTTTTCAAGCAGCAAGAGATTTTCTCTGTAATAAAAACAAAAAGCCTCATCTTTTGCCACTGCAATTACCGGCTTATCTTTCTGAATATCCATTTCTTCCGAAATATAAATCTCTTCCGTATGCTCTTTGTCAATGTCTAAGTCTTCCGCACTTTCCGCTATTTTCATGATTGCGGAAACAGAAACTGTATTTTCCAGCTTTCCTGCCATCTCCTGTAGTTTATCCTTTATCCCATTAAGTTCATGAGGCATGACCAGACCCAAATGCCGGCTCTCAATACATAAATCCTTTGCTTCCGGAAAAAAACCTAAAACAGGAATCTGTAATTCCTCTTCTATCAGTGGTTTCACCGTCTTATAATACCCTTCTGATATCCGGTTCAATAGTACCCCTTTGATCAGCCGCTCACCATCATAAAGTAAAAAACCGGCAAGCAAAGGAATTATAGAACGAACTCCCATTCCTTTCACATCCGCCACAAGTACAATCGGTGTTTTCGTCACTTTTGCCAGATGGTAGGAAGAACCCTCTTCCCGGCTTCCTCCCAATCCGTCAAATATCCCCATAACGCCTTCCATGACTGCAATATTTTCTTCTTTTGCGCTGCCCGCCAAAATCCCTTTGGTTTCTTCTTCCCCTGTAAAAAATGTATCCAGATTTCCGGCAGGGACACCCAGCACTTTTTCATGGAACATGGGATCAATGTAATCCGGTCCGCATTTATAAGAAAGCACTTTTTCTCCCCTGTTCTTTAACGCCTTAAGCAGCGCGCAGGTAATCATCGTTTTTCCGCTTCCGCTTTTGGGTGCTGCAATCATGACCCTTCTTAATTGCATGATACACCTCCGCCAAAGTCAAAGGAACAGAGCCAAATAGGATTTTCCGCCTGCATCAAATGATAATTTCCCGCCTCTCTTGCCCTGCTTACCTGCAGCTGCACAATTTCTTCTCCCTTTACCGGAAAGAGGGATAACACTTCCCTAATCTCACAAATCGTTTCCAGACTAACCGCACTTATCACAATACGCATCCACGGATTAAGCTGATATAATGATTGCAGTATTTCTTTCATTCTGCCTCCGCTTCCTCCTATAAATGCATGTGTCGCCACCGGAAGTCCCATAAGGCTTTCCGGTGCTGCCCCTTCGATTACCGTTATATTCTGCAGCCCATGTTTCACTTTGTTTTTTTCAGTCAGAGAAACCGCTTCCCGCTTTTTCTCCAGAGCATATACCTGTATTTCATCAGAAATCCCCGCGATCTCCACTACAACCGAACCGGTGCCGCTGCCAATATCATAAACCACTGCATTTTCCAAAAGCCGCAGTTTACAGATGGCAACTTCCCTTACCTCCTCTTTCGTCATGGGGACATTATCTCTGATAAACGCTTCATCCATAATCCCATGTGTAAGCCTCCTTTTTTCTGCACAGGGATTTTTCACAAAACACGTATACAGCCCTTCTTCCCTCAGCTTGCTGCATTCAGACGGTGTGTGCCTTTCAATCTGCTGCTCTTCATAAGACAACTGATATCCGGTTATGACCTCACACTCTGTCAGATCTGCTTCCATAAGCAGTTTCCCCAGCCAGTTCACATCTTTCACTCCGGAAGTCAGCAGAAAAGTTTTCGGGCTGTTTTTGATCTTCCGTTCCAGATTGCACAGCTCCTTTCCGTGCATACTGTAAACGGACGCATCATGATAGCTTTCCCCAATACAGGCAGCCAGATAAGATACCGAAGAAACCCCCGGCATAATATGCAGAAAAGCCCTAAGCCTTCCGTACCTGATTTCCCTGTCCAGTGCCTCATACAGCCGCCTGCACCCACTGAAAAAACCACTGTCGCCGGACATAAGAATCACAATATTTCTATCTTCTGAAAGAACTGTTTTCTCCTGTAATTCCTCTAAATATGGAATAATCTGCTCAGCCTGATAAAAAGGATGTTTTTCAATCTTTGGCTGATAACGTGACAGCATTCTTTCCGCACCTAACAGAATATCAGCTTCCTTTATTGCCTCACGGACTTCTCCTGTCACTCCGCTTTCACTGCCCATGCCTATACCGGCAAGAATGATCCGCATCTGCCCTCTGAAAGGAATCCTTTGTCCGCAGATTTTTTCCAGTTCTCTTCCCGTGTCAAAGAAAGAATACCCTTCCTCCCCTGACCGGCGTCCTATCACAAATACCTGTATTCCAGCCCTTCTGGCCGCTTCCAGTTTTTCCCCATATCCGCCGGATATACCGCTTTCCTTTGTAACCAGATAGGAAATATGATATTGATAAATCATTGCCTCATTCATCGCCGCTGAAAATGGCCCCTGCATGGCGATAACCTGCTTTCCGCATATCCCCTGCTCCATGCACGCAGAAAGGCTCTCCATGCTGGGAAGCACCCTGACGTAAAGCCTGTTTCTTATTTCCTCAAACACACAAAAATCTGACAGTTCCTTGCTTCCTGTAGTAAGAAGAATATTTCCCTCCGTATCTTTCAGCGCCATTGCGCAGTCCCTGCTTGTCTCAAAAAAAGTAAGGATGCCGCCCTCCGGAATTTTCTCTTCCTCTCTTTTCAGCCGCAGATAAGATATTGTTTTTCCCATATCCTTAAGCTCTTTTACAGCCTCTTTGATATTCCGGGTAACAATCTCAGCATAAGGGTGTGTTGCATCTATTACCGCCTCATAGTTCTCTTTGAAAAGAAATTCCCTGATTTCTTCCTGTGCCATTCTCCCTTGCCGCACTGTTACAAGAGGATTTGGGTTCAATACAAGCTCCCCATATTCTGTTGCCACACAGAGCGTATGGCTTATCCCTGCCTCCACAAGGCATTCTGATAATCTTCTCCCTTCAGTTGTTCCCGCAAATATCAGTATTTTTTTCAATCTTATAGCCTCTCCTTGTGACAAATTTCCCATTTATGTTCTCTGAGCCGGAACTTCCAATAAATACCGTGGTAAACATATTTACTTCCCTCTCCTTTAACTGCTTTAAGGTACAGATTGCTGCCCTCGTCCCTTCTCTTCCAATATTCTCAACATAACCGCAGATACGTTCCTCCTCTATGCTGCGAAGCAGGATATCACAGGCCCGCATCAGATAATCTTTTCTTTTATGGCTGGATGGGTTATAAAGCACAATGACAAAATCACCTGCTGCGGCTGCTTCAAGCCTTTTTTCTATCTTCTCCCATGGTGTAAGCAAATCGCTCAGGCTGACCACACAAAAATCATGATTAAGAGGCGCCCCCAGGACTGCTGCACCGCTGCTTGCCGCCGTGATTCCTGCAATAACGAAAAGTTCTGTTTTCGGATATTCTCTTCCAATCTCGTACATTAACGATGCCAGTCCATAAATCCCTGCGTCACCGCTGCAGACAAGCGCTGCCTTTTTCCCTTTTTCCGCTTCCTCAAAGCACAGCCTGCACCGCTCCTTTTCCTGACGCATAGGGGTAGATAACAGTTCTTTCCCTTGAAACCGCTGTCCAAGCAGCTTCAGATAGGTAGTATAGCCGACAATGACATCCGCCTGTTCAAGCGCATAAATTGCCTCCCCTGTCATCATCTCTTCCCTGCCCGGCCCCATTCCTACAATATAGATTTCATTCTTCATCGAAACGCACCTCCCACTCTCTTTTTGCCACCGCAATGGTCATTCCATTTTCCGCGTACTTTGGAGTGAGCAGTTTCCCTTTGCCCTCACAGGCTTTCAACGCCGCTCTTTCACACACATTATCGATCCCTGTCTTTTCCCTGACAAAAGAAGAACCTGTAAAGTTTCCTTTTACCTCCTGCAATTCTTCTGCGGTATAAGTCAGAAAGGGAAGCCCCTCCCGATCGCACCAGCGAACGATTCCCTGTTCCCCGCTTTTAAATGAAATGGAAGCAACTGCATAAACCCGGGCGGCAGTGATACCCAATTCTTCCATTTTCTTTATAACAAAAGCATTAATTTCCTCTATACCCTTTCCCTTTTTACAGCCCAGCCCTATCACATACTCCCTGGGCCTGAGCACAAGAGCTGCATCAAATTTATCTTCTTTTGAAGTAATCAAAACATCAACAAATCCTTCCGGCGGATAAACTGCGAGGCGGACGTCTGGGTGAAAACAGCTTTTCCCATCTCCGTGTCCCGGCTCTATGGAGATATTTATTACTTCCCCCGCCAGCACTTTTGACGATACTTTAACAATTCCTTCTTTATTCTCAATAAAGAAATTGTTTCTTTTGGCAAACAAATCCACCGCAAACTTTTTATTGATATCTGTTGCTGTAGTGATTACCGGCTCCGCTCCTGTTTTTCCGGCAAGATCATATGCCAGTTCATTTGCGCCGCCCACATGACCGGAGATGAGCGGAATCACATATCTGCCCCTCTCGTCCATTACCAGCACAGGAACATCATGCAGCTTATCCGTAAGGGAAGGGGCGATTGCCCTGACCGCAATTCCACAGGCGCCGATAAACAGCAGTGCTTTTTTCTCCTGCATTTGTTCTTTTGCCCAGTCTCCTACCGATTTTTCTACAAACATAACAGGAGAGCCCGCACTACTTTTTTTGCACGCTTCACATTTCGTAAATAAGAATGTCTCTATCTCTTTTTGCAACTGCTCCGTAATACGTTCCGAAAACCTCTTTCCGCTTTCCGTAAAACTGATGATACTTAATCTCATGACTGCCCCTTTCAAAGCGACTTTTCAAGAATATCACTGCTTCTTTCGCGGAATTCTGTTGAAAAGTCAGCAGCATACAGTCTTGATTTTTGATAATACTGGTGGGCAATAGCATCTCCCACCAAAATTAACGCTGTTTTTGTAATGCCATGCTCCACAGATATATCATACAGGGTATCAATTGTACCGATATATGCCTCTTCCTCGTCCCACGTTGCCTTATAGACAAGGGCTGCCGGCGTGGTCTTTTTATATCCTCCCAAAACAAGCCGCCTGCACAATTCCTGAATCATTCCCGCGCTTAGATAGATTGCCATAGATGCCTGATGCGCTGCCATGCTTTCAATGCTTTCTTTCTCCGGCACTCCCGTCCTGCCTTCCATTCTTGTGATGATCAGAGACTGTGAAATTCCCGGCAGGGTATATTCCAGATTTAAGGATGACGCCGCCCCAAAGCAGGCGCTTACCCCCGGACAGCTCTCATAAGAAATTCCAAGCCTGTCCAGTTCATCCATCTGCTCCCTGACTGCCCCATAAATACTGGGATCTCCTGTGTGAAGGCGAATGGTCAGCTTCCCTTCCTTCTCTGCTTCATCCATGATTCGGACTACTTCCTCCAGTGTCAGTTTTGCGCTGTTATACATCTCGCAATCCTTCTTTGCATACACAAGCAATTCCGGGTTTACCAGAGAACCGGCATAAATAATCACATCCGCCTGTTCCAATAAACGCATACCTCTGACCGTAATCAAATCTACCGCCCCTGTTCCTGCCCCAACAAAGTAAACCATTCTTCTGCCCCCTTGCTTTTTGCCAGCTCTCCAAACCCATTAGCATATAAAATACAATCTGTTTTCAGCTTTCCTCCTGAGCGCATTTCCATGTAATAACAGATACGCTCGGCAATTCTGTCCATGATCTGATGCAATTTCCCGCTTTCCTCTATCATTGGGATTGCTTCTTCTGTTGTCACACAATCCAGTATCTCTCTGACTTTTGAGGAATCCATCTGCTCCTTTATGGAAAACGCTGCCAGAAGTTCCATTCTGCAATCCGCTTCTTTAGAATGTGTATTCATAATCCCACCGGCAACCTTGATCAGTTTTCCGATATGGCCAGTCAGGAGTATTTTGCAAAATCCAAGCTCCACTGCCATATCAATGGTTTCCCCTATGAAATTGCTGCACTTCACACTCCTGTCCAAATCATACCCATAAGTCTCCCTCATAAAATCCAGACCGTAGTTTCCCGGTGATATTGCAACATAATCAAACCCTGATTCTCTCCTCTGGCGCAGTTCGAGCTTAATCGTGTCCAGAAGCGCCTGACTGCTCATAGGCTCCACAATGCCGCTTGTTCCCAATATAGAAATTCCACCCACAATTCCAAGTCTTGGATTAAAGGTGCGCTGGCACAGTTCTTCTCCCTGGGGAACAGAAATTTCAACCTGCAGGCTTCCCTGATAGTCCACACATCTGCAAACCTCCAGCACTTCCCTTTTTATCATTTCCCTTGGAACATGGTTGATTGCTGCATTGCCCACAGGCTGATCCAGTCCCGGCCTTGTCACCCTGCCCACACCAGCTCCGCCATCAATGACAATTTCCTGTCCCCGGTTTTCTTCCTCACAAGATACCTTTTCAAGACGGGAAACTTTTGCATAGATCCGCGTGCCTGTTGTAACGTCCGGATCATCTCCTCCGTCCTTTTCCACACCGCAGCTCACCTCGTTTTCTCCACATCGGATATCCATGATCTTTGCATTGTATGGAATCCCTTTCGGTGTTTCTATATCAATTTCCGTCTTTCTTTGTCCCGTCAAAAGCATGTAGGCTGCGGCTTTTGCTGCTGCCGCCGCACAGCTTCCGGTGGTGAAACCGTATCGCATTCTGGATTTCCTTTCTTAAAGTTGGTAAATAACCGCATTACAGATTGCGGCAGCAATGTTGCTCCCGCCTTTTCTTCCCCGGTTTATGATGTATGGAATATCCGTTCCCAGTATCAGTTCCTTCGCCGCCTCCACGTTGACAAATCCCACCGGGGCACCAATGACAAAAGCAGGCTTATAACCCGTTTCCCTGAACAATTCATACAGTTTGATAAGCGCAGTAGGCGCATTACCGATTGCAAAAATAACCGGCTTTTCAATGGCTGACGCTTTTTCCATACTGACAGCCGCCCGCGTCATATTCCTTTGCTTCGCCAGCAATGCAACCTCTTCATCCGCCATAAAACAGTGTGCCATGCCGCCAAATTTCGAAAGCGCCCGTTTATTGATCCCTGAAAGCGCCATATTGGTATCCGTTACAATATCAGCGCCTTTTCTGATCAAATCTTTAATGATTGTAACCGCTCCATTCGAGAAACAGAGTGTTTGGGCATAATCAAAATCTGCACTGGTATGTATGACCCGCTTTGTAATGAATTCCTCCTCTGCCGGAATCTGAATGCCTCTTTGCACAAGTTCCTCGCAGATAATTTCAAAACTCCGCTTTTCAATCTCTCCCGGCTGCAAATATTCAATTTTATGTTGTTCTTTATTTTCCATCAATATCCCCCATTGCCTCCAGCAAAATTTCATTTTCTTTTCTTGTCTTAACGGCTATCCGGTAAAACCCCTTACCCAATCCTCTGAAATTTCTGCAGTCCCTGATCAAGATTCCTTTTTCCAATAGTTTTTCATACAAAGCTTCATCACTATAAAACATGATAAAGTTTGCGCAGGACGGAAAAATCTGAAATCCTTTTTTCTTCAGCTCTTTCTCCAAAAGCTGCCTCTCTGTATTTATGTAGTTTTCCGTTTCCATGATGAACTCCCTCTGCCCTGCGCAGACACATCCGGCTTCCTGTGCAAAGCCTGACAGGTTCCATTCCGGAAGCTGCGCAGCTATTTTCATACGTGTTTCCGGATTGCTGCATATCAGATATCCCAGCCGGACTCCGGGAATTGAAAAAATCTTTGTGAATGTCCTGATCAGTATCAGGCAGTCCAAAGTTTCTATTTCTGCAAGCATGGAAAACCGGACGCCGCAAAATTCAATAAAACTTTCGTCCAGCACCACATAGATCCCTTTTTCCTGGCAATGCTGTAAAAGAGCCAGAAGCGCTTCCCTTCCCAAAAGATTTCCCACAGGATTGTTGGGATTGGCAAGAAAAAGAAGCTGCATATCTTCCGCCAGGACAGCATCAATATCCTCTCCCGGACAAAAGCTGTTTTCCCGCTTCATCTCATAATAAATAATCTCTCCCCCTGCCGCTTTTGCCGCATATTCATATCCATAAAAGGACGGAACCGGTATCACAGTTTTCTCAGGCTTTATTCCATGTACTACCGCCATAAACAGTTCTGAGGCTCCATTTCCAAACAGCAGGTATTCTTCCGGTACGTTAAGCTGACTGCTGACCGCTTTTTTCAGTTTTTCAGCTTTCATATCCGGGTAACTACTGCACCTTCCCACTGCCCCATGCAGTGCTGCCGCCACACTTTCCGGCATACCTAAAGGATTTACATTAACCGAAAAATCCAGCTTTACTTCATTCCGGTAAATATCTCCGCCATGAATTCCCATTTCCGCTTCCTCTATTCCAGTTCCGCATCTGCCCTCCGACACCATTTATGACAGAGACATTTCCAGCCGCCAAAAACATGCGTCTGTAAATGCTCTGGGCATCGTCCGGGCTGATACTGTTTTTTTGCTTTTCAGTTCCACATCAGGTGAATAACAACAACATGACTGACAGACACAGCACTTCACACAACCATGCAGTGACATACATTAAATGGTTCGCCCGCTTAATATCTTCATATTCCACCTTGCGTAATGCATCCCCGATATATGGTTTTTTAACGGTTTTACCAAAATAGCTGGCATCTCCCGCAAGCTTGATAGAAAGCGCACCGGCGCACACGGATTCTGTCTGCGCGGAGTTTGGACTTGCATGTTTTCTGCGGTCCCTCCTGTAAATTTTCCATGCGCCTTTCCCTGAAAAATCACTTCCGGACAAATAGGAGGCTGCTATCATCAGAAGGGCGCTGATCCTTGCCGGAAGAAAATTCACAAAATCGTCAAGTTTTGCCGCTGTTCTTCCAAAATACAGGTACTTTTCATTTTTATATCCAATCATCGAATCCATTGTGTTTATTGCTTTATATAAGAATCCAAGTATCGGACCTCCAATTGCCAGATACAGCATCGGTGCAATCACTCCATCAGAGGTATTCTCCGCCACCGTTTCTATCGCCGCTTTCGCGACGTCTTCTTCGTCCAGATGTTCGGTATCTCTGCCCACGATCATGGAAACCGCAGTCCTTGCCTTTTCTAAACTGCCTTTTCTTAGGCAATGATAAACCTTCATGCTCTCTACTCTCAGGCATTTCACCGCAAGGATCTGGTAAGTCATAAGGCTCTCTATTGCCATTCCCACATAAGGATGAATCCGGTATGCAGCAAATAAAAGAAAACTTGAGGCCATAATCACACTGGCAAGTACAATCAGTACCATGGCTACTCCCTGCCTAAGTTCACTTCTGCTCTTATCTGTTTCATTTATTGCTATTTTCCTCCGAAGCCTCTGCTCTGTCCCAGAGATCAGCTTCCCAATCAGCCTGATTGGATGTGGGAGAAAGTAGGGATCCCCCAAAAGCTGATCCAGCAGAAAACCCATGAAAAAAGCAATCATATGGTATTTCATATTTCTCTTATTACCTCTATCCGCAAATTATTTTTTTCTGATATCGTTTCACTGTACCGGTTTTCCATTCTGCATAAATATCCTCTTCCGTTAGATACCTGATAATCAAAGTATGACTTTTTACTATACGTGCTGAGCAATGCCATGACCGTACCGCCATGAACCACCATCCCCACCCTCAAGGGAACGGAGGTTTCCAGTTCTGTCATCTTACGCAATTCACCACACATTCTAAGCAGTCCCTCTTTGCACCGTAAAATAAAATTTTCCCTGCTTTCCCCCTCCGGGAAAGCCAGTAAGCCGCCGCTGTCTATCCATGCCTGATACCGTGCGTCGTCTTTCAGTTCCTCATAATTCCTGTATTCAAATTGCCCGAAATCCATTTCCTCCCATTCCGGAATGATTGCCGGAGATAACTTTGGATATAGAATTTCAGCAGTTTCGATACATCTTTTCATGGGGCTGGTGAACAGATAATCCACATCCGGATAGATATTCCGCTTCTGATACGATAACAGCGCTTCCATTCCGTTTTTACTTAAGGGTTCGTCTGTTTTTCCCAAATATCGGTGCTCTTTATTAGCCTGTGTTTCCCCATGCCGTATTACAGCAAGCGTCACTTGATTTTCTGACCAATCCCGCATATTACCCGCTCTACCTCCTCTGCCCTCTTCGCAAGCAAAATAAGAATCCTCCCCACACGTTCCCTGTATCCCCTTTCAAAGGCATTTAACGGAATGATACCGTTTCCAATCTCATCGCTGATCAGGATACAATCCTCAAATTCATTCAAAAATGTCTCTATTTCCTTTTCCGGATATCCTCCATCCAAAATACGGTTCTTAACCCAATGATGGAGATGATCAATTACCACCGTTTTCTGTTCTGATACTGTATGATCCGGCAAAATCCCGTCCCACACCTCGTCTTTCTGTAACCCGTATTTTTCCAGTACATACGAAAGCTTCCCCTGTGCATAACCGCCTATTACCAGTTTCATCTTAACCTCCATAATGAAAGCATTGCTGCTATCACAATCATGCAGATCTCACAAATCAGGACAAAATACCCTGCTGTATCGCCTGTGATACCGCCAAACTCTTTTTTGCTCCGGCAAAAATAATAGATAAGCGCTAATATAGCTGCTGCCACAACCACCAAACCTGCCGAAAGCGACCAGAAAAGCATGAATCCGATACATGCTGCGCTCTGTAAATACAGTGAACCTTTCACAATCCTCTTCTGGGAACTGTCTGCAAAGAGGTAAAGCGTTCCGTCTTTTTTTGCCAGCGGAAAGGAAACTGCGCTGATGCCGCATAGACACCGAGAGAGGAAAAAGCTGCTGCATACGATTTTTAACATCACATTACTTTCTACTTCTGAAAACGCCCCCAGATAAACTAACCCATAGACCGCCAGCATAATAACCGCAAAGGCTCCAATATGGGAATCCTTCAAAATTTCCAGTTTTCTTTCCTTCGGGCTGTAGGAATGCAGGGCATCCATCGTATCCATAAAGCCATCCACATGAATTCCCCCTGTAATGAAAAGCGGGATTGCCGCATCTACCGCAGTTCGACACAAAATACCGATATGATAGTAGTTACACAGTTCATTCCAGAAATAAATGCCTACGCCAATCAGTGCCCCAACCCATGGGAAGAAGCAGAAAATGTACTTCATATCCTCTTCTTTCCACTTAAACTGAGGAACCGGAATTTTAGAATACATGGAAACTGCTATGAAAAAGGATTTGATTACTTGCATTTCTCTCTCCTTACTGTTTTATAGTGAACGACAAAAATTTTTGTTTTTGGCGTTCACTGCGCCGATTTTTGCTGCGTGTAAACGCAGATTCTACCTTGCAAAAATCGTGCGCATCCCCCGGAGGGATTATAGTGAAGGACAAATTCTTTTGTCGTTCACTATATGACTACCGGAATCCCGGCCACTACTTCCACTACCCGATCTGCCATAGCTGCCAGCCTTTGATTGATTTCTCCCATTGCATGAATATAGTCCATGGTCGTCTGGTCATAGACGATTCCGTCCTCAAATATGTTGTTGCTGACTACCACAAGATTTGTTGTATTTTCCTTTAGCTTTCTAAGGCCGCTGACAACGTTTTCTACCACCTGCATTTCCAACCGGGGCCTCTCTCCTGCAAACATCTCATTGGCAGTCAGGTTTGAAATACACTCCAATAAAACCGTTTTCTTCCCTCCATCCATCTTTTCAAGAGATCTTCCTATTGACCTGGGTTGCTCAATGGTAAGAAAACCTTTTCCGCTTCTGAGTTTCCTATGCCTCTCAATTTTCTTTTGCCCTTCCTCGTCAAAAACCTGCATGGTCGCCAGATAATATTTTTTCATGTCTTCCTCAAAAACAGAGCAGACAGCTTCCTCCGCATAAGAAGATTTTCCGCTCCCGCTCCCTCCAATGACCAGAATCATCATCGCTATCAATACCTTTCATATGGTTTTACCTGAATGTCCGAAAACAAAGTTCTTCCCCGATAAACACGAAGCGCCATGTCAAGAAGCGAGAACATCATAACCGCGCCCGTTCCTTCTCCCAAAGCCAGACCTGCATCTATCACAGGCTCCAGGCGCAGCTCCCTCATCAGCCTTTCCACTGCCGGCTCTTTCCCTTTATGGGAAGGAATCAAATACTGTACAGTTCCCGGCACAAGCCTTTCGGCAAGTAATGCCGCTGTCATACTGATTACCCCGTCCAGAACCACCGGTACATGGAAGATTCCACCGCCGATACAGACACCCGCAAGCCCTGCAATATCCAATCCTCCCACTGTTTCCAGTATCTTTAAGGGCTTTGCCTCATACAGCTTATATTTTTGGATTGCTTCTGTAATAATCTGTCTTTTATGGCATAGCTTCTCATCACAAAGCCCTGCGCCTCTTCCTGTCACTGCATCCGCTTCGCATCCTAAGAGCGACGCTGTTACAGCGCTGCTTGTAGTGGTATTTCCAATTCCCATCTCACCCGTGGCAAGAATGTGATAGCCTTTCTGCTTACAATCTTCTACTATTTCTATCCCGGTAAAAATTGCACTCATTGCCTCCTCACTGGTCATAGCTGGAGTGATCCTGAAATTCCGGGTGCCGCAGCGGATTTTTCGATTCAGTACCCCTGGTATCTGTTCCTTTGTACCTATTCCGATATCTACCGGAATCGTATCTGCCCCAATGGCTGCTGCCATTTTCCCCACTGAGGAAGCACCTGTTGCCATCTTTTTTGCAACTGCTGCCGTAACCTCCTGACCAGACTGACTGATACCTTCCTCCACAATGCCATTATCCGCACACATGATAATGACCGCTTTTTTTGAGAGATCTATTTCCTCCGTACCCAAAATAGCGCCAATCTGTGCTATAAGAGTTTCGAATCTGCCCATTCCGTCAAGTGGCTTCGCTATCTGGTCCCAATTCTCCAATACTTTCTTATGTATTTCTTTATCTGGCTGCTCTATCAACAGCTTATCCAAATCTTTTTCCACACTAATCCTCCATGCTTCCAACAGCCTTCAAATTTGGGCGTGAGCACAAATTTGTTGATTAAAAAATTTTAATTTTTCAATCTGTTACCTAATATGCGCTTCTCTGAGCATTCCATAGATTTCCTCCATATTCAGATATTCCGATAAGATATCCGCCAGCTTATCATATTGCTTTTCTTTATAATCCCTGTAATCCATACAGTTTCCATTCTCTGTACCAGTGAGGGTAATACCGAGGGTAATACCCTTTTTCTCAGCCAGTGTATTTACAAGGGCAGATGCAATCATGCCTCTGTCAAATATCCCATGGACATAAGTTCCGTACACATTTTTATTTTCTCCGGTCACAAATACCGTTCCTCTTTCCCCACTGCTGCCCATATGGATCTCATACCCTTCAAAATCAAGCCCTGCAAGTGCGGAAAAAATCCCATCCATCTGGTTTATGGTTCCATGTACCTGACGGCGTACCTTTTCACGATGCAGCCGGGTAGTAACCGACAGCAAACCCATCCCTCTCATGGTTCCTCCCATCTCCATCCCTTCCGGATCGGAAATTTCTTTCCCCAGCATCTGGTATCCCCCACAGATGCCGCAGACCGGTATTTTTTCCGCCAGCCTTTTCACCGCATCTGCCAGCCCGTTTTGGTACATCCATTCCAAATCATCCATGGTATTTTTACTGCCGGGCAGAAAGACCAGATCCGGATCTCCTAATGCCCCCACAGATGTGACATAGCGGACAGATACCTCCGGTATCTGCTCAAACACATTGAAATCCGTAAAATTAGAGATTCTGGGATACCGGATGACCGCCAGGTCAACCTTCCCTTTTTCCTTTCTATCAAATCGTTCTGTCAGAGAATCCTCATCTTCCAGATCTATTTCCATATAAGGGACAATTCCGGTTACCGGAATACCTCCCTTCTCTTCCAATATTTCAATCCCGGAATCAAGAAGCGATGCATCTCCCCTGAATTTATTGATGATAAGCCCTTTTACCCTTTCTTTTTCTTCTTTAGTCAGCAGGAGCAATGTTCCAAGGAGCTGTGCAAATACGCCGCCTCTGTCAATGTCTCCTACCAGAAGCACCGGTGCATCAACAATCTCTGCCAGTCCCATATTGACAATATCATTCTCACGCAGATTGATCTCCGCCGGGCTTCCCGCTCCCTCAATGACAATAATGTCTGCCATCTCATTAAGCCTGCGGAATGCTTTTATAATATCCGGAACCAGCTTTCGTTTATAAACAAAATATTCCCTTGCACTCATATTTCCAAGGACTTTTCCGTTTACAATCACCTGCGATCCAGTATGGTTTGTAGGTTTTAACAAAATCGGATTCATGCAGACCAGCGGGCTAATCCCTGCTGCTTCTGCCTGCATGACCTGCGCTCTCCCCATTTCAAGCCCTTCTGCTGTCACAAAAGAATTGAGTGCCATATTTTGGGATTTAAAAGGAGCCACCCTGTATCCGTCCCGCTTTATAATTCTGCAAAGCCCCGCCACCAGAAGACTTTTTCCTGCACCGGACATTGTTCCCTGAACCATGATCACCTTTGCCATATTTATCCTCGTTTCTGCACGTTTTTTTGTGCATAATGGAGTTTGTGGATGCCATGAAGACACAAACTCTGGATTGAAAATTGAAAATTTTCAATCTTACCTCCATTCCATCATCTGCCTGATATAGGCAAGGAGTTTTGGATTTCCCGGAAAACTGCTTTCATTCATACCAAAAAGCTGCTCCATAAAGCCTGCTTTAAAAATTTCCTCCGGCGAGCCGAACCTTTCCGCATACTCTCCCCTAAGGCAAAGTATTTTGTCAGAAATAATCTTTGCAAGTTCTAATTCATGCAAAGACATAATAACCGTAAGTCCCTTTTTTTCTCTCATTTCCTGTAGTATAGATAAAAATTCCAGCTTATATCTGATATCCAGATAGGAAGTCGGCTCGTCTAATATCACAATTTCCGGCTCCTGACAGATTGCCCTTGCCAACATTACCCTTTGCCTTTGCCCGTCGCTGATCCTTTCAAATTCCTGTCCACAAATATCTGTAATATGCGTAAGTTCCATTACTTCATCAACAATACGCTCATCCTCCTTTGACAGTACGCCAAACCAGCCTGTATAAGGGTATCTTCCCGTTGCCACCACGTCCCGGCAGCTTTTCATTTCTGCCCTTAGCTTCTCGGTAAATACCACTGACATTTTTTTTGCCAGTTCTCCCGCTTTCATTTCTGCCAGATTATTTTCTTCCAAATATACCTTTCCGCCCAGCAGCCGCAGTTGCCCGGCAATGCTTTTTAAAACTGTGGATTTCCCTGCGCCATTCGGACCGATCAGCGTTAAGATTTCCCCTCTGGGCAGATTAATTTCCATGTCTTTGATCAGAGGTTCCCCATCATACCCTACACACATTTTTTTTGCGGAAAAAAAGTAATTTTTCATGTCACCATCCCTATTTACACCATACCAGAAGAATCGCTCCAGCGATTCTTCGAGAGATGACTTAGATATTCTTAGACGGCGTATTTTGACGTCTTAGAATATCTTCATCTCTTTGCTACCACCCATAACACCACAGGAGCTCCAAAGATAGCTGTTACCGTACTGATACTAAGTTCCGTGGGCGCTAACATCGTCCTGGCAAGCAGATCACAAAACAGGCAGAAAACACTCCCTCCCAGAAAACAGGACGGTATCATCCAGATGGGGTCCGCTGTATGAAGAAGCCTTTTGACCAAATGCGGTGCTGCAATTCCTACAAAGGAAATCGGGCCTGCAAATGCTACAATACACGCAGATAAAATACTGGAGAAAATCACGATACATACCCGAAGCAGACGTAAGTTAACACCTGCATTCCGGGCATAAGCGTCTCCCAGCCGGTAAGCATCAAGGGGTTTTGACATAAGAAAAACTGCAAGAAATGTCATGAAAACCACCACTGCCATAACCTTTACATTCTCCCAGGTCATTCCGGAAAAACTTCCCCTTGACCAGTTATGCAGATTTACAATATCTGCATCATCTGCAAAAGTGACAACTAATTCCGTTATTGCAGAACAGATATAGCCAATCATAACGCCGCTTACCACCAGCATTGACATACTGCTGACCCTGTTCGAGAGCAAAAGTACAAATCCCATGGAAAGCATAGCGCCGATAAATGCCCCAAGGATCATAGCTCCTGACGTTACCCTGATCGACCTGCCAAGAAGAAAAACCATGATAAGAGCAACCACCATTTTAGCACCGGAAGAAATCCCCAAAACAAACGGACCTGCAATAGGATTGTTAAAAAATGTCTGCAAAAGATATCCCGCAAGTGACAATGCTCCCCCCAGGATCAAAACCGCCACTGCCCTTGGAAACCTGATGTCCAACAAAATCCTTTTAAGGGTTTCATCATCTCCGCTTCCGGCAAATATTTTTATCATATCAAGCAGCGTAATCCTGATACTCCCAATACAGATATTTAAAATAACAAAGACAGCAGTACATATTCCGAGTAAAAGAAACACTGTCATATATCTGTTCTTTTTGTTTTCCTGCATTTAATTCACGATACCTTTCCCTTCCGCTAACCTCCATGCTGTCAATAGCCCACAAATTTGGGCACAGCACAAATTTGTTGATTGAAAAATTTTAATTTTTCAATCTATCTATATGAAAAAGATAATGCATATCTTCCTTCTCTCCCCGGAGCATCCCATGAATATCTTCTATCAGATAACCAATGGAGAGAGACTGCTGGTACATATCATTTGTCGTACACCAGACATTTCCTTCCTTAACCGCCTTAAAATCCGCCAACACCTCACATTTATCAAGGAGTTCTTCCACACTGGAAATACCGCCGTCTATGGAACTGTTATAAATCAAAAAATCTGCATCTTTTGCCCCGGAATAAAACTCCTCTATCTGCATATTCATGGTAGAACGCCTTGTTTCCGAATCGCCCAGGTCTTCAAAAATATAGTTTCCGCCTGCAAGCTCTATCATCTTAGGAACATAATCCGATGACTGCCTTACCTGCACCAGCCCATTAGAGGTGATAAAAAAGAAAGCAACTGTCTTATCTGTTTTTTCATCTGTGCCCACTCTCTCAAGGATCGCCATTTGCTCCTCAAAAATCTTTTCCGCTTCCTTTTCCTTCCCGAGCAGTGCTCCGTAAAATTTAACCCACTCTACCCTGCCAAGCGGATGGGACTCATAACTTGAATACTCTATCAAAACAGGAATTCCAAAATCATCCAGTTTTTCTATCACTTCGGGAGAATGGGAGATCATCATGTTTTCTATGGCAAGCGTACAATTTTTTGAAACAATCAGCTCGTAATCCGGCTTATTATATTTGCCTGCATAAAGGATATCTCCATTTGCCATAGCCTCCCTTGCCGCTTCAATATACCATCCATCTTCCTTTTGTCCTGAAAAGGTAATTGCCCCCAGCCCATCCAGTTCACTAAACGCATCCATGGCGGAAGAAGCAACCAGATAAATATCCTTTACCGGACGTTTCAGTACTACTACTTTGCCATCCGGAATTTCTCCACCGGGAATTTCTTTCTCCAGATTCTGAGGCACTTCTTTATCTTCAGGTACTATAAAAAAACGTGCGCCATCTATTGTTGTTGTCAGAAGGGTATATCCCCCTTCGTAATAATCCACTTTGAAATTTTCGGCATACCGGATTTCCATGCTTCTTTCATAAACCAGCTCTGCCTCCAATCCCGCATCCGCTTCTATTTCCTCCCTGCCCTCAGATAGGGAGGCAGAATCGGAAGATGGACTGCTGCAGCCATAAAGCCACAGCAATCCAACCAAAAGAAAAATAACCGCCTTTTTTCTTCCTCTCATCTTCATCTCCAGAGATGACTTAGATTTTCTTAGATGGCGTATTTTGTCATCTTAGAAAATCTTCATCTCTTATTCACTCATCAATTGTGTCTGAATGGAATGTGAGCGTATACTCCACTTCATGGGGTTTACTCATTGCCACAGTGTCCCCAATCACCACCACAGGTTCATCAAACATAAGAACAGGAACTTCAAAAACTGAATCCCCTTCCGTATTTACCGGAAGATACTTTTCCCCGTCCACGATCATATAATCATAATTGGGGCTGCTCCACTTTAGTGTTGCTATCGCCTGTCCATCGGTTACTGTTATTGTCACGGGCGACAAAATTTTCGCTTTGCCGCTTCCACCCTCAAAGGTAATTTCCATGCTGTATGTGCCATCTTCCAAAGCATTCATGCTTTTAGCATTTATACTTTTAGCATTTATGCTTGTGGTATCCACACTCCCGGTCTGTGCATCTTCCTCTGACAAAACCGGATCAGAAACGCTGACTTTATGGTCATACCATTTTCCCTTTGTCCCAATCAGAGCCAGGTCAAATTCTTCCACAAGATAAGGAACCGGCACATCAAAACCATAGACTTCTTCCGTCAGGCCATCACTGTATGTAACTGTATCCTCTGTGGGCATAAGCAGCTCGGCCCCTTCTTTTTCTGCATCTTCCGCCAGTCCGGGATAAAGATTTATAATCTTTTTTGACCCCAGGGAAATATGGATCGTCATCTCCCCATTTTCTACAGTCAGTGTCCCTTTCCCCTCACAGGTTTCATTTACCCGGAACATACTGCTGTCTGTTGTAAAATCTGCGGTATAAATTCCGTCAGCAAGCTCTGTCACCGGCTGTTCAGATTCAGAACTTTCACTGCTCTCAAGATTTTCTTCTTTTGATGCTTCAGGTGTCGTCTCTGACACAGATTCCGCCACTTCTCCCTGTTCCTCTTCTGTAAGAGCTGCTGCGTCCATAACAGGATCAGTCTCCTGCACATCACCTTTACTGCCACAGCCTCCAAGCAACACAGCCAAAAGAACTATCACGGCAGCTGTCACATTTTTCTTCCTCATAGTTTTCTGCTCCCGTCTATTTCTCACTCATTACTTTTGCTGTATGCTCTACATAAAGTTTCTGAATATCCTCAATCGATCCAAGACCAATAATCTGAACCTCCACGCTGTCAAAACTGCCGGAAGCATTAAACATACTAAGCCATGAATCTTCCTCCTCGCCTGCCATATCATTGTTGGCATGATCGCCTGCTACCACCATAAGGGGACGTAAGATTACTTTTTTATAACCTGCCTGTGTCACAGCTTCTATTACTGCCTCACAGGATGTTTCCTCCGGTTCTCCTTCTACTGTTCCGATAAATGCATTGACACAACCGATATCCGTCAATTGTGTCTGCATCTGGCTGTAGCTCACCTTTGCTGCATGGGAAGTGCCATGTCCCAGAAATACGAACGATGCTCCGTCTTCCTGTGCTTCTGCCAGACTCTCATAACCTGCGTCCGCCACAGCTGCCGCAAGGATTGCCTTCGCTACCACAGCCTTATCCTCATTAACAACAGATGCATCTGCACCAACCTCTCCAAGAAGCGGCTCTGCAACTTTCACTGTTTCAAACTGATCCAGATAATTCTCCAGAGTTTCCATCAGTTCATCATATTCCGCGCCATGCATAAGATGGGTAGGCTGTACCACTAAATTCTTCACTCCGTTTGTCACTGCGCGCTCCAATGCCTGATCCACATTGTCAATAAACTCTCCATCTCGCGCCTGTACATGGTTGATAATAATCTGCGCTGTAAATGCCCTTCTCACCGACCAGTCCGGATTTGCCGCCTGTATGGCATCTTCAATTCCCTTAATATCGTCCACACGGCTGTCATTAAAAGAAGTGCCAAAGCTGACTACCAGAATCTCATTTTCTCCAATATCATCCTGATTTCCTGGATCATCCTTAGAAGCGTCACCGGTATCCCTTCCAAAATAATCAGGATTCGCTTCTTCACCTTCCACAAGCTCCTTCTGGGCATCTGTAAGTGCGTCCCATGCCGCCTTTGCCTGTGCACACTGCTCATCAGTATTCTCCGTCCTCGTCTGCACATAAATTGCATCAATCAATGCAGCAACCTCGTCGGCAGCTGCCTGATCAGAATCTGCTCCGCCTTCCGCATCATCTGTATCAGCCTGATTCTCTGTTTGACTCTCATCATTCTCGTTTTCCGCCTGCGCCTCTGTAGCAGTCTCATTGTTCTCCTCTGTCTGTACGGTATTTCCGCCAGTTTCCGAAGTTCCTTTCGAGCAGCCTGTCAGTACCAGCGAACAAGCTGTAATCCCGATTAATAATGCTGTAACTACTTTCTTTTTCATCTTTTTGTCTCCTCTTTTCTCCCTGCATTGCCATAAGGGTATAATTTTTTAATCGAGCCGGGAAGATTTCTTCTCCTGCTCGCGTGCAGAGCGCGTGCTGCAAAACAGCAATTTACATTACGCACCCTTGCACAAAAAAAATCCTTTGCCATAGTTCCAATTTAACTACGGTAAAGGATTTGTACACAAAATAAGCCTGCCAGACATACCCAGGTAAGCAAAAACCTGTTATGCTTTTTGCAAGTTCAACGTACAACCAATTACTCGTGGCCTGAAACAAAGTTTCCGTACAACATGCAGGCAGGTCTCCCGGCTTATAGATCATCACATCGGCCATCTTCCCAGGAATGAATTTGCTTATTTCCCAGTGATATATCGGCTTCTACTCCCTAATTACGGTGACGAGTTCGTACAGGATTTACACCTGTTTCCCTTTTCATCAAAACCAATGCAGAATACATTGTTTTGACACCTGTATGTTATCTATTCAATTGTTCAAAGTATATCATATTTTTTTCTTATGTCAATACTGCTTCTTTTTTTACAATTTCCCAAAAATTCTACTATACCCATAACTCAGCGGCATATCTGCCACCCTTGCCAGCATACGCTCTCTGGATAAATCTCTCTTTACTCTGTTCGGACAATGCATATTATGGCAGCCTGCACAAATGCTCTCACATTGAACCTGCTCATCCTGTGTCAGTTCCGCCACAAATACCACACTCTTTTTCGGAATAATGCAGAAAGCAGTATTGCAGGTGATCTGATATTGAAACCCTTTTAACAGTTCTGGCATCATCTCCAGCGGGAAATTCTCCTCACCGCCAGGAAAATGGTACCGTGCAACATGCCAGTTCCTTTTTTCTCTCACATAACGGTTATATGCCCCGTATCCCATAAGTAACAATTCACTGGCCAATGCTTCAAGCATATAGCTTTCAGATAATTGTTCCTTCTCATGGTAACTCTCCTGCAGGCTGTCCACACTGCTGCCTAACGACATAATAACATCTTCATACGCTGCACCTGCTGTTTCTTTCTGCTTTCCATTAAATGAACCAGATTCCCTGCTTTCCCAAAATGCCTCTCTTTGCATCAACGGAAGCATCTCCTCTGCCACTGCCCGGAGTTCTGCTTCCTGCCCTTTCCCATAATGATATTTTCTGCACACGCCTTTCAAAAAAGCATCTCCCGAAAAGCGTTCCAATAAATCAGGAAAAAAATCTGCCATTTTACCTGTCCTTTCTCTATTTAAAATTCAATCCCTTTTCTTGCTCCTGTCCCTTTTTCATAAGGGTGGCACACACACTTCATTTCTGTGACATAATCAGCCATATCGCTCAAAAATACTTGAGCGCTGCGCCCGGTAAGCACAAGTTCTATTTCCTTATCCGCTCCCTGTTTTCCAAATGTCAGAAGCCGCTTCATTTTTTCCATATCCAATAATCCCCAATTAACCGGATATGTAATCTCATCCAAAATTATCAAGCGGCAGTTTCCACTTTCTACAAGCTCTAAAATCTTGTCCAAAATGCGATTATGTATTTCGGTGAGCTCTTCCTTGTCCGATTCTGACATGGAACTATAAAAACCAAAATTTTTCTCACTGCGTAAAATGGTAACTCCCGGCAGACTTTTCAGTACATGCAATTCCCCCGTATCATTGCCTTTCATAAATTGGGCAAAACATACTTGCAGATTCCATCCCGCAGCCCTAATACAAAGCCCTATAGCGGCGGTTGTTTTTCCTTTCCCATTACCTGTATATAAATGTATCATAATGCTTTGCCCTTTCCTTATATATACTGATTTTTAAGCTGTATTGACTGCCAGTGAAAATATGCATGGGTTTATTGTATCTCATACAACTATCTATTGTAAATGTTTATCTCATCTCATAAAGCTCCTGTTTCAGAACGCTTGCATTACAAATGCCGCGTCGGTATAAGATTATCAAAAAAAGGAGGATACACGTTTTATGCGCGATCTTCCTTTTCTTTTCGCCATATAGCAAGGCTTTTTTACTTTAAATTCTTACTGAGCCGATACACCCAGCGCAGACTCCAGGTCGTCCAGCATAATGCCCAGAGAAGTGATACCGCCCTCGGCAAGATACCAGATGCCCGGGTTCTCCAGAATAACCAAGTTGCCATTCTGGTAAGCATCGGTCTTCATGATCAACTCGTTCTCCATAATCTCCTGCGCCAGCTGAGCGCCGGTAGCACTGATAGCGGAGTCACGATCCATGACGAAGATGTAATCAGGATTCAAAGAAACAATCGTTTCAAAGGAAACCTCATTTCCATGAGTAGGAGTTGTTCCTGTGTTCTCGGTGCTACCGCCGCTGTCTCCACTGCTCTCGCTCTCACTGCTTTCCTCTCTGCTGCCATGTCCGCTGCTATCGCCCTCTCCGCTGTCCTCTCTGTTACCATGTCCTCCACTGCGTCCACTGCTGCTACCGCCGCCGGTAGTAGCCGACTCAGCTCCGATATTATCAAAACCGACTTCATTGACAATCAGAGAGCAGCGGCCGTCACTTCCCAGCAGGTTAAAGCTGCCGCTGGTGCTCATACCCAGCACACAGTTCTTCCCTTCTGCGAATTTTGCCAAAGCATCAATACGGGCATCATACTGTGCCAACAACTCATCGACCTGCTCGGTTTCGCCAAAGATAGTGCCGACGGTTTTTGCATTTACGCGAATCGCTTCAACCAGACCGTCATCAGACACGGTGGTCATACGGAGTACCGGCGCAATTTCGCCAAGAGAATCCATATATTCTGCCATACGTCCGCCCATTAGGATCAGATCCGGCTCACAGGCCATGACAGCTTCCAGATCGGGAGTTTTGACAGAGCCAACAATCGGAAGGCCGTCATTATAAGAGGCAAGATAAGGCAGGGTGATTGTGGGAACGCCCACGATACAGTCACCCAGGCCAAGGTTATCCAAAATATCCAGGTTTGCCAGGTCTAAAACAACAACCCGCTCAGGTTTATAGGGAACTGTGACTTCAATCGCTTCACCGGCGGAGTCCCTGCCAGTGACAACGACCGTTTCCGGGTCACTGAGATTTTCGCCTTGCACAGAGGCTCCTTCGTCGTCTGCATTGGACTCCTCCTCACCGGATACACTGCTGTCAGAATTATTGCCGCCGCCAACAGATGCTTGCGTATTGCCGCCACAGGCAGTCATGCTCAGCACCATAGCTAAGGCAAGTATGAAAGAAAATATTTTTTTCATAATTTGTTCGTCTCCTTTTTGTAAATATAGAAATAGTAATTCCTAATCTGGATAACCCAGAACGGCACTACACAAAATGTTGCCATTTTGCGCAGAAAATTGTTGTCAAGTGCCTAATAATAAATAGACAGGGGCCTTCCTTCAATCTCCATGATCTCGAAATCCACATTGTAGATTTCGGCAAGGTTTTCCTTCGTAATCACCTCCTTCACTGTTCCCATTTTTGCGATTTTCCCGTCCACAAAAGCGCAAATATAATCAGAATAAAATGCTGCATAATTAATCTCATGCAGAACTAAAATCACCGTCTTGCCCAGCTCGTCGCAAAGCCGACGGACAATTTTCATCATTTTACTGGCATGGTAAATATCCAGGCTGTTTGTAGGTTCATCCAAAAGGACATATTCCGTATCCTGCGCGATGACCATAGCGATATATGCCCGCTGGCGCTGGCCGCCGGACAGTTCATCGATAAACTGATCCTGAATAGACTCAAGTTCCATGTAAGCAAGAGCCTGGTCAATGATCTTCTCGTCTTCTGCCGTGTTGTGGCCGGCGGAATAGGGGAAACGGCCAAAGGTCACCAGTTCTCTGACGGTCAGCTTCATCTGAATATTGTTGGTCTGGGTCAGAATCGCCAGGCGCTTAGATAACTCCTTGCTCTTCCAACTTGAGATATCCTGATCCTCAAACATAACGATACCGGCGTCCCGGGCAATCAGCCGGGAGATCATGCCCATAACGGTGGATTTCCCGGCGCCGTTAGGTCCAATGAGCGATGTCACTTTTCCCTTGGGTATCTCAAAGCTGACAGAATTCACGACGGTTTTCCCGTCATATTTTTTGACTAAATTTTTTACATTCATCATTTATACCCTCCTATTGGTCAGAAGCAGATAGAGAAAATAGATGCCTCCAAACACGCCAATAAAAACGCTGATAGGAACTGCGTAGTGATAAATGCGCTCCACAATCAGCTCACCGCCGATCAGAATAGCCATTCCAAACAGCGTGGAAGCCAGGATAAGCTGTTTGTGCCGAAATGTCTTTAAAAACTGCCTGGCCAGGTTTGCCATAATCAATCCAAGAAAGGAAATAGGCCCTACCATAGCCGTAGCCACGGCAATGCACAGCGTCACGCCCATCAGCAGCCTGCGGATACATCTGTCGTAGTCCACACCCAGATTGATGGCCTGCTCCTTACCGAGTGAAATCACATCCAACAGGGCAAGTTCTTTGCGCAGGACAAAAATGACTGCAGCCAGAACGACCAGGGAAGCCACAATGACTTCTGCATTGACATTTTCAAAACTGGCTACCAGAGTTTCCAACAGGCTGTCATACTCGTTTGGATCCATGATACGGGTCATCGTGGTCTGTATACTGGAGAAAAACGAGGTCAGTACCGTACCAATCAGCAGAATGTACAGGACATTGTGCTGCGTCTTTTCAAACAGGTAGCCATAAATAATAGTGGCGACAACAGCCATAAGTACCAGATCCACGACAAAAGCAAGATTGCTGTTGGTCGCCAAAAGGCTGGTAGAGCCGGCAACGAACACCACCGCCGTATGGATCAGAGAATACAGCGCATTCATCCCCAACAGGCAAGGGGTAACGATCACATTATTAATGATGGTCTGGAACACCAGAGACGCCCCGGCAATGGCAAAAGCCGTAATCAGCATGACAATGAGCTTGGGAGAGCGAAGCTTCATAGAATAATGGAACAGCTTAGAGTTACCAAAATTGACCGCATAAAACATATAGCCAGCGGCGCACAACAATACGATAACTGCCAGAATAACCAGTTTGCGCCGGTTTGCGCGTACTGCTGCCTGATTCATTTCTCATCTCCCCCTTTCATAGCCGAAACTGCGTCTAAGCCGCCGTTACCACTCCTGACGCCCAGCCGGATTGCCTTCCTGCCATGATTCAGCCGGTAAAGCAGCATTGCAATAAAGATAATACTTCCCACGATGCCGATAATCAGCTCTATTGGAAGTTCATAGGGAGCAATGATGCTTCGGCCGATCATATCGCATACCAGCACAAAAATAGACCCAAAGAGCGCTGTATCTATCAGTGTGCCGCGAATCTTATCTCCTTTGAACATTGCGATCAGATTAGGCACGATCAACCCGATGTAGGAAATAGAACCTACCACAACCACTACAGAAGCAGTAATCATAGCCGCAATACTCAGTCCCATGAACAACACAAAATTATAGTGGACGCCCAGGTTTTTAGAAAAATCCCTGCCCATGCCCACGATGTTGAAATGGTTTGCAAACACGAATGCGAGGATCACCAGCGGCACCACCAGATAGACCAGCTCATACCGTCCCCTCAGAACCATGGAAAAGTGTCCCACCAGCCAGGTGGACAAAGCCTGGCTCATTTCATATTTGTAGGCAAAGTAATTGGTAACGCCGGTAATAACGTTACCAAACATGATACCCACTAACGGCACCATGACCACGTCCTTAAACTGGATGCGCTGTATAAACCAGACGAAGATCCAGGTTCCGGCTATGGCAAAAACAAAGGCGAAAAGCGCCCGTCCCCACAGGGTGGATTTCGGCATGAACAGCAGCGCCAGCAGGATACCAAACTGCGCCGAGGAAATGGTTGCACCCGTGGTGGGTGAAACGAACTTGTTCATACATAGCTGCTGCATAATCAATCCGGCCACGCTCATGCCGATGCCGGTACATAAAATAGCCAGCAGCCGCGGCAGTCTGGAAATCAGAAAAATTTCAAGCTGTTCTCCATCACCGCGAAACAGACCGGATAAATTGACATCCAAAACGCCTACAAAAAGTGACCAGATAGACAAAATAACCAGCAAGACTGCAAGAATAATGGTTAAACCGTACTTTTTTATATTGATTTCCTCCTCTCTTATAGGTTAGTAATGGCTAACCTCATAAAAAAATATAGCGCAGTGGGAATGAATACTGGACTTACGTGTTCATCTCACTGCGCGCATTGGCTGTATTATAGCACAGTAGTTAGTTATGTGCAACCACAAATTTCAAGTTGTTTTAGAGATATTTATAGAATTGTTTTATAATTCCCTGTTCTTCAATACTTCCGCAGGAGTGATCCGCTTCAGTTTTCGGACGAGCGCTGTATTTATGGCAAAATATACCGCCATCACGTCTGCAAAAATCTCTGCATACAGATACCATGGAAACGCCAGATTCATACCGACGGAAGTATTGGCAATCATCCACGGATAAAGCTTATCCATAATCATTTTTGCAAGGGGGATTCCCATGACCGCCCCAACTGCCACAATCCAGGCATTTCCGTCCAGATACAATTTCCTGATCTCACCGGTGCGAAAATCGAATACCTGCACCAGCGAAATGCCAAAGGATGCCCGGTCGATCATAACACCCATCATGAGATATAAAACCATGCAGAAAATAATCACCGCCGAAACGGTCATCATGATTACCAGGGGCATCATCAAAGAAGTAAATACCGAGGCGGAATGCGCCACATCCTCCCTTGTGGTTATGCTGTAAATCCAGCTCTCGTCCATGACAAGTTCGTGATCGGAAAGCAGCATATTGTAGTAATCTTCCTGTTGTCCGAACAATTCCCGCATACTGTCGATATCCATGAACACGGCCAGTCTGCATGCATAATCACAAACCCCTTTTACCGTAAAAGTATAATCCATCTCCTCTGCGCTGTCTGTCAGAATCAGACTGTCTGCGATATGCAGTCCGTATTTTTGCTGCACCGACCTGCTGATAATCAGGCTGTTTTTGTCCTTCACGGGCTCAGCGTCATAATATTTGTTCTCTTCATCCACTCCAATCACGGTTCGCATACCTGAATATTTTCCCGCACAGTCAGATTGGGCACCAGATTATAAAACTGGAAGATAAATCCCCTTTCCTTTCTCTTTGCCTGCGTTATTTGCATGTGGACAGGACATGCCGTCATAAACCTGCGCCTGAAAAATATCCTGCCACGCAGCATAACATTGTTATGTTTTTGTTATTTAAAATGCTGTGCTTCTGCACAGCATTGATAAATCATATCAGCTCCATTTCATTTCCACAAATCCTTTTACAATAAAATCCATGATTACTTTCATCCGCCCTGCTGCCTCCTGTTCCTCTCTCACATGTGTCAGCAGGTAAATAAACGCATCTACCGTCACGTGTGCCATCCAATGAATTATGCAGGCATCGGCCTCCCTCTCTGCCCTTTGCTTTGCAAGCAGCCCTGCCGATACCGCAAATCGTTTTTCTGTTATATCCACAATCCGGTCGAGACTGCCTTCAAACACAGTCCCCTGGGATTTCGTCAGCAGCAAAATAAACGCGTCGTAGTTTTGGTACAAATGGTGAATGAGCATCTCTGCAATCTCATCATGATCCCCTTCCTGATGCTCATAGACATCCGACAGTGAAAGGATCTGCTCATCCCTCGTAAAATGCTCCTGCATCATGTTCGTAAGCGCTGTCAAAGGCGGCTCTACGATCGCCCGGAACAAATCTTCTTTATCTTCAAAGAAGAAATACAGCGCTCCTGTTGTCACGCCTGCATCGGCACAGATTTTACGGAGGGAGGCTTTGGCGTAGCCCTTTTCCATAAACTCTGCTTTAGCACTGGCAATCAGTTTTTCTTTCGTTTCCCGTTCTGCTTTCACATTATCACCTTATTTGACATAACAATGTTATTTTAAAGTATTTCCAAAGTTCTGTCAATCGGATATACTCTGGAATCTGGAATTCCTGTAGCACTGCAAAGAACAATATCTGTGCTGAGCTGTTAGCTGTTGCCATAGATGTTCTGACGAACTTTGCAGTGAATGCATAGTCCTGGGTTAAGTCAGTTATACCTAACTACGGGCGATATAACATACTCCTTTTTACCCTGTCAACAATAAAATTAGTAATAGATATTATTTCTTATTTACAAAGATCTCATCCTTCTTCGCTTCAAGACTTCTGTCTCCCACATACCAGTATTCGCATTTTCCGTCGCCGCCTGAAAGTGTATGATGGCGGATCAGATGTGCGTGGAACTGCCCGGCAACCAGATGGTCTAAGGCGCACATATTAGGCAGGAAATCCATATATCCGTACTTCTTTGCGAACTCATAAAGAGGACAGGTGTCAAGTACATATGCAAATCCCGTTTCGCGATTGTCAGGATTTATTCTGATTTTCCACGTATTTCCCCACCGTTTTCCACGCATCCGGTCAGATTTATGTTTATACCTTTTCACACAGAAATACAAAAAATCCATCAGCCATTTTTTCTTCTCCAGTTTATTCATATCAATGTGATTCAGCAGGGCAAAAGGCTTTGCCATTACCTCATTCACCAGAACAAGAAAATCCTCATTCGTGTAATTGCGGTCAACGGCTTCATAAAAAGCACACATGGCATAACACAGCATCATATTTGAGGACATCATATTCCTGCGGCCGCCAAGGTCCCCTTCTTTTCGGAGCCATTCTGCATCCAGTTCCTCTACTTTCTTCCACCTTTTCTTTACTTCATCCTCATCATAACTCGCACGCAAAAATTTCAGCATTGAGGGTCTGAGTTTCTTCAGATATTTTTCCATATTTTCTTCCTTTTTCCGATTATCACTATTTCTCTCACTTTCCTATTCATTTCCCTTCTTTATAGTTAATAGCAACTAACCTTTGTTTTAAAAAAAGCAGTCACCCGATATTAGTAATCGCTAACCCATACTAAATATACTCCACGCCCTATTCATTTGTCAATGATAATCAGGCTTTGAGATCCCTATTGGTGTAACAGTTGTTACTGTTCACTCCCAATGTCAGTTAGTTAAGCTGCTGAGTTAGTTCCTGAATA
>CAMWUN010000037.1 GCA_947177425.1 uncultured bacterium
TTGAGTTAGACCATAAGATGAGATTTTTTCAATCGGCTAAACTTAATGACATTGAAAATGATTGATAAAAATAATATTGAAGTGGAAGATATAGTATCTCTATTTGAAGAAACATATAATGTAGCTTATGATGTTGGGAACGGAATTTTTTATACTTCACAAAACGATAGCTGTAAATTTTTATTACAAGAAATGATAATTTATACTGTTGCCATTTTATATAAGAAAAGACATTTTGAGGAAATAGTACATTTAATAAAAACAACATATTTCCCAAGAGCAATAGATCAGTATACAAGAAATGGAATTCGATTAGATGAATTTTATTATACATTGGAATCTTTAGAGGCAAGAAATAAGAGGCTTAAACTTAATAGACGTAGTTTGCAAGCTGATATTATTTTACAAAGAGCTTTTGTAAAGGATATTAATCTAGATTTTTCTGATATACAATTAGCAGATTGTTTAATATTGGTATTAACAGAGTGGTTTTATAGAAAAGAAAATAATTATGCTTATTGGTATCCAGTAACAAGTGTATATGCACAAAATAATGGTTTTTTAAAATTCAGAAAATATTTGATTTCTATATCGAGATTCAAATTTGTCCAGAATTTATTTGAAGTGAATAATGAAAAAGAATTTGTATTACGTTATAATGAGCTTTTTTCAATATTTGAGAATGATAAAAATGCAAGAATTTATCGCTCTACTCCATCAATCTGTTCTATAGTAAGCACAGATGAATTATTCTCAAAAGAATAAAAAATTTGTTAGTTCGGTAGAGCAATAAATTTATAAGCATTCCAGTAAAAAAGAATCTGCTATTTTCTTTTGGGAATATTGAGAAAGTAGTAGATTTTTATTTTACCATAATGTCTACTAAAAATATAGGAATAATGTAGAAGCTATGCCATTCGATGTGTTTTTTGGTGTGAATGTTGGGTAAACAGGGGATTTTTATTAGGGGACTGACGGGAGATAGGTTTGATGAGTGGAATTGCTGAAAATACTGAAAAGATAGGATTTCATTGACAGAAAAATAATACATTGAGAAGAAATCAAGAGAAAAATTTTTTCCTATGAATTGAATCCCAATTTCAAAGGCTATTAACATGGTGGCAACTTTATTACTTGCAGAATATGATAAAACGGTAATCTAAGAAGATATAAATATTATTGATAATATATACATATTAAGATATAATATTGCTATATCAAAATTGGGAGGAAAACAAATGGAAGCAATTAGGCCGTCTTCAGATTTAAGAAACCATTATAATGAAATATCCAGGCAATGCCATGAAGAAAGGAATCCAGTTATTATTACAGTCAATGGGCGTGGAGATACTGCTATAATGGGATTGCAGGATTACTATCAGATGAAATCAGAACTTGAATTGTTGCGTACTTTGGCAGAAGCGGAAGAGGATATTGTAAATGGCAGGGTGGCTCCAATGCAAGATACATTTGACGATATACGTAAGTCACTTTTAGAGAGGAAATCTAGTGAAGTATAAAATTGTTAGGACAGATAAAGCGGATGAACAACTAAGGGAGATCATCTTTTATATTGCAGACGATTCTGGAAGTATAGATATAGCATTGAATTATCTGGATAAGATTGAGAATGCAATCATCCGTTTAGAAGAATTTCCCATGTCTGGAATTGAGCCAAGATATTCTATTTTACGTAAACAAGGTTATAAGGTGCTTATTGTAGAAAGACATTTGGTATTCTATAAGGTAAATGAAAGTGAAAAAATTGTTACTATATATGCAATTGTAGATGGAAGACGGGAATATAAGAATTTAATATAGAAGAAACAATTCTATAACACCCAAAAATAATAACTACCAATAGACAGACCAAAATGCTAGGCGGTAGTTTTTTCATGTAATGAATTTACATCACATCTCACACCATATAAAATCCCATATAATTTCCCCAAACAAATCCCATTAGTAAAATTTAACAAAGAAAAACAGAATATACATTCGAAAATACTGTTGACAAGAGCAAACATATGTTCTGTGCTTATCAACATGAAACACAAGAAGACCTATCTAATCATACAAACGGTGCTGGCAACACCTCTGAATTAGATAAGTCTTCTCATACATACACACAAATTCAATGCCGAAACGGCAAGAACTTGAAGAGCAGAAACACTCTTGCTAAGATTAAAACATTTTCCACATAGCAAGTCAAGCGTTTCAGCAAATATTCCATTAGTAGCTACTGGCATAATATAGAATTTTTATGGTTATTTTTACATTCCATAGAAAATTTTGAGAAATCTTATTATTCATAAGCCAGAAAACATAAACAAAATATATTTTTTTGTTTTGAATGGAGAAAAATCTATTTGAAAAGTGTATTTGCTTTTTATAAGAGAAAGTTATTGTAATTTAGAGAAGTAGATATTGGGAGGGATGTTTATTAAGAGGATTATAGGGCTGAAATAGCCTAAAATTTTTTAATCAGAGAATCAGAAAATATCAATCTGTAGAAACAATTAATCAAAGTATGCATTAGAAAGGGGTGAATATATGGAATTAAATAGATGTGCATACACTATTCTTGGGATTCTAAGAGCTAAAAATGCCATAGATAAAGTACACGGACTTACTGTAAAAGAAATTTCGGCAAGAGAAAAAGTAAATAAGTCCAACACAATCCATAAAAGAATAAAGGAAATGCAGTCTAAAGGATATGTGGAAGAAGGTGTAAAAGCCGGAAAAGCAAAAACATATTATATGACGGAAAAAGGTATTAGTATTTTGCCTGTAAAGAAGGAGGAAAATGAGGATGTATAAAAAGAGTATATGACATTTTATGGTTTTTTAGGAATCGGTCAGTTTGGAGGAAATATCACCAGAAAATTTGAAGAGGCTGGTTATCCGTGTGTAGTAGCAAACAGTTCGTTAGAAGATTTGGCAACGAGGAATGCCAAAAACAAGTTACATTTCAGAAATGGGCAAGGGTGTCATAAGAACAGGAAGAAATCAAAAGCATTGTTGAAGGAAAATTTAGAAATATTGATTGATGAAGTGCGCTCCAAAATGCCGTCTATTACGACTTTGTTCATATGTGCATCATCGGCGGGTGGTACAGGTTCAGGAATGCTGGCAGCCGTTGCGAAAATATTAAGCCGACAGCTTGAAATTAATATTTGTATAGTAACGGTGCTTCCTGATAAATCAGAGAATTTCCAATCATATGCAAATACAGTAGAGCTTTTTCAAGAAATAGAGAAGTTAGACTGTATAGGAGCAACTTTTATACTGGATAATTCAAAGAATAAAGACAGAATGAAAATCAATGAGATCTTCTTTACTCATTTAGACGCTTTGCTGGCTAATGAAAATGGTGGTGATTATGGATGTTTGGATAGAACGATTCTATATATAATGTTGATTGAATGATTTGAAAACTAAATATTGATTATTGATATGGGGTACTGTTGCGGTTTGTGGCAGTGCCTTTTAATATAAATTTATGTGAATTGGAGTGTGAAGTTTACAAGAATGCCGTAAATCAAGCAAAATACTTTACAGATCCCATGGTGGGATAAATATACCTTATCCGTTCAGGAAGCATCTGAATATTTTGGGATATGTGACAAGAAAATCCGAAAGATTATAGAGGAACATGGAAACGAAAAGTTTATTCTATGGAATGGCAGCAGGCCGCGCATAAAGAAAAAATTATTTGAAAAATATGTTGATGAGAAATTGACTACAATATAAATAGAACGATGGTGAATTTGAATGAAAATAATAAAAATGGATTTGGAGCCTTGTGTGTGGTATTATAAAAATATCATATCAAGGCTCTCTTCATAGGAGGAGAGTTCATGTCTAAAAAGAGAAGAGATAATAAAGGACGAATTTTAAAGGAGGGTGAGATACAACGGGATGATGGGAGATATATGTATCGGTATTGTGATGCCGCAGGTGAGAGACAGACTTTATATAGCTGGCGGCTGGTAGAAACTGATACATACCCGGCAGGTAAAAAGAAAGATTTGTCTTTAAGGGAAAAGGAAGCACAAATTCAAAAAGATTTAATGGATCACATAGATACTAATGGCAGTTCTATCACGTTAAACGAATTATTTGAAAGATATATCAGGACAAAAAAGCGGCTAAAACAGAATGTGAAAGAGAATTATCTGCTCATGTATAATAAGCATATTAAGGCTGATTACATTGGGAATATGCAGATGAAAACTATCAGTAAAATGGATATTCTCAATATATATGATACAATGTCAGAATCAGGGTTATCTAATGGCAGTATTCATATAATGCACAACAACATTCTTTTTCCAACTTTGCAATTAGCGGTTGATAACAACTGGATAAGAAAAAATCCCGCTAAAGACTGTCTGAAAGAATATCCATATGATCCTTTAAATAAAAGAGAGGCTTTGACTTTAAAAGAACAAAATAAGTTTACCGAATTTTTGAGCAGGGATAAAGTGTACGCAAAGTATTTTCCCATCGTATCGTTGATTTTAGAAACGGCACTCAGAAGGGGGGAAGCGTTAGGGTTAACCTGGGATAATGTTGATTTAAAAAGCGGAGTCTTAAGGATTGAACATCAATTGCATTATTACAGTGTAAATGGCAAATACTGCTTTAAAGCCGGAAGCCTCAAAACAGATCATGCAAACAGGGTTATACCATTAAGCAAAGAGGCGCTTACACTTTTACAGAATATAAAAAGGAATGAGTATTTTAACAGCATTAATTCCGGCATAGAAATTGACGGGTACAAAAATTTTGTGTTCCTGAACAGCCGAAAGAATAATGTGATCATTCCCAGATGATTTGGTGATGCGTTGATAGCTGCCTGTGAAAAGTACAATAGAAAAGAAGGAAAAACTGCGGAGAAAGAAAAGCGCAAGCCGGAATTGCTGCCAATGATCACGCCGCATATTTTAAGACATACAGCATGTACGAGGATGGCAGAGGCAGGAATAGATGTAAAAGTTCTGCAGACAGTTATGGGACACAAGCGGGCAGACATAACGATGAACATATATAATCATGTGGATTTATGCCGGATTCAGAAAGAATTTGAGAAAGTGGATTCACTGGAAAAAGAATGTATATTAATGTAATAGGGATAAAATTCGTACACCAATTTATACACCAATTGCAGGAAAAGTTATTCCAAGTTATGCAAAGTTATACCAAGTTGTCATGTGATAATGCACAAAAACTGTACAATGATTTTTTGCACATTCCACAAAAAACGCATAAAACCAGCACTTTCAGACCCCAAAAACATACCCTGCAAATAAGGACACTTTTCTAATCAAAAGGTGTCCTTTTTTTATTGCAGGAAACAGTTTATTATATAAAATAGAATACATGAACGGATAATAAAAAACGAAAGGCGGGGTTTGGAATGGAGAAGTATTATCTTGCCATTGATATTGGCGCATCAAGCGGACGGCATATTCTGGCTCATATGGAAGCGGGCAGAATGGTTCTGGAGGAGATTTACCGCTTTCCCAATGGGATGACAGAGCATCAGGGGGAAAAAATCTGGGACACTGACCGTCTGTTTACGGAAATCATGGCAGGGATGAAGAAATGTAAAGAGATGGGGAAGACACCTGTTTCCATGGGGATTGATACCTGGGCGGTTGATTTTGTCCTGCTGGATAAAGAAGATAAAGTGATTGGTAATGCTACGGCATACCGGGATGACCGCACGGCAGGAATGGACGAAAAGGTATATGAGCTGATTCCAGAAGCGGAACTTTACAAAAAAACCGGAATCCAGAAACAGATATTTAATACCATATATCAGTTGATGGCTCTGAAGCAGAATCATCCGGAGCAGCTTGGGCAGGCAGAAAAACTGTTGATGATTCCCGATTATTTTAATTTTCTGCTGACGGGAAAGTGCGTGACGGAATACACCAATGCAACAACGACTCAATTAGTCAGCCCGGAGACGAAAGAATGGGATATGGATTTGATAAGCAGGCTGGGGTACCCGGATAGGATTTTCCAGAAGATTCAAAAGCCGGGTACAGAATTAGGCGTTTTAAAGGATGAGATAACCAGAGAGACTGGCTTTTCCTGTAAAGTGGTTCTTCCGGCCACACATGACACGGGTGCGGCGGTCATGGCGGTTCCAGCGGTAAAAGGGGAGGCTCTTTATATCAGTTCGGGAACCTGGTCCCTGATGGGAACGGAACTGATGAAAGCGGACTGCAGTGAACAGAGCAGAGAACATAATCTGACCAATGAGGGAGGATATGATTACCGGTTCCGTTACCTGAAAAACATTATGGGGCTTTGGATGATTCAGTCCGTCAGGAAAGAAATCGGAGAGGATTTAAGCTATGGCGAAATCTGCCAGGCGGCATCGGCGTGCAATATTTCTTCGGTGGTTGACTGTAATGAAAGCCGCTTCCTTGCACCGGAAAATATGACAGAGGAAGTGAAAGCCGCCTGCCGGGAGTCGGGACAGGAGGCGCCGGAGGGCATTGCCCAGACAGCGGCCGTCATTTATAACAGTCTTGCAAAATGCTATGCCCAGACCAAAGAGGAGATTGAGGAGAGAACGGGACAGGTTTATGACCAGATATATATCGTAGGAGGCGGGGCTAATGCCGACTATCTGAACAAGTTGACAGCCAATGCCGCAAAGGTCAGGGTTTATGCCGGTCCGGTGGAAGCGACTGCGATTGGAAATCTTGCGGCACAGATGCTGGCGGATGGGGAGTTTAAAGATTTACAGGACGCAAGAAGATGCATTTTAGAGTCTTTTGAAACAAAAATATATGATCCAGTTATGGAAAGCTGAACGATAAAAATAAACGCTGACAGGCGGGAAAGGTATGGTAAAAATTAATGAATCAGACAGAAAGGTATGAAGCAGCAAAAGAAATGTATGGGAAAATCGGGGTAGATACGGACGCAGCTATAGCAAAGCTGAAAGAAATCCCAGTATCCCTTCATTGCTGGCAGGGGGATGATGTGACTGGGTTTGACCACGAAGGACCACTGACCGGAGGCATCCAGACTACAGGAAATTATCCGGGGAAGGCAAGGACACCGGAGGAGCTGATGCAGGATATGGATCAGGCTCTTAAGCTGATGCCCGGCAGAAAGAAGCTGAACCTCCATGCAAGCTATGCCATCTTTGAAAAAGGAGAAGCAGTAGACAGGGATAAGATTGAGCCGAAGCACTTTGCAAAGTGGGTAGCATTTGCAAAGGAAAGAAATATGGGAATTGACTTTAATCCTACTTTCTTTTCTCATGACAAGATAAAAGACGGGCTGACTCTCTCAAGCCCGGACGAGGAGACAAGAAAGTTCTGGATTGCACATGGAAAAGCATGTATCCGTATTTCCGAGTATTTTGCAAAAGAGACAGGGATGCCCTGTGTTATGAATATATGGACGGGAGACGGCTATAAGGATATTCCGGCTGACCGTATGGGGCCGAGAATGCGCTATAAAGATTCCATTGAGCAGATTTTATCGGAGCCTTATGACAAGAAACTTGTAAAGCCCTGTGTGGAGTCCAAGGTTTTTGGAATCGGCGTGGAATCCTACACTGCCGGAAGCGCTGAGTTTACCCTGTCCTTTGCGGCAACCCATGAAGGATGCTTACCCCTTATGGATAATGGGCACTATCATCCCACTGAAGTGGTGTCGGATAAAATCCCTGCGCTGCTCTGTTTCTTCCCGGAAATCGCGCTGCATATCACAAGGCCGGTGCGCTGGGACAGTGACCATGTAGTACTCTTTGACGATGAGACACGGGAAATGGCAAAGGAAATCGTGCGTAATGACGCACTTGACAGGGTTTATATGGCGCTTGACTATTTTGATGCAGGCATTAACAGGATATCTGCCTGGACAGTAGGTTTCAGGAGTTGGCAGAAGGCTCTGCTTGCAGCGCTTTGCACACCCAATGACATGTTAAAGAAGTTTCAGGATGAAAACCGTCTGACAGAACTTATGATATGGCAGGAAGAAACCAAGACTTATCCTTTAGGGGATGTGTGGGAAGAGTATTGCAGACAGTGCGGTGTTACTGCTGATAAGAGCTGGTTTGAAGAAGTAGAGAAATATGAAAAAGAAGTACTGCTGAAAAGATAATAAATTTGAAGGGAAGAAAATGCATTTGGGCGTTATGCCTGAATGCGTTTTCTTTTCCACAATGGGCTGTGCAGCCTACCGGATATGTTCCCCGGGATTGTCGTCTTCAAATTCAAATACACACCTTTCATAGGCATTGATAATATGGGTATCCATGTATTTGTCATACCGTTTATGGCTCCGGCCATAGGCCATGTGTACATGGCCATGGAGGAAAAACTTAGGCTTATATTTTTCAATCAGTGTCCGGAATACCTGAAACCCCTGATGGGGGAGATCCCGCCCATCATTTAACTGATAGGCGGGGGAATGTGTCACTAAAATATCAAAACCCCGGTGGCGGAAAAGCTGGAACCACAATTTGGCCACCCGGCCTTTCATCTGCCATTCCGTGTATTGGTGCGGCCCCGGGCGGTAACGCATGGAACCTCCCAGCCCAAGTATGCGCACACCGTTGTGGACGTAAATCTGGTCTTCAATGCAGATACATCCTTCCGGCGGTATATCCTCGTATTTCCCGTCATGATTGCCGTGTATATACAGAACCGGCACAGTGGAAAGAGTGACAAGGAAAGAAAGGTAGCGGGGGTCTAAGTCACCGCAGGAAATAATCAGATCAATGCCGTCCAACTTGCTTTTTTCAAAAAAGTCCCAATAATATTTGGATTCTTCATCTGCAATTGCAAGTATCCTCATATGTAAATCAACCTTCCTTTTTTATGACGCCCTGCTGATCGATGACAGGTACTGCCTGTTCTTTTAAATCTTCCTTTTTCGGAATGGATCCAATGACATTTTCTGCAAGCCAGTCCATGGTCATGATTTCCTCTGGTGAAAGACTTCCCTCCGGGTCGTCAGTGACGGTGCCTGTCTGGGAATATAGGATACCCGAAAAAGGATTAAATGATTCTGCACTGATGGCATTTTTCAGTAATTCCACCAGACGTTTCGTGCCAATAGGCAGATGGTTGGAACATATTACGTCGATAACCCCTGCGGACATGCCCCACCAATAGTTGATTGCCTTGGTGGAGGAAGGCGCGTCATCATACTTCCAGGTACCGTCCATAATGGTGCGGATAAGCTGCTCATAAAATTTTCCCCAGTGATACAGAGGCATGGCAAGATTTCGTGGATAATCCCCGTCCATATGGTAAATACCAAAGAAACGGGAAGCCTCCTCGGGAATTACCATATCCCTTCCGGAAACACAGGATGACTGGGTTTCTTTTATTTTTTTATCAATATCCACTTCTTTCATGGTGGACCATTCCAGATATACTTTTGCTCTGGGATTAATCATTTTTGCCCCCAGCGCAAAAGCGTTGATGTTGGCGATGGAACCGTAAATAGGGTAGTCCGCGATATAGGTCAGACGGTTATTTTCCGCCATGGCCCCGGCGATGGCGCCCATCATAAATTTAGCCTCATGCATCCGCGAATAGTAGGTGCGGATATACCTGTGGGAGGTATTTAAGGAGCAGTTCAAAATCCGCACATCCGGGTTGGCGATAGCAGCTTTCACACTGGCCTGCACAAAGGCGGGCGTGGTGGTGAATATCAGATTGCATCCGCCAGCGATGGCCTCTTCGATCAGAGCGTCCACATTTTCAGGAGTTGCGTTTTCGTAAAAAGAAGTCTGCAGCTCTTCCGGGAAGGTCTGCTCCAGATAAAGCCGTCCAAGTTCATGGGCGTAAGTCCATGCCGAAGTCCCCGGTGTTTTTTCATAAATAAATGCTATTTTCAGTTTCGACAGGCTTAAGGGCAGCAGAATACTAAGGAGCGGTTTCTTTTCCTGGGTAGGCTCCATTTTAAGTTCGATATCCTGCTCTTCCTGGAGAAGTTTGAACTCTTCCCAGCTCTTAGCAATCAGTTCTTTTAATTCATTGGTGGTTTTCGTTTCGGTTGCTTCATAGCCGTACAGTGTGATAAATGCAAGAAAAGCGTCTCCCGGCGTGATATGAAGCTTGCTGCCGCCCTTTGCCTTGTACTCGGCTGTAAAACGTGTATACAGGGCACTGAAATTCAGCAGGTCTTCTTGCGTCCAGATTTCACCCGGCTCTTTGCCCACGGCTTTCTGCAGTTTCTGGAAGCTTCCTTCCTGTGAAAACCAGATGTAATTGATAGGCGCTGACTGATAGAAATCCATGAATTCATGATAAATTTTGTTTTCTTTGTCACTGGTGCGCTTAGGCACGATACGGATGACATTGCCCGGAATGGAAACTGCGCCGAAATATTTCATGACGCTGACCCGTTTGTTGCCCTCCAGTATATAAAATTTGTTCATATACTCATAGGCGGTAACAGGATCCCGGATGCCTTCCTGTACATGGCTGGTGCTGAGTGCAGACCACTTGCTGGCAAACTCAGTGTTTTCCTTTAAAATCGGCATGAAGTTCCCTGCAAAGGAACTGCTCCTTCCCATCGTCTTGGTTCCTGCAATCTGGTCAGTGGGTATCTGTACCAGTCCAAGGGGAAGTTCATAATAAGCCCCCTTCTCCGGCATAATATCATCCAGAACCTGCAAAGTCGGCTTTTCACCCCGGAGCATTCTTGACTGATAATCTTTTTTTCCTAATTTAAACGCTTTACTGTAATCTTCTCTTCCCATAGTTTTCCTCTGAAATTTCAATCTGCAATATGATTAATATGATACCGGAAGGAAATATATAATGTATCCTTTCAGATGTATTATAGGGAAGAACAGATGGAAATGCAAGGAAAAGAAATCACAAAGATGACAGGCTGGGGAAATCGCTATTTTTTGCTTTGTTTTGCAGATTGCCCATTGAATGGGCAGATAAATAGAGTGTTCTTCTACATAATGCCAACTTCTTTTGAACGTTTATTAAGTTTGTTTGGCAAAAGCGTATAACAAAATTAGCTGTAAATTAAATAGTTTGAAAGGTGAGGGGGCATGTCTGCGCAGCGTACAAATACTTGATTTTTTATTAATTCTGCGTTCTGGTCTTGACATGGGCAGGCGGATATAATACCATAAGTGTATTAATAATGTTAGTACACTTCGTACGACGGAAAGGAAATCTATATGATATGCGTAGACTACAGGGATACAAGGCCCATTTATGAGCAGGTGGTCGAGAAATTTAAAGTGATGATATTGCGGGAGGTGCTGCACCCGGATGACAAGATTCCTTCGGTGCGCAATCTGGCGGTGGACTTATCCATTAACCCCAATACGATTCAGCGGGCCTATGCGGAACTGGAACGGCAGGGCTATATTTATACTGTTAAGGGTAAGGGAAATTTTGTCTCGGACAGCGGTCAACTGCTTCTTAAGTACAAAGAGGAAATCTTTGAAGAAATTAAGAACATTTGCAGGACTGCTTTTGAGGTAGGGATTACCCAGGAGGAAATTGTCCAGAGCATTAAAGAAAGCGCACAGGCAATAAATGGGAAAAGCGGCGCAGGAATGAGGTAAAACACATGATTGAGATAAGAAATGTAAGCAAGTCTTACGATAAGATAAAGGCGGTGGACAATGTCAGCGTAAGCATCAGGGAAAATACCGTGTTCGGCCTGATTGGTACGAACGGAGCGGGCAAGAGCACGGTTTTGAGGATGGTGGCAGGGGTGCTTGAGCCGGAACAGGGGGAGATTGCAATTGATAATCTGCCTGTGTTTGACAACATAGAAGCCAAGAAGAATATTTATTTTATTGCGGATGAACCGTACTTTTTTGCCAACAGTAATGCAACAGATATGCAGAAATATCTTTGCAGTGTCTATCCGGAATTTGCGGTGGATGATTTTTATAATTATCTGGTGAACTTCGGTCTGGACAAAAAGAGAAAAATAAATACATATTCCAAGGGGATGAAGAAACAGCTTGCCCTTATATGCGGCATTTGCAGCGGAACAAAGTACCTGCTGTGCGACGAGACTTTTGACGGCCTGGATCCGGTGATGCGCCAGGGAATTAAAAGCATATTTGCCAGTGAAATGGAGCGCAGGGGGATGACTCCTATAATTGCGTCACACAATTTAAGAGAACTGGAAGATATCTGTGACCATGTAGGGCTTCTCCATAAGGGCGGCGTCCTTTTATCCAAGGATCTGGAGGATATGAAATGTAATATCCAGAAGGTGCAGTGTGTGTTTAAGACGATAGATGACGAGGCAAAAGTTATTTCCTCCCTTGAAATCATGAAAAACGAAAAGAGAGGGTCTTTGAATGTGCTGACGGTAAGGGGAAATAAGGCCGAGATACTGGCAGTTTTTGCCACGGTGAACACAATATTTTTTGAGGCGCTGCCTCTTTCTCTTGAGGAGATATTCATCAGCGAAACGGAGGTAGTAGGTTATGATGTCAAAAAACTCATTCTTGGTTAGTATGAAAGAAAACAATAAAAGGCGCCTGTGGGTCTGGGTAGTGGCGGTACTGGCGTTTGCACTGCTCTTTCCGGTAATGACGGCTCTGATGGTCAACAATATTATAAGCAGTACAAAGCTGCTGGCGGAAACCTATGAAGCGTCTGTTTTACAGCAGATACTTCATGACAGGCTGATAAACGGGATGAAGGAGTTGTTTGGCTTATGGGGCTATACATTATTTGCCAGCGCGGCAATTGCCATAATCAGCGCTGTACAGGGTTTTTCCTATCTTTACAGCAGGAAAAAAATTGATTTTTATATGGGGATGCCTGTGAAAAGAAAAAGAAGGTTTCTGGTCATCTGGCTGGATGGAATTCTTCTGTATATTCTGCCTTATCTGACAGGCCTTCTCGTGGGCCTGCTGATAGCAGCCGGGAACGGGGCCGTGAACGGCGAGGTGTTGCACAGCGCCGGAGCGGCATTTCTGACAAATGTGCTTTTTTACCTGGGAGTATATCACATGGCGGTTCTGGCAGTAATGCTGACGGGGAATATTGTGATTACCGGTTTTGCCATTCTGGTTTTTGGCTTGTATGAATTTGCAGTAAGACTTGCGGTGCAGAGATATCAGGCATTATTCTTTAAGTATTTCAGCTATTATGGAAGCAATAACAGACCGTTGCTTTCCCCCTTTGGGCTGTATATTGATCTGGTGGCAGATTTTAACAGTAAAAATACACTGAACGTGAAATATCTGGCCGGTTTGCTGTTGTTTGCACTGGCCATAGGGCTGCTTTCCTATTTCTGTTACTTAAAACGTCCTGCGGAAGCGGCAGGCAGAGCAATGACTTTTGAAATTACCAAGCCCTTTATCAAGGTGCTTTTGGTAGTTCCGGCATCTTTGCTGGCAGGGCTGAGCATAGAGGGGAGCGTTAATTTTATCCCGGAGAAATCTATGGAAGGAATAGGATGGATTATTTTTGCCATAGCGGCAGTACTCATTATTGGATGTGCTGTGATACAGGTGATTTATGAATTTGACATCAAGGGCGCTGTTCACAGGAAACGGCATATTCTCATAAGCGGCGTTATAACAGCTTTGATTTTTCTGGTATTCCGGTATGATATATTTGGATATGACGGTTATATTCCGGCCCGGGACAAAATAGAAAGCATTGCATTTGTGCCCGAATATTATGAGGATCCCACTTACAGTACACGGTTTGACGAACAGGGAAATTACATGTCTTATCAGAATTATGCGGACCGGTACATGTATCTTACCAATGTTGCCGATATATGCGAACTTGCAGAAAATTCCATGGAGGAATACGATAAGATAGACCGGTATAATTATTCGGACGAAAGCAAAGAATCTGACGCATGGTGGTCTTATACCACGGTTATTTACCGCCTGAAAAGCGGGAGACAGGTAAGCAGGAGCCTTTGGGTCAACGTGGAGGATGAGCAGACTGCCCGGCTTCTGGATAAGATTATCGGAAGTGAAGAGTTTAAAAAGGGATATTTCAGCGGCGCCTCAGATAATATAGTAAATATGGTAAAGTCTGACAGATATCAGCTTAGTGCAACATTTGGCAATACGATTTATCAGGAAAAGATGAGCCGGGAGCAGATAGAGGAATTTCTGGAAGCCTACCGGAAAGACCTTGAATCGGCAGATTTCAGCAGTATTAAAGAAAGCGTACCTGTAGGGATAGTAACATTGTATTTTTCAGAGGTAATAGCCGGGAGCAACTATATGGGAAACGCCGGATATGTGGATAGAGTTACCAGAGGCTGGGATGTAGGCATGAATATTTATCCTTTTTATAAAGAGAGTATTGCGTGCCTTAAGAAAAACGGCTGCTATACCGGAGTCCAGTTAAAGTGGGAGGACGTGGAGAAAATCCAGGTCATGAACGGCAACTATGATATTGCGGAAAGGCTGCAAAAGCAGTTGGATGAATCAGGGGATGGAGAAGAAACTTTTGAGGATCCTAATTTGTTACTGGAAAGAGGCGCAACACAGAACTACTTTGGTTACGATATCGACACCCGTGTCTATGAAGAGTATACTGACCAGGAGAAGATAAAAGAGATTGTGTCTGCTGTTTTTGCCAATGAACTGGTACGGCAGGACTGGGACAATGGAAAGGCACTGGATGACAACTACAGTGTTATCGTATACTTTAAGACGGACAGCCCCATGACAAGAAATTATGGAGCCAGTGCGGAGTATGGATTCCTGGAAGGGCAGATCCCCGGCTTCGTAAAAGAGGATACCATCTATAAAGAGTAAATATATAAGTAAGGATAAATAAATTTATCTGGAAGTTTACAGGAGATGATGGTACAATATATAAAATTCATGAATCAGCAGTGGATTTGTCCACTGCTGATTCTGTTAGGCGTTTCCAAGAATAATGAAGGCGTGGTACAGGATGAAAGAACGTTTGATTGACAGATTTTGTTTTCAGGAAGTGCAGATAGGGAAAATTGTATTAAGAGCAGTGGACATTCTCTTTATTACATGTCTCTTTGCATTTGCGTTTATGGTGAGATGGAAGCTGATGCCCATCGAGTCGGCGGATTATACGGGATTTTTGAAGGGATGGATGGAACAGATAAGGGACAGCGGAGGCTTTGCGTCTTTAGACCACCAGATATCCAACTATACATCTCCCTATATGTATCTTATGTGTCTGGTTTCTTACATAACAGATAATGACCTGTACGGGCTTAAGATGATTTCTGTAATATTTGATTACCTGGCTTCCATAGCTGTGTTTTTAATCATTTACCAGTTAAGTGCAGATTTAAGGAAATCCGTCATGGGAATGGCTTTCGTGCTTTTATCCCCCACGGTGATACTGGACGGAGCTTACTGGTGTCAGTGCGACATCATTTATACTTCCCTGCTCCTGTTTGCCCTGTATTTTTTCTTTCGGGATAACAGCAGAGGATGTCTTATTTTTGTGGGACTGGCCTTTGCATTTAAGCTGCAGGCTGTCTTTTTGATTCCTTTTCTGATGATTATGTGGCTGAAACAAAAGACCATAAAGCTGGCCAGCTTTGTGTGGATACCGGTTATTTATGTAATCAGCGCGCTGCCTGCATGGGCAGCGGGAAGGAACTTTAAGGAACTTATGCTGATTTACTTTGAGCAGACAGGTACATACCCCTGGGGGACGCTGGAATATCCCAATATCTACACCCTGCTGGGGGAAGCTATGCCGGATATGCGTCATGCGGCGGAGGTCAGCGGGGCAGGAACCTATATGACGGTAATTCTCCTTGGATGCATTGCCTATTATTTTTATACAAAAAAAATAAATCTGACAGGGGAACTGATGATTACGCTGGCTTTGTTTACGGTGGCCGTCATTGTTTACGCCCTTCCCCATATGCATGACAGGTATGGTTTTTTTATTGATATTCTTGCTGTTATATATGGGATTTTAGATGGACGGAAACTGCCTGTTGTGTGCGGATTTATGCTGGTGTCGGTTTTATCCTTTATGCCTTATCTGATTGCGGTGCATATTGTGCCCCAGCAGTATGTGGCCATAGGGCTTTTGGGACTGATTGCCTGGGTGGGCGCTGACCTTTACAGGCAGATACAAAAAAATGCAGGGAATGAATTTCCAAATACGCTCTAAACAGGAGCGCGGCAGGCGCTGCTTTTGCAGTTGCATGAATGGCAGTTTGTGGAGTAAGGAAGAATACGAAGAGAAGACAGGAGAGGGAATGGGGAGAATTAAAAAGATTTGGGGCAAAACACCAGCAGAGATACTGGTTCTTCTGGCAATCGTTTTTGCAGTAGAGATATTTATATTTAATTACAGACATTGGGAATCGTTTGGTAATGTGTCTGTCAAGGCAGAAGAGATCCGGCTGGGGGATGGCTATCTGGACAATGGAAACGGCACCTTCACGGTTGGGGAAGGAAACCTTGAGATGGAAGTGGGCGGAATAGAGGGAGAACTTTGTACGTCGCAGATTGTCATGACGGTTTTAAATGGGCAGACAGAGGATTCTCCTATCAGTATCCGTCAGTGGGTGACGGATGAATCCCACAGGCTTTATTATGAACTTCCCCGGCGTGAACTTTGGGAGAAGGAAAAGCGGAGCAGCTATATGACCTACCATTTGTACGGGGACTGTACAGGACTTAAGATTCTACCGGATTTGGCTTTGGGAGAAGTAATTTCTTTTGAAGTGACCCTTAATCCGCAGATTCCGCTTTTTTTATCATGGGAGAGGATGGCGGCTTTGCTGCTGCTGTCAGGGATCCTGTGGGCGCTCCGGTCTGCGTCCAGACTGCATGTTACTGCTTATATAGGGTTAAGGAGCGATGCGCGCAGCCTTGTCCTGGTATCATTTTTTCTGATACATGCCATTCTATTTTTATTTCTGACTCATGTCAATCCTTATTTCCAGGAAGCAACCGGGGACAACCAGAAACAATACCATGCGCTGGCTGAGAGTTTTAAGGAGGGAAGCTTTTCTCTGCTGGAGGAACCTTCCGCGGCCTTGCAGAATATGGAAAATCCATATGATTATGAGTACCGGACCCTGGTGATGAGCCAGTCGGGGGAATGGTATAAGTGGGATCATGCCTATTATAACGGAAAATATTATGTATATTTCGGTGTGGTTCCGGCGGCATTGTTTTATTTCCCGTACTATATGCTGACAGGCGTACATTTGCATACCCACGAACTGATTTTTTTCCTGTCCCTGCTGTTTCTGGCCGGAATTATGGGGACGGTTCATCAAATCATAGACAGGTGGTTTCCTCAAGCATCTCTGGCCATGTGGATACTGCTCATGGAACTGATTCTTTTAGGAAGCGGAGTTGTGTATATGACGAAGCGGCCGGATTTATATACGGTGCCAATTTTATCGGGAGCGGCCTTTGGCATGCTGGGCCTTTGGTGCTTTTTTCTGGCGGCAAAAGGAGGGGAGCATTCTCTGAAATATTTGTCCGCCGGGGCCTTGTGCACGGCACTGACCGCAGGATGCCGTCCCCAGCTTTTTGTATTTATTCTGTTTGGTGCTGCTTTATTCTGGAAGGATCTGGCGTCCGGGGCCCTTGTCAGGACAAAATGGGGAAAAAGGGCAGTGGCGGCCTTCCTTCTGCCAATGGCGGCAGTGGCAGGGATGTTAATGTACTATAATTACAGCCGTTTTGGGAATGTTTTTGATTTCGGTGCCAATTATAATCTTACCTTTAACGATATGAGGAACCGGGGCTGGCAGTGGGACAGGGTGCCTTTAGGAATTGTGGCCTATTTATTCCAGCCCATAAAGCTGATAGCGGAATTTCCCTTTACGCAGGCCACATATTTTGACAGCCAGTACATGGGAATAACCATTCAGGAAGCTACATACGGCGGTATTTTTATGACCAATCTGTTTTCCTTATTTAGTATTCTTCCCCTTCTGTCCCCCAGACAGATGAAAGTATCCGGGAAAGCCCCCTGGCTGTTTTCTCTGGCAGGACTTTTGGGGGCTGGGATGATTATTGTGGCGGATACCAATATGTCCGGTATCCTGCAGAGGTATTTTGGCGATTTTTCTGTTTTTCTGATGCTGTCTTCGGCGGTTTCGGCGCTTATGATATGTAACCATCCGACAATAAAAGGAGGCTATCTTGAAAAGGCAGTGACAGTGGGACTGCTGGTCTGTTTTGTGACAGGACTTGCCTATCAGGGGATGACATTTTTTCTGGATACAGGGGAAGCCCTCCGGGAATTAAGGCCGGATTTATATTCCCATGTAAAATATCTGACGGCGTTCTGGCTGTAGGAGCAGGGGAGGTTTTTAGATGCAGACATTGAACAGTATAACAGTATTATTGGTATGGGGGATCATTGCGATTGTCCTGTGGAACCAGCAGACAGTGAAGGCGCCGGAAACCGGGGGTGAAAAGACGACAGATACCGGAGACGGAAGGATACAGGGTGCAGGGAGTATAAGCTTTGAAAGGGCAGCGGGGAAGAGGGAATGGAAAACCTTATTCCTGCTCCTTGTGATATATGGCCTTGTTGCAGTAAGGATAATTGCCATCGGGGAGATTCCGGGGGGCGTAAATCAGGACGGCGCTATGGGGGCGGTGGATGCCAAAGCCCTTGCGGATTATGGTACGGATCGTTTCGGCACCTTTATGCCCGCCCACTTTGAGGCGTGGGGGTATGGGCAGATGAGCGTACTGCTTTCCTATCTGACAGTGCCTTTTATCTGGATGCTGGGGCTTACCAGAACTGCTATGCGCCTGCCCATACTGCTGGCAAGCCTTGCAGGGATTTGGGCCGTATGGGGAATGGTTAAAAAAGTTTTTGGTGAAAGAACCAGTCTTGCGGCGCTGCTTTTGCTTGCAATTAATCCATGGCATTTTATGCAGAGCAGATGGGCGCTGGACTGCAATCTGTTTCCACATATGTTTGTGCTTGGAATCTTCTTTCTGGCGGCAGGGATAAAGAGAAAAGCCTGTCTTTATCTGTCCATGGTATTTTTTGCCTTGTGCATGTACTGTTATGGGGTTTCCTTTTACATGGTGCCCTTTTTCCTGATGACCGTCTGTATTTTCATGTTCCGGGATAAAAAGGCGGGGGTGAAGGAAATTGTTATCTGTCTTCTGGTTTACTTCGGGATTGCGTGGCCTATTTATGGTACCATGCTGATTAATTTCATGAAATGGGATACTGTAAGGCTTCCTTTTGTGACCATGCAGTTTTTTTCAGGGAATGTGCGCTCTGCGGATATTTTGTTTTTTTCCGAAAATAAGGGAGAACAGCTTCTTGCCAATCTCCAGTCGCTGGTCAACGTGGTGTTTTTGCAGAAGGACGATTTGATCTGGAATACCGTCAGAGGCTTCGGAACCGTGTACCATTGCGCACAGCCCTTTGTCATTTTAGGGGCAGTGCTGGTGATGAGAGGGGCATTCAGGGAGGAAGACGGGGATAAGAAAATGGGATGCCGAATCCTGGCCGTCTACTGGATTTTTGCGCTTCTGACGGGGCTTATGATTAACTATGTAAATGTGAACAGGATTAATATTATTTTTTATATCCATATCATATTTGCGGCTGTGGGAATTTCTTTTACGGTGCAAAAATGGAAGATGTCCTTTGCAATTCTGTCTGTCCTGTTTGCCGTTCTGGGCACCCTGTTTTTCCATGATTATTTTACTTCATGGGCAGGGGAGATTGACAAAGCTTTTTACGGGGACTTTGTGGATGCTGTGGAATTTGCAAAAGAATACAACTGCGACCGCTACTATATTACGCCGGATACCCAGTACGAAGGGGCTTATCAGGTGACGGAAATTCTTGCCCTGTTTTTGTTTGATGTGGACGCGGAGTTTTATCAGGGGAAGACAGACCGCTGGCAGAATAAGGAAATCCCCTACAGGGAACGGTTCATCTACATGAATCCCCAGGCGGAGGGAAGGGTCCCGGCCGGAGACGGCGCATATATATTTAAGATTTCGGACAGGGACAGATTTTCCGATGATGAATTTTATGTTGTGTTTTTCGGAGACTATGCCGCCGCAATACCATGGTCTTATGCCGGGTGAATGCGGCAGGCTGAATCATATCTATGATATATTATGGCATGAATGGAGAGAAAAAATTTCTAATATGACAGCTAAGTGTCATATTTAATGTGTTATTCTTTAGTCGGAAAGAATGGTATACAGACGGAAGGAGATGTGTATATGGAAAAATGGGTGTATGTCATGATAATTGAAAAAAGTAAATCGTACAACAGGGTTACGAAGGCTGTAATTGAAAGGCATGTTGCAAATTTAAGAGATTTGGACGAGAAAGGGCATCTGGTGCTTGGCGGAGCTTTTAAAGGATACCCGGGGGTTGCCGGAATGTATATCCTGCAGGCAGAAAGCTTTGAAGAGGCCGAAGAACTTTGTAAATCGGAGCCTCTTGTGCTGGAAGGATACGCCACATATAAGCTGAAATCGCTGCAGGTAGCAGACAAAGAAAATAATTACTTATTATAAAATATTTTAAAATATTTAAAAAAATAGAAGAAAGACCATGGTTTTGGCAGAAGGCAGTACACAGACAACGGACAGTGTGCTCTGCGAACTGTCCGTTGTTAATAAAAAAGGAATAGAAGAATGGAAGTCATGAATTGATCTGGGAGCGGTAGGGCAGCATGAAAAATAATAGCTGTAGTTTCGCCGGATTATGGATTTACTGATATTGGAAAAGGGATTTACAATATCAGTATCCAGTCCCTAAGCCATCTTAATCCCAGACCATACTCCAGTTTCACGGGAAGACCGGAGATAAGCGGGAAGAAAATAAAGAAGCAGATAAAAGCGGCTGCCACATAAAAGGCAATCGCTTTTTTGCCCCATGCAAAGTGTTCTTTTATATGCAGCATGGTATAACCCATCATTAGCATGACGAATAAAATGGCGGGAAAATAATGATAAATAAAGGTAATGCGGCTTATGGACATCCAGGGGACATATTGTGCCAGATAGGAAATGCACAGGAAGCCGGCCTTTTTATCCTTTTTTGCAATCCAGCGCCAAAATACGTACAGTTCACAGATAATACCCATCCACCAGATGGCAGGATTTCCCATGCAACTTATGGCGCTGACCTTATCCCCTACGCTGTCGTTAGCGTCCAGCAGAGGCATCCAGATGAACGGCCACTCATAAAAAGGGGAGCTGTAATAGTGTTCCGCTTCCAGATTGGCGTGGTAATCAAACATATACTGGGTACCCTTTACAGCCTTGTCAATCAGGCCGTTATAGGGGGTATAGCCTACCACTGGAATAAAGCACAGGGTATAAATGACTAGTGGGACTGCCACGAAAAACAGACAGCAGAACAAGAACAGCTTCCAGGTCTGCTGTTTTGGAAAATGGGTAAGGGTGTACCAGATAAAAAGCACCCCAAGACCAAGTCCGGCATATACTCCTGTCCATTTGGTGGCAACGCCGAAAGCCATTCCAATACCGCTTAAGGCAAGAGGAATATAGACCTCTTTGGGGACAAAGGAATCTGTGAGGGCCTGCCCTGCAGCCCGGTAAGAGGAGTCTTTCTGGAAATACTGGTACATATAGTAGTACATTAATAGAATAAAAAATGCTGCGAAAATATCAATGGTAGCAATTCTGGATAAATTATAATGCATACAGTCAAAGACAATGAGAGAGGTTGTTGCAGCGCAGACAAAAGAGTCCTTAAACAGCCGTTTGGCGAAACAGTACATAAGGGGAATTATCAGGATACCGAAAAGTACAGACATGAAGCGCCAGCCAAAAGGATTCATGCCAAAGACCATTATCCCCAGGGAAATCAGTATTTTTCCCAAATGGGGGTGGGTGGTTTCATAGGTAATCAGCCCGTGGAGAAATTCATAGGCAGTGCGCCCGTGGTAAACTTCATCGAACATGGTTCCGTTCATATAGGTTTTGGAGGAAGGGAACATATCCTGTTCGTCAAAAAGGGCAGGATAATCCCCTGCATTGACGGGAAGAATAAGACTGCCGTCCAGCCGCTGAAAGACCAGTTCATTTAAAACCGCTTCCTCATCAAGGGCAACAATGCCCAGATAGCGCAGATTATAATTCAAATCAATTTTATTCCATGCAAAAACAGATTCCGCATAAGCTTCCCCGTTTATGATTTCCCACGCCCCGGTCATCTCGTTAAAGGCCGAGATGGAAAAACGCCGGGTGTTGAGATTCCCAAGAAAGACAGAAAAAGAACCAATATCTGTATAATCACCAAAATCCAGCACAATATCCCGGTTTCCGGCATCAGCAGTATAGGAAGATTCCGGGGCATAGGTATTTCCCAGTCTGAAAAAGGCGAGGACTGCAAAAACCAGAATCAATGCGGATAAATAAATCAAATCGGTTTTGTCAAGGAGTTTTCCATCAGAGTTTTTATCCGGCATGAAAAAGGATTTAAGAGATTTAAGATATGTAAATATATGATTCATGAAAGAAGCCTCCATAAGTATATGGTTTAAATTCAAATGAAGAATGCCGCTTTTTAAGACATTCTTTTGCGTGAACCTTTAGAAGTTCCAAAGGCAGTGTCTTTCAGATGCTTTAGAACTTCTCTTCACACTAGTATAGCAAGTTCTGAAAAAGGTTACAATAGTTATAAAATTTTTGTTTCAGGAGACTTGGAGAATGAAAACATATATGCAGATTACAAATATCCACGGAAGGGAGATTTTAGATTCCAGGGGAAATCCCACGGTGGAGGCGGAGATTACTCTTACGGACACCATGACCGGAAAAAGATATGCCGGAAAAGCGTCGGTTCCTTCCGGCGCCAGCACAGGGCGTTTTGAAGCTGTGGAACTGCGGGACGGCGAAACAAGATATTTTGGGCTGGGCGTGCAGAAAGCAGTGAATAACATTAATACGAAAATAAAGGAAGCGGTTGCAGGAAAAAACGGCTTGAACCAGATTGAAATTGACCGTATTCTTATAGAAACGGACGGTACGGAAAATAAAGGAAATCTGGGAGCCAACGCAACGCTGGCAGTCTCCATGGCTGTGGCAAGGGCGGCGGCAAAAGCTTTGAATATTCCTCTTTATCAGTATCTGGGGGGCGCCTACACAAGGCTGATGCCTGTTCCCATGATGAATATATTAAACGGCGGAAGACATGCGGCCAACACCGTTGATTTCCAGGAATTTATGATTATGCCCGTGCAGGCGGAGAGTTTTGCCGACGGCCTGCGCATTTGTGCGGAGATTTACCATACACTGAAAAAAATACTGGAGGAAAAGGGGCTTGCCACCAGTGTAGGCGACGAGGGAGGCTTCGCGCCCGACCTGCCGGATGCAGAGGCCGTTCTTGATCTGATTGTGGCGGCAATAGAAAAAAGTAACTATTTTCCAGGGCAGGATATAAAAATTGCCCTTGACGTGGCTTCCAGTGAATTATACAATGAGAAAACAGGCATGTACCACTTCCCCGGTGAAAGTTCATTAAAGGGCAGCGATGTGGTGCGGGATACCTCTGAAATGATTGCCTATTATGAGGAGCTGATTTCCAGATACCCAATCCTCTCCATTGAGGACGGCCTTGCGGAGGACGACTGGGACGGCTGGAAGCATATGACGGAACGGCTTGGCGATAAAATTCAGCTTGTAGGGGACGATTTGTTTGTAACCAATACCAAAAGGCTTGATGCAGGGATAAAACTCCATGTAGCAAATGCAATTCTGGTGAAAGTCAACCAGATAGGCACCGTATCGGAAGCCATGGAGGCAATTGAAATGGCACAGAAAAACGGTTATAAGGCGGTAATATCCCACCGGTCGGGGGAAACAGAGGACACCTTTATTGCAGACCTTTCGGTGGCAGTCAATGCAGGCCAGATAAAGACAGGGGCACCCTGCAGAAGCGACCGCATTGCCAAGTACAACCAGCTTCTTAGGATTGAGGAAGAGCTGGGATGCGTTGCGGCGTATAAAGAACCTTTTAATAAAATATAAAAAAATATATTTGTACTTTAAAGTCAGGGATTTGCCATAAAGCCAAAGTTTTGGCGCTGGTACAACTTATGAAAGAGATAATGTAATTGAAGAACACAAAATCCCCATTTTGTCCCTGGAGCGCGTTTGAAAAATGCTTTCTGCAGGATTCAGACACGCTCCGGCAGGATGGTGTGGTCTGCAATTATCTAAAATACAAGAATGAGATGAGAGGAAAAGGAACAAATGAGAAACAAATGGAAAACAGCGGCACGGAAATTCTGTGCGGCTCTTTGCGTGGCAGCAACAGTCAGCATGGTGCCGGCAGCAAATGTACAGGCGGTAGGGGCAGGCAGCGCCATTTCCCAGGGAATCGATGTATCCCAGCATAACGGGGCGGTGAACTGGAGCCAGGTGGCAGGCGCTGGAATGAAATTTACTTTTATTAAGGCAGGCAGCACCAAGAGCGGCATGGATCCGCAGTTTGTAGCTAATATCACAGGCGCCCAGGCAGCGGGGCTCAAAACAGGAGTCTACCTGTATTCTTATGCGGTTACGCCGGAGCAGGCGGCGGAGGAAGCGCGGCTTATGCTTGAGTGGATTGCTCCCTACACCGTAAATTATCCGGTTGTTTTTGATATAGAAGACAGTTGCCATAAAAATCTGACGGAACAGCAGTTGATTGATATTATCAATACTTTCTGCTTTGCAGTGGACGCAGCGGGGTATTATCCCATGGTTTATTCCAGCAAAAACATGTTTAATGGGAAATTAAGCATTACCGGATGGGATAAATGGGTGGCCCAGTACAATGACAGTTGCGAATACGACAATAATGTATGCTTCTGGCAGTATTCCAGTAATGGCAGCGTTAACGGCGTAAATGGAAGAGTGGACGTGAACTATCAGTATAAAGATTACAGTTCCCTGATTGTCCAGGACGGTTTTGTAGGGCATAACGGCAGTGTCCGGTTTTACCAGAACTGGAAGATGCAGAAGGGATGGGTTGACTATAACGGCACCAGATACTACCTTGACGGTGCAGGCAATCTTGTCAGCGGCTGGCTCACAGATGTTTCCGGAAGCACATATTTTCTCTCTCCCCAGGATGGCAGTATTGCCAGAGGACAATGCGTGGTGGACGGCGCAGATTATTACTTTACCGCCGAGGGCGTTAAGACGGCAGGCTGGGTTACAATTGAGGACAGGAAATATTTCTACGATCCTGCCAACAACGGAATCCTGAAAAGGCAGTGGTACAGTGATGAAAACGGAAATACCTATTTCTTTGATCCAGGCGACGGACATATGCTCACAGGTATCTATGAGATGGAGGGGCAGCTTTACTGCTTCGGTGAAAGCGGAGCGCTGGTAAAGAACCAGTCCATAGACATAAACGGGACTCTCTACAATGCCGGCCCGGAAGGCGTCCTTGTTCCGGCAGCACCCGCAGAACCAGTCAATCCGGAAGCGCCGGCAGAGACTGCCTGACCCAAAGGCCGCTCATAGTAACCCTTTTATTGCTACTATTCATGGCTCAGGAAGGCGCACGGGCTGCGCATTCCGTGAGAACATGATTCAGGTGTGAGGATGTTTTGTTGTTAATTTATAAAATACTTGAAATCTGCTGACAGATGTGTTACACTTATTTTTGCTTGGCATTAGGAGGTGTAGAAATAAATGGAAGCATTGAGAATTGTACTTCAGATTATTTTCATAATAATATGTATCGCACTGACTGTGCTGGTACTGATGCAAGAAGGCAAATCAGCAGGTTTGGGAGCCATAAGCGGTGCCGCTGAGACATACTGGGGAAAGAACAAAGGGCGTTCCATGGAAGGGAAGCTTGTAAAGATTACCAAGTATCTGGCAGTCGGCTTTATGGTGATAACCGTTATTTTAAATCTTAATGTATTTTAGGACTTAAGGCATTCTTGTAAAAGGATGCCTTTTTTGTCACACGGCAAAAGGGCAGTGCCATGGGGTTAAAGCAGACCGCCGCGGACAGGAAACTTTATCACGGAGAAATATGAAGACAGAAAGCAGACAGGAAATAAAGGATAAAAGAAAAAAGTTGATATGCCAGCTTGTGGATGACGACTGTTACGTCCCCATGAAGGAAAAGGAACTTGCCATATTCATGCAGGTACAACCCGGAGAGAGGGAAGAACTAAAGGAAGTCTTAAGCGAACTGGTACGTGAGAGAAGGCTCCAACTGACGAAACGGGGAAAATACATCAAAGGGGAGGACAGTCAGTCAGGCCTTACGGGAACCTTTATAAGCAATGCCAGGGGATTTGGCTTTGTGGAGGTGGATGGCCGGGAGCAGGATCTTTTTATCCCGGAAGAAGGGATAAACGGCGCTTTCCATAAAGATACGGTTCTGGTGGAACTTTTAGCGGAACAGCGTGGCAAAAGGCAGGAGGCGAAGGTGACGGCTGTTTTGTCCCACGGTCTTACGCAGATAGTGGGGACATATGATAATGCCGGAAATTTCGGTTTTGTGATTCCTGATAACGACAAAATTTCTACAGACATTTTTGTGCCAAAAGAGCGTTCTAAAGGGGCTGTCACCGGGCATAAAGTGGTAGTGGAGCTTACCAGCTACGGGGATGGGAAGCACAAGCCGGAGGGAAAAGTCATTGAAATCCTGGGACATGCAGACGACCCGGGCGTGGATATTCTCTCCATCGTGAAGGGATTTGACCTGCCCCTGGATTTTCCGGAGCGGGTACGAAGTCAGGCGGTGCGGGTTGCAGGAGATGTCAGCGAGAAAGACCGGGAAGGGCGCAAAGATCTGCGGCATGTGCAGATGGTTACGATTGACGGTGAGGATGCCAAGGATTTGGATGATGCAGTCAGCCTTTCCAAAGGGGAGGACAAATATTTCCTTGGCGTCCATATTGCGGATGTGACAAACTATGTGCAGGAAAATTCAGCGCTGGACCGGGAAGCCCTAAAACGGGGGACCAGTGTCTATCTGGTAGACCGGGTGATACCTATGCTGCCTCACACGCTTTCCAATGGAATCTGTTCCCTGAATATGAAAGAGGACAGGCTGGCGTTAAGCTGCCTGATGACTCTGGACCGTAAAGGGAATGTGATTGACTATGAAATCGCGGAGACGGTCATCAATGTGGATCAGAGAATGTCTTACACCGATGTAAACAACATACTGGAAGGTGATAAGGATACAGCCTTGCGGTTTGAAGAACTTGTGCCTATGTTCTTTTTGATGAAGGAACTGGCTGATATTTTAAGACAGAAAAGGAAAAAACGGGGCTCCATAGACTTTGATTTCCCGGAGAGCAGGATTATCCTGGATGGGGAAGGCGTCCCAATTTCCATAATGCCTTATGAGCGAAATGCTGCCACCAGAATAATTGAAGACTTTATGCTTCTTGCCAATGAAACAGTAGCCCAGCATTTTTACTGGATGGAGATTCCTTTTGTTTACAGGACCCATGATTACCCGGATCCTGAAAAGATATTGAAGCTGGGAACCTTTATCAATAATTTCGGTTACTATATTAAAATAAAGAGCGGGGATAATGAAATACACCCCAAGGAAATTCAAAAGCTTTTAGGCAGGATAGAAGGGACGCAGGAGGAGGCGTTAATCAGCCGGCTTACCCTGCGCAGCATGAAAAGAGCCCAGTATACGGCAGACTGCACAGGGCATTTTGGGCTTGCATGCCAGTATTACTGCCATTTTACTTCGCCCATCAGAAGATATCCTGATTTGCAGATACACCGCATTATAAAAGAAATGCTGCGGGGAAGGTTGTCGGAGAGCAGGATTGCCCATTACAAAGAAATATTGCCCCAGGTGGCCAGACACTCTTCGGAAATGGAAAGGCGTGCAGACGAAGCGGAACGGGAAACGGATAAACTGAAAAAAGTCCAGTATATGGAACAGAAGATAGGTGAAACCTTTGAAGGAGTTATATCCGGGATTACTTCATGGGGAATTTACGTGGAACTGCCTGACACTGTGGAGGGTATGATTCATGTGTCGAAGCTTGCCGGAGACTATTACTGTTATAATGAAGAGACTTATGAGATGGTGGGCAGGGATACCGGAAAATGCTATAAGCTGGGCCAGAAGATAAGAATCAGAGTGGACGGCGTGGATTATTTCCAGAAAAGTATTGATTTCAGCGAAGACTTGGATTTTTGATACAGCGCCTCCTTATTTGGCACCAACTCCCTCAAAGTGGGGCGCACACCTTGCAGAAAGCATTTTTAAACACGTACCAGGAAAGGAATGACGGTTTATATGGCGAAAGAAGAGATGAAACTTGTCGCTAACAATAAAAAAGCGTATCATGATTACTTTATAGAAGAAAAATATGAAGCCGGGCTGGTTCTGCACGGAACGGAAGTGAAATCCCTGCGGATGGGAAAATGCAGTGTCAAGGAAGCCTTTATCAGAATTGAAAACGGAGAAGTTTTTATATATGGAATGCATATCAGCCCTTATGAAAAGGGAAATATATTTAATAAAGATCCGCTCCGGGTGAAAAAGCTTCTTTTACACAAGCAGCAGATCCGCAAACTGATAGGAAACAGTTCTGAGAAGGGATATACAATCGTCCCTTTGCAGGTGTATTTCAGGGACGGAAAGGCAAAGATTGAAATTGGCCTTGCAAAAGGCAAAAAACTTTACGACAAGCGGCAGGATATTGCAAAGAAAGACCAGAGAAGAGAGGCCGAAAAGGAATTAAAGGTCAGGCTGCGCGGATAGAAATAAAATCTGCGCAGGAGGTTGCATTTTAACCTGCTGTTGGGTATAATAAAAGTAAATAAGGGATAGTAAAGGTTTCGACAGGGGTCTTGCAGCTGGAGAAGCTATCCGCAGGCGATGCGTCAAATCGCAAAAATAAATATAAACGCTGAAGATAATTTAGCATTCGCTGCCTAAGGGCGGCTGTCCGGCCTATTGCACCTACACATTAGGAACCGGGCATCGACTATGTAGGAAACGACACAGGCTAAGCTTTGCACCTGTGGGCGTATGATGAAGCTACTGAATAAACCGGGATGTCGGTTTCCTGGTTTAGGAGGGAATGAGGGTTTCCCGAAATAAGCGACTATGATAGTAGAAGGACAGGGAATGGGTCTTTGGACGCGGGTTCGACTCCCGCCTATTCCACTCATAAGAATATAACTTTGTGTTTTGATTATGTTATACGAATTATAACCAGACAACTGTTTTGTAATTGGGAAGTGAGCATTATGCCAACAATGCTCATGTACGGTAAAGAAGCAAGCAACCGAAAACAAGAGATAGACCGCCAGCACCACACTATTCCGAACCAAAGAAACCAAAGACCAAAAGACAAGCACCGTGGAAATGTGTATAACTTGCTATTCCGTCATGGAAAAGTCCGTTCACAGAACATGGAAAAGCTAAAGTGCAGCTTTCCCACATTCTGCAAACAGACTTTCCCACAACTCCATAAGACAGCAAGTTATGCACATTACGCACAGTGCCGACTACTACGGAATCCTACTCATCATTTATATCTTGTTAAGATAGCTAAAAATATTCTAATTTTCATATATGACAGCTACATCATGTATTCTACGCTTCATTTTGGCACGAATATTTAACGGCTCTAAGCACTCACATTTATCGCCAAAACTAAGAAGAATATCGTAGTAATATTCGTTCTCTATAAATGGGAAATCGACAATGTAATATTCGCCACCATCGGGAGAAAAGTGTTCGTAAGTACAATAATCAAGAACTCTGTCCATGATAGATTTGTGAATACGAATTTTTATTGGTGTTTGCATGGATTTCAGAGTTTCCTCAAAGTCTAAAATCGGTTTTTGATATTCCCGTGGTGTAAATTTTTCCTTTTCCATATGTAAATTTGATATGCGGGATAATCTAAACAAACGAAAATCATTTCGTATAAGGCAATATCCTTGAAAATACCAATGACCGCTTTTTAGAACAAGTTGGTATGGCTCAACTGTCCGTATAGTTTTCTTTCCGTGATGTGCTATGTATTCAAAGGAAACCAGTCTGCAATCTTGTAAAGCTGTTTTTATAATTTCTAAATATGATTGTGTATTCTGGTTGCCAATCCAAGTGCTTAAATCTATACATATTTGATTTGTTTTTAATTCTATGTCATTCGCTTTATCAGCAGGGATAAAACTTTTGACTTTTGCAAGGGCGTTTATTAGTTCATTTCCCCGTATCATGTCTGAAAGGCTTGAAAGCCCCATTAGGATAGCGGAAAGGTCAGCAGTTGAAAAAACATTTTTATCAATTTTATATTTTTGCATAATTTCAAAGCCGCCGCCCACTCCCGATATTGAACGAATAGGAATCCCCGCCATGTTGATAGTATCTATATCCCGGTAAATTGTACGGGGAGATACTTCAAACATATCCGCTAATTCTTGCGCCCCTATACGCTCTTTATCAAGAAGTACCATGATAATGCTAACGAGCCTGTCAATTTTCATTTTGAGCCGCCTTTCAAATTCTAAATATTGTTGCCATAATGCTGTCAACAATTACATGATACAATAAAAAAGCAAACAAATCAATAAAGCAATGAAAACGGAGGAGATTTATGTTTACAATCTATGTTTATGTTCTTGAAACTTTAGCCGATTGGGAATTGGGCTATGTTACTTCGGAGCTACATTCCGGGCGATTTTTCAAAAAGGACGCTGAGTGTGTATCGCTTAAAACTGTCAGTTATTCAAAAGAACCAATCCATACAATGGGAGGGCTAACAGTCATACCCGATTGTTTGATTGATGATGTTGTTGTAAGTGAAACAAGCGTATTGTTATTACCGGGTGCAGATACATGGAATGACCCAAAACATGGTGCAATCATTAAAAAGGCAGGCGAATTTCTCTCTATAGGAGCTACGGTTGGGGCAATTTGTGGGGCTACCACTGCACTTGCTAATTTTGGATTGCTGGATAATCGTCGGCATACCAGTAATGGACAGGGTTTTCTTGAAATGTTTTCACCCACCTATAAAGGACAGAATTTCTATATTGATGAGCCATCTGTAGCAGATAATAACCTTATTACTGCAAATCCTACAGGCTCTCTGTTGTGGGCAAGACAAATCATTGAGCGTTTAGGAGTTTTTCAATCAGACACACTGGAATTTTGGTATGAGTATTTTAGTACCGGGAAAGCGGAATCTTTCTATGCCCTCATGCAAACATTACCACCTAACAATGAAAAATGATATATCATCAATAATTTTTGATAGGCAGTTAAGGGGAGGACAGTAAAAATGCTACCGCCCCTTTTCAGCATAAGTAACCTGTTGACACTATTTCCAGTAGAGGAAAGGGGGATTTTTTATGCCTTGCACGGAAGCATACAAGGAACACATCATGTATACGTTTCACGGCTTTTGCAAAATTGTTATCCGCAATGCAGCTATTACAGCATGGCGTGACCAGCACAGGCGGCACAAAAGAGAAATATCCCTTGAATACCTCACAGAAGAAAAGTTTTACCCTTTAGGCACAACGGACGAATATTTTGAAGCACCCTATGAAGAACACCCCGTTACGATATGCGGTCAGACAGTTATCCTCACCAATGGGGAGCTTGCCGCCGCCCTGTTATCTCTGCCGGAGAAGAACCGTGAAATCATTTTCCTTTACTTTTTCGGGGATTATACACAGCAGGAAATCGGGGAAATGTACGGACGCTGCCGGAGTACGACCGGGTATCAAATCCGCAGGACTTTACAGCTTCTGCACAAAGAAATGGAGGTGCTTTCACATGGGGAATCCGAACCTTTTACCCTATGAAACGATTGTCCGGGCGACCAGCGGAGAGCCGGAAGCCGTGGACGAGGTTTTACGGCATTACAGCAAACGAATCCGAATCGCCGCTATTGAAAACGGGTATATCGACAGGGATACGGAGGACAGCATAAAACAGCGGCTTGTCACTGCCCTGTTCAAATTCCGTTTTGATGAACGGGAAGTATAAGAAATTGCTTCCATTTTTGGAAAAACGGATATATAATAAAGCAACGACAAATCGGAATCGGTAGACATACCTTGTCGGGTAATAAAATAAGGCATTTCTCGCTTTGTGTCCTGTTTTTTATTGGGCAGTTTTGATAGGATTTTTCTGAAAGGAGGAAAAGCATGAACCAAGAAAAAATCGGAAAATTCTTAAAAGAACTCCGTAAGCAAAAAGGACTTACCCAAGAACAGATTGCAGAAAAATTTAATGTATCAAACAGAACAATATCCCGTTGGGAGAATGGCAACAATATGCCGGACTTAGATATTTTGATTGAAATATCAGATTATTATGAAGTTGACTTACGGGAAATTCTAAATGGAGAAAGGAAAAGCGAGAATATGGATAAAGAAATGAAAGAAACTGTATTGCGGGCAGTGGATTATACAAACGCAGAAGCGGAACGATACAATAAGCGTGTACGGATATGCAATGGGATAGCAATGCTTTTAGTATTAGCCTACACTATCATTAAAGGAACAAGCCTTTATGATAATCCGACAGTTATGGCTGGACTGGATATTGTACAGGGATTTGCAGTTGGAATGCTTTTGGTGGGTTTGCTATATTCAAGCCGCTATGGTGCGAGGATTAGAGCATTCAAAAAACGACTGATGAACAGGCAAGAATAAATCGAAGTTTGAAAGGAGTAACAGACATGGAATTTCCTTTTTATGATTCACCCGATACTGCTACGATTATCTGTTGTCATATATTGGAGCGTCAGGCACCTATTCTATATGTATCACATGATGAAGATGACGGAATGTGGCAATTTCTATGCGGGGAAACACACGAAACAGATGAAGCAAAGTTAGTATCTTTAAAATGGGTTTTTAATTTAGACAACTCTGTCAGTACCTTAAAGGATATGCCTTGCGGTTACTATGCAGAGAGAAAAAACCAAGATGATGATTGGATTATCAGAAAGCGATAACTTCCGGTTTGGCGGGAAGATGTAGGAAGCGAAAAACCGGGATTTGCGGAAGGTATTTACTATGAAAAAAGCAGATATAAAAGCAGTTGTTGAAAATAGGTTCCGTGAACTTGGTGCAAAGCAATTAGAATTATATCCGTCAGGTATTTGTTGGACAATGAACGGAAAATTTTTTAAAGTATCTACATTAACAGACTTTTGGGTATTAGAGTGGACTGATAATCATTCTTATGCTTCAAATTACTGTTTTGAAGATATTGACCCAATGCCATATGATATATCTGAGCAAGAAATAATCTGGCAGGTAGATAAACTATTATTGTAAATTGGGATTTAAGAGGTGATTAGGTGATGGAAGATAATATCTATATCAAAATAAAAGCAGTATTAAAGCATAAGCCAAAGGAATTTCAGTATTAGACGAATCGAAATATTTTGGAGGATTGAAATACAGAATGAAAAAATATCAATGTCCTTGTTGTGGATATTTTACCTATAATGTTCCAGCGAACGAAGATTGTGGGTATATTTGCCCCGTCTGCTTTTGGGAGAATGACCCGTTCATTACTTCTGATAGCGAACCAAGTGACTCTAATCATGGAATAACTCTAAAAGAGGCAAAATTTAATTTCCTACAATTTGGTGCTTGTGAAAAAGAAATGTTATGTCATGTTCGCCCACCAAGAAATAATGAAAAGGAAATCTCATAGCGACAACTTCCAGTTTTCCTGGCAGAATCACTGCGTCCAGAGCCAACAGACTTGTGAGAAATTCAAGTTTGTGGAATTATAGTCAGCTAAAAATTGAATAACCGCCGTTGCATAGAACGGCACACCAAGACAGGAAATCAAGAAAAGGTTTCCTGTTTTTTTGTGCCCATTTTTGGCATTTTCAAAAATCGCCAGTATTATGCCGTGCAAAGGGGGATAAAGAGAAATTCCTCTACCCTGTTTGGTAGTTTTCAAATTTTTTGTGGTGTAGGGAATGAAAAGAAAATGAAGAAATTTCCGCAAATCTCCGTCATTTTTGCTTTGCATGGTGTTGTAGGTATTAGTGGGAGAAATACCGCCGCATAAGTTGACAGAATCCCAGACCCGCCCGTCGAGGGTATCAGCGGAAGCCCACACAGAGGAAGCCGCTACTTTTTTAGAGCAAGGATATAAAGACCGGGCATGAGGTACGCGCCCCTACCGGCATGGAAATGTGGATAACAGGCTATGGGATCATGGATAACTCTATTCACAGCACATGGAAAAGCCAAAGTGCGGCTTTCCCACGTCCTGCAAACAGAGTTACCCACAATCCCAAAAGAGCAGCCAGTTACCCACATTCCCACACCGCTGACGACTACGGAAACACACCCTTTCCTACCTGTCATTCATAAAAAGATTTTTTAAGGAGCTGATCGGAAATCAAGAACGTAAACACGGGCTACATGGTACGCGCCCCTACCGGGGGACGTACCGCCCAAAACTTTACAACTGAATACCGCCGCGCCGCAGAACTTACGCGGCGTGGGGACACCGCCTTTTATACAGGGCGGTTTTTTATGCGGCGGCGACCATACGCTGACCGCCTTTTGTCCGCTTGCCGGACAGCCGCAGACGCGGCAGAAAGGATTTTACATGGCATTTTTTAATTCAGCAGTAGGCGTTTTGCAGACACTTGTTGTAGCACTTGGAGCAGGGCTTGGCATTTGGGGCGTTGTCAATCTCATGGAGGGCTACGGCAATGACAACCGTGCGACACGTTCGTAACTGAAAAGGTTACGCACTAAGT
>CAMWUN010000038.1 GCA_947177425.1 uncultured bacterium
TGAAGGAAAAAAAACTGGAGAAAGCGGAAATGAAGGAAAGTATACTGACAGGAGAGGCATTGGCGTTAAATGACGCGGAGCTGGAAGGTGCGGCAGGCGGCTGCTGGGGTCCTGAATCTGAGGCGGCGCTGGCGGACTTTCGGTATACAAAGGAAATATTGGAAAATCGCTTTAAGGAAAATGAAAATCAGGATCCAGAGGAAATACTGAAAAAGCGCCTTAAGGAAAACTCGAATACTGTTTCGCGAACAGATCCATTTACCCGTTCTGGACAGGATATTCCGGGGCGTCGTGTTAGATAAACACGATAGAGGATGGCAATTATGGGGAACTCATGGAGAAGAACGGGTACTTTGCAGAACTGATCACAAGGCAGATGTGTTGTGTCCAAAAGAACGGACAAAAACAGAAATGGAGGAAAAAATGAAGGAAAAAAAACTGGAGAAAGCGGAAATGAAGGAAAGTATACTGACAGGAGAAGCATTGGCGTTAAATGATGCGGAGCTGGAAGGTGCGACGGGCGGCGTCAGTAACAGTGAGAGGGGGGACGGGTATGCGTATGTACGCGAAGTGATGGAACAGGTGCACGAGGCGAGTAAGGGAGGCGGGAATCCTCCTGTTGAGGAACCAGATCTGAATATGATAAAACAGGAGATGGTAGAGAAATTCGGCAGTGAAAGATTTGAAGCATGGCAGCAGAAGATGAATGGGGCGGGTATTCCGTAGCAGGGATGAGAAACGGGATAACAGAGGCAAAGGGGACTGGAAGGAGGAGGTTTCGATGAAGCAGGCAGGACTGGAAGTTCTCTTTGATTTTCAGCGCTTTTGGAAAAATGCCCGTTTGGAGGCACTGGCGGAAGAAACCATGAAACGGTATTGTCTGGAATTGTCGGACGAGGAGCTGGCTTATGTCAGTGCAGCGGGGGAAACAGATCTCGCCCCAAATCTGTTTTGGGGGGAGGACGGCGGCGATGGCTGAGCCTCTTGGCATTTTTACAGAAAAGGAAAAAGAACAGATTTATCTGGAATACCGTGATAAGGTATATGCATATATCCGTGGGAAAGTAGCAGATCCTCATGAAGCCGAGGATCTGCAGTCCTGCGTTTTTGTGAAAGTGTTTCAGGGACTTGGAGGTTTTGACCAGACGAGGGCATCTCTGTCCACATGGATTTATACCATTGCGAAAAATACGGTATATGATTTTTTCCGCCTGCGGCGCGTCCATGAAGAACTGGATACGGACAGGCAGGAGGCGGAAGGCCTTCAGGGAAGGGATCTGGCGGAAGGCCTGGTTTTGGCGGAAGAACTGGAACGGCTCTCCTATGCCCTGGAAAAGCTGCATGAGAGGGAGCGGGACCTGATCATTCTGCATTATTATAAGGAATATACGCTGAAGCAGATTGCGGAGATGATGGGAATGTCCTATGGCAATGCCAAGGTAGTCCACAAAAAGGCGCTTAAAGCGCTGGAAAGGGAAATGCAGGATTAAGGAGGGCTGTGTGGAATATAAAAAGAAAATGTCGGATGTCTGGACGAAAGACAGCCAGAAGAAAGCGGAGGAGACGGGAGAAGATGAAGGAGTTAATTATTGACGCAACAGTTGAAAATATCGAAAAAGTTACAGAATTTGTGGACGAACAGTTAGAGAGGCTGGAATGCCCCATGAAAGCGCAGATGCAGATAGATATTGCCATTGATGAACTGTTCGGGAATATTGCCCACTATGCCTATAATCCGGAGGTGGGTTCGGCCACTGTCCGTGTGGAGGTAATGGAAAATCCCCTGGCGGTGGCGGTTACCTTTATCGACAATGGTGTACCCTACGATCCGCTGGCTGCACAGGAGCCGGATACCACCCTTTCCGCAGAAGAGAGGCAGATTGGCGGCCTTGGTATCTATATGGTGAAAAAAAGCATGGACGATATTTCCTATGAATATAGGGAAGGAAAAAATATTTTGAAGATTAAAAAGAATATATAGCAAACCGTACCCAAAAAAATACGAACCATGCCATATGGCCCAAATCAGTAATTTAATCTGCTATAATAATCTGGCTGACGCCGGAACATTGCGGGGTATTGGCAGCATGGAGGATTATTATGACAAATTGTGACAACAAAAGACCTTGCCCATGTACTTATGACTGTCCGAGACATGGGAAGTGTTGTGCCTGTGTGGCCCATCACAGAGATAACAACGAAGGGGTGCCCGGATGCTTTTTTTCTGCGAAGGCGGAAGCATCCTACGACAGAAGCATAGAAGCCCTGTGCCGGGACAGAGGGATTATAAAGTGATACGGAATAAGAAAATTCCGTTGGGAATTTCAATACTGTGTGTCCTTATAACGGCAGCAGTTTCCGTAGCAGTTACATGGCAGGCAGCAGGCAGGGAGAGGAAAATATCCGGAGACGAAAATCCGGCAGATACAGAACTGACAGAAAACGGGGCAGATGCCTTAAAGACAGATACGAAAGAATCCGTTTTTTTAGAGGATACTCTGTTTGACGAAGATAAAATTTTGGTTTTGTATACAAATGATATCCATTGCAGCATGGAGACGGATGAGGACAGCTTAGGCATGGCCGGGCTCGCAGCGGCAAAAGAGTGGGCCGGAGCGTTTTCGGAATATGTGACGCTGATAGACTGCGGCGATGCCATACAGGGAGAAGTGGCCGGAACCCTTTCCGAAGGGATGAGCATGGTCAATCTTATGAATGAACTTGGATACGATGTCTGTACCTTCGGCAACCATGAATTTGATTATGGAATGGAGCAGATTCTCACTATCGCCAAAGAACTGTCAAAGGCAGAATATGTGTCCTGTAATTTTGTGGAACTGGAAACGGAGAGTACCGTCGTAAAACCTTATGTAATCATGGAATATGATGATATTTCGGTGGCTTATGTGGGGATTTGTACACCGCGGACAATAACCGCTTCCACACCAAAATTTTTTATGGATGAAAATAACAATTTTCTCTATGGTTTTTGTCAGGGCGAAAATGGGGCGAAACTGTATGACGCTGTACAGAAGGCTGTGGATGAAGCCAGGGCAGAGGGAGCCGATTATGTGGTTGCGGCGGCTCATCTTGGCATAAACGAAGATGACGCTCCCTACCGTTCCCTTGATGTGATTGCAAATACCACAGGCATTGATGTTGTGCTTGACGGACATTCCCACACTGAGGTAGAGCGCGGATTTGTAAAAAACAAGGATGGACAAAACGTTATTTTAAGTTCTACAGGGGCAAGGCTTGCCAATGTGGGATGTCTGATGATTGATACGAAAGGAACAGAGGATGTTTCGGACGATTCTCTGTATACGTTTTTTCTCTCTGGTGAAAAATCAGGGAAAATGCATGCGGCCGTTAAAGAGACAAAAGCGGAATACGATGAGATAGAAAACGAAGTTATGGCGTATTCTGATGTGTCACTGCATACAGCAGACCAGGAGGGAAACCGTATGGTACGGTGCAGGGAGACAAATTTAGGAGACTTTTGTGCCGATGCCTACCGTGTGGTTTCCGGTGCGGATATTGGCGTCATAAATGGGGGCGGTATACGGGCAGACCTTCCGGCAGGGGAAATTACCTATGGCAGTCTTATCAGTGTCCACCCTTATGGAAACATGCTGTGTGTGGTGGAGTGTACGGGAGCGGAAATACTGGATATGCTGGAGATGGCTTACCGGAATGTGGAGGCGGAATATGCAGACGAAAACGGCCCTATAGGGGAATCCGGCGGTTTCTGGCAGATTTCTGGTATGAAGCTTGCTATTGACACAGGGACAGAATCTTCGGTGCAGTTGGATGAGAACGGAATGTTTGTCTCCGTATCGGGGCAGCGGCGTGTGTATGATGTGTGGATTTTAGACGGGGAAACCGGAGAGTACAGGGAGATTGACACGGAGAAGACCTATACGCTTGCGTCAACCGATTACATGCTTCACGAGTGCGGCGACGGTTTCAGTCTTTTTGAGGACAATGTTTTTGTGATGGATCGTTTTATTCTGGATTACCAGGCATTGATTACCTATGTATCGGATTATCTGGACGGTTTGGTGGGAGAAGAATACACAAAGTCCCAGAATAGAATCATGGCTGACGGAAAGTGAGGAAAAATGGTATTGCAGAAAAAAACAGCGTTTTTGACAGTTGCCCTTTTTGGAGCGCTTTGGCTTTGGGGATGCAAAAGTGGGGAAACCGAAAAAATTACCTCCATAGAGCAGCTTAACAATCCTGCATATACGATTGGCGTGCCGGAAGGCGGGGCAGGCATGTATATGGCGGAAAAATATCTGCCAAAAGCGGAGCATAAAACATTTTCCGGTAATTCCTCGGGATATCTTGCCATTTCCCAGGGAAAGCTGGATGGGTTTGTATATGACCGGGTGATGATGGAGTTTGCCATTGCAAGCGGGCTTGAGGGTGTGGAGATTTTAGAGGAAAATCTGGGAGAGAGTATGGATGTGGCTGTGGGGATTTCACCCAAAAGCCGGATTGACAATTTAAAAGAGAAGGTGAATCAGTTCCTGGCAAAAGCAAAGGCAGAGGGGACGCTGGATGATATGTATGACCGCTGGGTAAGCAGGGCGGAGGGAACCATGCCGGAAATACCAGCGCCCCAGATGCCGGACTGTAAGCTTAAGGTGGGTACCACGGGAACGGTCCAGCCTTTCAGCTACTATGAGGGGACCACACTCACCGGGTACGATGTGGAACTCATTTACCGGTTCGGGGCATGGTTAAATGCGGAAGTGGAGATTAAGATTTACGACTATGACGGAATCATTGCGGCGGCCCAGGCAGGGGACATTGACTGTATCATGGCAAATTTAAACGCCACAGAGGAAAGGCGGAAGCATATTGAGTTTTCCGACTGTGTTTATCCTTCGGTTACTGCCGTTATGGTAAGGTCGCAGCAGGGCAGCGGCACAGAAGCAGGAAAAATATATGAGACACTTTCCGATTTTGAGGGAGCAAGGTTTGCCGCTTTAATCGGAGGGGTTTACGATAAGCTTTTGCAGGAAGTAATTGCGGATGCGGTCAGCGGAAGCATGTCAATTACAGAAGAGAGAGAGAAAAAGGTGGATTTTGCGGATTCCCACTATGACTCGGCCATGGTGCTTCTGGTGCGTGACGCAGGAGGTGCGGTGCAGAAAAATGGCTTTTTTGCAGGTTTGGAGGATAGTTTCCAAAGTACCTTTGTGGTGGAGGGCCGGTGGCGGCTGATATTGCAGGGCCTTGGCATCACAATACTGATTTCTGTTTTTTCGGGAATTTTTGGCCTTTGTCTTGGCTTTGGGCTCTGTATGCTGCGGCGGACAGGATGCAGGCCCGTCCAGTGGTTTGGAGCGGTTTTTGTCCGTGTGATCCAGGGGATGCCTATTGTGGTCTTTCTGATGATTTTATATTACGGCATTTTCGGTTCGGTGGATATTTCCGAAATTCTGGTTGCAGTCATTGGTTTTTCCATCAATTTTGCGGCCTATTCATCGGAGATGATGCGGACAGGAATAGAAACCGTGGATAAGGGGCAGAGCGAGGCAGCCCTTGCCATGGGCTATACGAAAAGCCAGACATTTTTTAAAATTGTATTTCCCCAGGCGGCCATAAATTTTATCCCTGTACTGAAAGGTGAATTTATTTCCATGGTAAAAATGACTTCCGTGGTGGGGTATATTGCGGTACAGGATCTGACCAAGGTGTCCGATATTATCCGTTCACGTACTATGGAGGCGTTTTTCCCGCTGATTGTGACGGCGGTGATTTATTTTGCAGTTGCCAATGTGATGACGGCGGCCCTTTCCTTTGCAGAGAGGAAAGCTTCGCCGAAGCGGAATAAGCGGAGAATAAAGGGGGTATGCATGTGATGGCAGATAAGTATGAATCCCAAAGCATAATTTCTATCCGGCATCTGCGCAAGGAATATCCCAATGTGACTCCTTTGCGGGATGTCAGCGTGGAGATTAAAAAAGGCGAAGTAGTCTCCGTTATCGGGCCTTCGGGCACTGGTAAATCAACCCTGCTGCGCTGCATCAATCTTTTGGAGAGGCCTACAAAGGGTGTAATTACAGTGGACGGCGTGATAGCGACGGATAAGAAATGTAAGGTGAATCTGGTGCGGAAGAAGATGGGCATGGTATTCCAGTCTTTCAACCTGTTTGCCCACAAGACCATTATTGAAAATATCATGATGGGGCAGGTTGACCTTCTTGGCAGGAGCCGTCAGGAGGCTTATGACAGAGGGATGGAGCTGCTGCGCACCATAGGACTTGGGGACAAAGCCCTTGCTTACCCGGATGAACTTTCGGGGGGACAGAAACAGCGGGCGGCAATCGCCCGGACGGTGGCCATGGAACCGGAAATCATTCTCTTTGACGAACCGACTTCGGCGCTGGATCCTACCATGGTGGGGGAAGTCCTTTCGGTTATCCGCAGCCTGGCTATGCAGGGTATGACCATGATGATTGTGACGCATGAGATGAAATTTGCCCGGGATGTGTCTACAAGGATATTTTATATGGATCAGGGAGAAATCTATGAGGACGGAACGCCGGAGCAGATTTTTGAACATCCCAAGAGGGAGCGGACCCGGATATTCATCCGGCAGCTTAAGGTGCTCCATGTGGAAAAAATCTCACGTGATTTTGATTTTCCGGCATTTACTACACAGCTTGAGGAGTTCGGACGCCGACAGCAGCTTTCCCAGAGGCAGATTTACGCTATGCAGCTTGCGGCGGAGGAAGTTCTGATGCAGAAACTTCTGCCTGCGGCAGGGGAAGCGGGAGATATGGACATTTCTCTGGATGCTGAATACAGTGAGCGGGAGAATCTTGCACAGATGCGGTTTTCCTATGGCGGGCCTTCTTTCCATCCTTTTGGCAGCGGGGAAGATTTGTCCGGCAGAGTGATAAAGGGAATGTCTAAAGAAACAGAACATATGTTTAGCAATGGGGTAAACCATTTTATTATAAGTATCTAAAGTCATCACCCCCGCTGCAAGCAACGGGGTATGTGACCCTCGCGGCAGTCGCCAGATATCCGTGCAGGCACGTCTGCCTGGCTTGTTGCTCGCGGGAATCAAAAATAGAAAAGAGGTATAAAAAATGAAAATCATGAAAACACAAAACGGAAACAGTTTATGTCTTGCACTGGAAGGGAGACTGGACACCAATACGGCGCCGGAGCTGGAGACGGTCATTAAAGGCTCCATTGACGGAACTGCGGAACTGACCATCGATATGGCAGCGCTGGATTATCTGTCATCAGCAGGGCTTCGTGTCCTTTTAGGAGCCCAGAAAATCATGAATAAGCAGGGAAGCATGCGTGTGACCCATGTCAACGACACCATTATGGAAATTTTTGAAGTGACAGGGTTTGCGGATATTCTGACTATAGAGAAAGCATAAGCGCGGATTCGCAGGAGGACTGCGGCATGGAAACACATAAAAAAATGAGGTAAAAAACGGAGATATGATTATGACAGCAGAAAAGCAGATGAGAAGACTTAATTTATCACAGACACAGATTGTAATGACAGAGCAGGCACGTCCGGGCAGTGCGCAAAATACGATTTCTCTGAAACTTCACCTGCCGCATCATACTCCGTGGATGGTGAAAGAGGCGGCGGATATTGTACTTGACAGTGCGGATATTTTTGCCGCCGCTCTCTGTTGCAGGGACGGAAAGTGGATGTTTTCCCGGGGCACAGGCAAGGTTTCTGAATGCACGATCGGAAAGGAACGGGATGCGGAACTGGCGGAAGAATACATGTCAGCCATGGACAGGCGTGGGTTTCCTATGGAGCAGTGTCTGTATCAGGCGGAAGTTATCCCCCTTTCAGGAGGAGGTGTGCTTTTGTATGTGCGTTTTCACCATGTGATTATCGACGGATACGGCATGAGTCTGTTTGTGCAGAAGGTGCTGGATGTGCTTGCCGGGAAAGGAACTGCCCGGTCAGTGTTTTTCCCTGAATACCTGCCTGCACAGGAGGATGCAGGTAAAAGCCCTATTGCCGGGGAGGGCCCATCTGTTACATACGGACAGGAGGACGGATTCTGGCCCTCCTATTTTGACGGCGCGGAATTTGAGAGCGCTGTTTTTCCGCAGAAAGCGGAAGGGAACAGCTTTGGAAGCTGCCGGGTGAGTGTGCCGGAAAAACTTATGAGAGAAGCAGAAGCGTTTGGGGAAAGGGAGGATACTTCAATCCCTTATATTTTTGCGGCTGCCACTGCCCTTTATCTGGCCCGGGCCACTGGCAAAAAGTATGCCGTGTTCCTAATGCCCCGTTTAAACCGTACATCCGGGCAGATGGACACACTGGGCTGTTACACCCTGCTTGTTCCGGTAAGGGTGCAGGTGGAAGGGACGGATACCTTTGCAGAATTATGCCGGAAGGTGAAAAAAGCGTCAAGGGAGGCATCGGCCCATAAGGAATGCGGCTTTGACCGGATTCTTTCCGCACTGCGGGATAAAAACATGATAGGAGAATCCCTTTCGGAATATGTATTTAATTTTTATCGGTTTTCTTTCCGCACGGAATTTTCTTACAGCGTCCGGTTCAGTGTGGCGGGAGCTATGGCAAACCATCTGACCTTTAACCTGTTTTGTAATGAAAAGGGTGGTCTGGATTTACAGCCGGATTATCAGGAAAGCATTTATACAGAGGAAAAGGCCGGGTATTTCTGCGATGCCATCCTTGCGGTAGTGGTGCAGGGAACAGCGGGCCCGGGGCAGCCTGCCCCGGGCAGCGTCAGTGGGGGCAGTCCGGCGCCGGAGAAGCTTTCAGATATCACAACGGCAGGGGAAGCGGAATACCGGAAAATCATGTCGGTGACAGGGAAAACATTTCCCGTTGGAAAAGAACTTACAATTCCGTCCCTCTTTTTGCGGGCGGCAGAAAGGTATAGGGATGCCCCTGCCCTGTATGCCGGGGAACATGCCTTTACCTTCGGCCAGCTTGATGAGATAAGCAGCCGGATTGCCTGCGGGTTAAGGCGCCTTGGGGTAAAAAGCGGCGACAGCGTTGCTTTTATGTTAAAGCGGGATTACCGTCTGATTCCTGCAATCCTTGGCATATCAAAGGCAGGGGCGGCTTTTATCCCGGTAGACCCTGCTTATCCTGCGGACAGAATTTCCTATATAATGGAAAACAGTCAGGCGGCCCGTCTGATTTCGTCCAGGGATGTAGAAATTGCGGAAAAATACGATTACATAGAGATAGACGCTCTTTTATCCCAGGAGACAGAGCCTGAACTTTTGCCGGAAATTAAGCAGGATGATCTGGCCTATATGATTTATACGTCGGGCACCACAGGGCGCCCCAAAGGGGTAATGCTTTCCCACAGGGGAATTGCAAATATTGTGTATCCGGATAATAATCCCTTTAACCGGGACATCACCAGAAACTGTCACGGTATTGTGGCCATCGGCTCCATCTGCTTTGATATTTCTTTGTTTGAAATCTTTGTGCCGCTGATGAACGGCCTGTTTGTAGAACTTGGCAGCGAGAAGGCCATGATGGATGCAGGGGAGCTGGCGGCTCATATCCTGCGCCACGGTGCAGATATCCTCCACTGCACGCCTTCACGGATTACGGCTTATCTGGCTAACGGCGCCTTTCTGAAAGCCTTAGGCAGCGTGAAAGCCATTCTTGCTGCCGGGGAGGTTCTGCCGGGAAGTCTTGTAAAGCGCCTGGGGGACACTTACGGGATAAGGATTTACAATGGCTACGGCCCTACGGAGACGACCATCGGGGCCACCATTACCGAGGCGGGGGACGCGGTTTCCATCGGTACGCCTATTGCCAATATGGGCATCATTCTCTTAAACGGGGAGAGGAATCCGGTTCCTTTCGGAGCTGTGGGAGAAATATGCGTATATGGGAACGGCGTGGGCATCGGCTATAAAGACAGGCCGGAAGAGACAGAAGCAAAATATGTGGACTGGCGAGGCATAAGGCTGTACCGGACAGGGGATCTGGGGTATTTTTCTGACGAGGGAAAGCTTATGTACTGCGGCAGAAACGACAGGCAGGTGAAACTGCGGGGACTGCGGATTGAGTTATCGGAAATTGAAAACGTTATGGGAGAGTTTCCCGGTGTGGCGGCATGCTGCTGTATTATACGGAAAATTGAAAAGACCGACCATCTGGCAGGCTTTTATACGGCATTGTCCGGGGAAAAAATAGACGGGGAGGCGTTAAAGGCCCATATGAAGGCAAGACTTACCTCCTATATGGTGCCGGATGTGTTAAAAGAGCTTGCTGCCATGCCCCAGACGCCAAACGGCAAGGCCGATTTAAAAGCCCTTGCCAGGGAGCCGGTGGAATATGTCCGTGTCTACAAAAAACCGGAGACAGAGAAGGAAAAACTGGTCTGCAGCGCTTTTGAAGAGGTGCTGAATGTGGAGCAGGCCGGGCTGGACGATAATTTCTTTGAGCTGGGGGGCGATTCCTTAAATGCAGTCACGGTAATGCTTAAAATCGAAGAAAAGCTGGAACTTTCTGAAAATCAGTTGGAATTTGGGGATTTATACCAGTTTCCCACGCCTGCCCTTCTGCTGGAGCGGATCTACAAAAAGACAGACAGCAGTGAAGATGCAGGATTTGACATAAAGACTCTGGATTACAGCGGATTTGGGGAATATCTTGCCGCCCATACCAGGAGGGAGGCGGGCCGTAAGCACCTTGGAAATGTACTGCTGACGGGGGTGACAGGGTACCTTGGGATACATATTTTAGTGGATTTGCTTAAGAATCCGGAACTGTGCGGCAAAATCGTCTGTCTTTCACGGCCCAGAAAAACCCTTACGGCCCTGAAGCGGGTGAAATCCTCCTTATTTTATTATGCGGAAGAGGACTTTTCGGCAAGCTGCGGGGAAAAGTGGATGGTGGCGGAAGGGGATATCACCAACCCTGACATTTTTGCCCAGGACTGCCCTGTCCACATTGACACGATTATCAATTCCGCCGCCAATGTATCCCATTTTTCCTATGGGGATAACTTAGAAAAGATTAATACGCAGGGGGTCAAAAATCTCATCTGCTTTGCAAAAAGGGAAGGAGCGGCGCTCTGCCAGATTTCCACCATCAGCGTTGCGGGACTCACCGCAGGGGACGCCAAAAAGGACAGCTTTGGCGAACCGGATTTTTATATCGGGCAGGAAATACACAATAAGTATATTTATTCCAAATATATGGCGGAATATGAAATGCTGCGGGCGGCGGTGGAAGACGGGCTGGAAATTAAAATCATGCGCATCGGGAACTTACAGGGGCGTATCTGCGACGGGGAGTTTCAGATGAATCTCCATTCCAACGCTTTTACACGCCAGTTTTCTTCCTACATTAAAATGGGGGCAGTGCCAAAGTCTGTCTATGAGGGAAGCGTGAATTTTTCCCCTGTGGACGAGACGGCACATAATATCGTTGCACTGGCGGCAACAAAGGAAGACACGGTAATCTTCCATGTATACCCGCCTATGGAGCTGAAATTTGCGGATTTGTTCCGGGGGGCCGTAAAACTGGGGTATTCCATTGACGTACTGCCTGACGAAGAATTCTTTGAGCTGCTTCAGGAGAAAAAGCGGACGGAGGAAGGAAGGGAACAGCTCCAGGGACTTATGACAAACGAACTGTCTAAGGGCCGCAGGGAAATCCCTGTGGTACAGGAAATTACGGACAGATATTTACAGGATTTAGGGGAAAGGTGGAGTACCATTACCGAAGAATATATAAGCAAATATCTGTCTGCTTTAAGCGGCATGGATTTATTTTAAAGGAGAGGAAAGGGAAATGGCATCAATTGCACTTTGGAGCTTTGCGGTTTTTATGGCATCGGTTTTTGCCGGACTGCTGACGGGGATTACGCTTACCCCGAAATATAAAGGAACGGTAAGGGCTGTATTTTGGACCATCGGGGCCATCGTGGGCTATATCATGGCGTTTGTAAGTTATTCCATTAACCTGTACAATGACGCGGTGGGAATACTGGGGCTGTCCGCCCTTGTATGTATTGTGCCGCAGTTTTTATACAAGGACAGTTGGTCCACCAAGCTTTCCATCTCTCTGATGGCCTGCCTGATTGCGAATGTCAGTACCTTTATGTTCTGCGGAACTACCGATACCCTTCTTGGCCCGGCCTTTGGTTTTATTAAGGAAAGCCCTTACGATACGCCGAATCTGATTTTCTTTATCGGGATCAAACTTGTAGTTTATGCTGTATTTTCGGTACTGTATGCCCGTTTTTTAAAAAAGACCATACACCGCACCATAGAGGCGGTAGGTGGGAAAATGACAGTGTTCCTTCCGGCCCTGTTTATCTCAGTGGTAGGTTTTTATTTTATTAATCTTGTGTCAAACGGAGTGGGAATCTATCCGGACAATCCATGGTTTTTCCTGCTGTATATTACCGTATGCCTGATATTTCTGGTGGAATTCTGGATGATTTTTTACTCCATCAACCAGAGTGCCAGGACGATGAAAACTACGGCAGAACTGAATGTGGCAACGAATATCCAGCAGTCCATGCTGCCCTGCATTTTCCCGGCCTTTCCGGATAGGGAGGAGTTTGACGTGTTTGCAGCCATGGAACCGGCCAAGGAAGTGGGAGGCGACTTCTATGACTTTTTTATGGTGGATGAACGCCATCTTGCCGTTGTGGCGGCGGACGTGTCCGGCAAGGGTGTCCCTGCGGCGCTGTTCATGGTCATCGGTAAGACTCTGATCAAGGATCACACCCAGCCGGGCCGGGATTTGGGCGAAGTATTCACAGAGGTAAACGATCTTTTATGCGAATCCAACAGCGAGGGAATGTTCATTACTGCCTTTGAGGGGGTTCTGGACCTTGTGACAGGGGAATTCCGGTTCGTAAACGCGGGCCATGAGATACCCTTTATCTGTAAAAAGAACGGTGTATTTGAACCATATAAGATTCGGGCGGGATTTGTCCTTGCAGGTATGGAGGGGATACAGTACAAATGCGGCTCCATGCAGCTTGAAGTGGGGGATAAGTTCTTCCAGTACACAGACGGTGTGACGGAAGCCACTAACAGGGATAACGAGCTTTACGGCATGGAACGGCTGGGGAAAGTGCTTTGCGCAAATGCGACCCTGCCGCCGTCAGAACTTCTTCCGGCTGTGAAAGCGGATATTGACGCATTTGTAGGCGGTGCGGAGCAGTTCGATGATATCACCATGCTTTGTTTCGAGTACAGGAAGCGGATGCAGGGATAAAAGGCTGCCGGTCTTGATATGCTGGATAAAAAGAGGCTCAGGGAGAAAAAAGCGCATAGACCCGGCAGATGACAGAAAAGGACATAGGAAAGAGAGAACAGAAATAAGAGGGAGGCAGAAGGTAAATGGAAAATGCAGCAATGCTGAAATTTCATGCAGACGATATTATTTTGAAAGAGGGCGGGACTTATGAGGAAATGTACAAAATCATATCCGGTTCCGTGGCAGTTTATATCCGGTATGGGGAAAAAGAGGAACATCTGATTGGGATTTATTCCAAGCCAAAGTGTTTTGGGGAAACCCATGTGCTTTCCGTCCAGCCCAGTATTTACACAGTGGTCGCTTATGACGAAGTGCTGCTGATGCGCATTACAAAGGATTCCTTAGAGGAATTCATCAGGAACAATCCCAGAAACGCAATTGATATCATGCAGAATATGGTGCATACCAATATGCTGATGCAGAAAAATATCGACCTTCTGCTGGATGATATTTATGAAAAGCAGGATATCAATAAAAAGAGGACAGAAGACATTAAAAATAAGATTAAGCAGTACCGCATGAACGGGTTTAATCTTTTGGGAGTCTGAGATGCCGGATTTTACCCTTACTATTGCTGCGTTGGGAAAGTGGGGAAGCGTATGGACATCAGATTTCTGCTGATGACGCTGATTCTGGGAGGCAGAACTGACAGAGCTGGCCGGGAAACTTAAGATGCCTGATGCAAGGAAGCTGTGGGAAAAATGTGAAAAATTGCAGAGGGAGATGAAGAAAATGAGTACAGTTTTTTCGCGTGAAGAGATAAATACAGGAAGACAAAGGGAGTTTGATTACCTGAAAGGTATTTTTATGCTGTTTATTTACCTGATTCATGCGTTTCAGGCAACCATGTCTGCGGAGGATTCCATTACCAGTGGGGTTTATATGTTCGCCACTATGTCCGGTGCGGCTATTTTCATCTTTGTTATGGGAATTGGGACTGTGTACAGCAAAAATACAGCGCCGGCGGAGTTTTCAAAGAGCGGTATCCGCATGGTAATTTACCAGTATCTGAATAACATTGCTTATGTAGCCGCACTGCTTTTACCGTACCCTTTCGTCCGTGGAAACCTGTCGGATGCCGGAATGGGGAATTTTACACTGTTGGTAAAGATTTACATTCAGTATACAAATATCTTTTTTATTACCGGCATCATATATCTTGTACTGGCATTACTTAGAAAAATTGAAATCAGGCGTTGCTCTGTTTCCCAGGCCGGATTTTTGAGGAAAGCTGCCGGGTACGTGATAATGGGTCTGGCAGTCAGCATAGCCGCCCCGTTTCTTTATGGAAAAACTGTAAATGTGCCGGTGATTGGGTATGTGGTGAAGCTTCTGATTGGAGAAGCGGATTTTGTTTCCTTTACACCGCTTTATTTTCTGTCCTATGCGCTGTTTGGAGTTGCCTTTGGCGAAATCCTGCGGCATGTGAAGGATAAGGCGGGATTTTACAAAAGGCTGGCCATCCCCTGTATTGTCATTGTCATTGCATGGTGGGCGCTGATATTCAGAAAGTATGGTTCGGACATATCACAGATGCGTGCAGTGCTGGGGGACGCGTATACCCTGCCTGACTTCTGGCATGTGGCAGCAAGTATGGCGCACATATTGTTTTTTGCCATAATTATTTTCCTCATTGAAAAAAGAACCGGAAGGAAAGCTGGCAGGAGGATGCAGGAACCAGGGAATCCTGTCACGAGGCAGCTTCTGTATTATAGCAGACATATATCAAAGTATTATGCGCTGCATGTGACGGTATATTTCATTGCTTTAGGGATGCATGGTTATGAGAGTTTTAAGAGTTATCAGTGCTGGTTTCTTACACTGTTGTCAATGATTGTTACAGAGTTTATGGTAAGGGGATACAATTCATTGTTTGAAAGAATAAAAAAATGATTTCCGGTCAGGAGGTAGCAGTTGACTTTTTCCCCTGCGGCCAATATAATTTAATTATTGGGAAAGTTTGTAAAATATGCCAGAATCAGTAGAGACATTCTGTATGAAACGAAACAGAGATTGCTTATTGGGCAGGATGACAGAAAATAGCATAATAGTATGATGAAAGTGGTGACGGGGATACGGCGTTGGGGAAGGCCGTATCTTTTGTTTACCATTTTTTAAATTCAATAAACAAATAGCGTGTTCCCATGCATATGTGACCTGTTTTAGTGTAACGGCGTTGGTTTTGGCAGTAATACATGAATACAAAGTGGAAGGAAAAGAAATGGAAATAAAATATTATGATATAGGATTAAATCTCTTCTGCAGACAGTTCCCGGAACCGGAAAAGATTATCAGCGGGGCGGAAAACGAAGGCGTATGCTGTATTCTGACGGGAACAGATATGAAAGAAAACAGCAGAATCAATGATTTTGTAAAAACCCACAATGTCTTTGGCACAGCCGGGATACATCCCCACAATGCTGACAGGGCAAAGCAGGAAGACTTTGAACAGATGGAGAAGATATTTTCGGAAAACGAAAAAGTAGTTGCTGTGGGAGAGTGCGGCCTGGATTATGACAGGATGTTTTCTGCCAGGGAAAATCAGATTAGATGCTTAGAGAAGCATATTGTGCTTGCGGAAAAGCTGCATATGCCGTTGTTTCTTCACGAACGGAGCGCCGCGGATGACTTTACCAGAAGATTTAAAAAGCATCCCGAAATATGTAAGAATTCCGTAGTCCATTGTTTCACGGGCGATAAGAAAACATTAGACAGGTATTTATCCATGGGATTTTCTATTGGCATAACGGGATGGATTTGCGATGACCGCCGGGGAGGGGAATTGCGGGAGGCTGTATCCATGATTCCTCTGGACCGGATTCTGGTGGAAACAGACGCACCCTATCTGACACCTAAGAATGTGCCGAATCTTAACAGGACAAACGTACCACAGAATATTAAGTACGTGGTAAGGGAACTTTCAAAATATATGAAGGTGCCGGAAGAGGAACTGATGGAAAATGCCAGAAAAAATACAGAGAGAATTTTTCATTTAAAGCAGGCAGTCTCTCTGTAAGCAGGCGGGGATTGCACCCGCGCGGCAGCCGCCAGAAACAGGGAAACCTGGCTTTGACCCGCTGCCCGTGGGTATAAAATTTAATCAACGGCAGTACAACAGGTAAAACGATCATTATTTACGAAAGGAGAAGAAGTATGGCAGATTATGGGAATGAGATTTCTTCTATCAGCCTGGGCAGTATTATCGGAGGGGCGCTGAGCGCAATTGTTGAAGCCCAGAGCCAGGCGGCGCATACGACAGTAAATTTCATAAACGAGGTAGGGTTTGAGGGAAATCCGGAAGAAAGAAAACCTGTATATGTAAACTTTCAGTATGAAAAGACAATTCAGCCCGATAAAGAAGAAAAGAAGGAAGGACAGGAAGACGAAGGAGGGCAGGCAGTAAATTTAAAACAGATTACAAATCTGAAAGTCCCTCTGCTGACAATGGTGCCGATTCCCTATATCAGGGTCGATGATGCCACCATTGATTTTAATGTAAAAATAAACTCCGTACAGGAGACAAAAACATCCTCTGATTTGACATATGGAGGGAATGTGGATGCCCATGCCAACTACAACGGATTCCGTTTCAAAACAGGAATTAAGTTAAGCGCTTCCATTTCCAATCAGAAAAAAAGCAGTAGATCAGATAATGTACAAAGGGATTATTCTTTAAATATCCATGTACATGCAAAGCAGGATGATATGCCTGCCGGTGTGGAGCATCTGCTGGACCTGCTTTCTGACGCATCGTCCACAGAGACACGGGTTGTTCCGGTTAAAGAGAGGGGTGAGGGTAAATCATGATAACATTTGGCGAGTTTGCAGGAACACTGATTACGGATTTTTTACAGGCACGTAAAATAGCTGACGCATACAGCGCCGCTTTATCGGAAGAATATTATGTCAATCCGGTTTTGAGAGGGATGCCGGTTCCGCATTATACCGTTGACGAGGCGGAAATAGATGTTCCCATGAAAATTATGGGGGTCAGAAGGGCGGAGATTACAAAGGAAGACCTAAGGAACATATTAGTAAAGATTGAGCAGAAACTGCCTGTACTTTTATACCGGAATATTAAAAACAGCTATTATGAAAAGCAGGAAAACATTGTTTTTATAAAAAATGGAACAATCGAAGCAGAGCAGGTGGGCGTGGCGTTTGATTTTGGCGCTGACAAAAAGGAAAAGGCCGGAATTATCCGTTTAAGCCAGGTGCCGGAATTAAAAGCCTGCTACAAAGCGTCTACAGCATCGGTCTGCACCCTGATGAATACTTACATGAAAACCTATGTAGAAGAAAACAATATCGGTGAGATGAAACTGTTAGACTTTACAGATGCTTTCATAGCCACATTAAAGAGTGTATGCAAACAGGAGTTTGGCACATATCCGGATGAGCAGACGCCCTTCATCAATAAAGATTCACTGAAAAAGATGTGTGAAACCATAGGAAGCGCCATGTTTTTTGAATTCAGGGAAATATTTGAACAGAAAGAAGGCATCCTGGTGTTACCGGAGACTGGTAAAATGGAAAGCAGTTCACCGGAACAGCTTATGCGGGTTAAGATCAAAATCAAAGAACAGGATGTCAGCTTTGTTGTGGACCGGGATGAAAGCAGCGGAGAAACAAAACGTTTTTTGACATTGGGGTGATACCATGCTTTCCATACTTGTCATAGAAGAATTTGAAAATTATTTTGCCGGAATGATTCCGGTGGCGGAATATATTGCAAAAGAACATTATATGCTGGAAGAAAAGGCAGGGGAATATATGGCCGGGCTTGTGGGCTTAAGCGAAAAGTTCCACATGCCTTTTGCACCTGACATAGCTGTCATAAAAGGAAAAATTCAGAATTATGTGCCGGATTTGCATGAAGAAGTAAGAAACGGCAGATATGAGAAAAAGATAAAAAGACAGTATCTTCTTGACTGCCTGTCGGAGGCAAAAGCCTGCACAGATGATTACTTTGCAAAGACGCGGCAGCTTCTGGAGGAAAGCAGTATTCTGCTTAGAAAAGTTGCAGCGGTGGCAGCAGCAAAAGGCTTACTGGAAAAGCAACAGGCAGCACGTTCCGCGGGCCAGCTTATCGATATAGATGATATCATATTGTGTATGAAGCAGGACGCTGAATTAATGCCTGCATTGACAAGCGCCATTGGAACGGCAGGATATCTGAACATGAAATGTCTGCTGGAACGGGCGGTCAGCGAAGTGCTGGAAGAATAGCATGTGCAGATGCAGGCAGAAAATTGAAAAGTACGGATTCTGCACAGCAGAGCCATAAAAGAAGTACAGGAATGGAGAAAAATATGAATAAAAGAGAATTTGACCAGGTGGTTGACCTGACCCACTTTTTGGAAAAATATACGCAGCAGGCTATTAATACCGAAAGGAATAAGACATCTGCATTCTCAGATGAAGATAAAAAAATATGGGATTTATATTTTAAAATGTTGATAAAGCCGGGAATTCTGCCAGACGGCATGGCGTTTGGCCAGGCAAGTAACGATACCAATGTGGGTATCGGCAGTGACGGACGATTCTATCTGGATGAATTTATGCAGTTATTAATGCAGTGTTATAAATATTTGTACACTGCCCTTTCAAGCGGAGAGGTATTTTTAAAATATAAGAACTGGCAGACAGCAGATGCAAAAGAAACACTATAATCAGCAAATGAAAAAGTGATAAGGGAGAAAATATATGTATAGGGCAACAGATGCATGTGACGAAGACCTGGCGGCATATATTTCAGCCATCAGCAGACTGAATTCCAGAATAGAGTGGCCTCTTCATTCCTATATTACGTGCAAAAGTGTAGAAAATGAATTTACTTTATTAAAAGGTTTTTATATGAAGAAACAGACCGGAATGTCCAGAGGCGGCATACTGGTACTGCTGGACAGCATACACGACTATACACAGTACAAAACCTTAGCCCGTCTGCACAGGGAACTGATGCAGGTCTGTATAAAACCGGAATTCGATTACATAGGAGAAGGGCCATATACCTTTTTCTATTTTGTATACAAGAACCAGCAGCAGGCTATATACCTGCTGGACTGTGCGGCCGGAATTTACGAATGCTTTGGAGAGAACACGCATAAGGTATTGGAATATTTGTTCCAGTTGGGCAATTATGTGACAGCAGACGGCGGGGAGCAGATTAATGCAGGAAAGTTCGTGGATTTCTTTTTTAGGCGGGCAGGTATCTATATGGAAGGATTCCGGAATATCAGACAAATGCTTACCAATGTCCGCCTGCCTGCAGGATGCCGCATTACGGAAGAGAATATGGTGCCAACGACAGGCGATATGCACGGCAAGGGTAAAATTCCCTATATTATTGAAAATGCGAAAGGAAATTTTGTATATAAGCCCCGGGATATGAGGCTGGACTGTCTGATTATGGAAACATTGTCCTTCTTTAACAGTTTTTTGGATGAACAGTTCAGGCTGCCTGTTTTAGGCATTTATCTGCTTCCCGATTATACAGGGCTTATGCAGTTTGCCTTACATGCAGAAGAAATGGACAGGGCGCAGGCGGAAGGCTATTTCCTGAAATTTGGAGCGTTGCTGTGTTTTTCAAAATTGTTTGGCATTGACGACCTCCATACGGAAAATATTATGGCTACGTCAGAAGGGCCTGTTATAATAGATTTGGAATGTTCTCTTTTATCCAGTCTGATAAAAAAGAAATCCATAGCAAACGATAATCTTGCGCGGATTGCGGCAGCTTTTAGTGAGAAAATAAGGGAAAATGCCACATTTTTGGTGGAAGGGCATATCCAGCCCTTAAGGGTTTTTGGACCTTTTATCCTGGAGGGATTTTCCCATGCTGCTGAGCGTTGCCAGATGCATAAAGAAGAACTGGAACGTTACTATACCGATTTGAGGAAACAGCCGTTTTTTTACAGAGTTGTTCCTGTCCACACATCAGGATTTTATACCTATATGCATGACATCGTAAGTTCCTGCACTGACAGCAGCCAGATAGAAATTATTCTGGGCTATGCATTTGAAGAGGCTGTAGATGATTTATGTATAAAATGCTGCCAGACAAAAGAGGCGTTTACAGACTGTCTTCAGACGGATTTGCTGGTTCAGGCAATGTACAGCGGCATGTTTTGGGGAAATATCCCGCTGTTTCAGTTTGCTGATACAGTTGACGATGGGGGGAATTTTTTCCGTATGGGGTATTTAGATGGTTTCCCGATCTTTAAGGCGCCCCTTGCAGTGGGGTCGCTTGGACAACTGCTGGCAGAGTTTTCGGAACAGATTGACTGGCTGGCGTCAGAAGAGGCTGCGCAGTCAGTAAGTGGATTGCTTTAGAAAGGAAAAATAAAATGAGATATCCTGAATTTTTAAAGGAAAAAGGCACTGTGGGATTCGTAGCGCCCTCCTTCGGGTGTGCAGGAGAACCTTACAGAACGGCATTTGAAAATGCCATAAATAAGTGGAAGGAAATGGGATACAGCGTGGATTTGGGGCCTAACTGCTTTGAAGCGTCAGGGACAGGCATCAGCAATACTCCGGAAAAATGCGCACAGGAACTGACCGGTTATTACTTAAGCCATAAGAATGATGTGCTTATTTCCTGCGGCGGCGGGGAACTTATGTGTGAAATTCTGGAGCATGTGGATTTTGATGCCATAAAGCAGGGCGCTCCCAAGTGGTTTATGGGCTATTCCGACAATACCAACATGACTTTCCTGCTGGCTACCATTTGTGATACAGCATCTATTTATGGGCCCTGCGGGTGTGTTTTTGGCATGGAGCCGTGGCATGTGTCTGTGAGGGATGCGGTGGAACTTATTACGGGGAAAAAATGTCTGATGGAAAGTTATGAAAAGTGGGAGAAGGAAAAATTAAAGGATGAAGAACATCCCCTTCTGTCTTATAACTGTACGGAAGATCTTGCCCTTAAAGTTTATATTCCACAGATAGAGAAACCTGATGCCGGCGGAATAAGAACGGAAGAAAATTCTTTGGCAGATGCATCCGGCAGAGAGGAACTACGGGACGGAGACATCCCCATGGAAGAAAGCAGAAGCGGGGTCATGGAAGGCCGTCTGATTGGGGGATGTATGGATTGTCTGGTGAATCTGACGGGTACAAAATTCGACAAGGTAAAAGAGTTCACAGACAAATACAAAGAGGACGGCTTTATCTGGTTTCTGGAAGCCTGCGATTTAAATGTATTCGGCATTAGAAGAGCCATGTGGCAGATGGAGCAGGCGGGATGGTTCCGGTATGTAAAAGGCTTCCTCTTTGGCAGGCCCCTGTGCCACGGGCAGGAGATGATGGGGCTTGACCAGTATGAGGCAGTGCTTCCCACAGCGCGCAGGCATAAGGTTCCGGTGATGATGGATGTGGATCTGGGACATCTCCCTCCCATGATGCCCTTAGTTACGGGAAGCATGGCAAAAGTTACGGCCAAAGAGGGAAAACTGGAAGTAAGGATGGAGTATCGGTAAGATGAAGAATGAAAACACAGCGACAAGAGAACTTAAAAGATTTTTCCTGGTAGTGGCGGCTGCCTGTATCATGGCCATGAATATTAAAAGCTTTATCCGGGCGGGAAACTTAATTCCCGGCGGCTTTAACGGGCTTACCCTGCTGATCCAGCAGATAGGGGTGGAATTCTTCGGGATACAGATTCCTTTTACACTGGTCAATCTATTGCTCAATTCCATCCCGGTGTTTATCAGCTTTAAGTTTATCGGGAAAAAATTTACCGGATATTCCTGTCTTATGATTGTTCTCTCGGGCATTTTGACAGATATACTGCCCGGCTATCCGGTCACGGACGATATTCTTCTGGTCTGCGTATTCGGGGGGATTATCAATGCATTTGCCATAAGTCTGTGCCTGTTCGCTGACGCCACCAGCGGGGGGACGGATTTTATCGCCATTTTCTTTTCAGAAAAATACGGAATAGATACATGGAACTATATTTTTGCGGCCAATGTGATTGTTCTTTTGATTGCGGGAGGACTGTTCGACTGGAATGAAGCCCTTTACTCTATTATATTCCAGTTTACCTCCACTCAGGTTCTGCATTTTATTTATAAACGGTACCAGAAGCAGACGCTGTTCATCATCACCCAGAAACCCGATGAGGTTTACGAATCTATCAGGGATATCACCAATCATGACGCCACTTTATTTAAGGGGACAGGATGCTTTAGGAAGCATGAATGTAACATGCTTTATTCCGTGGTGGGAAGCGATGAAATCCGTAAGGTTGTGTCCAGAATAAGGGAAGTTGACGGGCAGGCGTTTATTAATACGGTAAAGACCGAGCATATTACGGGAAGATTTTACAAAAGACCTAACGATTGAATAAAAATCGTGCGATGAATGACAGTTGAAGCGGCGTATCATGTTCTTTATAATAGATTCATAGCAATATTTGTGAAAAAGATGGAGGGAACATGATGGAACAGTTAAATTTGTCGGCGGTTAAGGATCCGGAACGGGTATATAAAATCTTGGGAGAACTGATACATATGGACAGGGAATTCCAGATTATGATAACAGTCCCGTCCGGCAATCATTCTTCTTTTGCAGAAGAGGACAGGACAGAATCGGACAAGAAGTTAAGCTACAACCTGGAAAAAGACGTAACAGATATGATTCATGAGATTGGCGTTCCTGCGCATATAAAGGGATATCAGTATTTACGGGAAGCCATTATGATGTCCGTGGAAGACCCGGAGATGCTCGGCTCCATAACCAAAGTTCTGTATCCGACCATCGCCAGAAAGAATCAGACTACAGCGAGCCGTGTGGAACGGGCAATCCGGCATGCGATTGAGGTGGCGTGGAACAGGGGCAGAATGGAAACGCTGGATGCCATGTTTGGGTACACCATCAATACCGGAAAAGGAAAACCTACCAATTCTGAATTTATTGCGCTTATTGCCGATAAAATCCGGCTTCAGTACCGTTAAAAAACGTAAAAATATAAGGGCTGCCTTAAGGCGGCTCTATTATTTTGCAAATTTTGCTTTTATTGGACGGTTGAATGTTGTATAATACTCTATAATAATAATTACTGGAGGGTTTGTGATGAAAAAGATTCTTTTTGTCGCATCAGAAGGTGTTCCATTTATAAAGACAGGAGGGCTGGCTGATGTAGTGGGTTCTCTTCCCAAGTGTATAGACAGGCGGTATTTTGACGTGAGGGTCATTCTCCCCAAATATACCTGTATGTCACAGGAGATGAAGGACAAGATGAGTTATGTTACTCATTTTTATATGGATTTCCATTGGAAAAATGAGTATGTAGGCATTATGTATGCAGAGGTTGAAGGCGTAAAGTATTATTTTATCGACAATGAAATGTTCTTTAACGGCTTCAGGCCTTACAGCGACAATGCGCTGTTTGAAATTGAAAAGTATGCATTTTTCTCTAAGGCTGCTTTGTCGATTCTGCCTGTGATTGATTTCCGTCCTGATTTGATACACTGCCATGACTGGCAGACGGGACTGGTTCCGGTCTATTTAAAAGAGCGTTTCCAGGGAAGCGATTTCTACCGGGGGATCAAGTCGGTTATGACCATTCATAATCTGAAATTCCAGGGAAAATGGAGCGTAAAGGAAGTACAGGATATCACAGGACTTCCGGGCTACTATTTTACCCCGGATAAGCTGGAACTTTACAAGGATGCCAACCTGTTAAAGGGCGGCCTGGTGTATGCAGACGCAATTACCACTGTGAGCAGCACCTATGCAGACGAAATCAAGACACAATTTTACGGGGAACAGCTTGACGGTCTGATGCAGGCGCGCAGCAATTCCTTAAGGGGAATCGTGAACGGTATTGATTACGAAGAATTTAACCCGGAGACAGATAAATATATTGAGCATAAGTACAATGCAATGAACTTCCGCAAGGAAAAGATTAAGAATAAACGCGCCCTTCAGGCGGAACTGGGCCTGGAACAGGATGACCGGAAATTTATGATTGGAATTGTATCCAGACTGACAGACCAGAAAGGCTTTGATTTGATTGCCTATATTATGGATGAACTCTGTCAGGACAATGTTCAGATAGTGGTGCTTGGTACCGGGGAGGAACGGTATGAAAATATGTTCCGGCATTTTGACTGGAAGTATAATAATAAAGTATCGGCAAACATATATTATTCAGAAGCATTGTCCCATAAAATTTATGCGTCATGTGACGCTTTCCTGATGCCTTCCTTATTTGAACCCTGCGGCCTGAGCCAGCTTATGAGTCTGCGCTACGGCACGGTTCCCATTGTAAGGGAGACAGGGGGACTGAAAGATACCGTGCAGCCTTACAACGAATATGAAGGCACTGGAACAGGATTTTCGTTCGTAAATTATAATGCCCATGAAATGCTGGGAACCATCCGCTATGCGGAGCAGGTTTATTATGATAAGAAACGGGAATGGAATAAGATTGTGGACCGGGGCATGGCAGCGGATTTCTCATGGAATGTTTCAGCGGCCAAATATCAGGAGATGTACGACTGGCTGATTGGATAGAAGTTTTGGAGCGTAGCAGCAATGCCGAACAATGAAAAGAAAGACAGTTTTATACTGCAGGCGGGGATTCTGGCGTCAGCCGGAATCATCTGCCGCATTATAGGGCTTCTCTACAATACGCCTCTGGTTATGATTATCGGGGATGAGGGGAATGGATACTACAACAGTGCTTACTATGCATACAGCATTGTCCTGCTGGTATCCTCCTACAGTATCCCTTCCGCAGTTTCTAAGGTAATTGCCCAGAGGCTGGCAACAAGGGAATATCGGAATGCGCACAGAATTTTTTGCTGCGCTTTTATTTATGTGCTGGTAGTAGGTGGTATTGCCAGCTTATTTGTGTTTTTTGGAGCGGGGATTCTGGTGAAGATGGAAAGCGCCATCCTGCCTCTTAGGATACTTGCCCCGACCATTTTTTTCAGCGGTATTCTGGGTGTGCTGCGTGGGTATTTCCAGGCCCATAAGACGATGCTCCAGACTTCCGTATCCCAGATTATGGAGCAGATTGTCAACGCGGCGGCAAGCATCGGCATGGCCTATATGCTGGTGCAGATGGCGGAGGGGAAAGATACCACTACCGTTGCTTCCTATGGCGCAGCAGGAGGGACCCTGGGAACAGGAGCCGGGGTGCTGGCAGGCCTTTTATTTATGCTGGCTGTTTATGGGCTGAACAGGGGGACGATTAAGAAGCGGGTGGAAAAGGATACGACCCATACAGATGAATCCTATGGAGATATCTTTAAAATGATTCTGATGGTGGTTACTCCTTTTATCATCAGCACTGGCATTTACAATATCAATAACTTTCTGGACAACACGATTTACCAGAATATTATGATGGAAGTGAAAGAGATAGAGGAAGCGCTGGTTGCCACGGACTTAAGCTCTGTGTCCAAGGGGACTAAAATTTCCAATATCCCCATTGCCCTTGCCTCGTCCATGGCAACTGCGCTGATACCGGGGATTTCCAGCGATTTTGTGAAGGGCCGTCTTGGCGGCGTGCGCAGGAAGGTGGCCAAGTCGGTGAAAGTGACCATGCTGATTTCCATTCCCTGCGCAGTGGGGATAGGTGTGCTGGCTAAACCCATCATGATGGTGATATTCCATCAGCCTGACACCCTTGAAATTTCATCGGCTCTTTTGACATGCATGGCGGTAAGTATTGTATTTTATGCATTGTCAACTCTCACCCAGGCAATCTTACAGTCTATAGGAAAGATGAAGACTCCTATCGTCAATGCATCGGCGGCGGTGATTATCCACGCAGGGGTAATGATTGCAATGATGCTGTTTATGGATGTTAAATATAGTCTTTACTATTATGTTTTTGCAACAGTACTGTATTCCTTCCTGTTATGTATGCTGAACCAGATTTCCGTGCGCCGTCATCTGAAGTACAGACAGGAAGCTGATAAGACCTTTTTACGGCCTATAGGCGCCTCTATTGTTATGGGAGCGGTTGCCTATGGGGTATATCAGGGATTATATTACCTCTGCAAAATTAATATCATATCACTGGCGGCAGCCATTGCAGTGGGCGGAATGATTTACTTTGTCCTGGTCATCCGCTGGAAGGCAGTGACAGAGGAAGAAATGCAGGGTATGCCGAAAGGCTATATGCTGATTGGAATTGCAAAGAAATTTGGAATCATGAAAACAGAAGAAGACAAATCCGGTAAAAAAAGCGCGAAAAAGAATAAAACTTCTTCCAGCAAAAAGAAAGCAGCCGGGGAAAACACAGCCACAAAAGAGAAAAATGCACAGGCAGGAGGAAAGCGCCTGACTGAATGGGAAGCTGTGCCAGGCAGGGAAACAGAGCGGGAAGATGTGTCTGACAGGGAAACAGAAATACCCACTTGGAAAACCCGGGAAGCAGACAGCCGTCCGGCTATGAAGGAGACAGCGGAAGAGGACGAGGATTACTGGCTGGATGATTAAATTAAAAGATCAAAAAATTAAATAAAAATGGAATTTGAACGACCGCATAGAATAAAGCCTTCTGGAAATAATAATACCGTCGCATAAGACAATATTTTCAGGAGGTATTATCATGGCAAATTTATCAGAACTGGATTTACAGAACCTGCGTCACTTAATCGGCGGTTATGATGTAACACACTGCAAAATGAAGGAATATGCATCCTGTGCAACAGATACAGAGATTAAGCAGTTCTTTGAAAAAGGGGCAAAATCAGCAATGGAAAACAAGACTCAGTTGATGAAGTTTTTGCAGTAGGAGGTAAGGAAGATGCAGATGAATGAAAAGACAATGGTAGCGGATACACTGACAGGTATCAATGGGGAACTGGTGCGTTTTGGGGAAATGATCGCGCAGACAGAGGACAAGGAACTGAAACAGACTTTAAAACAGTTCCGCAATACTTGTGAAAAGTCACAGGAAGAACTGTACCAGATAGCAAGGGAAAAATCTTACTATGTGCCTGCCGCAAAGGCAACACAGGAGGAAGTGGATCATGTGAGGAGCCTGTTTACAGGAGGAACACTTTAAGCACCATGGCATTTTATAGGTGAGTCAGGGGAGACGGCGCAGCTTCGGCTGGGCCGTTTTTCCAAATGCCATAAGCTGGCCTGTGAAGCGTGCTGTCCGTTGTTTTTTGCAAAGATATTTTGCCTGCTATAGAAAAGGAACAGTCACAAAACTGTAACCTTTTTCTGCTATAATAAAAAGAAAAGGCGGAAACCGACTATGGCTGATTTATATTATATTGAAGACGATCCTGATATTGCAAGCGCTGTAAAAGAATATCTGGAACAAAAAGATTTCAGGGTGACGATATGTGCGACCCTTGCACAGGCAGTGCAGGCTTTAAAAATGCATGTGCCTGCCCTTGTTTTACTGGACTGGAATATGCCGGATGGACGGGGAGACAGTATGTGCCAGTGGATTCGGGGCAACTGGAAGGAACTGCCCATTATTTTCCTTACAGTCCGGGGAGATTCCAGCGATATTGTTTCCGGTTTTCAAAACGGCGCTGACGACTATGTAGTCAAACCCTTTGAACTGGAAGTATTGCACTCCCGGATCCTGGCATTACTGCGCAGGACTGGAAATGTGTCTAAGCAGTATCTTTCCTGTGACGGAATCATGATTGACGTAAACCGCCGGACGGTTTCCTGCCATTTAGAGGAAATAAATTTAAGCGTGGCCGAATATCAGCTTCTTTTGTATTTGATGCAAAACAAAGGAAGGACTGTTACCAGAGAAAAAATTTTGGAGCAGGTATGGGATGTGAATGGAAATTATGTAAATGACAACACCCTGACAGTTACCATGAAGCGGCTGCGGGATAAGCTTAGCCAGCCGGAGTGTCTCAAAACAGTCAGAAGTGTAGGCTATCGTATGGAGGATACTATATGAGTGGACGGAAAAACTGTTTCGTTGTGATTGGCTTTGTATTATCCACCAGTCTGATTGCCTGTGCAATTTCTGTCATGCTTGTTTCTTACCATTATAGCAGAATCCAGTTTGAACTGTTAAGCGCTATTTGTGGGAAGGTGGCGGAGCAGGCGCCGGAAACAAAAAAAGTTATTTCTGCTACGCTTAAAGAATATACAGGCGGAAATACCGGGGCAAAAGCGGAGGATGGTTTTTTATCAACTTTGGGATACCGTATATCTGATTTTGCAGGTCCGGCTTACAGGCAAAATTTTTTATTTTTGACAGCAGGGGTTCTGACAGGAGTTTTTCTTTTTCTCTTTACTTTTTTGTACCGCAATAAAATTGAAGCCATGCGGATTCGGGCTTTAGCAGATTATCTGGAACAGGTTAATACTGGCAAAGCAGTCCTTCCCGCCGTTTCAGGTGAGGATGACTTTTCTAAGCTGGAAGATGAAATATACAAAACTGTGACTTTTCTCTATCACACGAAAGATGCGGCGGTACAGGCAAAAAATGGTTTTGCGGAAAATCTGTCCAATATTGCCCATCAGATAAAAACGCCGATAACGGCCATTTCTTTGTCGGTTCAGATGATGAAACAGGACTTCGCTGACAAACCATCAGGCTCATCCTGCAATACTTTAAGCCCCATGGCAAATCATCTGGAACAGGTGGGAAAACAGCTTTTACGGCTTTCTCATCTGGAGGAAGCCCTGCTGGTATTATCCCGGATCGATGCCGGGGCATTACTTTTGCAAAAGAATGATACAGATGTTTTTACCATACTTGTCCTTGCTGCAGACAACCTGCAGGAATTGTTTGCCAGTTATGGCACTTTTGCCGATATACCGGAACTGGGTGAAATGATGGTAACTGTTAACCTGGACTGGACCATGGAGGCGGTGATGAATCTGATGAAAAACTGTATGGAACACAGCAATGGGGGCCCCATCCATTGCTCATACGGGCAGAATCCCTTATATACGGAAATTCTTATCTGGGATGAAGGAGAAGGGTTTGCAAAAGAGGATATTCCACATCTCTTTGAACGGTTCTACCGGGGGAAGAATGCCAGTGATGGAGGCATTGGAATCGGATTAGCCCTGGCAAAAGAGATTATTGAACGCCAGAACGGAACCATACGGGCCAAAAATAAACCGGAAGGCGGCGCCCTTTTTGAAATCCGTTTCTACAGTCACTGAGTTGTAACTTTCGTCTGCTATACTGTAAATTGTAAAAACTGTGGGGAGCAGTCCCCCATATGCACAGGTAAATACCAAAAGGGTATACCATTATGCCTGGAAGGTACTGCAGGTGAAGGAGGAAAAATGATGGAGATATTAAGATGCGAGGGAGTCAGAAAGATATACGGCTCGGGAAGCAATCAGGTAGAGGCGCTTAATGGAATTGATTTGTCAGTCAGTAAGGGGGAATTTGTGGCAATTATCGGGGCATCCGGCTCGGGAAAGTCTACTCTGCTGCATATTCTGGGCAGTGTAGACAAGCCCACAGAAGGGAAAGTAACCATAGATGGAACAGAACTTTCACAGTTGAATCAGACACAGGCGGCAATTTTCCGGCGCAGAAAGGTGGGGCTGGTGTATCAGTTTTATAACCTGATTCCCACCCTTACCGTGCAGAAAAATATACTTATGCCGCTTGCACTTGACAGGAAAAAACCAAATAAGGAATATTTTGAAAAAATTGTCAGTTCCCTTGGTATTTCTGATCGGCTTGATGCTTTGCCGAACCAGTTATCAGGCGGACAGCAGCAAAGGGTTGCGATTGCACGCTCTCTGATATACCGTCCGGCACTATTTCTGGCAGACGAACCTACGGGAAATCTGGATCAGAAAAATTCAAAAGAAATTATTGATATGCTCAAACTCTCTAACCGCAATCTGGAGCAGACGATTTTGCTGATTACCCATGATGAAAAGACAGCCCTGGAAGCAGACCGGATTATAACTGTTGAGGATGGGCGGATTATCAGTGATGAACGGCGGGAGGTGAAAGCGTTGTCATAAATATGACAGCAAATGGCTATGTGGAAAGATTATTCAGCAGATTATATTAAAAACAATCGTTCATCCAGCTTCTCTGTAAGACTCTCAGCTTTTATTTCAGCTTTGCTTTTATCATTGCTGTGCGGGTTATTTTATAACGCATGGAAATATGAGGTCGAGAGGATCGAGCGGGAAGAAGGCGGCTGGCAGAGCAGGATCATAGGAGAGTTTGATAAGGAAGACCTGGAAGCCATAAAAAATTTTGCCAGTGTAAAAGATGTGGTGGTTACAAATGCTGCTTCTTTTGGCGGGCCGGCCTATCGTAATGAAAAGGAAAGCAAAGGGGCGGAAATGGCAGCCGATATTTATTTTGATGATTATGGAGTAGTTTTTTCCGATACACACCGTATAGCAGAACTGATTGAGATTTCACCGGAAAAGATTATTTATAATTACGAACTTCTGGCAATGTATCTGATTCGCGATGAAGAAGATACTGCGCCAAGACTAATATTTCCGATGTTCATACTGATAATGGCACTGGCGTCGTTCTCGCTGATTGTGATTATACACAATTCTTTTTCAGTATCCATGAACGCAAGAATCCATCAGTTTGGTATTTTCTCCAGTATTGGCGCTACACCAAAGCAAATCCGGGCGTGTCTTTTGCATGAAGCGGCAGTTCTTTGTGCATTACCGGTATTGGCTGGAAACCTGCTTGGAATTGCAGGCAGCATGGGACTGATACAGCTATTAAATATATTGCTTGAAGACAATATTCCGGGCCGGCATAAATCGGTTCCAGGTTATCATCCGCTGGTCCTGATAGTGACACTGCTTTTAACAGTTATAACTATATGGATTTCTGCGTGGCTGCCAGCCAGAAAATTAAGCAGGGTGACACCCCTTGAGGCAATTAAAAACACAGGGGAACTGCAGTTAAACCGCAAGAAGGAAGCCCCCATCCTTACTCTTTTGTTTGGAATGGAAGGGGAACTGGCCAAAAATGCACTGGCAGCCCAGAAGAGAGCCCTGCGGACGGCATCGCTGTCCCTGATATTTTCTTTTATGGCATTTACAATCATGCAGTGTTTCTTCACACTTTCAGGAATCAGTACAAAGGAAACTTACTTTGAAAGGTATAAGGATGCCTGGGATATCATAGTGACAGTTAAGGATACGGAACTGGATGCATTTGATGAAACAGAAGCAGTTGGGGAACTTACCGGTGTGAGAAATGCTGTAGTGTATCAAAAGGCAGCGGCAAAGAGAATTATTTCAGAGGAAGAGATGAGCGGGGAGATGAAATCCTTCGGCGGTTTTTCCCATGCTTCCGGAAATTATGTAACGCAAGTTGATGGCGGATGGCTGGTAAATGCCCCAGTTGTGATACTGGACGACAACAGCTTTTTGGCTTATTGTGAGCAGATTGGCATTGCGCCTCGAATCGATGGGGCGGTGATAAGAAACCAGATATGTGACGTGACAAATCCTGATTTCAGGCATCCTGATTTTGTGCCTTATATAAAAGAACCTGACAATGGTGAAAACGCTGTAAGTGTTTTAAGGCAGTCAGGTAATGAAGAAATGACAGCAGAGGTTCCTATTCTGGCATATACAGAGGAAGTTCCTGTTTTAAGGGAGGAGTATGCATCCATTGATTATTATGAACTGGTGCATTTTATGCCGGTGTCTTTATGGAAAGAAATCAAAAGACAGGCAGGGGGAATGGAGGAAGATATTTACATTCGTGTCCTTGGCAGGGAAAATGTGACATTGGAGGAACTGGATACACTGCAAAGAGAGATAAATCAGCTCGTCAGTCAGAAATATACCGCAGAATTTGAAAACCGTATTCAGGAATATGAAACGAATGATAAGCAGATACAGGGAATGATGGCTATATTTGGAGGTTTTTGCGTCCTGCTTGCGGTGATTGGCATTGGCAATGTGTTTTCCAATACAATGGGATTTGTGCATCAAAGGAAAAGAGAGTTTGCAAGGTATATGTCAGTGGGAATGACCCCGAAGGAAATCAAAAAAATGTTCTGCATTGAGGCGCTGGTTCTGGCAGTGCGTCCAGTTTTGCCGGCCCTTTTCCTGTCAGCTGCGGCAGTGGGGTATATGCTGAAAATGAGTTATCTTGCCGCAGGAGAATTTCTGGCAGAGGCCCCCTTTATTCCAGTCGCTGTTTTCATGCTGGCTGTTTTAGGGTCAGTGGCACTGGCTTATTCTCTTGCGTGGCGAAATGTCCGCAAAATCAGTCTGGCGCAGGTTCTTAAGGATGATACGATGATGTAAAGGCAAAAGCTGAATGTCAGAAAGCGGCGGCCGGAGAGCATACAGCCCGGATAACAGGCCGCCGCTGTGAAAGACCTAAGAGTCAAGTTGCTCTAAGGAGGAAATATCCGGGTCGATCATCATGGAATAGTTGGTATAGTAGACCACAAATCCCGGTTTGCTTCCGTTAGGTTTTTTCACATTTTTCTTTTCCGTGTAATCAATTTCAACTTTATCCTGCTCCCGCCCTTTGGAATAGTAGGCTGCGAGCCGGGCGGCTTCCTCAAAAGCGGTGTCGGGAAGGGATCTGCCTTCCGTTTTCAGGATCACATGGGAGCCGGGAATCCCTTTGGCATGAAACCACCAGTCGCTGCCAGAAGCAGACTTAAAGGTGAGTTCATCGTTCTGGTAATTATTCTTTCCTATATAAATGTGAAAGCCGTCACTGCTTAGGTAATGGAAGGGCCTGCTGGTGATTTTTACTCTTTTTCCGCCGCCTTTTCTGCGGATATAGCCGCTTTCAATCAGTTCCTCTTTGATTTGAACCAAATCCTCCTCCAGAAGGGCAATGTCAAGAGCGGTCTGGATAGACTCCAGATGGTCAATTTCTTCCTTTACCTGTGCTGTGAGAGCAGATAAAGCCTCATAAGTGCGTTTCAGCTTGCCGTATTTATCAAAATATTTTTTTGCATTTTCGGAAGGCGTAAGGAGAGGGTCAAGAGGAATGGTAATCATTTCGCCCGTATAATAATTCAGGGCTTCCAGGGATTTTGCGCCGGGGGACGCTTCATATCCGTAGGTATTCAAAAGTTCTCCATATATCCTATACTTGTCCTTTTTTTCTGTATCCTGCATCTGCCGTATCTGCAAGTCATATTTCTTCACGTTCCGCTCAAGGGCTGTCTGGACAATCCTGCGCAAATCCACAGATTTCTGGCGGATTCGTGTGACAATGCTTTTTTCCGCATAATATTGTTCTAATAAACGGCTGATACTATCAAACTCCCTGCGGCTGTCTTTATTGTACATGGTAAGGGGGATGGCGGCATATTCTGTGGGAGCGCCTTTCTCATAAGCGATTGCCGGCTGGAAATCCCCTTCCTTTATCTGAACCATTATCCCGGAAAACACTTCATAAAGCTTTTTCAGCGCATCAGAACCTTCCGCCGTCTCCATAAAAAAAGCGGTGGAGGAATCGCCGTCTATTCCGGCCCGGTAACAGACTTCCTGGGAAACCAGGGGGGAAATTCCGGTGAAATGGCTGTAAAGCGCTTTGTACACAGGCATGTTTCTTTCTGTCATTATTTTTTGGAATAGAGGGAAATCCACTAACAGGGGATTTTGTTTGTCCTGTGTCATGGGGATAAAATAATCCCGTCCCGGAAGCACTTCCCTGACGGAACTTATCATGCCGGAAATATGCTTGATACTGTCAATAATCATATCCCCGTCATTGACAAAAATAATATTGCTGTGTTTGCCCATGATTTCAACGATTAAACGTTTGCGGCACAAATCCCCCATTTCATTCAAGTGTTCGATGTGGATATGAAGGATACGCTCTAATCCGGGCTGGGTAATATCTGTAATCCTTCCGTTTTGTAAATGTTTGCGCAACAGCATACAAAACCCCGGCGCAGTCATGGGGCTGGGTTTGTTTCCTTCTGTGAGATAAATAAGAGGAAGGGAAGCCCCTGCTGAAATGAGAAGACGCTTCTGTCCTTCCTGGGTCTTTATGGTAAGCAGCAGCTCGTCACTTTCCGGCTGGGCAATCTTATAAATCCTTCCTCCGGTGAGATTGTCCCTTAACTCCTTTGCAACAGCCGCTATTGTAATTCCGTCAAAAGCCATGGTTATACTCCTTTCTGCCTGTTTTCCTTCCTATTATATAGCAACTGCCGGATTCCTACAAGTGACAGTTGGGGAATAGACTTTACACCTTATGAAGCAACTGCTATAATGATATTATCAGTTAAACGGCATTTGATAATACAAGAAAGAGCGTTATACTGAATGGAAAGTCATTCTGACAGCTTCGGGCGTAAATAGTTACTGTTTACACAGACCTGCGCATTTACTGCGCTGGTCGTAAGAAAGTGATTC
>CAMWUN010000039.1 GCA_947177425.1 uncultured bacterium
TGCCGAAGGCAATTTTCGATGGATTTTTGCATGTTACTGGTCACGGAGTGAAAAGAAGAGGGATTTTTCCAAAGTTGCCTATAATTGGGATTGCTGTTAAAATAAAGCTTTTCCATTATTCTGTTATCGCCGTTCCATGCGGCAGTCTGCCGCCGCTTTTCCGGAACTGTCTTCGCATATCCTGATATTTCTCCTGTGATAAAATTTCATGACCTTCTTAATCTTCCAGCAGATACCCTTTTTCTGTGACGGCCAGGCATATATCATTAAGTTCCTAATTTGGCAGATTTTAACCACATGCTAAAATGCCACAAAAAACCAGAATGATATAAATATTTTCTGTCACACAGACAAAAGAACTTTGTCTAATTAAACAGGAGGTATAAATTTATGAATAAAACAAAGAATGAAGAATTACAGGCTTTAGTCAGTGAAGCCACAGCAGGGGATAAAAAAGCCCTTGAAACCCTGGTCACAGGTGTGCAGGATATTGTATTCAATTTATCTTTGCGGATGCTGGGCACATTTGCAGACGCGGAGGATGCCACACAGGATATCCTGCTGAAAATGATTACACATCTTTCCTCTTTTAGAGGTGACAGTTCCTTTACAACCTGGGTATTCAGCATTGCTTTAAATCATCTGAAAAATTACAGGAAGCATATGTTTGCCCATTATCCGTTAAGTTTTGAGTATTATGGAGATGACATAGAAAACGGGAAAATACAGGATGTGCCGGATTTAACGCAGAATGTGGAAAAGGATATTCTGGCAGAGGAACTGAAAATGTCCTGTACCAACGTGATGCTGCAATGCCTTGATACGGAAAGCAGGTGTATCTTCATATTGGGTACAATGTTTAAAGTTGACAGCCGCATTGCAGGGGATATTTTGGGAATGACCCCGGAAGCGTACCGTCAGCGGCTTTCCCGGATACGCAAAAAGATGGCGGACTTTCTTGGACAGTATTGCGGAGAATATGGAAGCGGCAGATGCAAATGCAAAGACAGAGTGAATTATGCGATACAAAGCCACAGGATAAACCCACTGCATCTGGATTATACAGCAGCCACGGAAATTCCCATTCAAACTGTACTCGATATGAAAAAAGCTATGGAAGAGATTGACGATTTATCACAGGATTTTTCATTCTGTAAACCCTACCAGTCTCCCCAGCGCACGAAACATCTGATACAGGAGTTTTTAGATTCCACGCAGCTTTCCATTATACAGAATTCGCAGAGGAGATGACAGCCATGAATACACAGTTAATAATTGATTACTTGTCAGCATTAAGTGTAAACAACAACCGTGAATGGTATCATGCCAACAAGGAAGATTACAAGAGAGCAAATGCAGAGTTTGAAGAACTGCTGCAGGCTTTGATGTTGGAAATCGGAAAATTTGACAGCAGTATTTTACATAACAATCCCAAAGACCTTACATTTAAGATAGTAAGGGATACCCGTTTCAGCCATGACAAATCTCCTTATAACCCTGCGTTCCGGGCCCATATTTCCCCGGAAGGGAAACTGCCAGTCCCTGTCGGATATTATCTGATGATAAAGCCCGGCGGACAATCCTTTTTAGGCGGCGGCCTATTTGCAGATATGTTCAAGGACGCAACAACAATGATACGGGATTATATTGTCCAGAATGGCGAAGAATGGGAAAAGATTATACATAATCCAGAGTTTGAAAAATATTTTGCTGTACAGGGAACGGCATTAAAAAATGTTCCTGCGGGATATGAGAAAGAACACCCTCAGGCGGAATATCTGAAATATAAGAGCTGGTATCTGGAATACCCGTTAAAGGATGAAGAACTAATCGACGCAGAAGCATTTCTTGCAAATGCAGCGGAACTTTTCCGAATCATGAAACCATTTAACGACTATCTGAACAGGGCGCTTGCGGGCTTCCAGATGCCGGCAAGGTAAATTCATTGCAAAAATGTCAAATTCATGATATAGTATTTCTGCTTAAATAAGTTGTTCTGTTGGAGGAATATTAAACATGGGATTACTACAGGAATGGTATATTCAGGAAGCAATAGATAATGAAGAGGAGAAGTTTCACAGGCCCTTAAGTGACGAACAGCTTTTTTTTCATGCTGTCAGTTCGGGAGATATTGACTTTGTACGCCAAAACTGTAAGCAAAAGAAATTTGCCGAGACCGAAGGGGTTGGAATCCTCTCCCGTGACCCGGTAGTAAATCTGAAATATCATTTTGTTATCACAACTGCATTTGTAACGAGACTTTGTGTAGAATCCGGCATGGAACTGGAACAGGCTTTCCGGCTGAGCGATTTTTATATTTTAAAACTCGATAATGTGCAAACTGTCCAGGCGGTTATTGACCTTCACGACCGCATGGTTTTAGATCTTACAGGGAAAATGCGTTTGCTGAGAAGGAAACCCGGGACGTCAAAGCCAGTAATTAACTGCATTGACTATATTTATGCCCATATCAAGGAACGGATCACCATCGAAACCCTTGCAGAATACACCGGGCTGACTGCAAGCTATCTGTCACGTCTTTTTAAAAAAGAAACAGGCGTTTCCGTAAGCGATTATGTCCGTGAAAAAAAGATAGAGAAAGCACAGCATCTTTTAAAATTTTGCGATTACAGTCTGGTTGAAATTGCTAACTATCTTTCCTTCTCTTCACAAAGCCATTTTATACAATTGTTCAAGGATTTTACAGGTATGACCCCAAAGAAGTACCGGGACCTTCACTCCAGTTCCAGTTGGAATGTTTCCAGTCCGTAGTCATTTCCTGCCTGATGCCATTTATTTAACTCAGCACCCCCGCTGCTGGCAACGGGCATCAATCTTGCAGCGCTGCAGAGCAGCGGGGTATGCGATCCTCGCGGCAGTCGCCAAATGTTCATGCAGGCATGCCCATTTGGCCCGCTGCCTGCGGGAATCCAAATCTCCCCTATAGAATTAAAACCTCATTGTCCGGTCTGCTGCATGCAGGTCTCCCGTCTATCCTTTAACACCGCCAAGGGTTACTCCTGCAATAATATATTTTGAAAGGAATAAATAAACAAGAATAATCGGTACAATTGCCACCATAATCATCATGTATATTTTCCCCATGTCAAAATTCATGTAATCGGCGCCGCGGAGCATTGCAATCAGAATCGGCACCGTCATTTTATCCTTCGACTGAATAACCAGGGCCGGTACAAAGTAGTTATTCCAGGAGCCAACAAAAGTAAATATTGCCTGTACCGCTATGGCCGGCTTCATAATAGGAATGATAATCTGGTTAAAGGTACGGAATTCTTTTGCCCCGTCAATTCTGGCTGCCTCCACAAGAGACAATGGCAGGGATGACTGCATATAGCTGTACATAAAGTAAAATACGGCCGGAGATGCAATCGATGGAATAATCAGCGGAAGCAGGGAATCATACATCCCCATCTTCGTAATCAGTCTCAAAAATCCCATCGCCGTAACCTGCGTCGGCATTACCAGGATAGCCATTATAAACGTAAACGCTATTTTTCTCAGTTTAAAATCATAAGCATACAGGCCATATGCGGTCAATGCTGAGAAATAGGTACAGATTGCCGCGGAGCATCCCGAAACAACCAGGCTGTTTACAATTCCCCGGAGCATAGGGAATGTCCCGTCATTTGCCACATTCATGAAATTCTGGAAAAAGTAATTACCGGGCAGTGCAGAAAACCCTTTCTGCAGATCCGCATGGGAGCGTGTTGCGTTGATGAACAGAATATAGAAGAAAAACAAGCACATAAATGAGAGAATAATAAGTACCAAATGTGCAAAAATACTCCTTATCCTGTTTGGTGTTTTTCCTTTCATAGCTATTTCCTCCTGCCTTTTGCTTTTTTAGCCGCTGCCTTTGAACTATCCATATCCTCATTATTAGTCATCCGGTATACCAGGAAGCATAAGAATCCGCTGACAAGGAACAGATAGACTGACAATGCGCCTGCCATACCATAGTTGTTACTCTTTAAGTGACTGTTTAAGAACATAATCAGTGTCATGGAAGTACGGTCGGGATTTCCCTGTCCATTAGTCAGAATCTGTGGAACATCAAACATCTGGAGTCCGCCAATAATGGATGTAATCAATGTATAAGCAAGTATCGGACGTATCAGCGGAAGGGTAATGTAAAAGAATCTCCGCACACTGCTGCAGCCATCTATTTCAGATGCCTCAAAAATATCCGGGCTGATACCCATAATTGCGGCCATCAGCATGATTGTCGTATTACCAAACCACATCAGAAAGTTCATCAGGCCGACCAGCGACCTTGTTCCAAAAACAGACCCCATAAAGTCAATCTGACTATCAATCAGCCCTCTGGATATTAAAATCGAATTGATAGGTCCATTTGTGGAAAACATCGTGAAAAACAACATTGCAAAAGCCGACGCCATAATCAGGTTTGGCAGGTAAATGACTACCTTAAAGAACTGCACCCCGTGAATTTTCAGCCGTGCATCCACAAACCAGGCGGCAAGCAGCAGCGCAATTACAATCTGCGGAATAAAACCAATAATCCATAATACCAGGGTATTTCCCGCATATTTAATCATATCCGACTTTATCAGGCTTCCATAATTCTCCAAACCTACAAAGTTAGGTCCAATATCCTTAAGTCCTGAACGATAGTACTCGAAAAAGCTGTATCTTACTGTATCCACCAGCGGGATAAATGAAAAAATGAAAAAACATACAAAAAACGGAAGAATAAATATGTAACCCCATTTTGAATAGCTAATGCTTTTACGTTTTTGTTTCATAAACCATGGCTCCTTTCCCAATTTTATGCTGCGGTGCAGCAAGTACACCGCAGCTACAGATTATTATTCCGGCCACTGAATTTCTGTAATTTCCGGATAACGTTCTTTAATTGCAGTTTCAAAGTTCGTCTTTGCCTTATCGAAGTCAACCATACCCTGGAAATAATCGCTGAAGGAATTCTGGATCAGTTCAACGCATCCCTGGTCATAAGCAGAAAGAGGAGCCATTTTAATATTTTCTGCAACAGGGGCAAAATATTTAAACGCATTCTGGCCGCCAAGGAACTCTGATGAGAAGTTTGCATCATCTGTTGCCGCTTCCCTCATACTGCTCTGGGTATTGGTAAAATCTGTTTTTTCCTTAGAAATCTTAAGCAGATTATCTTTATCGGCAGTTACTGCAAGGATGATATCTTTCACATGCTGCGGATTATCTGTGCCTGTACATGCATGAACATAGGAACCGCCCCAATTATATTCCTGGGGAGGATTTGTAACAGCCCATGCGCCGTCTCCGCCATCCCAGTTTGGTTTCAGTGTAAAGTCAATTCCCCATGCCGGGAAGAGAAATGCAAACACTTTAGACGCAGATCCCATTGCCTGATTCCAGTCTGAATTCCACTGCCCTTTTACAGTGCTGTCAAGATAACCTGCATCCAGCCATTCCTTTGAATCGCTGACCCAGTTCATAATCTTCTGGTCAACCTTAATAGTAGTTTCCCCGGGCGCAACCCAGGGTGCGTCAATGCTGTTGCCATACAGACGGAATGTATCCGCATAGGAAGCAAATGTATAATATCCCTTTGCCTTCAGTTCCGCTGCTGTCGCCTTAATTGTATCCCAGTCTTTTACCTTTTCGCCGATTGTTTCAGGATCGTCTGTGCCAAATACATCCTGGGCAATATCGCGCCGGTAAACCAGCAGTCCCGGGCAGCACTGCCATGTGGAACCTCTCTGGACACCGTTTTCATCCGAAGCAGTTACCTTTGTAAAAGCATACTGGTCTGCCAGATCCGTATCCGGGTCAATTCCAAGATCCGTAAGAGGTATTGCAACATCTGCCGCTGCATCTGTATATTTATTTACATAATCCGTCTCTGACAGGAAGATATCAACCTTATCGTCCGCCGCCGCATTTGCCTGATTAATCAACGCCTCGTCAAGCTTCTGCTGGTAAACCCCGTCCTGATTCGGGTTTACAACCCAATGGATTTCCGTTCCGTCTTTTAAGGTAGTGACTGTACCGTCTGAAGAAGTTTCCACAACTTCCGGGTAAACCAGTTCTACCCTCTCACGGAACTCATTATTCCAGCAGTAAATATTAATAACCTTGCCCTCGTCTGCGGCTGCTGTTTCACCTGCCTGCGCGTCATTCCCGCCCTGCGCATCGGAACCTGACTGCGTATCTGCCGTTCCCCCTGTCTGGGCACCGGACTGCCCGCCGCATCCGGACAATGTTCCTGCAGCGATTGCTGCCATTAATAAAATACTGACAATTTTCTTTTTCATACCAAATCCTCCTTAAAAAATAATTAGTATTTATTGCTTTTTCAAACATATTTTAAAATAATTACGCCTGCCGATATACCAGATAAATTTAAAAAATATCAAAATCATATCCATAATTTTTAAGAAATATCTAATATAATTTCTGTATGCTCTTTCATCAGCCAGGCGGGAATATAATTTTCCTTCATTTCCGCCCCATCGACTGTAAGCTTCTTAAATCCTGACTCTGCATGTCCCGGGTTATTTACCACGATATGTAAATGACAGCCTCTGAAATCCTTATCAATCTCAAAGGATTCCCACTCTTTAGGAATGGAAGGCGCTATTTTAAGCCCATGGAAGTCCGGCCGCATACCCAATATCCCTTCCACGCATCCTACCATAACCGTAGAGGCCGTTCCTGTAAGCCAGTGTACATGGGATCGTCCAAAATGCGGACTTGCTTTTCCTTCTGTAAACTGCCCATAACAATAGGGTTCCAATTTACGGATTTCCGCCCTGTCATTCTGGGCCGCCGGCGCATTTTCCATAAAATAGGTAAAAGCCCGCTCCCCATGTCCGCACAATGCCTCCGCAAGTATGATCCACCCCTGGGACTGCGAGAAAATACCAGCATTTTCCTTCGTTCCCGCGTTGTATATGACGGCCAGCGCCCCCTCAAATGCATGTTCATGATAGGGAGGATCCATTAAAATCACACCATAATCTGTGTTCAGCCTGTCATATACCGTATCAAGCGCTTTGTCAGCCTGTTCTTTTGCGGCAAGGCCGCTGATAACCGCCCAACTCTGGGGATTCAGCCACATATTTGCTTCCGGGTCCGTGCGCTTTCCAATCACCTCGCCTTTCTCTGTAAATCCCCGTATAAACCGGTCTTCATCCCAGCACAGTTTCTGTATATCCTCCCCCAGTTTTTCCCGGCTTTCGTCCAGATACTTCATGTATTCCCGGTCCTCTTTATACTCTGCAAATTTTCTTAAGATGGACAGGGCAAGATAAAACTGAAATGCCACAAAAGTAGATTCCCCGTCTTTGCCAAGCCTTAAACAGTCGTTCCAGTCCGCATACAACCCGGCAGGCATACCATGTATTCCCAAATGGTTCATGGAAAAATCTATGGCCCGTTTCAGATGCTCATATACTGTGCCTTCATCTTTATTGGCAAAAGGAATGACTTCGTCAATAAAGGAAAGGTTTCCTGATTCAGAAATATACTTATAAATGGTGGGAAACAGCCACAGAGCATCGTCCGCCCGGTATGCCGGGTGCCCTGTCTCCCTCACGTAGGAAGGGTCGTCCGGCGTATCCTCACATCCTGCCTTATGGGTAAACTTTACAAGAGGCAGGCCGCCTCCATTGTCAACCTGTGCCGAAAGCATAAACCGTATTTTCTCTAATGCCATTTCCGGCGCCAGATGAATCACCCCCTGGATATCCTGCACTGTATCACGGTATCCATATCCGTTGCGGAGTCCGCAGTAGGTAAATGAAGCGGCGCGCGACCAGATAAATGTCATAAAACAGTTATAGGCATTCCATGTGTTTATCATGGTATTAAATTCCGGGCTCGGCGTTTTTACCTGAAAGTGGGACAGCTTTCCATGCCAGTAGGAAATCAGTTCCTTTAATTCCCTGTCACATGTCTCTTCCGTATTCTGATATTGCTTTAATATTCTTTCCGCCGCCTCATCGCTTTTCATTCCCAGAATAAATGCCAGATTTATTGTTTCTCCCGGCGCCAGTGTGAGCTTGGCTGTAAGGGCGCCGCAACCGTTTTCATTATAATTCAGCTCCCGGTCCAGTTCCCCCCGAATCACCCCATCGGGATTCCCATATCCATGGTATCTGCCAAGAAACCTTTCCCTGTCGCCGCAGTAGGAAGAAACCTCTGCCCCTGCCAGACCAAAGAATCGCTCTACCACTATCTTGTCGTCCACGTCTTTTCCTTCCTCAAGGCCATCCAGATTCCCATGAATCAACTGGCAGATTCTGTTACCGCAAAAGACAGTTCTTGTAATAAATTGTGAATACTGTAAATTTACCTGATCCTGTTCATAATTACTGTTATTTGTAAATTCCCCATACCCTGTAATATTCAGATTTCTTACAACACCAGAATTATTTGTGAGCCTTAATCTCCAGACCTCATAATCTTTATCCAGGGGAACATAATATAATGCCTCAGAGTGAATACCGCTATAATCTGCATTCATTCTGGTATACCCTGTCCCATGGCGGCACTCGCTCTTATAAACAGTTAAATCCTTTCCAACCGGCTGCCACGAAGCAGACCAGTAATCCCCACTGTCGTTATCACGGATATAAATATAACGCCCGGGACGGTCAAAATCGTTAAAAATATAACGGAGAATCCTCCCATTTGCGCCGGACTTTGCAAAACTGTAACCGCCTGCATTGTTGGAAATCACTGCGCCATATTCAGGGGAACCCAGATAATTTGCCCAGGGCGCAGGTGTATCCGGCCTGTCAATCACATATTCGCGTTTTTCATCGTCAAAATATCCATATTTCATAGTCATCCTCCATTCTTGCCCAGCCTGCGAATTTACAACATTTATTTTTCACAGCATTTTCCCCAGTTCTATTTCTATTTTTTGTATCCCATCCGGCAGTGCGTCGATTATTTCCCTGTCAAGAACAGCCGAATCAACGGAAATTTTCATCTCATTTCCATTGTAATATGCCCTTATTACTGCATATTCCCCAAAAGACAAACCCAATGGATTTTTGAAAATTACATGGAAATCTTTTTGGGCAAAAGAGAGCTGAATTTCTGCTTTTCCATCAGTGTCAAACTGCTCCTTCAGCAGCTTCGGCCTGATTACCATATCTCCGGTCTGTCCATGAACGCCAAATACTTCTGTTACCATTGTGAGCATATACCAGCTTGCCGCCCCTGTTAAATAATGATACATTCCTCTTCCGGATCCGTTAAAGTATTCTGGAATTCCAGGGTAAATCCTGCTTACCTCAAAATCCATAGCTGTCTTAGCAAGTGTCTGCAGCGCCTTATACCCTTCCTGTACGAATCCCCGCTGATACAGGGCATTTGCGTACATTACAGTCATATGGGAAAAAACAGCCCCATTTTCCTTTTCTCCGTATGCAAATCCGAACATCCTTCCCAGATTAAATTTCTGCTCATGGAAATCTGTATTCAGGCGATAGCCGCCAATTTCCTTCTTATACAAATAGCGGTCTGCGCTTTTGCATATTTGGGCCACATGGCTGTTCTTAGCCGTTTTGCCCATAACTGCAAAAACCTGGCCCGTCAGCATCATCCGTACGCCGCTCTCAAAATATCCTTCCACCGGCTTCCCGTCATTATCGTAATAGCTGTTAAACCATCCTTCTCCGCCATTTCCTTCAATCCACTCTGTGTTTCGGATATGTTCCTGCATCCACTGTGCCTTATGCCGCAGATTATCTGCCAGTTCCCTGACCGCCATATGCATCTTTCTACCGCTGATATTGTGCCTGCAGAGCATCAGATAATTCCGTAAAACTTCCTGTTTTGCGGAAACATTATCATAAACCTGCTCATCATCCTTCAAAAGAATCTGCATCTCCTCAAGCAGTTCTATCTGTTCCCAGCCAAACTTTCTTTCCAGAGTCAGAAGAAGTTCTGACATCTGCATTAGGTTCCCTGCATAAGCACAGGTAAACGCCACGCTCTCTCCATTTTCTGCCGCCATATCAAGAGCGTCATTCCAATCTGCTCCCCGAAGCCTGATATGATTATGTGCCCCCACCTCATAAAATGCGCACAAATGCTGTAAAAGCAGATGTTCTAAAATGCTTCCTTTATATACCTGGCCATTTTCACATTTCTGCTGCAGCCCATAGGACATATCCCACTGTTTATCCAGCCCTCCGCCTCGCTGCATCTGTTCATCTTTAAAATAAGCCGCCCTTTCTTCTAATATCCCGACATCTCCCGTCTGGTCAATATAGAGCTTTGTTGTCATAAAGGGCCAGACGCCATGGTCCATCCAGACACGTGCAATACCGTTTCTGTCCGCAACAAACTCGCCCTGTTTTTCCCCTATAATAGTAGCATTAGTGCCGTCCAGACGGACGCCCCCGTAATTATCAAGAATCATCTGACGGACGCCGCAGGGATCCATAATCAGAAGGGACAGACAATCCTGCCACAAATCCCGCCATCCCCGGCCGCCTCTGCCATAATCATGATGGGGCAGAAATGAGCAGCCGTAAATCCGCCTTAAAATGGGCTGGAAGCTTATCCAGCGCAGCAGATTGTCAAACCGCTCATCACCTGTACGGTATCTGACATTTACCTTACTCTGCCAGTAATCATCCATTTCCTGCCACGCCTTTTTCACCTTTTCCGAGTCTGCGTAAGATAAAAGAATCCTTTCAATTTCTTCTTCCTGCTCCGTCACACCCATGATAATAGTGTAGGAAGCGCTTTCCCCGGGATTTAAAACAATTTCAGAAAAGCGGATACCCCCAAGCGCTTCTTTTCCCTCAAAATAGCTTTCTCCGGGCACACCGTCTTCATTTTTTATCACCTTAAAGGGGTGTGTATAACTCCCGCCTTCGCCGATATAGTCCTCTGTAACCGGATAAAAGTCTCTGGGCTTTTCCCCGTTCCCGGTAATGCCGCATACAAAATAGGTCAGTTCATTTTTCTGGTGCCCGCGCTCGTCAAAAGACAGTGCCGGTTTCACATATACCCCGTAACCGGTAGTTTTTATCCGGTGCAGAAGGGAGGTCACATGCCTGTGATCTCTGATATTATCCGCACTTCTTCCAAAAACAGGAATTGCGGCTGTCGGGGTAACCCTCTGCGCTTCCCCTCCCATATTGCAGATTTCCACATACATAATCTCCACATTATGCTCTAAGGGAACAAATGACGTTATGCTGGCTTTCATCCGGTACTTTGAGGACTGTCTCGAAATCCTCTGCCACATAAAGCCTGCCGTCAGGCTGCTTTCATCCTGCTCCTTAGTAAATTTCCTGCCTTCTTCCTCCGCGGAAGCGCCTGCTGCAGACCATGCCCCCATTCCTTTTACATAACACCAGAAATTTCTTCCGGAACGGTTATTATGCAGATTTTCCGCACTGACAGGCTCCATGAGAAAAGCGTTCTGGTTTGTCTTTATGTCGCCTCCCAGATTGGGCGACAGGGAACTTTTAATTCCATTTTCCCCGGCAACCGGAAAGTAAAGATAACTGTAATTTTCCGGCTGGCTGATGGTAAATGTCCCATCTCTGTCCATAAAACGTATTGTTTCCATTCTTCTGACCTCCTGCTAAATTTTATATATTTTACCTATACCTTGAAAATTTTTACCTGTGCTTCCAGTTCTTCCGCCGATGTTGTCAGTTTTTCTGATTCTTCCGCTACAATCCCGCTGTTCGTCATCATACTGTCCGCCTGTTCTACCAGCACATCCGAGGATGCCAGAATCTCCTGGGAACCTGCCGCCTGTTCCTCTGAAATTGCGGCAACATCCCTTGCAACATCTTCAACCTGATTTACTTTTTGAATCATCTGCTGAACCAGCTCTCCAACCGTAACAATGTTTTCAAAAATAGTGTCATAGGTCTTCACTGCATTTCCAATCAGCACACTGCTGTTATTAATATTATCCACGCTGGCGTCTGCCTGGCTGATAACGCCTTCAATTAAGGCTTTTATTTCCAGTATGATAGTATCTATATGCTTTACAGATTTCATGCTTGTCTGTGCCAGTTTGCCAATCTCTGTCGCCACCACGGCAAAGCCTCTTCCTGCATCGCCTGCCCGGGCCGCCTCTATAGAGGCATTTAAGGATAATAAGTTTGTCTCATCCGCAATTTCCCCAATTGCCCTTGTGATGCCTGTAATCTCTTCCGACGCATTTCCTACCTTATCAATTGCATCCTGCAGTTGTTTCACTGAATCGGTAATATTCTGCATGGCCGCGTCCACATCCTGCATAACCTCTTTGCCTTTCTGGGATACGCCCACCGTCTCCTTCATTTTGCCATTTACGCCGTCCCCATGGTCTTTGGTTTCTTCCACAAGCGCCGCCAGAGTCGTTGCGCTGTGTGCGATTTCGTTAACTGAAATTGATAGCTGTTCGACTGTGATATTAAGTTCCTTCATAGACTGGTTCTGTCTTTTCGATGCATGGAACATCTCCCCGGATACCTCTTTGCTGTTATCCGCCTGGTCATGCAGGATATGGGAAACATTGTCAATGGAAGTGATCATAGCACGCATTGCGTCAATAAACTTATTTACACACCGGCTCATGACTCCGATTTCGTCATTGCTTCCCGTATGATTATGAATGGTAAAATCCCCTTCCGTCATTGCCGTTATCACATTTGTCAGTTTCTTTACGGGCCTGATTACAATATGTACAATCCGTTCCACCAGAATCAGCAATACCAGCACAGACACAATGCCGAAGGAAAACATAATATTTCTGATACTGTCCAAATCTCTGTAGACTGTCCCGGCCGGAACAAAAGATACCAGCAGCCATTCTGTCCCGGCTACCTCCTCAATAACTGCAATATTGCCGTACATTTCTTCTAACTCAAATTCATTCCGGGCTATCTTATCTGCTATGCCCTGCATGAATTCATCGTCTATTTCGCTTAATTTTCTGGAAATCAGCGCTGTGTCCCGGGCTGCAAGGACTGTGTGGTCCTCTGCGTTCACTAAAAACGATTCCGCATCCTCCATTTTTACAAAACTACTGACATATACGCTGACTTTATCCAATGCCAGATCCGCGGAAAGGACACACACATCATCCGAATGTGTCCGCAGCATACCACATACGCTGATTACCTGCTTTCCATTTTCATTTGTATAAGCGTTGGTAAAACCCATATTCACTCTGGTCAGGCCGTCCCTGAACCATTCCGTCTGTGTCACATCAAAAGTCTCCGCTTCCCGGCCATTATCCGCCAATAACGGCTGGGCGGTCATAACAATAGACACGTTGCTTATCCTGACCCCTGCCGTTGAACCGGAGGCTCCCAGATTAAATTCCATCCTGCCATTTGCATCATCATAGTCTGTCATTGTAAACTCATATGTAAATGTCTGCTTTGCTGTTGTTAAATTTACGGTTGTATCTTCCAGATAACGCTTATAATCCCTGTCTGGCGCAGTTATTCCAATCTTTATTGTTCTGTCCGAATCTGCATAGGCATCAAAGCTGACCTGGTATACGGCATCTTTTTTAACCGGAATATCAGGCTGTACAAGCTGCACACTGTAATCCGCCGTTCCTTCATTGGCAGTATCAATGCTTACTTCATTATCCATGATTTCTGCCGCTGCCTCTCCCTCAAGGGTTGTCAGGAATATCCACCCTTTATCATCTGCCAGGTTTTCATCAATGCCAAAATCCCCATTGTTAATGTAGTTACCGTTCCCGTCCGGCTCCCTCAGTTCAATGTCTTTCACAGGTTTGGCCCTGTACAGCCTGCCCTTTATATCCGCCACATAAAATCCCTCCGGATAATTATTGTCGTAATTATAATAAGCGTCGAGAAAATCCTGTAATTGTTTATCATCAAAGTCCATCTGTTCCAATGCCTGCTTTGCAACGGAAAGAGAGAGTAAATTCTGATTCAGCCACGCTTCGATTTCAGCCGCCTGGCTTTCCACCGATGTTTTCAGAAGATTATGGGCATTTGACTTTATTACATTTTTTGATACATTGTAAGACAAGCCGATAAGAACGACGATAATGATTAGAATCACTGGCAGTATAATACCCAGCAGTTTTACCTTTATAGAAATAAATTTTTTCTTTTCTGTCATTGCAGCTCCCTCCGGTTTTTACTTTCTGTCCAAACATTCTACTGGTATTGCGCCACATTATGGATATCTACCTTTTCAAAGGGCATCAGAATATATTTCCCATCCTCCCCGGCTCCTTCCATCCCACTGACGGACTGCCCGGCCGCCAGCTTTTCCGCCGCTTCTATGGCCGCCGTAATCTGATCCGACATTGGCTGATATACAGTAAAGTCCATCCTTCCTTCTGCAATAGCCTGGCAGCCTCCTGCCGATGCATCCACGCCCAAAAACAAAACCGAATCCGTGCTGATGCCCGCCTGTTCAAATGCCGCAAGCCCGCCAAGGGCCATATCATCATTATTCGCTGCCACACAGTCAACCGGCCGGCCCGTCTTAAGAAAAATTTCCATTAATTCCTGCGCCTTTTCTGTATTCCAGTCAGCATAATCCTCAAACAAATAATTAATTTTCTTTCCACTGGCTTTCAGCGTCTGTTTCAGCCCGTTTGTCCTTCCAACTGTACCGGATGCTCCCTTAGGGCCTTTTAATACTGCCACATTGATTTCCTCTTTATCGTGAAACTGTTCCAAAATATATTCCGCCTGATACTGCCCTGCCATATATTCATCTGACGCCACGTAAACATAACGGTCTTTTTCCAACTGACTGTCATCCGGCGCATTGTTAATAAATACAATTGGCGTACCGCCTGCCGCCGCTTTTACCGCTGTCACGGTATCCGGGGAAACCAGCCCACATAAAAGAACATCGCATCCTTCCGCAACTGCTTTTTTTATCTGCGCATCCTGTGCTTCAACAGAATTTTCGGCATATCCTGCTTCAAATGACGAACCATACAATGCGGCCTGCTCCTGTAGCTGCTCCGCCCATCCCTCATAATAAGTACCGCTTTCTATAGCCGCATAATAGATTGCAGTACTGCTTCCATCGACTGTGTCTTTCTTCTGGCATCCGCCTGCCAGCAAAATAATGATTGCCGCAGAGCATATCGCACCTGTTTTTTTCTTCATACCATCCCCCATCCCATAGCGTCCAGTCTCCGGGACAGGTACTATCCCAAATTCCACACCGCTATTTGCTCCATTTGTTTCTTGATTCCTGTTCACTCCGTGACCAGTAACATGCAAAAATCCATCGAAAATTGCCTTCGGCAATGGGATTCTTGCACTCTCGAATCACTTTCTTATGACCAGTGCAGTAAATGCGCAGGTCTGTGTGAACAGTAAAAATTTTACCTGTTTTCCCTGAATCCATATACCATATTAATTTAAAAAATATCAAATACATGATATGATAATAAAGACCCCTCCGCCACAGGCGACTAGGAATGGGCAGGTGTGTGTTTTATTATTAATTTTGTATAAAGTACTGTAAAATCCCAATCTTTTCTGCTATAATGTCTTTAACAATTTATCCCTGCTTTTGCAGGAATTTACATTTCGGTACGGTTTCGGCAGATTTCATGACATTTGGGAATTAAATTCCTGATTTTGTTAAGTTTTTTCAGGGAAGATGCCGATATCCACTATAGAATAAACCAAGGAGGGTGATATTATGAGCGTAAATGGAATTACCGGTGCCAGCAATCCGTACAGTACTTACACTGCACAAACAAAAAACACTAACACCGAAGCCAAGACAGAAGCCACTACAGGCTCCGCTAAGGAAGAGCAGACTACCCAGAATTCTGGTGCAGTTTACGAACCTTCCAAAGATGCTGCGACAGTTACTACTAAAAAGTACAAACCTGACGCAAACATGATTGCAAAGCTGAAAGCAGACACAGACGCCAGAGTTTCCCAGATGAAGAGTCTGGTTGAAAAACTGCTCTTAAAACAGGGTGACACCTATGGAAAGGCCAACGATATCTGGAGCGTTTTGTCAAGCGGCAATTTCACCGTTGACGCTGCTACCAAAGCACAGGCGCAGAAAGACATTGGAGAGGACGGGTACTGGGGCGTTTCCCAGACTTCCCAGCGTATTCTGGATTTTGCTACAGCTTTAACAGGCGGTGATCCGAGTAAAATTGAGAAAATGCGTAATGCTTTCTTAAAAGGCTATGAGAAAGCTGAGAAAACATGGGGAGGAAAACTTCCTGAGATTTCTAAGCAGACTTATGACGCTGTACTTAAGGGCTTTGATAAGATGGCTGAAGATGCCGGTATCAACACAGAAGCTTAAGTCACACAGACAACTCCAAAAGGCTCAAAACCTGCGAAAGGTTTTGAGCCTTTTTCATAACATAAAATGCATGGTATCTATTTCCCTGTCCGGGTCATCTTATCCATCAGGTTTTCTTTCGGACTTTTTTCCGGTTCAATTCCCGCCACCCTTTCAATGAGGGCGGTAAAAAACTTGTCAATCCAGGCAAAGGAATTAAACATGCCGTCCATAGACCATGGCATTTCCGGTGAAATTGCCATGTTGGAATCGTTGACGCTAAATTCATCCAAATCATATCCGTCCGTATGTTCCTCAAAGCTGGCCGTTACATAACGGACACAGCTTTCAATATCATATTTCGTGGCATATCCCACAAACTGCGCCTGAATGTGCTCCGTCAGCTTCATTCCGACACAGACCCGGCAGCTAAATTCCCCGTCCATCTGATAGTTTTCCAAATCCACCCCATAGGTAAAAGAATACAGATACACTTCCTCCTCATTTGCCATCCTGTAATGCTCAAAGGATAAATCTGATACCGCGCCGGGATAGTTTTCTTCCGCATATTTCTTTATTTTCTCCGCCGCCCGCTCCCAGTCCTGTACATCCTCCGCCGTCTCCTGTCTCTTATCCTGTATCAGACAGGCAATACATGAAATCCCGTCGCCTGAAAAGGCATAGTTGGCATAAGCATCCCCCGATGAGATAACGCCTACCGTCCACCCGCCGGGCGTATCCATCGAATATTGCCCCATCTGCGCGCCGCCCTTCGCTTCTTTTCTTATAATGTATCCCTTTCCCGCAGCTTTAAGGGTCATTCCGGGATAAATCAAGTTTGGATTTGCAATAAGGTCTTTATTTTGTTCCCAAAGTTCCACATACATCCTGCCATCTCCCCAGAGGCTTTCCGCAATGTCCCACAGGCAGTCACCGGAACGGACGGCGTATTCCTCCACATCCATCCACAACTCCAGTACCGGTCTTCCCGTTTCCGGCCTTTTTCCATAAATAAGCGGATAAGCAGCTTCCTGGGCGGAAACCGGAAGCACTGGCATACCTGCAAGTACCAGACAGAAAATACAGAAAATAGCAAACATCTTTACAGCTATGTCTTTTATCAATACTCCCAATCCCATATGCCTGCTCCTTCGCCTAACCAGAGATTTTCCTTCTTTTCCTGACAGGGCAGAACCTCCCCGGCCGTCTCTGATTTATCATATTTATCCCAAAATTCGCTTTCTTTCCTGAATGGCTCCAAATCTTCCGCGGATATTTCCACTTTAAATCCTCTGTAGGTAGGCTCATAGGTGATTGACTTTTCCAGTATCGGGTCAAAAAAGATACCAATGACAAAATTTTTGTCCTCTGTCACATAAAAACTGGGGCGGAACTGATACACTTCATTCAATTGCGCATCTTCTTTTAAAAACCACGAAAGAAGCATCTCAATCGTCTCATCGCTGCCTAATTCATCTCCCACCTCTTCGCTGTAAACCCTGTCCCACAGTCTGATAAAGTCACTGTTAATTTCCAGGATATCCGATAATTCATACGACTGCCCCGTAAGTAAATCCACCGTCAGCGTCCTTTCCGTGAGGTTCGTCATCCATACAGGATTTCCCGTACAGTATATCTCCTCAAAATTCATGCTTAAAAGATACTGGCTGTGAAAGGCCACATCACAGTTTACGTCACTGCAAAAAAAGGTAAAGTGCTCTCTCTGGAATTCCTTCACCTCATCGCTGGGGAAAAAGTGCCAGTAATTTGTCCTGTCCATGGCCGCATCATACATCAGCGTATTCAACCGTCCCTGCATCTCTTCCTCAATCCCTGTAAGGCATGGATATTCGATGGTAAGCACTTCCCCATAATCATATTCATCCGAGTACTCCACAAAATACTGCTCCTTCTGCACCGTATACTCCTTGTACCCCTTAGGCGGAAGATTGCTGGCAATCATATACAGCGCTGCCCCTGCCACAGCCACTATAAAAATCACTGCCGCTAAAAGAATCTTCTTTCCCCTTCCCGGATTTTCCTTCCGGCTCTCCGCCGTATCGCTCTCCCGGATATTTTCTCTTTCGTCCATAAGTCCCCTCCTCTTACTAATATTCATAAAGTTTATTATACATGTTCCCTCCATCAAAACTGCATCATTTTTGCATCAAAGTTGCATCAAAAATAATTTTTGCCGGCCCCTGCGTTTCTGCCTGCAAAGCAGCTTGCACATCAACACTGTTATGCTTCATGCACAGCCTGTCAAATGCTGACACACTCCATAAGCTGTCCTTGTGTTTAATTAAAATAAAATCTGGCATTGGAAAGTTTCATTCCAATGCCAGATTTATCATTTCCCCTTTTACACCCTGCCGTTCTGAATGTCCAGTACGTGTCATTGATTTAACATCTGCTCGTTCAGATTGGCCGAACTGTATATCCAGTATTTATTACTGTATTTAAATTTTAATACAACTTCCTTAAAATGTCAATATAAAATTCAAAATATGCCAAAAAAAAATTGGAAACAGTATTACTGTTTCCAAATGACTTTACATTCACTGCACAGACCATAAAAATAGACTTTAGTAACAAACGCCGCGCTTCACAAGGCTGATAAACTATGTATGTACTGTAACTGTCTGGTATGGTATTTCTATACCGTTTCCCTTAAATTCTTTTACCAAAGCAATCCGTATATCGCTGCATGCCCGGAAGCTGTCGTCAAGATTCAGCGTCCACACAATGGTCTTTACTATGACGCCGTTTGCTGTATACGCGCTTGCGGTAACGGAATTCTTTTCCGTATTTAAGGTCAGTTCGTGTTCCACGCATATTCTGCGCATAATGCTTATTGCTTTTTCAATATCCGAATCAAAAGAAATCTCTATCTCCACATAATTTCCTATGTTCTCTGTAAAGTTCGTATTGATGATTACGGATGAATCCATAACCGAGTTGGGGACGATACAGCTTTCCCCATTAAACTGATAGATGACGGTATGGCGTATGGTGACATCTTTTACAATCCCTTCCGCAATCACAGTGCCTCCCTGGATGACTCTTATCTTTTCATCCACATTGTAGGGCTTGGATGCAGATATGGTAATACCGCTTATGACATTTGCCAGCGCCTGCTGGGCGGCAAATGTGGCAATTGCCACAATCAGTGAGCCGCTCTGCAGTAAAACCTTACTGATATCTTTCGTTATATCAAACTGCTGGGCAAGGCTGTAAATGATGATGATATCAATTGTCAGGTTCACAACCCCTTTTGAAAACCGGAGATGAATCGCCTTGGTTTTTCTTGATGCAAACCTGAATATCAGATTTACAATGTAATTCAAAACCAACGCCACAGCAACAAATATACCTATTTTTGCTAAAAAATCCATTTTACAAGCTCCTGTTTCTATCTGTTTATGGACACTGCCATCCGGTGGTATGTGTGCCTTATCCCGCGGATTGCCACGGAATATGCCATAATGTTTTCTGGCAGTGCAATTCCCGGATATCCGGTGTCCCCTATATGATGGATGTCGGTTCCCGCCATTTTGCACATAAGGGCAATCCGCTTAACCGTGTCGGTATCCGCGCCTTCCTGCGAAGTCCCGATAGCCGTAATAGTCAGTACGCCGCGGCTGTGTGCATAGGCAATCAGCTCCCTTACATACTCCATCGTAATCCCCGGCACAGTGCCCGGCGCAGGAAGTAGTATAATATCCGCTCCCGCATCGATAAATTCACCGATGTCTTTCTTTGTAATGATATTTTCTCCTCCTTCTCCGCTCACACCGGAGGCATGCATTTTACCTGCCGCAAGAATCAGCTTATCTTTTAGCCGGGCAGATATCGCCTTTAAAGAATCCGTAATCGCCTTGTTGCTTACCCCGTTTCCCGGATTCCCTGTAAGCAGCACCATATCCACGCCCATTTCCGAAGCCCTCAAAGCGTTGGCAGTGGTGGCTTTCCTTCCCTGTGACATTTCCCATAAAGTATCACTGTTTCCTGCCGCTGTTTCCTCCTCCACAGGCTCTAAATTTATCCCTATCATTCTTCCCGTGAGACGCTTCAACTCCCTTACTGTATCTTCCGGCGCCACTTTGGGCAGGCCGTGTATCACTGGACTTTCCACATCAAACATGTTCAGTAACAGCATATCCGCCCCAAGGGATGCAGCAAACTCCGCATTTGTCACATCCACCAGCGCAGGCATGGTAATGCCGATACATTCACATGCCAGCACCCGTCCTTCACTGCCTGCAATGGAACTTAAATAATCTTCTTTTGTAAAATTCTTCAAATCCGACGCTGTGCAGTCCAACATTCTTTTCGCCATATCCAGTTCCTCCGCTACATTTTAATTCATATGTTTCTATTTAACATTTAATAATTCAAATTATAAAAGACAGAAAATTTATATGTCATTAGGTAAGAAACGAAAGCCCGTGGGCGGGGTGCGCTGTCCTCCGCAGGCTGCCGCTTCTCAACTTAATGGCATTGTATAACAATAGTATCTCACCAGTCAAAATAAAAAACAAGGAGATTTCACATGCAAAACGAAATCTGGCATCAGAAATTTCATTCCAATGCCAGATTCTCCTGTTCCCCTTTTACGTTGTGTAGTGTAGATTATTATGGCTGTACTATGAAATCTTATACATCTTCCGCTCTTTAATTCGATGTATTCAATTTCATTTACTGTATTTATAATATATTACAGTTTCCATAATATGTCAATAAATTAGTCTGTTTTTTACACATGATAGGTATTTTAAGCGGTATATTTTTTACAATCCCGGCAAAAAGATTATTTACAGCGGGGAAATGACACTGTATCCAGCGCTCATCGGGACAGCTTATTTAAAAATCGTGTCCGGCAGCGGCGATTCAACGTATGCTGCATATTCTTCCTCAATGTTTTACGCTGTTGCAATTTCCTATAATATAAAAGAAGACGGGGAGATGTTACTATTGTTCATTTTCCCGCTTTGCTATACGCAAACTGACATCAGAAATTCCTTTCCAATGTCAGTTTCCCGTTTTCCTCTTTACACGATGTAAATTATTATGGCCGTAACTTGAAATCAAATATCTCTGTCCGCCCTGAACATTTCGTATTCAACTTGATTTACTGTACTCATATTCTAATACTTTTCCATAAATTGTCAATAAAATAGTCTGTATATGGCACTTGACAGGTATTTTGAGCGGTACATTATCCCACTTTCCACCATAAAATTCATCATCAGTGCGGCCAAATATCCTTTTTTCCTTTCAGATTTCCCTTCGGCTGTCACCTTCATGGCAAAATCAGTCCCGAAAGGCTGGCTGACTGTATTCATAAACCAGCTTATATAAATATAATTTAAAATTCCGCTATCGGTTAGAATTTTATAACTTTCCTAATAAGGGCCAAGTTAATCATGTGATTGTAATTATTTGCTCATAACGATACCACTGCATATTTTGAATACAGATACAGCAGCTTTTTTCCTTTAGAAAACAAATCCAAAACGCTTGGGTCGTCAAATGCTTTTAATACATTTAAAACTGCTTCCGTTGATTGGATCCAGTTTACTTTTTCATTTCTGAACTGTTCCCACGCGGAAAGTCTTTCATCCCTTTTTCCTAAAATACCATTCTGCTTTGCAGTTTCTTCATACATCTTAAATGTATGGAAAGAGCCGAATGTACTCCCTGTCCCGGTTCCGCATTTATCTGCATAACTACACAGGGCAAACATCTCCATCCTCGATGCATGTTCCGGGTCAATCTGACTAATATCAATATGGAAAATCTCCTTTTCTCCGTTTATGTTTGACACAACCTGCACAATGGGCTTGTCGGGAGTAGAACTTTCTAAAAGCGATGCCGTCATCCCATAGACTTCAAGCTGCCCTTCCTCCGGGCACATCGTCATCCCCAGAAGCTTACCACCTTTAACTCCCTTGTCTACCTTTGTGACCGCGCAGCAAAACTCCTCCGATGAATCCGGGGTAATTTGTCTTGCCCTCTTTGCCGGAAGGAACTCCCCTCTGACTGAAAAGTTACTGATTTGCATTTGCACACCTCCTTGTATTAATATGCCCTCTCAAATGAAAATTTGAGGGGGCATTATTATATATATGTAGATTCTATTTATATATTACATATTTACGAAGCTGATGGTGATGGAACTGTAAAATTTCTTGACGTTGTTAACGTATTCCATGGATTCATCGCATTAGTTGCTTGTGCCCTAGCAGCAATCCTGTTTCCTGCTTCTGCTTCTGTAAAATACTTTCCAGTATGAAAATACCTATATTCCCCAACTACACGATTGCCACTAACAATATTTACTTGCTCATAAATATTTTCTGTGCATTGAATATTATTGCTCCAACAAAGCACATTTCTCGCCGTTCCCATAATTTTTATTTCAATGTGAATTTCATTTCTCTCATCTACCGCTAAATCAGTTATGGATAATGATGAAAGACCTGGTGCTGGTTCTCTAGGCTGTATTTCCTTATTCAATTGTTCTAATTGTTCTGCCGATAAGCCCAAACTCTTCCATCCATCTGGCAAGTGTCCTTCCTTTTCTGCTGCCATTACATTAAGTCCAGCTCCACAACAAATAGATAAAATTAGCGCAAATGAAATTATTATTTTGATCCATTTTATTTTTTGCATTATACGCTTCCTCCTTATATTTACTATATTAGTAAACGTTTACTGTATTTAAATATTAATACACAATCTCAAATATGTCAATTACCTATTTGTTAAAATTTACATTTTACCCTAAACAAACTTTTTTAAACTTCCAGACATGCCGAGGCAGCATGCCCTCCTTGCGTCGTTCCTGCCTTTTCGGCACAAACAATACATGAATCTCATAGTTTCCAGTTTCCCAATCCTGTGTTATGCTGTCTTTGAAAAACACCAATACCTACCGTCGCCACATAATATCCTCTTGCCCAGAATGCTTTATTGCATTTACTTTGTTGCTCCGGATGCCTGTCATATATCATTAGCGTACTCTTCCCCTTCAGGTATCCTATAAAATTTGATACGCTTATTTTCGGCGGGATACTTACGCACATATGTACATGATCGGCACACACAGCTCCCTCTATAATTTCCACTCCTTTGTATTGGCACAATGTACTTAATATCTTCCGTACATCGAGCCTCAACTGTCCGAATAATTTCCTTTTACGGTATTTGGGTATAAACACTATATGATACTGGCATTTCCACCGCGTATGTGATAAACTTTTACTGTTCATTTGAAACGCCTCCTATTCTTGAGATTGGCTTGCGACACCTTTCTCATATTAACATAGGAGGCTTTTTATTGGTATCTTCTTCGCTTCCTCTTACTCTATTCTCCCCAGCATAGCTAGGGGATTGGCGATTTCATTCAGTATGCCTTATGCCAAGTGGAAGCCAGCGGAATGATATCACTTGTGCCATTCCTTTTTTGGAGCAGATAAAAAATATAGAAAGAAACCAGATACTTGCCAACAGAAGAAATGGTAGCTAGAAGCTGATTGACTACAGATATGAACGCGGCGAGAAAAACAACGATTCTCTCCAGAAAAAGGGGGAATCTCTATTTATAAAGCTATAAGAATGAATAGTATTTCTATTATAAAAAAGAATGCACCTATTAAAATTGGGTAGTATTCTTATTTATGTGTCTATGACATTCGGCCTTATTCCAGAGACTGGGTACGGATAGCCCCCCGAAGCCTTGTTCCCTTGCAACTATACTGTAAAACCTCTTTTACTTATTTTAAAATCCCCCTCAAACCGAAATATTTCCACAACTTCGTAAACCCAATGCTTTGAAAACTTTCTGATAATGTGTCAATGAGTTTTCAAATTCCAAAATTGCTTCTGATTCGTTTGAGGGGGATTGCTATATTATTTTGCTGGTTGGATACCGCAAATAATTTTCACATTATGTAGAATTTTGCTATATCGTTCTTTATTGATATTCATTGTTAGTGAGGGCATGTTGTAAAAGTGGTAGTGCTTATTAATTCACCTTTATATATTGTGTTACATTTGCTACACTTTTGAGCGCTAAAAACTTTTACGGTACACCCAGCACCGTTTTTACTATGTTCAGCCATTGTTCCACTTTCCCACTCATGTGAACATCCTCTTTGCGGCACTGTCTCATCATATATTGGATAAATGTTACCTTTTTCATCTATAAATATTTTATCGCTGCTTTCAAATGCTTCATAGTTCACATCCAGATAAGCGGTACTCGCATCTTCTGCCGAAAATGCAATATCCATTGTTTCGTTTATTTGAGTATCTGGCTCAATTATTACCATTGGCTCTTCATACGCCAAAACAGAAAAAGATGCCGCAGAGAAAACACATATTGCTGCCGACATCATAAAAATAATTGTTCTCATTTTTGATTTCTTATCGTATCTTTTGTAATTCATAATCATTCTGGTCCTTTCACATAAAACCTTACTACTGCTTCTTAACCCTATAAACATTTTTCCTAATCTTCTGCCTTCATACACCGCCCTTTCCAAAATCAAATCTCTATAAGCTCTGCGCTCATTTTTATCCATCTGCACAACAACTCTGCAATCGCAAGTCTCTTCGTCCAAACGCCGCATTTCGTAAAACAGATAATAGCAAAGCGGATTATACCAGTTAATTGCCACAGCCAGCAGCGACAGATACTGGAACATATTGTCAAGATTTTTCACATGCATCAGTTCATGTTTCAAAATAACTTCCAGATTGTCCGACCGCATGTCATTTCCCCAAAGGACAACTACAGGTTCAAAGGTTCCTATTGTAAAAGTCGCCTTTATCCTGTCGCTGTAAAACACCTTAACTTTCCGGTGTAAGTTTATCTGTCCTTTGACCGATGACACTGTCTGCAAAATCTTCTGGTCGCGAACGGGCTCCATTAAATTCGCCGCTTTACGGAATTGAATGTATTGGTATATCACCACCAGAAACATAATTCCTACCGCGATGACCCAAATGAAGAGCTTTGCTTCCCTTTGGAATGTTTCTGAGTAATAAAACGCTTTGTTAATGTATTTATATTCCAGATTACTGTAATGATAAACACCTGCGTCCGATTTCCCCAGATTCAGAAATTTCAAAACATTCCGCACTGGATACTTCACCATCTGGAATGGCAATATATAAAACATCAGTGCAGTTCTAAGCACCCACTGATAATGTACAGCATTTATGTATTTCCCTTTCCATGGCTTCAGCATCAGATAAAAGAGTATAATTATGCTTCCAGTTAAGGTCATACATATTTCAATGTTCATACCTACTCCTCTAGTATATCTTTTATCCTATTGGCTTCCTCTCTGGTAATCTTTGCCCCTCCCGACAAAGCACATATAAAATTTTTAAAAGAGCCTTCATAAATCTCATCAATAAGATTTTCTGCCAGCCTTTTCTTATATTCCTCCCTCGATATGGCAGGTACATACAGATATCTCCTGTCGGCGGAAATTCTTTTAATCAGTCTCTTTTCCAACAATTTTGACAAAAAATTATTCAATGTTTGTTTTTTTAATTCTTTCCCTTCTTTTTCCGAAAAATACTGAAGCATGTCTCTGGACAGCATCGGTTCATTTTTATCCCAGAGTAAATCAAGTATGGCTATTTCCATTTCGGACATCTTTTTCATCTTTGCTCTCCTTTGTAGTCTAAATGTTTACAGTATTAACTTAACCCCAATATTCTTCCTTTTCCCCTGTCAATTTCTTTCTACCATAAACCACCTCCTTAACGCCTGAACTTCACCCGGATGAAAATGCCATCCTGCAATCTGATATAACCTTCTGTCTTCTTCCGGGTCTTTTCCTTATATATCATTATATGCCATCAATCCCAATTTCACAAGGGCACTTCCATACAAATTTACTGCGAAATATTGCTATTGTTAATGTTCACACAGACCTGCGCATTTACTGTGCTGGTCGTAAGAAAGTGATTCGAGAATGCAAAAATCCCATTGCATTGTCTGTCTGAAAATCACTTGTCTGCCAATTGCGCATATATTTTTTCATAATTATAGGCACAATTTTCTGCCGTCTGGTAAATCTCTTCCACGTAATCAATACTTTCTCCAAAATCATCCGCTATCTCTTCCGGGGTACTGCCCTTTTGCAGCATCCTGCACACAAGCTGAACCAGTTTCCTGCTTTCCCCCTCCTTCATTCCTACCTCCATTCCTTTTTTCATGCCCTCTTCAAGCCCTTCGTCTCTGGCATATGCCTTTTCTTCCCAGAACTGCATATATTTCACCCCCATTTTTTCCGACCTTCTGATTTTCCTTACCCTTTCATGGATACGCTTTATCCTGCCGCTTTTTATCCGGTCTGCTGTTTCGTCTGTGGACGATGTTATGTATGCCATGAAATCCAAAAATTCCTGTGAGAAACTATTCCTGTTCTTCCCTTTCGTATTTATAAATACCCGGACTGCACCGTCCCCTATCTTTAAATCAGGACACTCCCTGCAGGCTCCTTCAAAGGTATACCTGTATAATCCCCGCCTGAATAAGTCAAATGGCGCTATCAATATGAAACAGGTATCATTGAGCAGATTAAAATCCTTACTTCCCGGCTCTAACAGCGACACGTCAAGCTGTGCCTGATAGTAGCGGCTCCTTTTCTTTAAATTTCCGGTGTCCCTTTTCTGCATCTCAGAGTAATAAAGGGTTCCTTTCCTGTCCATACTCACCACATCCAGCCTGATCTGCCGAAGCTGTGGTGATACTCTTAATTCCTTTTCCGTCTCCGGCCTGGCAAGCAGGTCTATCTCATTCTCAAGCAGGATACTGACTGCCGCCTGGTATGCCTCCTTATCCTCCATTGTTTCATCAAACAGGAACCTGTCCACCAGATTCAGTTCTTCCAGTTTTGTCACTACATTTTCCGCAATGCATTTTCCTCCTTTGCGCAGGAAAATGCTACATAGTACCGGTAAACAACATCACTGAACCTTCATCCATACATTCATGCCTGTTCCGTCATTTTTCACAGTTTTCCTGCTCTATTTAAATTGTTGGGTTCTTAAAAGCAGGATTTCGGGATATGAGAACAGATATTCCACAAGACACAGCATGACTGCTGTTATACAAGCTTCCGCTTAAAGAAATCATTTGCTTTTTATACAGTATAACATAATAACATTTTTTCATCATATCTTCTTACTGCTAAGCCGGGAATTTTTATCCCTCCGCCAGCTTACATACATCCACCCATCCTTCTTCCCCGGCATATTTCTCCAATTCCGGTATGGTAAGTTCTATGGCGCTGTTACTGCTGCCGCAGGCTGGAAATACAGTTTCAAACCGCTTTAAGGACTCGTCCAGATAAACCTTTACGCCTTCCTTAACTGCAAAAGGACAGACGCCTCCCACATGATGTCCTACCAGTTCCGTTACCTGCTCTGGCGGAAGCATCCTGGCTTTTGTGCCAAAGAACTTTTTATATTTGCCATTATCAATTTTTACGTCGCCTGCGGCAACAATCAGAACCGCCTTCCCCTCTACCAGAAAAGAAAGGGTTTTGGCAATCCGCTGGGGCTCGCAGTTAAGGGCTTCAGCCGCCAGTGCCACTGTTGCGCTGGATACGTCAAACTCCCTGATTCTCCCTTCCATACCATATGCTTTAAAATATTCCCTTACTTTATCAATTGCCATAATAAACTCCATTTCTGCTGTCTGCTAACTGCACATATATTTTTTCGTAATCATAGGCATACTTTTCTGCGGCCTGGCAAACCGCTTCCACATAATCAATGCTTTCCTCCAAATCAGCCGCAATCTCTTCCGGGGTATTGCCCCTTTGCAGCATCCTGCATATAAGCTGCATCAGTTTCCTGCTTTCCCCTTCTTTCATGCCTTCTTTCATGCCTTTTTTTAAACCTTTTTCCATGCCCTCCTTCAGACCTTTTGCGTGTCCCTCTTCAAGCCCTTCCTCTCTGGCATATGCCTTTTCTTCCCAGAACTGCATATATTTCACCCCCATTTTTTCCGACCTTCTGATTTTCCTTACCCTTTCATGGATACGCTTTATCCTGCCGCTTTTTATCCGGTCTGCTGTTTCGTCTGTGGACGATGTTATGTATGCCATGAAATCCAAAAATTCCTGTGAGAAACTATTCCTGTTCTTCCCTTTCGTATTTATAAATACCCGGACTGCACCGTCCCCTATCTTTAAATCAGGACACTCCCTGCAGGCTCCTTCAAAGGTATACCTGTATAATCCCCGCCTGAATAAGTCAAATGGCGCTATCAATATGAAACAGGTATCATTGAGCAGATTAAAATCCTTACTTCCCGGCTCTAACAGCGACACGTCAAGCTGTGCCTGATAGTAGCGGCTCCTTTTCTTTAAATTTCCGGTGTCCCTTTTCTGCATCTCAGAGTAATAAAGGGTTCCTTTCCTGTCCATACTCACCACATCCAGCCTGATCTGCCGAAGCTGTGGTGATACTCTTAATTCCTTTTCCGTCTCCGGCCTGGCAAGCAGGTCTATCTCATTCTCAAGCAGGATACTGACTGCCGCCTGGTATGCCTCCTTATCCTCCATTGTTTCATCGAACAGGAACCTGTCCATCAGATTCAGTTCTTCCAGTTTTGTCACTGCGTTTTCTGCCATGCATTTTCCTCCTTTGGGCAGGAAAACGCCGTTCCTGTACCGATAAATATCTCACCGGGCGAATCAGGATAAACGACTCTGGCCACGCGTCCATGCCTGTTCCATCATTCTTCACAGATTTTCCTGCTTTATTTAAATTATTGGGTTCTTAAAAGCAGGATTTCGGGATATGAGAACAGACATTCCATAAGACACAGCATGACCGCTGCAAAATAAGCTTTCACTTAAAGAAATCATATGCTTTGCATACAGTATAACACAATAACATTTATTTTAAAACAACTATTTTAAAATTTCATCCAACAAATGCGGCAAAAAGTAAAACCGCAAAATAAGCCGGGACTCTGATATAGATTCCCGGCTCTTCTTAATATTTTTTATGAAACAGGGCGCAGCATCTTCCTCATCTCTTACACATTTTTTACTACCAGAATTTTATCCCCTGCCTTCACTTCGTCGGAAGTCAGGTCATTGGTCTGCTTGATTACCGATACAGGTACATAATAGCGCTTTCCGATATCCCAGAGGCTTTCTCCTTCTTTCACCATATATACCGCGATTCCCGGAAGGGATTCCATTTTTTCCATATCCGGTTCGGTGACAATGATTTCCTCCACAATCTTTTCCTGCCACTGCTGGTAAACGTTTGCCCTGAAAAACAGGACACATTTCACATCCACTTCTCCGTTGTCAATAATAGCCGCCGTCACCTGGTCGATAAACGCCTGTACCGGATAGATACAGTTTTCGTTGATTTCCTCTGCCTCCAGCATATAGCTGAACGGTATGACACCTTTAATCACGCCGTATTTATTTTCATCGGTGCTGCACTCATAAAACATCTGGACGTTCACCACTCCGGTCAGTTCGATTCCGCTCTCACAGGGATTTTTCCCCGTAATCTGCAGTGTACTTGAGGTGTGAAGTATTTTGTGAAGTACGGCTTTTTCATCCTCACATTTAAAGTGTCCTGACAGCTTTACCTTACCGCTGTTTCTTGAAAGAAGTTTTCTGAATTCCGCGTTTTTTGATACCACTGACACTTCCTTCACCACACCGTATACATCGGAAAGAATGTCGATTTTTTCTTCCTCATAGACGCAGATATCCAAATCCAGACACTGCTCAAATGTGATGACTCTTTCTTCACCGTCAAAATCCGGCCTTACCTCTACTTCCCTGTCCTCGGCGCTGAAACGGATTTCCGGTATCATGCCTTCCTTTGCACCGGGGCAGTCCAGACTTCCCGCAAAAGGAAGGGTCGTCTCGTAATGGCAGATTTCTTCCTCCTCGCCTTCTCCCCTGTACAGGAAAAAGGCACGCAGTTCTCCCTGCACGGAAATCTTATCCTCAAGAACCTTAAACTCCACCGCCTCCGGCAGTATTTCCGACCAGATCATGGCAAAAATATTGGGAAAGCTCCCCGGAATTTCCACTTCTTCCTTTACTCTGAAAATATCCTTTTTCTTGATGGCCATTGCTGCCACGTCCAGGGTTTTCTTACGGAACTCCACCGGTTCCTCGCTGTATAAATCCACCGCCGTCTCTTCGTCACAGATTTCCTCGCAGGCAAGGAAAAGGGTCATCACCGACTGTACACTTAACTTTCTGGAATTGATAAGACCTACGCTTAAATCCTCCAGTTCCCAGTTTACATTTACATTGTCCCCGCCTCTGATTCCCTCCATAAAAACCATCTCGTCAAAAGGAATATCCCCTTCCATCTCCGCAACATCGCTTCCCCCCGAAGCGGAAGCGCCTTTGTCCGTCAGATAGAGAACATGAAATACCAGTTTTCCCTTGACGCTTGCATGGTCGTCAGTCACTTTCACCTCTTCAATTATCACATTTCCTCTATCCATGATCAGCTTTGCAGCATCAGGCCGGGAATCAGATATAATTACGTCATCCTCTAAAGTCATCTGGGTCTGCGCCTTGCATTTGATGCAGTCCATATGTATGTTCCGCTTAATTAACTCCACCAAAAAACCTCCCTGAATTCTACTTAATGTAAATGTATGAATCAGGGAGGCAAAGTATGACTTGATATCGCACCTGCCAGCAAAAAGAAGGTCTTTGGTCTTTTCCCAGACTGTTCCCTACTCCCGGATGCCGTCAATCAGTTCATAAATATCCTCAATTCCATATTTTTTCATATATGCCTCAATTCCTTCCGCCACTTCTGCTGTTGCATAGGGATTAACAAAATTCATGGCTCCCACTGCCACTGCGCTGGCCCCTGCCAGAAGGAACTCTATGGCATCTTCTGCAGTCCCGATACCGCCCATGCCAATAACGGGAATTTTCACTGCATGGGAAGCCTGATATACCATCCGCACTGCTATGGGCTTAATGGCAGGACCGGAAAGCCCCCCTGTCTTGTTTGCCAGCACAAAAGCCCGCTTGTGGATGTCGATTTTCATGCCTGTCAGGGTATTGATCAGAGAAATGGCATCTGCCCCTGCTGCCTCCGCCGCCTTTGCCATCTCCCCAATGTCTGTGACATTAGGACTCAGCTTCATGATTATGGGCTGTTTTGCCTTTGCCTTAATCTGGGACGTAATGTCATACAGACAGTCCGCCTTTTGTCCAAATGCAATGGCCCCTTCTTTTACATTGGGGCAGGACACGTTAATCTCAAGCATGTCCACCGGTTCCTCCCCAAGCCGTTCCACCACTTCCAGATAATCCTCCACACTTTTTCCGCAGACATTAACGATAATTTTTGTATCGTATTTTTTTAAAAAAGGAATGTCTCTCTCTATCAGCACATCAACCCCCGGATTCTGCAGGCCGATTGCATTGAGCATACCTCCATAGACTTCCGCCACTCTGGGCACTGGATTGCCTGGCCAGGGTACATTGGCAACGCCTTTCGTCACCACTGCTCCCAAACGGTTCAAATCCACAAAATCGCTGTATTCCATACCGGAGCCAAAGGTTCCCGAAGCTGTCATAACGGGATTTTTGAACTCCACCCCTGCAATATTTACCTTTGTATTCATCAGATGTCCACCTCCCTTGCGTCAAAAACCGGCCCGTCTGTGCAAATCCTTGCATTGTTCACATGGGAATGGTGATCCTTGTGAACCGTCCTGCACACGCACCCCAGACAGGCGCCCACGCCGCAGGCCATACGCTCTTCCAGTGACAGATAAGCGGCTATCTGCTTTTTTTCGGCATAGGACTTGACGGCGCGGAGCATCGGCATAGGCCCGCAGGCCATAATCACATCCGCTTCCACCTGCCTGTCTTCCATGACGTTAAGCACATTTCCCTTTGTACCCACGCTTCCATCCTCTGTAGCTGTAAACACTTTCCCATACTTTTCCAGATCTTCCTTCAGGAAAAGTTTATTGTCCCTGTACCCTGTAATAATCACCGCTTTGGTTCCTGCCTGGGCCAGTTCTCCTGCTAGCTGCACCAACGGGGGAATACCGATGCCGCCGCCCATGAGAACCACTCTTTTTCCTACGGCTTCCGAAACCGGGAATCCATTTCCCAGAACGCCCAGGATGTCCGCCGTCTCCCCCGGCTGCCACCGGGAAAACTCCTCCGTCCCCGCCCCGGCAGTCCGGTATACAATCCGGAGAGCGCCTTTTTCTTTGTCAGCCTGGCAGATGCTTATGGGCCGCGGAAGCAGACGGGAAGCGTCTTTCGTGTATACACCGATAAACTGCCCTGCCTTTGCTTCCCTGGCCAGATCCGTTGACAGCCACATGTCATAAATATCCGGCGCTATCATTTTCCGGGACAGTATCTTTGCTTTTACTTTTCTTTTCGTGTTCATATTTTCTTATACACAATCCTTCCATCACAAATCGTATAATAAACTACACCTGGCATTTCTTCCCCTATAAAAGGGGAATTAGCGGATTTTGAGGCAAACTCCTCCGTCACTGTCCATGTTTCTTCCGGTGCAAACAATACCAAATCCGCCGGAGCGCCTTCCGAAATCCTCCCTCCGGGCAGATGGTAGAGAGCGCAGGGAGCCGTGCTCATCCGCTTAAACAGTTCCGGCAATGTCAGATATCCCTTATCCACCAGTTCGCGGATTCCCAGAGAGAGGGCCGTTTCCAGTCCGATAATGCCGCTGGGGGCTTTTGTGATGGATTGCTCTTTCTCCTGCCTGCTGTGGGGCGCATGATCCGTGGCAATCAGGTCAATGGTTCCGTCCTTAATCCCTTCTATGATTGCCAGACGGTCTTCCCGGGTTCTAAGGGGCGGGTTCATCTTTGCCAGCGTCCCCTTTTCAATCACAGCCTCCTCCGTCAGGGTAAAATGATGTGGTGTGGCTTCTCCATGGATATGGGCTCCTGCCGCCTTTGCCTTCCGCACCAGTTCCACCGTCTCCCGGGAGCTGATATGCTGTATCACTACCTCCGCACCAGTCTCAAGGGCCAGCGCCGCGTCTCTTTTCACCAAATCGATTTCTGCTTCCCGGGGGGACCCGCCAATTCCATAAAAATCCGATGCTTTTCCTGCATTTATACCGTTATTGGCAATCATACCTGGATTTTCCTCATGAAAACTGATGGGCTTGTGAAGCTTTCCGGCCCGCTCCATGGCTTCTTTTACTATATCCCCATCCAGAAGCGGGATACCATCGTCTGTAAATCCAGCCGCCCCGGCCTGTGACAGTCCTTCCATATCCACCAGTTCTTTTCCTGCCATTCCCCTGGTGACATTTACACAGCTTCCAATATGGATACCCGTCTTTCTTCCCTTACCAAGCACATAAGAAAGAGTGTCCGGGTTGTCCACGCAGGGTTTCGTGTTAGCCATCAGTATAATCTGCGTAAAGCCCCCTTTGGCCGCCGCCCCCGCCCCCGTTTCAATGTCTTCTTTATAAGTAAAGCCCGGATCCCTGAAATGCACATGGGTATCCGCCAGACCCGGCCCGATTGCCAGCCCATTCCCGTCGATCACCGTCATTTCCACTTCATCAATATCCATTTCCCCGGCATCCCGCCCTGGCTGTGACAGTTCTCCCGGCTGTCTGGATATTATCCTTTGGATTCTCCCATCCCTAATCACCAAATCCGCCCCATAAATCCTGTCTTCCTCCGGGTCAATAACCATTCCATTCTTTATATAAATCATAGGCCCTCCCTTTTTCCCGGCCAGCCCGTTACTATTAGCAACGATTCGGGGCGATATTTAAAGTTTTGCTGCGCAAAGACCGCCCCTCACACCTGAATCATGTTCTCACGGAATGCGCAGCCCGTGCGCATTCCTGAGCCGCAAATAGTAACCCAGCCCGGCCTTTTGCACTATTATACCCGATTTTTAAATTGATGCATATATATTTTTATTGTATAATAGAGTATATGACTTTATAAGTGTTACTGTTCACACAGACCTGCGCATTTACTGCGCTGGTCGTAAGAAAATGA
>CAMWUN010000040.1 GCA_947177425.1 uncultured bacterium
CGAATCATTTTCTTACGACCAGCGCAGTAAATGCGCAGGTCTGTGTGAACAGTAAGATTCTATAACCATGTGCTGACGCTTCTTAACTTAATGCCATGGTTCCCTATGGTATCCAGGCATAACCTGTGTTATAATACATACATACCAAAAGCACTTTTCTTTGAAAATAAAGGAGGACAACAATATGCCGACTCAGGGAGAAATCATTAAGGAATTAGCAGAAAATCTGGAAAGACAATTAATCATTGACGACTTGTCTAAAATACAGTCTATGGATGAGTTGAAAGAATATATTGAAAAACTTCGGGCAAAGAATGAGAAGTAATGTCAGAGAGTGCCGCATCCGGCACTCTCTTTACTGTTTCATTATTCAGTGTATGGCATAGCCCTTGGATTGTAATATTTCACTGGCTTTTTTAATGCTTTCTTCCTGGTAAAATTCTACGGACAATACGCCGTCTGTCTGTTCCCTGTTGTGGACAATCCCAATATTTTTGATGCTAATCTGGTGCAGGGCCAGTATGGTGGCGACAGCTGCAAGGGCGCCCGGTTCGTCGGCAATGTCAATCCGTATGGAAAAGGATTTTTTGATAGGGCCGCTGGAAGCGTCGATAAAGGAATCCCGGTAGTCTCTTGCATCCTCAAAAAACTGGTACAGCTCTCCGCCCCGGGCCTGGTCAATGCTTTCCCTGATCTGTGACAGCGATTCGATATAGTCATCTAAAAGCCGCGAGATATTACTGCCATTGGTAAGGCATATCTGCTGCCACATAACCGGGGATGAAGAAGCAATTCTTGTAATATCCTTAAACCCCCCGGCGGCAATCAGCTTCATCAGGCCGTCCTCAGAGTCGGCATGTTTAATCAGATTGACTAAGGAGGAGGCTATCACATGAGGCAGATGGCTTATAGCCGCCGTGATATAGTCATGCTGGTGACAGTCGAGAAGTAACGGAATAGCCCCCAGAGAGGCAATCAATTCACGGAAATCTGCAATAGTTTTGCCGGGAACCCCTTCACAGGGAGTAAGAATATAGTATGTGTTTTCTAAAAGCAGGGCTTTGGAATTTATGTAGCCTGTCCGCTCGCTTCCGGCCATGGGATGTCCGCCGATAAACTGGCCGCTAAGCCCGGCTTCCTCAATATGCCTGTGAATATCCGCCTTGACGCTGCCAGCGTCAGTGAGCAGACAGCGGGGAGCGATATACTTTTTTAATTGTAAAAGGCTGTTGTCGTTCTCGGATACGGGGGCACATAAAAAGATATAATTGCAGTCGGCAAATGCTTCGGAAATGGATGTCAGCGGAAGGTCAATAATCCCTTCACTAACTGCCAGTTCCAGCGTCTCCTGATTTATGTCATATGCCATCATGCGGCAGGCTGGATGGTGCAGCCGGAAAGCCCTGGCAATGGAACCGCCAATCAGTCCAAGGCCGATAAAGCCGCAGGTAAAATCATCTTGCATGGGGATCTCCTGTTAATCGCGGAAGCTTCTGCCCATAATCTGGCAGAAAGGTTTCAGTTCATCAGTCAGCGCGGCAAATTTCCCAAAGGTCAGGGACTGCGGGCCGTCAGAAAGGGCGTGGGCAGGGTCGTTGTGCACTTCAATCATCAGTCCGTCGGCATTGCAGGCCACCGCAGCTTTGGCCATAGGCGCTACATATTTGTAGGAACCTGTCGAATGGGAAGGATCCACAATAATAGGAAGGTGGGTTCTTGACCTTAGTACAGGGACCGCGCTTAAATCCAGTGTATTTCTGGTAGCCGTTTCAAAGGTACGTATGCCCCGTTCACAGAGGACTACATTGGGATTGCCCTCGGCAATAATGTATTCAGCGGCATTAAGCCACTCGTCAATGGTAGCGGAAAGCCCCCTCTTTAAAAGAACGGGAAGACCCGACTGCCCAGCTTCTTTCAGCAGAATGAAATTCTGCATATTGCGGGCTCCAATCTGAATCATGTCCACATATTTAACAGCGGCTTCAATAGCCTCTAAGCTGACTACTTCGCAGATCGTAGAAAGCCCTGTGGCTGCTTTGGCCTCCTGCATGTACCGAAGTCCTTCTTCCTCCAGTCCCTGGAAAGAGTAGGGGGAAGTGCGGGGTTTGTAAGCGCCGCCCCTTAATATGGTGGCTCCGGCTTTTTTCACTTCCTCTGCAATCAAAAGAAGCTGCTTTTCAGTTTCCACAGCACATGGCCCGGCCATGATCGTGAGACTGTCAGGGCCGATGCTGGTATTCCCCACCTGCACAGTGGTGGGCTGGGGATGGAATTTTTTGTTGGCAAGCTTATAGCTTTCGGTTACAGGTACAATACGGTCAACATCCTTGAAAATAACCAGATTTTCTGTGGAAAGTTTGGACTTGTCGCCCACCATGCCGATGATGGTGACTTCCTCGCCTTTGGAAAGATGGACCTGAAGCCCATTATCCTCAATATATTTGGTAACGGCACGGATACTCTGCTCCGACGCCTGGGGTTTCATTACAATAATCATTTATGTGACTCCTTTCGCATACCCTTGTCTCCGACTCAAAAATATATCACTTTAAAGTGTGAAAGTCAAGTGCCTTTTTCGTAAAATGAAAGTCTATTATAATTTTGCAAGCACAACGGCCCTGACCCTGACCACAGCCAGTATCAGAAGGATTCCCACACTGCCCCCTGCCAAATCAATCAGTACATCCCGGAAGGAAGCGCATCTTCCTGGAATAAAGTACTGATGGAACTCATCCAGCCCTGCAGACAGAAAAATCTGCCCCAGAACCAAAAGGCATCCCTTCACTCCGGTTCCGTGCCACACTGCCACAAGGCTGTAAGACAAAAATCCCATACACAGATATTCCATAAAATGGGCCGCTTTTCTGACAATTCCCTCCAAAGATACATCCCCATAAACAAAAACCGCAGGACCATATTCTCCTTCCCCTGCAGTAATACGGTGATAGAAGTTAAGAAGCGCGTCTGTCACCCTTCTGCTCAAAGCGGAAGAACTTTCCCCGTCCTCCCCGGAAAAGCAGAATATCGCAATATACAATGCTATTAAAAGGAGAACCGCCGCTGCCGTATAAATTTTTTTCAGTTTCAAATTCTGTTTAACTCCTTATATGTTCAGACAATCCACCGCTCTGCCAATGTCATTGGGTTTAGAAGCGGCAAACCTACTCGTCTCTTTTGCGAAAACTATCGGTAAAAAAGCAGGCATCACCAAAGGAGAAAAACCGGTACTTTTCCTCCACGGCTTCCCTGTAAGCATTCAACACATTTTCCCTTCCCGCAAGGGCGCTGACCAGCATTACCAGTGTGGATTCGGGAAGATGAAAATTCGTAATCAGGCAGTCCAGCACTTTAAAGCGGTATCCTGGATAAATGAAAATATCCGTGTCGCCGCAGCTCGCTTCCAGCCTCCCCTTTTCATCCGCCGCACTTTCAATGGTACGGCAGCTTGTGGTGCCCACACAGATTACCCTGTGGCCGTTTTTCTTCGTCTCATTGATAATTGCGGCTGTCTGGGCTGTAATCTGGTAGGCTTCCGAATGCATGTGATGTTCCAGGATGTAATCCGCCTTTACGGGACGGAAAGTGCCAAGCCCTACGTGAAGGGTCACATAGGCCAGCTTCACGCCCTTTGCTTCTATCCGTGCCAGCAGTTCCTCCGTAAAATGAAGTCCCGCCGTAGGCGCCGCCGCAGAACCGTCGTATTTCGCGTAAACGGTCTGGTAACGGTTCTTATCCTGCAATTTGTGGGTAATATAAGGGGGAAGGGGCATTTCTCCCAGACTGTCCAGAACTTCCTCAAAAATCCCTTCATAAAAGAAACGGATCAGGCGGTTGCCCTCCTCTGCCACTTCCAGGACTTCGGCCTTTAAAAGGCCGCCGCCAAAGGAAAGCCGGGCGCCAGGCTTCATCTTTTTCCCCGGCTTTACAAGGGTTTCCCACACATCCCCTAGCCTTCTTTTAAGAAGCAGTACTTCCACGGCGGCCCCTGTGTCCTCTTTGACCCCAAGGAGCCTTGCAGGCAGCACTTTGGTATTGTTCAGCACCAGACAGTCACCGGGATACAGATAATCCAGAATATTTTTAAATACCTCATGCTTCCTTTCCCCTGTGTTCTTGTCCACCATCAGAAGGCGGGAGGCGCTTCTGTCCGTAAGGGGATCCTGGGCAATCAGTTCCCCAGGCAGGTCAAAGGCAAAATCCGCTGTCCTAAGACCTTCCGCCTGCCCTTCCCCTCTTTTGTAATCCGCCATTTCCATTACATCTCTGCTCCCCTTAAAAAGGCTTCGTAGCCCCGTTTTGTCTCATACACGTCAGCCTTGCTGGTAGCCTCCCAGGGTGCGTGCATGTTCAGGACAGCTACGCCGCTGTCAATCACATTCATGCCATAAAGGGCAAGGATATAGGCGATGGTTCCGCCGCCTCCTAAATCTACCCTTCCCAGTTCCGCAGTCTGGAAGTTGATCTTTTCTTCCTCAAAAATCTTACGGATATGGGCAATGTACTCTGCATTGGCATCGTTGGAGCCTGATTTTCCCCGTGCTCCGGTAAATTTGTTGAATACCATGCCGCCTCCTAAATAGGCCACGTTCTTTTTGTCAAAGCTTCCTGCAAAGGAAGGATCGAAAGCACTGCTCACATCGGAAGAAAGCATACAGGAGGATGCGAGACATCTCCTTACATTCAGTTCCGAATATTCGCCTGTCAGATTCATCACTTCCGCCACCATGTTTTCAAAAAATTTCGACTGCATGCCGGTAGCTCCTATGCTGCCCACTTCCTCCTTATCCACCAGAAGACAGCAGGCCGTACGTTTACTTTCTTCCACATCCAGCATTGCTTTCATGGAAGAAAAAGCGCATACTCTGTCATCCTGTCCGTAGGCAAGAATCATACTGCGGTCAAGGCCCGCTTCCCGGGCCTTTCCGGCAGGAACCACTTCCAGTTCCGCGGAAAGGAAATCCTCTTCTTCCACGTCATAAGTTTTCTTTAATATATCGAGAACTCCCTTTTTGACAGCTTCCTTTGCCCGTTCCCTGTTCTTTTTATCTTTCTTATCCTTCTTCTTTCCTTCTGCCTCTTCCTTCTGCTTTCCTTCCTTTTCAGCGGCTTTTTCTTTTCCAAAGGTAATAGGTTTACTTCCCACGATAATATCCAGGGCTTCCCCTTCAATCACCTTTGAGGCTTTCTTTTCCAACTGCTCCGCTGCAAGGTGAATCAGAAGGTCGGAAATGAAAAATACAGGGTCGTCTTCATTTTCCCCAATATTGATTTCCACTGTGGTGCCGTCCTTCTTCACCATCACCCCATGAAGGGCTAAAGGCAGAGTCACCCACTGATACTTCTTGACGCCGCCATAGTAATGGGTGTCAAGGTATGCAAATCCCCCTTCCTCATAAAGGGGATTCTGCTTCACATCCAGCCTGGGGGAATCAATATGGGCGCCTAAAATATTCATGCCCTCCGCCATAGGCCGCTCCCCGATACGGAACATCACCACCGACTTGTTCATCCAGACGGCATATACCTTATCGCCCTTTTTCAGCCTCTCACCTTTTCTGATAAGATCCTGCAATTCCCGGTAGCCGCTCTTTTCCGCAGCATTTACTATATAATCCACACATTCCCGCTCTGTCTTGCCTTCATCCAGAAAGTTTCTGTATTCGTCAGCAAACACATCCACTTCCTTCAACTGCTTTTCACTGTAGGTTTCCCATGTGTTTTTCTTTTCCATTTGATTTCCTTTCTATAATACGGGCACCGCCAAAATTTTTCCTCTTTATCGAGGTTTCCTGGAGCGTGTTTGAAAATTGCATTTTACAAGATGTGCGTTCCAATTTGTGGGAATAAAATTTCAAACACGCTTCCGGCCATACTTCACGGTTCCTTACTGCCTTAATTCAATCCCCAGACTTTCAAGGCCGTTTAAGATTTTTTTCATTGCGCCTGTAATGTCATTTTCTTCCAGCGTGCGGTCTTTTGCCCTGAATACGATGGAGTAGGCTACCGACTTGAATCCGTCCTTAATCTGCTCGCCCTCATAAATATCAAACAACTGATAGGACTCTAAAATCTTTCCGCCTCTCTGCTCAATCATCGCTTCAATCTGTCCTGCCAGAATATTCCCCGGCACCACCATACTGATATCTCTCGAAACAGCCGGATATTTTGCAATTCCCTCATATTTTCTGTCAAAAGTGGCTCTTTCCACAATAAGGGGCATATCGAGGACTGCCACATAAACTTTCGTTCCAATATCATAATTCCGGCATACGATTGGATGAACTTCTCCCAAATAGCCCACCTTCCGGCCGTCATATACAATGTCCGCCTGACGTCCCGGATGCAGGAAGGTTTTCCCGGATTCCGGGTCATATGTGGTCTTCTTTTTCATGCCAATGGACTCAAAAAATTCCTCCACCACGCCTTTCATGGTATAGAAGTCACCGTCACCGTACATCCCCAGCGTAAACTGCATCCTCTCGTCGGGAAGTTCTGTCAGGGGGAACTGGTCAGGCAGGTAAATATTCCCCAATTCATATAATCTCACATCTTTATTTCTTCTATTATAATTGGTTGCCAGAGAGGCCAGCATTCCATTCAGGGAAATGGTTCTCATAATAGAGAAATCTTCCCCCAGAGGATTGGCAATCACAATGGCCTTCCTTAAAGGCGAATCTTCCGGAAGAAGGAGTTTGTCAAATACTTTTGGACTTTCAAAGGAATAATTCATCCCTTGTGAAAAACCACAGTACTCGGCGATATCCCTTGCTTTCTGTTCAATGCGCAGCTTGTAGGAAAGTTTCCCCGCAGTGGCTTCCCCATTAGGCAGGGTGGTGGGGATCTTGTCATATCCGAAGAACCTTGCCACTTCCTCCGCAATATCGGCACAGCACAGAAGATCCTGTCTGTAGGTGGGCGCAATCAGTTCGCCGGCCTGTTCATCGTATTCTATTTCCAGCATTTTGAAGATATCCAGCATATCTTCCTCTGACACATCTGTTCCCAGCAGATCATTGATACGTTCCGGTTCAAACTTTATTCTCACCTTTTCCTTCATGGGCTGGCATACATCCACCATGCCCTTTACCACTTCCCCGCAGCCCAATTCCTGAATCAACTGGCAGGCACGGTTGATGGCATCTTTTGCATTGTGGGGATCAAGCCCTTTTTCAAATTTACCGGAAGCATCCGTGCGCAGTCCCAGCCTTTTGGCTGACTTGCGGATATTGGGCCCGTTGAAGGTTGCGGCCTCAAACAGAACAGTTTTTACATTGTCTGTAATCTTACTGTTTTCACCTCCCATAATTCCGGCAATACCGATTTCCTTTTCCCCGTCGCAAATCATCAGAATATCTTTATCCAGCTTCCGCATCTGTTCATCCAGTGTCTGGAACTCATCCCCGTCCTTGGCCCGTCGCACGATAATCTTATGCCCTGCCACAGTATCCAGATCAAAAGCGTGCATGGGCTGGCCGTACTCCTCCATCACATAATTGGTAATGTCAACCAGATTGTTGATGGGGCGGATGCCGCTGGCCCGGAGCCTTTCCTGCATCCAGGCCGGTGAAGGCGCTATCCGAATGTTGGTGCAGACCCTTGCACAGTATCTGGTGCACAAGTCAGGATCCTGCACCTCCACGGAAATATAATCATTGACGTCTTCGTCATTTTCCTTCACCTCCACAACCGGAGGCACAAAGGGTTTACGGAAGGTTGCCGCAGCTTCCCTTGCAATACCCAGGACACTATAACAGTCTACCCTGTTGGAGGTAATCTCATACTCAAATACCGTGTCCCTCATGCCCAGAACCTGGACAGCATCCGCTCCCACCTGGACATCGCCGGGGAAAATATAAATGCCCATCTCAGGCGCCTCCGGATACATATTCCTGTCAGAGCCAAGTTCCTCAATGGAACACATCATTCCCTTTGACTCAACCCCCCGAAGTTTTCCTGCTTTAATACTGATGCCTTCTTCCGGCATAGGCCCGCCGTCGTGGCCGCCTGCCACTTTGCCGCCGTCAAGCACCACGGGAACCTTATCCCCTTCTTTAACATTGGGCGCCCCTGTGACAATCTGGATCACTTCACTTCCGATGTTCACCTGACAGACAATCAGCTTATCCGCATCGGGATGCTTTTCTATTTTTTCAATCTGGCCTACCACTATCTTTTCCAGATTCTTATCTAACCGCGCATAATTCTCTACCTTTGTTCCGCTAAGGGTCATTGCATCACAATATTCCTGATCGGAGCACGCAAGTCCGGGTACATATGCTTTTATCCATGATAATGCTGTGTTCATTTTATTTCCTTCCTTTCCGTTTTTCCTGTTCTGCCGCGGCTTTCGCCGCCAGTTTCACCAAATGCTGCCGCACTTTATAAACCGGCTTACTGACACAGGCACTGCCCCATCCGCAGGCCGGCCTATTGGCTCATTATATTAAAATTGCCTTAAGAACCGGATATCGTTTTCATAAAGCAGACGCATATCGTCAATCTCATATTTCAGCAGCGCTATTCTTTCAAGCCCCACCCCGAATGCAAAGCCGGAATATTCCTGGGGATCAATTCCGCTCATGGTAAGCACGTTAGGATGAACCATGCCGCAGCCTAAAATTTCAATCCAGCCGGAGCCTTTACAGAAACGGCATCCTTTTCCCCCGCATTTGAAGCAGGAAACATCCATCTCAGCGCTGGGTTCTGTGAAGTTGAAGTGGTGGGGGCGGAACTTCACTTTCGTTTCCTCCCCGAACAGTTCCCGTGCAAACTCCGCAAGGGTTCCCTTTAAATCTGCAAAGGTAATATGCCTGTCAATGACAAGTCCTTCTATCTGGTGGAAAGAAGGGGAATGAGTGGCATCCACTTCGTCGGAACGGAATACTCTGCCGGGAGCAATCATGCGGATAGGCAGTTTTCCTTTTTCCATCTCATGAACCTGAGTACCTGATGTCTGGGTCCTTAACAGGAAATCGCCGTTAATGAAAAAGGTGTCCTGTTCATCCTTGGCCGGATGGTCTGCAGGAATATTGAGAGCCTCAAAGTTATAGTAGTCCGTCTCAATTTCAGGGCCTTCCACCACCTCATATCCCATACCGATAAAGATTCTCTCCACCTCTTCCAGGGCAATGGTGTTAGGATGACGATGCCCTATTCGTTTTTTTTCTGCTGGCAGGGTGACGTCAATTGTCTCCCGCTTCATCCGCTCTTCCAGAACGGCATTTTCCATCTTTACCTTCGCTTCCTCCAGAACACGTTCAATTTCCCCCCGCACATCATTGACCATCTGGCCTACTTTCGGTCTGTCCTCAGCCGCAACATCCTTCATCCCTTTTAAGACAGCGGTAAGTTCCCCTTTCTTGCCAAGATAATTGATTCGTATTTCATTTAACTTATCCAGCGCATCACTGCCCTGTATCTGCCTTAAGGCTTCCGCCTTAATCTGCTCCAATCTTTCCTTCATTGCTTTCTTCCTTTCTTCTGAATATTATTTTGCGGCAATTCCTTATGTTAACAACGGACAGCACGCTTCACGAACCGCCCTTACGTTAAAAAAGTCCCTTGTGTACAAGACACAAGGGACGAAATTTTTCCGCGGTACCACCCATTTTCCTGCCGGACAAAAGCAGGCTCTTCATTCACTTAACGCGTGTTACGTTCAGACTTACTTACAGCCCTTAAGCCTGCCGCATCTATACGCATTACGTCCCAGGGAATCCGTGTTCTGTCCAAAAGCTCCGGTGGGAAATTCGCCATGATTTCTGAACTAAAGGAAGCTTTCAGCCGGTGGCTCCCTCTCTCTGATAGAAGAAAATCTGCTACTATACACCTTCACAGCCATTTGCTATTTAACTTTATCCCATTTTAGCCAATCTTTTCCTTCCTGTCAATATACTTTTTTCCAATAAAAAACTGAAAGGCCGGCTTAAAGTAGCGGTTCATATAGGCTCCTGCCAGAATAATGTACATGGCGGCATACATCCAGAGCATTAAAATAATAATAGTCGTCAGGCTTCCATACATGCCAAATCCGTTAAATTCGTCAATGTAGATGGAAAAGGCCCAGGTCATTACACTCCATGCCACTGCCGCAAATACTGCTCCGGGAAGCTGCAGTTTAAACCCCGTGCGCGCTCCCGGCACATAGGCGTACATCAGGGCAATCACAACGGTGAGAACCGCCCACATAAAAAGCGTCCTGAAATGAATCAGCAGGTCAAACAGATACGAAGTCTGGGGGATAATCCCCACAATGATACTCACAATTGACTTCCCAAATACCATGATGAGCAGGGATAACAGCACTGCCGCCAGCAGCAACACCGTGTAAAGACATGCCACCATCCGCAGCAGAAAATAATTCCTGTTTTCCTCCACATCGTTGATGGCATTCAGCCCCCGCATCAGAGCCAAAACCCCTTTTCCCGCTGTCCACAGGGTAACAATGGCGGTAACGGAAACAATCCCGATGGATTTATCATATACATCCCCTATGATATTGATAAGCAGGGAATCCATGGCGTCCGGGGAAATTTTCCTTGCCGCACTCATCAGATTGGCTTCCGTAAGAGGCGTATAGGGAATAATCGCGCACAAAAGCATCAGCGCCGGTATCAGCGATAAAAACAGGAAAAAAGCCGTACTGGCGGCAAATGCGCTGATATTCCTCCTGCTCATATGTTTCCCAAAATCATAACCAATAAACAATAATCTTTTAAACATAACCATTCCTCTGGGGCATTTTAATAAATCTTATTAATCTGGCAGTTCTGGAAGTAGAAAGAAAGGATATCTCCATAGTCTGCGTCTTCCATTCCCATTGCCCTGGCGCCGTTCTGGGACATGCCCACGCCATGACCGTAGCCGCCGCCAATAATACTATATCCTACCACACTCTTTCCCTCTTTTACAACATCAATTATCAAATATGCGCTGGGAAGAAGGGCGGCGCTTTCATAGGTCGTGCCATCCTGCCGGATGACTTCTCCCCCCTGGTTCAGTACATACCGGATATTATATTCGGAAATCACCTTATAAATCCCTTTATCTGTTTCAATCAGAAGTTCATCCATGACACCGCCCGCTTTCCGTTTCAGACACCTGATATCATAGATTTTCTTAAATTTTTCCGGTTTTTGGGATTCGAAACTCTCCTCCAGATCTTCTTCCTCTCCAATGTCTTTCCCTGTGAAGGTGAGAATCTTCCCTGCCCCGGCCTCATACCGCTGCACAAGCCTTTCACAGACTTCCGCAGCCTCCAGCTCTTTCACCTGATACTGCCACCTGAACCAGGCTTCCTCCTTCTCATATGCGCTTTCATCCACCTGGGTAATGTAATCCCTAAAAATCTCCTCTTTGGAAAGATCCTCTGCGTCGGGCCCTTCCTGCTTCCCGATATGTACGGATTTCAGGTATGGAAAGCCATCCTTCTGCTCACTGCTCCAAACCCCGGCATCCGCACCAAATCCGCAGGATGTGGAATAATAATAAGTACTGACAGGTTCCCCCTGATACAAAAGCAGCTCCCCTGCTGTCTCCTTTACAGCTTTTGTAGAGTTCACGTTTTCCGCAATATTATTGTAAACCTGATACCCCACACTGTCGTCCACGTGGGCGCCCACAGCTCCGTATCCTGGCTGGCTTAGGTATTTGTAACCATAAGTCCTTGCACAGACAGCCTGGGCTTTCAGCGCTTCTATGGGATAGGATGAGGGCATCTCGCTGGGCACCACAGAATAAAGATACTCCTCCAGCAGCACTTCATTGATAAGCGCCAGTCCCTGCTCCGCCTGTACCACCTCCATCTTTCCCCGGTATGCGGGCACTCCCTGGCTGCGGTTTAAAGAATCCACCTGTATTTTTCCAGTATTGGAAGGCGGCACTATCTCTACCCTGTCCCCTGAAAGATATTTACAGCCTTTTTCTATCGTCAGTTCCTGCCCTGCCGGAATTATTTCCTCTTTTCTGTCCCCATAAGGCCCATAGTATACTGTCATGTCATCCCCACTGGAAAGGACAATTTTTTCATGGTACAGGCTGGCAAATCCACTGCTCTTAACAGCCACCCGTATGTTTTCCATCTTTTCCTTCCTGGTAATGAGGAAAGCGCATACTTTCCCCTCATCCAGCACAAAATCCGCAAAATCATACCCAATAGAAAGTCTGGATAAATCTGCCTGCTGCAGTTCCTCATACAACTGGTATCCCATGCACCCTTCTTCCAGCAAAATGGTACCGTACCCCTCCACTTCCACCTGTCCTTCTGAAACCCCAAGAAGTTTACCGCCTACCCGTTTATCCTTTATCTCAACCCTGGAAATCTTTCCCTGCCCATAGCTGATATCTCCAACCTGCTCCCGCAGTCTGGCGGAATTATCTTCCGCTTCCCTGTACGGCCCCAGAATTTCATATCCTTTATAGTAAAACTGGATGTTTTCGTCTGACGCCTCCATAATCCAGATATTGGAAAGACCGCTCTGTTCTGCCGTTTCCTCCACCAGCGTCACCAGTCTCTCTCCATGCACATAGGCTTTCACCGTAGTAAACTCAAGTTCTTTCAGTTCCTGTGATAAGCAGGTATAAATACTCCCGTCCACTAAAAGGACACAATCGTCCCCTATCTGCTCCTTTCCAACCATACCGGCATCCCCGCAAAGAATATCCACCTTTTCCTCCCGGAAAACTTCTGACAGCCCATAGTAAGATACCAGCCGCTCAAAGCTGCGGTACCAGTCCTTTTTCAGAAGGAAAAACTCCCCCCTGTACTTCTTCTTATATGTAATATTTTCCTTTAACTTGCCAATTTCCCCACTGTCGCCTTTCCCTAAAATGCAGTCAACCAAAAGCAGATAGGCATCGTAACTGACATATTCTGTCTCTTCCTTAAAGTCTTTCATGAAAAAGGCGTCTACCGCCTCCTGATTTATGTTTCCGGCGCCAGCGGCTGTCAACTCCCTTACCAGCAGTTCCACATCTTTTGCCTTAACCAGTTCCCCTTCCGGCTGTTTTAACTGTAAAACTGTCTCATCCTTATAAATCAGCCAGATAAACAGGCCCGAAAGCACTGCCACGGCAATCAGTTTTATCAGTATTCTTGCTTTTTTCTCCATAAAAATCTCCCATACTGCTATACATACTTGGAACCTCTTCGCAAAACGCCCTCTGACATGGACGTTAGAAGTTCTTCTCACATATTCCCTCCATAGAAAAAGCAGCCCATTCAAAGGCTGCTTTTCTTCTGTATGAAATGTCTAATGCCCCGCAGCGGACTGCGGGGTATTTGACTTATCCCCAAAATGCCGGTTCCTGCCTTTTGACTCCTAGCCGCGCTAGGTGGGTGACCGCAACCTGCACATTTGCCTTCCCTTCCAATCCTCAGTGAGTGAGGGCTTGACAGCCGCCAGATGATATAGGAATCCCGTTTAAAGTATCTGTAGGTTCAAAACTAACAGGAATTATCGAACATTTCAGGTTATTTTTATTATATCCAATATGAAGTCAAAATACAACTGGTATTTTTGCAAATTTAGGGATTGGTAAATTTTTGGTTACTGTTCACACAGACCTGCACATTTACTGCGCTGTTCGTAAGAAAGTGATTCGAGAGTGCAAAAATCCCATTGCCGAAGGCAATTTTCGATGGATTTTTGCAGGAAGCAACAAACCGGACAGGATACCCTGTCCGGTTCATTATACTTATTTGTAATACTCAGATTAGTTAAGAGCGTCAACCAGTTTCTGAACAGCCTCAAGTGCCTCGTCAGGAAGTTTGTCATATCCTTCCTTCTTCTCAGCAAATCCTTTCACTGCATCTACACGGTTCTGCATAGCGCTCTTTAATGCTGCCTTATATTCTGCGTCGTTTAAGTCGGGCTTAAAGTCAGCGGTCTTTCCTTCCCAGTCATACATAATCTCAACATCATCAAAGCTGCCCCATTTCTCAAATACGGCTTTGCCTTCAACGATAGTCTCAAGGATTCCCAATGTATCGGCAGGTTTAACCTTTGTTCCCATGAAATCGCCAGTGTTTACGATGTAGCATGCTACGTTCTTCTCTTCTACCAGCTTTTTGAACTTCTCATAGTCGTTAACCAGAGGATAGGTTCTGAACGGGTTAGCGTAAGGCACGATGCGGAGTGCATTTAAATCTGTGCCTGCTGCAACACGTTCTGCTGTGGAAGTCTTGGTAGCAAGTGTAGCGCCCATAACAGAAGCTAAAGCTGCACCTTTTAACTTAACTACAGGAGGAATGGTAGGGTCTTTCATAATCCAGAAGATTGCATTGACAGGAGCGTCAATCTTATCTACACGGTTAGGGGACCACAGTTTGGACTTGATAGCGCGTCCGTTACCGTTTCTGATATCCTCTGTTACCAACTGAATCTTTCCGTCCTCGTCAAGGGTTGCGGAGCAGTTCTGTGCGGATAACAGATATTCATTGTCAGGGCATCCCGTAGGGTAGTCGGCCGTCTTGTCAAAATAAGTAGGCTCTAATGCTACAGAAGCGCATGTATCTGTATTGATGATGAACGCATCATCATGAAGAACGGTAATAGGATATTTGCCGCCATGTTTTGCATGAGTAAGTGTAGACTTTCCTGAACCTGACAGACCGTATACGGAAGCAACGAATTTGGAGCCGTCAGCAAGGGTATATTCCTTCTGTCCGCCGTGGCATGCTGCATAACCGTTTCTGTTTGCAAGCGCCCATGCCATGGTCAGGGTACCTTTCTTGTGCTCGCCGAAATATCTCATACCAAGAATTGCTGCGCAGTTTTCATTGGTATCGAAATAGCACAGGGTAAGAGGATCGCTTAAGCAGCTATAGTCAACGTCAGGTGCATCGTGGGGTGCCCACTGGGGATCGGAGAAGATGTAGATGTCAGGTTCTTTTCCATCGCCAACCGGTTTGGATTTCCTGTACATCTTAACATATTCATCTGACATATACTGGAAGTTAATCATCCAGTTGTAAAGAAGGTTTTCTTCCCCTTCAGGAATCAGAAGGTGGGCTTTTACCATAAATTCAGGATCAAGACCTACAAAGCACTCTGCATGGTACATGGTTTTCCAGCGTGTATTGTAAACTGCATCCATAACAACCTTGTCAAGCTTTGCTTCGTCAACGCCCGGTTCCCCTTTGATGCGGCGTGCTGCTGCGTAACGGCCTGTTACCGCGCCGTCGTTAAATAAAAGAACCTTTGCATCTTTCTCAAGGCCAAATGTCTCACCGTCTTTAACAGGCATATCTGTTACAATTGTTCCAGGTGAATTCTTGGCTAATTCATACGCTTCTTTCAATGTGTTAACTTTAACCACATTGTTTCCGTAAAATGCAGCTTCGATAATGGAACGGGTTTTGGAAAAACCAACTTTACCTTTGCCGATTTCGGAAATTGGATAATACGCTTTTGTTGACATATTATACGTCCTCCTTAATTTTGGTATATTTGCAGACGCCGTCCAGTGTCAAAATCCTGCTCTTCCCCCGGCCGGCGGTCTTTTACAAGCAATGTGCATCTATCCAGCACACCTACTGTATTATCTCAAACCTGTCTTTAAAAGTCAATATTAATGACCTCCATTTTTTCTCAAAAATTTTTAAATTTGTTGCTAATTTATAAAATATTTGTAAACATATAATTTTTCCCTTGTATCAAACATTTATGCATGTTAATATATTTATATTATAATTTTCTGAAATGTTCTTTCATTTCTAATAATTAACTGACAAAATTAACTTTCTCTTTATATAATACCAGACGTAAGTTAAATATTGTTTTTAAAGAAAGGAGCCTATTAGTATGGATTATAATGCTTTTTCCGAAATTACACCCGATATCGTCCGCCTTGCTAAAATGAGCGAGCAGGCTGACATTATTGATACAGAACTCTTCACTAAATACGATGTCAAGAGAGGACTGCGCGATTTAAACGGCAAGGGTGTTTTAGCCGGCCTTACCAATATTTCCGATGTCCGCGCCAAGAAGATTGTGGACGGCGTCGAAGTCCCTACCCATGGCCGCCTTTTTTACCGGGGCTATGATGTGAAGGACCTTGTGAAAGGCTTTACCGGCGACAACCGTTTTGGTTTTGAGGAAGTGGCCTATCTGCTTTTGTTCGACAAGCTGCCTGATGAAAAGGAACTGGCTGATTTCAGGATTCTCCTTGCAAAATACCGTTCCCTGCCCACCAGCTTTGTAAGGGACATCATCATGAAAGCGCCCAGCAGCGACATGATGAATACATTAGCCCGCAGTGTGCTGACTTTATATTCTTATGACGACCGTGCAGACGATGTTTCCCTGCCCAATGTTTTAAGACAGTGTCTGCAGCTTATCAGCCTGTTTCCTCTTTTATCCATTTACGGCTATCAGGCATACTGCCATTACCATGACGGCAAGAGTCTCTATATCCATCAGCCGGATCCTGAACTTTCAACGGCTGAAAATATCCTGCGCATCCTGCGTCCCGACAGTTCCTACACCCCTTTAGAGGCAAGGCTTTTGGATGTGGCGCTGGTATTACATATGGAACACGGCGGCGGCAACAATTCCTCCTTCACCACCCATGTTGTCACCTCTTCCCTTACTGATACTTATTCTGTTATTGCGGCAGCTATCGGCTCCTTAAAGGGTCCCCGCCACGGCGGCGCCAATATCAAGGTTGTACAGATGTTTGAAGAGATGAAGCAGGAAATAAAGGACTGGGCTGACGAGGAAGAAGTGAGCAGTTATTTAAAGCGCCTTCTCAACAAGGAAGCTTTCGACCATGCGGGACTTATCTACGGCGTGGGACATGCGATTTATTCCAAATCCGATCCCCGTGCCGAAGTACTGAAATCCTTCGTAGAAAAGCTTTCCGTGGAAAAAGGTCTGGAAAAAGAATTTGCTCTTTATTCTCTCGTTGAAAAACTGGCTCCTGAAGTCATTTCCGGCCAGAGACAAATGTACAAAGGCGTCAGCATCAACGTAGACTTCTATTCCGGTTTTGTTTATCACATGCTTGGACTTCCCTTAGAGCTTTACACACCGATTTTTGCCATTGCACGTATTGCGGGCTGGAGTGCCCACCGTATGGAAGAACTGGCAAACAACGGCAAGATAATCCGTCCTGCCTACAAACCAATCGGTGAAGACCGCACCTATATCAACATGTCAGATCGCCATGACTGAAAATACAGGTACATAAATATCAAATGCTGCCACACTTCGTGAATCAGCTTATTACAATAAACCCCCACAGCATCCCTGCTGCGGGGGTTTTTCAGAATCATATCTGCTGGGCTGTCTTTATCCTGCCTGCACTCTGTATTTCATATGTCAGGGCCATGGTTCCGTCTCCCAGAACTTCGGTAAATTTACTGCATATTCTGTTTGCCACTAAATCTCCATTCTCACTACTGGTATTCATCAGTATCACCACATACTGCGCGGTACCGCACTTCGTGGCCACATCCCCCCTGCGCAGGGATTGTGTAACTGCCTTTTCGAGGGTGGCAATTCCTCTCTCCATCATATCGCTTCTCACATCGCCGCCTGCCGCATCCTGAACAGTAAACAGGACCAACTGGACATCCTGTCTCTTTCTTTCCATACAGCGGGTTACGAAACGGTAAATCCTTTTAAATCCTTCATACCCTACCCTGTATGCGCCGCTGTTATGTCCCCGTTCCTGAACCAGCCGCTGTAACTGCAAAAGGTTAATCTGGTGATTATCCTCCTCTGCTTTCTCATAATCAATTTTCCCGTCATGGAAAAAGTGATATCCCCTCTTCCCGTTCTGCTTTACATAATATAATGCCTTGTCAGCCGCACCGTAAAGCTTCGTAAACTCATCTCCGTCCGAAGGCTTTTCTGCAATGCCTATAGACACAGAAACCTTCACATTACAGGAATCCAGAAGCATATCATTAATTTCATACTCAATCCCGGCAATCATTCTTCTTGCCATCCGCTTTACTTCATCCCTGCTTCTCCTGCTGGAAACATATATGGCAAATTCATCGCCTCCCAAACGGCATACGCTGTCCTCCGGCCCTACTTCTTCCTGCAGGACTCTGGCAAATTTTATCAAAACCTCATCCCCTACAATATGACCGAAATTATCATTTACCAGTTTGAAATTATCCAAATCAAACAACAGGAAATAACCATTTTCCTCATTAATGTCCGTCTGATTCAGCAGCTTTTCCATATATCTTCTGTTGAGAAGATCGGTAAGGCCGTCCTTTAACGCTATTTTCTGCAGTTCTCTATTCTGTTCCGTCAACCGTAAAATCTTATCTATCCTGCTTCGCATGACCTCCGGCTCAAAAGGTTTCCGCACGAAATCCATGGCTCCCATTTTCAGCCCCTTGATTTCGCTTTCCTGGTCAGATTGTGATGTCAGGAAAATCACCGGTATCTCATTCAGTTTCCGGTCTTTTTTCAGTTCTTCCATCACTTCATATCCGTCCATACCCGGCATATTTACGTCCAGCAAAATCAAATCCGGCTGCATATCCTGCAGAAGAGCCAGCGCCTTTTGTCCGGAATCCCGGGCTGTTATATCGTAGGAATCTTTCAGAACCTCCACTGCGCTTTGAAGATCGGCCGCCACATCGTCTACTATCAGAATTTGTTTCATATCTCCAAATGTCTTTCCTTTCCCAGACCCAGCCGGATTTCCTTTGTCTAAATCCCAAGAAAATCCATTACTGTCTGCTTCATCTCATCCTTTTCACAAACATGGTCGTGACGGACTGGTGCATTTCTGATTTCCTCAATTGCCCCCGGAACTTTCACCTTTGAAATTTCGCAAAGCCTGTCTACCAGTTCAAAATCTTCCATCGCATCATATTTATGGTCAATGGCATTCATGACGCTTCTTGTAAATTTGTAGGGACTGGCCGTGGATGCAATGACAGCCGGCTTTGTATCCTTTGTCTCTTTTTTATATTTATCATAGACACAGGCTGCCACTGCCGTGTGCGTATCAATCACATAGCCTGTCTTTTCGTATAAATCGTGGATGGTTTGCGCCGTCTCCTGCTCGTCTGCATAATTGCCGTAAAAGTCGGCAAGACGGGCTTTCATATCTTCCGTCACCGTATATACGCCGTCCCGTATAAGGGCGTCCATCAACTCTTTATTCTTATCCGGATCATTTCCTCCAATATAGTAAATCAGTCTTTCCAGATTGCTGGAAATCAGAATGTCCATGGAGGGGGATGAGGTCAGCACAAATTCCCGGTTTCTGTCATAAGTCCCCTGACGCAGGAAGTCATACAGCACTTTATTTTCATTGGAAGCACAAATCAGCCTGTCAATGGGGATTCCCATCTGTTTTGCATAAAAAGCCGCCAGTATATTTCCAAAGTTTCCTGTAGGGACAACTACGTTAATCTTCTCCCCTGCCTGGATTCTGCCCATTTTTACCATTTGGGCGTAAGCATAGACATAATAAACGATCTGGGGCACCAGACGGCCAATATTGATGGAGTTTGCAGAGGAAAACTGGAATCCCCTTTCATCCATATAGGCTGCCAGCTCTTTATCACCGAATATTTTCTTTACTCCCGTCTGGGCATCGTCAAAATTGCCGTGGATTCCCACAACATATGTATTATCCCCTTTCTGCGTCACCATCTGCTTTTCCTGAATGGGGCTTACGCCGTTCTTGGGATAAAATACCACAATACGGGTTCCTTCCACACCAGCAAAACCTGCCAGCGCCGCTTTTCCTGTATCCCCGGAAGTAGCTGTCAGGATTACAATTTCATTTTTTACATGGTTCTTCTTTGCAGAAGTAGTCAGAAGGTGAGGCAGGATCGACAGCGCCATGTCTTTAAATGCAATGGTAGCACCATGGAAAAGTTCCAGGAAATAAGCCCCGTCCGCTTCTGCTATGGGCGCAATTTTACTGGTGTCAAATTTCTCATCGTATGCTTTGGCAATACAGTCCTTTAACTCTTCTTCCGTGAAATCTGTCAGATACAGCTTCATCACTTCATAGGCAGTTTGTCCATAGTTCATCTGCACAAGTTCTTCCACTGTTTTATCCAAAAGGGGAATACGCTCCGGTACAAACAGTCCCCCATCCTGGGAAAGCCCCCTTAATATTGCTTCTGATGCTTTTACCGGATTTCCTTTAGTTCTCGTACTGTTATATAAAATTTCCATTTTCTGCTCCTTTGTCCTTCCTGTCTGGATTCCATACAAAATCATTCTCATATTCTACCATAAAAGAAATGTATTTACAACGGAAAGCTGGCTTTATCTTTCATTCGCAAAAAACTCATGTCCGCCATGTTCAAACAGCCTGACAAGAGAAGTATCAAACCACTTCATTTTTTCCGGATCTGCCCCTTTTCTTGAGGCAAAATAAAGAGCGCCCTGGGTAAGGTCTTCCCCTTTCATCACCCTTTCCACAGCTTCTATCGTTTCCCCTGTCACCTTTACACTCCGGTAGGTGCCGTTTGCCACCGGCGAAAACTGATACGTGCCATGTTCCTTCTGCATCACCACTTCCAGTACTGTATTGGGGAATTTACTGCTGTCCACCCGGTTTAAAACCACTCCGGCTACCAGCATCTTTCCCTCTATATCCTCAGTACCTGCCTCTGCCTGTACAATTTTCAGCAATGCTTCATAATCATCCGGCGCAAGGTCATACTTGTACGTCTTTTCCATAACAGCATAATCCACCACCCGCTGCCCGGAAGCGGCCCTTCTGGATATGCCGTAGAACCTGTCCGCTTTCGGCTCAGAAGAATAATCCCCGGTAATCTTCACCTCAAAAGCAGGCGTGGAGGCCAGCCTGTTCATCTGTGCCCCCTTCACACAAAACCACCCTGAAACCAGCATCATATTACACAGAAATAGCTGAAAAACAAACTTTCTATACATTTTATGCGTCCTTCCTTCCATACAGATATTCTCTGCCAGAATAATTCTGGCAAAATAAATCTTTAAAATAAAAATTTCTTAACTTTTGTAATACTTCTTTAATATTTTATACAGTTACTGCCAAAAATATTTCTAAAATTTTCATTCCGGGGGAATTTATTTCAAATTTGTGTGATTCATGGTAAAATAAATTCATAGAAATTAAGGAGTGATTCATATTATGGGACAAGATTTTCCCGGTGTGTTTATGGCACAGAAAAAGGACGGTACCGTTTATTACCGTTCCTCCCTTACCCATCAGAAAAAGCATATCAGTCTGGGCAGTTATCCCACGGCTTCTATTGCTTATGCCGCTTATCTGGAGGGATGTTCGCTGCTTGCAGACGTCTCCCTTACCATCGGCGCTTATTCCGGCCGGCAGGTCCTGCCCTTTGGGAAATGGGTCTGTCTTATTAATTTCAGAGATAACAATATTTATTTTTCCACACCTATTTATGTCCGAAAAAAATATTTTGAGTATTATCTCACACCCAAAGATATCCTTAAGTTTGATATTGACGATTTGTTTTATTATTCCTCCCACAAAATTATGTGCCGGGGAAGACATTTTTTTGTTGCTGATTACGGAATGCAGATTAATATTATGGGCAGATACGGCATCAAAAACTATGCCGTCAGGGACGTGGATTACCGTTTTGTCAACGGAGACGAAATGGATTTTCGATATGAAAATATTGAGATCTTCAACAGTTACCACGGCGTTGTACGGAAAGAAACCGGAAAAGGGACTTTCTACACTGCCAGAATACACATCAATGGCAATTATGTTATTGGCACCTACCGCAGCGATGTGGAAGCCGCCATTGCGTACAATAAAGCCATTGATATATTAAAAAAAGCCGGCGTAAGAAAAAACTTTTCTCCCAATTATCTGGAAAATTTATCGCCTTCTTCCTACGCCGACATTTATTCAAAATTACATATTTCCAAAAAGATTACCGATTATTTGCGGGTATAATCCACAAAACTTATTGTGTAGGACGCTTTCCCCTCCACCCCTGTCACGATTTGTTCCGCCGCATATTTCCACATTTTAAACTGATAAGGATAATCCGGCACCGGGGACTGGTCGTTTAACCAGACATCATAATCTTTCAGCAGCTTGTCCGGCATCAGTTCCCCTAAAAGCCAGTTCTTGCTTCCGTAAAGAATGGTGCGGTACCCTTCTTTTTCTATAGTTGACAGGAAAGCCTCCGCTATCTGGGACTTCTTATCCTTGTCCAGAATATCAATGCGGGCCTCGTCATTTACAATATATTCCATGTCAAAAGCTACCGGATATGTGATTCTGTAGGGCGCCAGATTGCTGATTACAAACTGGGCTTCCTCCACCGCCTCCTCCACGCTTACTGCCTGTGAGAAGAAATAAACGCCCACTTCCAGGCCGGCATTCTGTGCCGCCGTAATGTTTGCCACAAAATTTTCATCCAGAGAAACCAGTCCGGTTTCATAGCCCCTGCTTCCCAGCCGCAGCATAACGAAATCCACACCTGCACCTTTAAGGGCTTCAAAGTCAACCTGGCCGCTGTCCTTTGACAAATCCACACCAAGCCAGGAATTCTTCACCCCATCCTGATAATACTCCATCTTTCCGGCTGTTATCTTTAAATTCGTCAGGTCGTAAGAATAAAGGGGAATATTCTCGGATATCTCCAGCCATTCCTCTGTACCGTCCCGGTAAGTGACCTTCGTATGCTTCCCGTCCGCTGCCATTTCCTCCGGCGTCGGCTCGTGGGTAGGCGTAGGCCCTGGTGTCGGGGAAGGCTCCGCCTGTATGTCCGCATCCCTGCCGCTGTACATATCCCAGAAATCAAGGTCTTCCGACCTTAACTTATTTTCCCTGTACAACATTTCAAAGTCTGCATCCGACTGCCCCTGGTACATCTCTGCTTCCTTTGTGGGAGTAGGCGTCGGTGTTGACGCTGCCCGCCTTGCCGGATCAGTAGTCCGCCTGCTGTCACTTACCATCACAGCCGCGAGGACAATCAATATAAACACCGATACCCCGATAATTGTATAAACCACCGGCGCTCCCACGCCTCTTTCATCTTCATCGTCAGGTAAACGCATTTTATCACCACTTTCCCTTTTCAAACATTTTATTACACTATATAATAGCTATAGCGGCTGAGTTTTCAGCCATCGTTTATTACTATACATGAAACTTCGGCTTAATACAACCAAAATTCAACATTGAGGATTTATCATGCAAAAATTTAATATAAAATTTATAAAAAAATATGTTTTATTTTTCATTTTATCCTGTTTTACCATTCTTGCCGGATGCAGCACCCCCTTCCCCAGGGAACCGTTAAGCCAGACCGGGTTTTATTTTGATACGGTAATTACAGTTACAGTTTATGACCATGGCAGCGAAGAACTGCTGGATCAGTGTATGGAACTGGCGTCCTATTACGAAAATCTCCTAAGCCCTTATATTGAGGGCAGCGATATATGGAACGTCAACCATAACAATGGAAGCTTTGTAACAGTGGATGAGGAAACCTTAAGCCTTCTTAAAACGGCACTTTCCTACGCGGAATTATCGGACGGACTGGTGGATCCTTCCATCGGTACCTTGTCCCAGCTCTGGAATTTTGGTTCGGATAATCAGAAAATTGTGCCCGGGAAAGAACAGATTGATGAGGCCCTCGCCTATGTGGATTATGGCGCACTGGAAATCAGAAACGGCCAGGTCATGATAACAAAACCCGGCATCCAGATTGATTTAGGGTTTATCGCCAAAGGGTTCATCGGTGACAGGATGAAAGAATTCCTCTCTTCAAAAGGAGTGGCATCGGCATTAATTAATTTAGGGGGAAATGTGGTAATTCTTGGAAGCAAACCGGACGGCTCCCCTTTCCGCATCGGCATTCAGGAGCCTTTTGCACCTTCCGGAATCTGTGCCCTTACCCTGGATTTGTCCGACATAAGCGCTGTATCTTCGGGGAATTACGAACGGTACTTTGAAAAAGACGGAATCCTGTACCACCATATTCTCTCCACCGAAACCGGATACCCTGCCCAATCCAGCCTTACACAGGTGACAATCTTAAGTCCTTCCTCTGTAGACGGCGACGCCCTCTCCACCCTGTGTTATATCCTGGGATACGAAAAAGCCGTCCAACTGCTTAAAAACTACCCGGATATCCAGGCTGTTTTCATCACAGAGGACGGCGATATTCTTTATGAAAATTTTCCGTCAGCTTAATGGGATTCTTGAATTTATCTGACAATCTCCTGCAAATTTAGACATCCACTCTTGTTTTCCCTGCCAGTACATTCCTGTAATCCTCCAGATTTCTGGCCAGAAGGGCAGGCGTATCCAGCCCATAGGGACATTTACTCTTACACTGTCCGCAGTGCAGACAGTCATCAATTCTGTTCATTTTCTCCTGGTTTTCCTCCGTCAGCCATCCTGCCGAGGGGGATCTTCTGAGAAGAAGGGACATTCTGGCACAGTTGTTGATTTCTATTCCGGAAGGACAGGGCATACAATAACCGCAGCCCCTGCAGAAATCTCCCGCCAGCCCCTGTCTGTCTTCATCAATGATTTCTTTTATCTCGCTGGTCATAACCGGAGGATTGTCAATATAGGATAAAAACTCATCCAGTTCCTTTTCCCTCTGCACACCCCAGATAGGGAGCACATTGTCAAACTGCGCTATATGGGCATAGGCCGCCGCAGAGTTTGTTATAAGCCCTCCCGACAAGGCTTTCATGGCAACAAATCCTATATCCGCCTTTTTACATTCTTCCACCAGTTCTTCTTCCTGCTTCCCTGCCAGATAACTGAAAGGAAACTGAAGGGTTTCGTACAGCCCCGCTGCCACTGCCTCTTTTGCCACATGAAGACGGTGGTTGGTAATGCCGATATGACGGATTTTCCCTTCCTTTTTCGCTTCTGCAGCCGCCTCGTACAGTCCGCTTCCGTCTCCCGGCTTCGGGCAGAAAGACGGGTTGTGAAACTGGTAAATATCAATATAATCAGTTTTCAGCATGGACAGGCTCGTCTCCAAATCCTTCTTTAGGGCTTCTCCTGTAGATGCCGTCGTCTTGGTCGCTATAAACAGGCTTTCCCTGATATCTTTAAATGCAAGCCCCAGCTTATGCTCACTGTCACTGTATGCCCTTGCCGTGTCAAAATAACGTATGCCGCCCTCATAAGCCTTCTTTAAAAGGTATACTGCCTTTTCATCGCTAACCCTCTGAATGGGCAGCGCGCCGAAACCATTTTTATTGACACATATTCCCGTACTTCCAAGCTTTACTTCTACATGCGTATTGCTCATTCTTACCTCCTTCGCCCGAAAGCATATAAACCGTTTAAGGCCATGGGCCCCGGCCCAGCCTCTGCATCAAAACCGCAAATTCTTTTCAACAATTTTAATGGGTTACAATTGACTTTCTTGGACATTTTTCCATGCAGACACCGCATCCCACGCACTTATCATAATCGATTGTGGCATGAAAATCCGCTATCTCCACTGCTTCGCTTGCACAATTCTTTTTACAAAGCTGACAGCCGATACAGCCTGCCTTACATTCCTTCATCGTTACCGGGCCTTTGTCTTTGGAACTGCATGCAACCGCATATTTTGCATCGTAAGGGATAAGGGAAATCAGATTCTTGGGACAGACTTCCACACATTTCCCACAGGCTTTACACTTTTCCTTATCCACCACTGCCACGCCGTTTTCCACGTGAATGGCATCAAAGGGACAGGCCTGCACGCAGCTTCCAAATCCCAGACATCCGTAATTACAGCTTTTGGCGCCCCCGTTAGGCACGAAAGAAAGCATACGGCAGTCCTCAATCCCGGAATACTCATAATCAAAGGTTACTTTATCACAGTCCCCCTGGCACTGTACAAAAGCCGTCATTCTTACGGATTCCTCCGCCTCCACGCCCATAATCCCGGCAATCACTTTTCCTACCGGCTCACCGCCTACCGGACAGGCATTTACAGGCGCCTCTCCCTTTGCAATAGCCGCCGCTAATCCGCTGCATCCCGGAAAACCGCAGCCGCCGCAGTTATTGCCAGGCAGAGCAGCCAGTACAGCTTCTTCCTTTTCATCTACTTCCACTTTAAACTTAATGGCTGCTATTCCAAGGAAAAGACCAATAAACAGACCCACACCGCCTACAACGGTTACAGCCAGTAAAACTCCTGAAAAATCCATATTTTACCTCCTTCTAAAGCAGCCCTGAAAATCCGCAGAAGGCAATCGCCATCAAACCTGCGGTAACAAGAACGATGGGCATTCCCTTAAAGGATTCGGGGATGTCATTGTATTCCAGCTTTTCCCTGATTCCTGCCAGAATGACAATAGAAATCGTAAAGCCTACAGCCGTAGCAAATCCATTGACTATTCCGGTCAGAATTCCGTAATTTTTCTGCACATTGGTTAGTGCAACGCCAAGAACCGCACAGTTAGTGGTAATCAGAGGCAGATACACACCAAGAGCCTGATACAGGGACTCCATATATTTCTTAAGAAACATCTCCACAAACTGCACAAGGGCCGCTATTACCAGGATAAATACAATGGTCTGCAGATAAGTCAGATCAAAAGGCATCAATATGTATTTGTAAATCGCACCTGCCACCGCCGAAGCCAGTGTGATGACGAAAATAACCGCTGTCCCCATTCCGGCTGCAGTACTGGTCTTTTTGGATACCCCCAGAAATGGGCACAGCCCCAGAAACTGGCTTAAAACCACATTGCTGACCAGCGAGGATGAAATTAAAATAATCAGTAGTTCCTTAATCATTGCTCTTTTCCTCCTTCCCGCCTGGCTGGCTTGCCTTTAGCCGCCGCAGGTTCCTGCTCTTTCCTGCCTTGGGCTGTTTCATCAATCAGCCGCCTGCTGCACCCGGACTCGCCGCAGTTCATACAGTCAGAATTGCATCCCGACTGGATTTTAGACATATCTCTGCCTTTCTTTTCCCCGGCAATTTTCACTTTATTCTGAATAGCTGTCAGTGCGGCAAGCACAAAAAATGCTCCCGGCGCAAGCACAAAAATACTACAGGGCACATAGCTTTCCGGCATAACCATAAAACCAAACAGTTCCCCGGCGCCGATCAATTCTCTGACAGCCCCTATAATGGTAAGGGCACAGGTAAATCCAAGCCCCATTCCCACGCCGTCAAACAGGGATAAAATCACGCCGTTTTTGGAAGCATATGCCTCAGCACGGCCTAAAATAATACAGTTAACAACAATCAGCGGAATGTAAAGCCCAAGAGCGCTGTACAAAAAGGGGATAAAGGCTTTAAGCAAAAGTTCCACCACTGTCACGAAAGAAGCAATAATTACAATAAATGCGGGAATTCTTACCTTATCCGGTATAATTTTCCTGAGCATGGATATAAACATATTGCTCAGTGCAAGGACAACCATGGTGGTCAGCCCCATTCCCAGCCCGTTTATTGCCGATGTGGTGACAGCCAGCGTGGGACACATACCCAGCATCAGCACAAAGGTAGGGTTTTCTTTAATCAATCCGTTTACGAGACGTTCTGATACGCTATTCTGCTTCATTACTGCCACCTCCTAACCAGTTCTGGAAATAGTAAAGTCCGCCGTTTACTGCGGTAGTCACTGCATTGGTCGTAATTGTCGCCCCGCTTATGGCATCTATCTGATCTTCGGAAACCGCCCCTGCCTTGGTATAGGTAAAGGCCGCAACGTTTTTATCTGCAAACTGGGGTTTCAGCACTGCTTCCGCTTTCATTCCCAGGCCCGCTGTCTCCGAGATGCTTAAAATGGATATTCCGTTTAGTCTGCCATCATTACAGATTCCCATGGTAAAGGTAATGTCCCCCCCATAGCCCTCATGACTGGTGACAGTCAGCACATACCCCAGAAGGCTTCCGTCCTTATCCAAAGCGGACAGGACATTTTCAATGGTGACTTTATCAAATCCGGCCTGCGCCCATTCCGGCGTATCTGCCTGTGGCAGGGCATCCTCCAGCATTTCAAATTCTGAAGCCGCCGGGAACACTTCCGCATAGGCTTCCTTTGCAGCTTTTTCTTCAGCCAGGGCAATAGGTTCTTTGGTAATCTGATAAACGAATCCGAGAACCAGTCCTGCAAACAGCGTAATCACAAAAAGGATGGCGGCATCTTTCATCATATTTTTCATGCTCTTTCCCCTCCTTTTCCAAATGCCTTCGGCATGGTAATTTTTTCAATCAGGGGCACCAGAAGGTTCCCTAAGATAATCGCGTAGGAAACACCTTCCGCGGAAGGGCCGAACATTCTGAAAATCCCTGTCAGAAGGCCCAACACCACGCCATACATGTATTGTCCTTTCTTCGTAACCGGCCTTGTAACATAATCCGTAGCCATAAAGAATGCCCCCAGCATCAGCCCGCCGCCGGCAAGCTGTGCACTGATATAGGAAAGGTCAAAACCGTGTCCGCCAAACAATATCACAAACACTGTAAATGTTATTATGTAGCTTCCTGGTATCTTAAGGTCGATTACCCCAAGAAGGATAAGCAGGCAGGCGCCGATTACAATGGCAATCATGGATGTTTCCCCGATGGTTCCGCCTGTCTTCCCGATTACCATATCCAGGATATTCACACTCTCTCCCGCCTTTAAGCTGGCAAGAGGCGTAGGCCCTGTGTAGGCATCGCACTCAAAATTACACATAATAGAGGTATAGGAAATAAGCAGAAAACACCTTGCCCCTAATGCCGGATTCATAAAATTCTGTCCCAGCCCTCCGAAAAGCATCTTCACCACTAAGATAGCGAAAACACCTCCAATAACTCCAATCCACCAGGGCGCTTTCGGCGGCAGGTTAAGAGCAAGCAGAAGCCCCGTCACCACCGCCGAGAAATCGCCGATTGTCACTTTCTTATGCATCCCCTTTTCAAAAAGGAATTCTGTGAGAACCGTAGATGCCACAGTTACTAAAATTAAGATAAGCGCATCCAGCCCAAAATTATATATGCCAAAGCCTGCTGCAGGAAGCAATGCGATTACCACTGCAAGCATAATGTTACTGGTAGTAACCTTTGACCTGATATGGGGATTGGATGAAACTTTCATCAAACCGCTCATGTTGTTCTTTCCTCCTATTTCAAGTTCCGCAGCCGGACTACTTTTTCTTCTTTGCAAGCTGCATTTTGCGCATGGATTTAATCACCTGTGTAAGGGGACGCTTGGCAGGACATACGAAACTACAGCACCCGCACTCGCAGCATTCCATACCGTTATTTTTGACAAACGCCTCTTCGTCGTAATGCTCCGCATAATCCGCCAGCTTCCGTGGAACCACCCTTCCCGGGCACACTTCCACACACTTGCCGCAGTTAATGCACGGCCCCGGCTCCATAGCCGACACTTCGTCTTTTGTAAGGCACAACAGGGCTGACGAGGTCTTGGTGGTAGGCACATCCAAATCAAAGATACCGAATCCCATCATCGGCCCCCCGGAAACAATTTTTACGGGCGGTACAATAAAGCCGCCTGCTTCCTCCACCAGTTCATGATAATTGGTCCCTATCCTTACCTTAAAATTCCGGGGATCCATAACGGCGTCCCCTGTCACGGTCACAATCCTGTACATCAGCGGCCTTCCGCAGATTACCGCATTGTAAATGGCAATCACCGTATCCACATTATTTACCACACAGCCTGCGTCCGCGGGAAGCATGGATGAATTAATGGCCCGTCCGGTGGCCGCATAGATAAGCTGCCTCTCTGACCCCTGAGGGTACTTGGTTTTAAGGGCCTTGACCGTAATCTTATTTTCATCTCTGGTAAGCTGTTTCAGCTTCTCAATACAGTCCGGTTTATTGTCCTCCACCGCAAGAATCCCCCTTGCATTTTCAAATAAGCTTAAGGACACCTTCAGGCCCCCAATCAGCTTTTCAGGCTCCTCTAACATTTTTCGGTAATCGGACGTAAGGTACGGCTCACATTCCGCACAATTTACAATCACATATTCTATTTTTTCAGGTTCTTTGGGAGATAGCTTGACCGCTGTCGGGAATCCGGCGCCGCCCATTCCCACAATGCCCGCTTCCTTTATCAAGTCGATCTTTTCCTCCCGGCTCAACTCCTCAAAGGGTTTGACCTCCGGCCAGTCCACTTCCTCGTATAAACCGTCATTTTCAATGATAATGCTCATTACATTGTCGCCGGTAACTACCCGTCTCGGTTCAATTGCTTTCACAGTTCCTGAGACAGTTGCATAGATTGGTGCAGACACAAATCCCCCTGCTTCTGCAATTTTCTGTCCTGTAAGCACCTTATCGCCTTTTTTGACGATTGGCTTTGCCGGCGCGCCAATGTGCTGTGACAAAGGATAAACCAGATCCCCTTTGGGCAAAACTTCTTTAATTGGTTTGTCCTTGGACAGGTCTTTGCCGTCATAAGGATGAATTCCCCCTGCAAATGTTAATTTCGCCACTTGTTCTACCTCTTTCTACATATATTGACTGTCAGTATGCCGCTGAATACTTTCCATCTCTTTAAATATACTACTTTTTTGACAAAAACACTACAGTATTTGCAAAAAATATGCTAAACTAAACAATAAATGAGTAACCGTTCAGACAGGTCTGCGCATTTACTGCGCCGACCGTGTGAAAAAGTAATTGCTGAACATATCCTCCCTATTGCGGAGCGATTTAGGATGGACGGATACCTGTAACAGGGAAGATATCTGAATTGTTACAGAAATGACACAGGAGGTAATTATGAAGACAGAAGAAATCATTCTCGGCAATTTTCAATTAAAATATCCTTTGGAACGTCTGGCTCCCCTTAATAAGATTTTGTTTTTAGATATAGAAACCACCGGTTTCCTCTCATCCGGTTCCATCATTTATCTGATTGGATGTGCCTTTTATTCGGAAGGCAACTGGACCATAAAGCAGTGGTTTGCCCAGTCCCCCGATGAAGAAGTTGAGTTGATCCGTTCCTTTTTGGCTTTTGCGGCAAAATACGCTTACCTGGTCCACTATAATGGCAATACCTTCGATCTCCCTTTTATCAAACAGAAAGCGGAGAAATACAAAATCCCCTGCAATTTTAATGAGATGGAAGGACTTGACATTTACCGCCGCATTGCGCCGTACAAAAATTTCCTCAAACTTCCTGACTGCAAGTTAAGGACAGTTGAATGTTTCCTTGGAATCAACCGTGAAGATACCTACAAAGGCGGCGAACTGGTTGCAGTCTATAAAGAATTCACCCAGTCCCATGACTACAGTCTGTATCACGCCCTGCTTCTGCATAATTCCGATGATATGAAAGGTATGCTGGAAGTGCTTCCCGTGCTTTCCTACTATGACTTATTCAATTGCAGCATCAAAGCCCGTAAGGTACAGGCCAATTACTATAATGATATCCACGGTGTCCCCAGAAAAGAACTTGTGTTACAGTTAGTTTTCGCGTCCCCTCTTCCGGTTTCCGTTTCCTTCATGGGTAAAGGCTGCCACTTTAAAGGGGAAGGGTACGAAGGAACGTTGATCGTTCCGATTTATGAGGAAGAACTGAAATACTTCTATGCCAATTACAAGGATTATTTCTATCTTCCTACAGAGGATGTGGCTCTTCACAAATCCATCGCCTCCTTTGTGGACAAGGACTATCGTGAACAGGCCACAGCATCCAACTGCTACACGAGGAAATTTTCCAACTATCTTCCCCAGTGGAAGGTGCTGGTAGATCCGTTTTTTAAAAGGGAATACAGAAGTAAGGATCTGTTCTTTGAACTGACAGACGATATCAAAAAAAACAGACAGCTATTTTCCAATTACGCAAGCCATGTTCTCAATGTAATGGCTTTGCAGGATTAACTAACCGCCAGCTTATTATCAAACACTGCCACGCTTTGTGAGCAGTCCATTGAACAACGGGCAGAACGGGCAGCACGCTTCGCAAGGCGCACTGTCAAAAAAAGGCATCCTTACAGGATGCCTTTTCATATGCATAAATATCAAATTATTTCTTTGGACGTTCGTAATAAAAAGAGTTCTTCCGGTCGTACCCCATATCGCGGTGATTGATAATCTGTTCCGTGCTTCCAATAAACAGAATACCGCCGGGCGCAAGGGTCTGGTAAAATTTCCTGAATACCTCGTCCTTAGCCTCCTCTGTAAAGTAAATTAATACATTGCGGCATACTATCATATGGTAATCCTTGGGATAATTGCTCTCAAGCAGATTATGTTCCTTAAATTCAACCCTTGATTTTATTTCATTGGATATCTGGTAGGAAAGTCCAATTTTGGTAAAGTATTTTTTCTTGAAGTCTTCCGGCACAGCGGCAATACTCTTTTCACTGTACAGTCCTACTTTCGCTTTTGCTATTACCTGCTTATCCAAATCGGTGGCCGTGATACGAATCATATTCAGCGGAATATGACGCGACAAAGCCATCACAAGGGAGTAAGGTTCATCCCCTGTGGAGCAGGCTGCGCTCCAGATTTTCAGGTTCTTACCAAATTTACTGATAAGTTCAGGAATAATTTCCTTATCCATAAGCTTCCACTGGTCGGGATTCCTGTAAAATTCCGAAACATTTATTGTCAGATAATTGACAAATTCCTCGAATTTTGTCTTGTCAGTTTTCAGAACCTGCACATATTCTTCATAACCTTTAATTCCGTGCTTGGCAATCAGCGCGTCTATCCTTCGCTTCATCTGCCTTTCCTTATAGGCGCTTAAATCTATCTTGGTAAGCGCAAGCACGGCGCTTTTGAATTTTTCATAATCATAGGCAGCCATAACCAACCCGTCCTGACTTATTTATTTTATTCCTCTGCGGTTTCCGCTTCCGCTGCAATCACTGCGTCAATGTCAACCGATACAACTTCTTCATTGTCATCTGTCTTAGCAGGCTCAGCTTCCGTCTCTGCCGGTGCTTCCGGTGCAAGAAGGGCTTTTATGCTTAAGCTGATTTTCTTATCTTCGCTGTTAAAGTCAACTACCTTTGCCGTAACTTCATCGCCAACCTTGAGGACATCTGAGGGCTTCTCAATATGTTCTTTGGAAATCTGTGAAACATGAAGCAGTGCATCCACACCCGGCTCCAGTTCAATAAATGCGCCGAAATCTGTCATCCTTGCAACACGTCCGGTCACTTCACTTCCTGCCGCATATTTGGAATCTGCATCCTTCCATGGATTAGCATCTTCAAATTTAAGGCTTAAGGCAATCTTGGTTCCAGAGATCTCTTTAATGAACGCTTTCACCCGGTCGCCGACTTTGAATACCTTCTTTGGATTCTCAACACGTCCCCAGGACATTTCTGAAATATGAAGAAGCCCGTCTGCACCGCCGATATCAATAAACGCACCAAAATCCGTTACATTCTTGACAACGCCTTCCACTACATCGCCTGCCTGGATGCTCTCCAAAAGCTTTCTCTGCATTTCTGCTTTCTCTGCAACAAGAAGCTGTTTGCGGTCGCCGATATATCTTCTCCTCTTAGGATTATATTCACTGATAACAAATTGTATTTCCTGTCCGGCATATTTATTTAAATCTTTCTCATATGTGTCGGAAACAAGGCTTGCCGGGATGAAAATCCTTGTTTCATCCATAATAACGCTTAAACCGCCTTCAAGAACCTGGGCCACTTTGGCTGTAAGCACTTCCCTGCTGTTAAAGGCTTCTTCTATTCTCTTGTTGCCGCGCTCAGCAGCCAGTCTCTTGTAAGTTAAGATAACCTGTCCCTCACCGTCGTTTACCTTAAGGACTTTAACTTCCATGGTATCGCCTGGCTTAGCTACAGTTGTCAGGTCTACATTAGGCTCGTTGGTATATTCGTTTCTCGTCAGAATACCATCAGATTTATAGCCAATGTTAAGAATAATTTCTTCAGGCTTAACATCGATGACTGTACCTTCAACTACCTCTCCTGTATGTATTGTCTTTAATGATTCTTCCAACATTTGTTCAAAAGTTAATTC
>CAMWUN010000041.1 GCA_947177425.1 uncultured bacterium
GTGATTGGATGAAAATGTTTATTGCTATCAGATATCCTTTTGGATATAATAAGGTCATCAAAAGTTGATTTTACCAAAGGAGAATTTAAACAATGAAAAACAAATGGAAAAAGCTTACCGCTCTGCTTTTAACCGCCCTATGCTGTCTGTCCGGCTTTACCCCCGTTCAGGCTTCTGCCATAAACACAGCGGATTATTCCCCGGTGTTTGATTCCAATTATTATTATAATACATACGCAGATTTACAGCAGAATATAGGGAACGACCCAGCCGCACTGCTTAACCACTTCGTCACCATCGGCATGAAGGAAGGCAGGAATGGAAACGCCTTATTTAATGTAAAGGCATATATGAATAACAACCTTGACCTTCTTCCTGTTTACGGCGCAAAAGATTTAAGTAATTATTACTATCATTATATCACCTGCGGCAGACAGGAAGGCCGCAGCGCTGTTTTCAGGGCCGGAAGCGAACTGCCTGCAGGCACCCTTTCTTCCTATTCTACCATTTATGACGTTACAGAGGACAGGGCGGTCAACGTGGAACTTGCCGCATCCAAAATCAACGGGCTTTCGATAGCTCCCGGTGAGAAATTTTCTTTCAGTAATTCCATCGGCTCCAGAACCATAGCAAACGGGTACGTGGTGGCGCCTTCCTTTGCCAGCGGACGCGTCGTTTCAAGCGTAGGCGGCGGCATCTGCCAGGTTTCCTCTACTATTTATGTTACCATGCTTCTTGCCGGAATTGCGCCTACACAGCGCTATGCCCATTCCCTTCCGGTAGATTATGTGCCTGCCGGGCTGGACTCTGCTATTGTGGAAGGCTACAAGGATCTGACCTTTACCAATAACTTTGATTTCTCTATCGTCGTAAATGCCACTGCCCAGAACGGTGTGCTGACTGTAAGTCTCACCCAGCAGACTGCTTAGCGCCTGCCCCTATGGCAGTTATAAATGAACACCGAAAAACTGATGCAGGAAATGTCATAAGGAAACCATTTATGGCATTTCCTACAATTAATTATAAGAAGGAAATAAAAGATGATTACAAATAATAATCTGAAATACTACTCTATACATGATGTAAAATATAAAATACACGGACGCACCGATGATACGCAGAATCCCATTCCCCTTTTCTGGAACGGAAGCGCAGTGGAAGTAAATGTAACCGGCTCTGAACTCTGGATAGACATTGAAGTGGATTTTGACATGCATGAGCCATGGGCAGGATGTTCTATTAACGGTGAAATGATAAGCCGCCAGATGCTTATGGCAGGCCGTTATAAACTCTGTCTTTTCCGTGGCATGAGTGAAGGTTCCATTAAAAATGTGCGTTTTTTCCGGGAGTTACAGGCCATGAGCGAGGATAATGCCAATCATCTGCTGGTTCACGGCTTTTCCAGCGACGGCTCCTTCTTTCCGGTTGCTGACAGGAAATATAAACTGGAATTTGTGGGAGACAGCATTACTTCCGGCGAAGGAACCTACGGCGCCAGAGCGGAAGAGGACTGGATTCCCATGTTCATGAGCGCCAGCCGGAATTATGCCGTTATGGTTTCGGAATGTCTGGATGCTGATTACCGGCTGATTTCCCAGGGCGGTTGGGGCGTCCTGTGCGGTTGGGATAATAACCCTTACCACAATCTCCCTTCCTGCTATGAAAAAATCTGCGGAATCGTTCACGGAGAGGCAAACGAAGCGCTGGGAGCTTTAAAACCCTATGCCTTTTCTTCCTGGCAGCCCGACGCTGTCATTGTAAATCTGGGAACCAACGACGCCTCTGCTTTTAACCAGCCCATATGGCAGGATCCGGCAACCGGGGAAAGCTTTAAGCAGTACATGAATCCTGACGGCACTTACGAGGAAACCAGCCTTAGACGATTACAGAAAGGGGTTGTGGACTTTCTGACCATTATCCGCAAAAATAATCCTGGATCCCATATTGTATGGACTTACGGTATGCTTGGTTATGAACTGACCCTTCCTATTACTGATGCCATAAACAGCTACAGGAAGCAGACAGGCGATAACAAAGTATCTTTCCTCCAGCTTCCTGCAACTACTGACGAGACGGTAGGTTCCAGATGCCATCCCGGCCTGTTATCCCACGAGCGTTCCGCCAAACTTCTTATTGAATACCTTAAGGTTCTTCTGGAGGCGTAAAAACGCCTCCTTTTTATTACAATAAACTCACGAAGTGTGGCAGCGTTTGTTGGCATAAGGGCAATTTACGAAACTACCTGTTTTGCAATCCCTCTTATTTTTCATCTAAATCCTGCTCCCCGTCAGAATCCTGCCCTGCAAGAAATGCTTCCCGCTTTCTGGTCAGACTTCCCACAACCCAAAACATAGCGAAAGATATGATAAATATAATAAGCATGTAGACAATAACCGTTACCAGAACTGCTCCCGCATCTCCCTTATGCCACCTTATCCCGGACAAAATTCCAAATGGCATCCCTATGAGAACTGTGCTTATACAGCTATATATCAGAAAGTTCTTTACTCCTGGAACCTTTTTTGCCTGAAAACTCCATACGCCTTTCCTGATCCATCCCACAAGGACAAAGATACTTGTTGTCACAAACACAATCCATTCCCCTGCTGCCAGTCTGGCGCCCCCATCCATACAAATTCCCTGAACCAGCAGTATGGCAAGCAGCATCCAGTACATAAACCAGAATCCATAATGCTCCACCCATAAAATATCCTTTTCCTGTCTTTCATCTACCTGCTTTTTAAACCAATTCTGTTTCATCACTAACCTCCGTCCAATTATATCTACAATAATTTTTCATCTTCTTCCCAGAATAAGTCATTTAATGTCCTGTCAAGTGCCCTGCATATAGAAAGGCAGAGCTGCAGGGACGGATTGAATTTCCCCGCCTCTATCATGCTTATGGTCTGCCGGGTAGCTCCCACCAGTTCCGCAAGCTGCTCCTGCGACAAGTCCTTTTCTACTCTGGCTATCTTCATCTTTTTGTTTTTCAGTGTGCCTCACCAGCCTTCCATTCTCCAGAATTCAGATTCCGGATTCCCAATTATATTCATTTTCAGGTTCTTCACCTCCATAAAATCTACCAGACAAGAGCAACGCCGTTATCCTGTTGAAATATTTTTCTTTTTATGAATTATATAATATATTTTAATATATGTCAAATATATATTACATTTTTATAAATATATTTATAATCAAGGTTACTGTTCACACAGATCTGCGCATTTACTGCGTTGGTCGTAAGAAAGTGATTCGAGAGTGCAAAAATCCCATTGCGAAGGCAATTTTCGATGGATTTTATTTTTGACAAAAGGGTTGACAGGTGTGTACCCATTTACTATAATATAGGTACACAGACGTATACCTTTTGCAATGAAAAACATATTATGCAGACGAATTATTCCGTAGCGCAGCACCATCCGGCCATACAGATGAAATATGCCGAAAAATGACGGCCGCAAACGTCTGAATATAACAGGAATTCTAAAAGGAGATATATCATGGTTCAATTATCAAATTATGAATGGAAAATTATGAATTTAATATGGGATGAACAGCCCCGGACGATTACACAAATTACAAAAGCTCTGGCAGAAGAAACCGGGTGGTCCAAGCATACAGTCATTACTTATTTAAACCGACTGGAGGCCAAAGGTGCGGTTCACTATGAAGAAGGTGCAAAGGCGAAGCTTTACTTTGCAGATATTAGGAGAACGGATGCCCAGCTTCAGGAAATAGATTCCTTTTTAAATAAAGTGTTTTCGGGAAGCCTGGGGCTGATGGTAAAGACTATGATAAAGGATGAGAAGCTTTCGGATGAGGATATAGATGAACTGGTAAATATACTCAAAAACAGTTAGGAGGACAGGAAATGGGGACAATTATCCGTTCGGGAACCGTCGTATTGGGAATCCTTCTGATTCGGAGACTGGCAATGGGAAAAATAACAAGAAAACTTCAATATTTTATCTGGATTATCCTTCCAGTGACTCTGCTTGTTTCTTCCCATTTCTCCATTCCCGTTACTCTTCCGTTCTCCGCAGCCAGCCTTGGAAATGTCCTTATAAAAAAATGGGACGTTACGCAGGCGCCGGTTTCCACTTACGGAAACGAAAATGCGTGGCATAATATTTTTTTACCTGATACAGCAAAAGACAACTTTGCAAACGCGGAATGGGATATCGAAAAAGAAAACAGCCATCTTCAAACAGGCTCCCTCCAGAACAACCGCTCTCTCCAGGCAAGTATATGGAAAGCAATAAAATACAGCATTACCTGCCTGCTTATTGCTTTTTATATGGGAAGTAACTTAAAGTTTGCATTACAGTTGCGAAAAAGAAGGCATTTTTTAAAAGTGGACGGGGAAACAAGTCTTGCCATATATTTGCTGGCCGACTGTTGTTCCCCATTTTTGTTCGGAAAAGGCGTCTACCTGCACCCGGAAATGACAAAAAATGCAGTCTCTATGCGGTATATGATATTACATGAATACTGCCACCTAAAGCAGGGAGATTTGCTTTGGAATATAGTAAAGTACTGCTTCTGCGCCGCTTATTGGTTTAATCCTTTTATATGGCTGGCAGTCTATTTTATAAACAGAGACTGTGAACTGGCATGCGACGAAGCCGTAATTAGCATGATTGGTTTTGACAGGCGGCAGGAATACGGCATGACACTGTTGGAACTAATGAGAGAAAAGAATCGCAAAAGAAATTTTACCATTGAGCCTTTTATGAAAGGAAAAAAGAGTATGATGAAAGAGAGAATCTTATTCCTGTCAAAACCATTCCATAAAAACCAACCAGCCGCACTATGTGTACTGGCAGGCGCTTTACTGCTAACCGGATACTCGCTGGCCACGCCCGAAACTCCTTCCATGCAGAAAGAAAACCAAACGCCGATACGCTTCTTATTAAATGTAGAAAATCCGGCAGCACCGCACATAGGGCTGGGCGACCCGGAAGCCGACGCAGAAAACCATCAAACACCGACACACTCTGCAAGCCAGCTTATTGATTCCGACACTCCGGCACAGGCAGGCCCGGAAGCACTTGAAAATCATTATTATAACAGCGTAAAAAAGAATGGTAGTGAAATCTATTTTTATCAGTCCGGCTTTCTATGCAGCATGAATTTGAAAACAAAAATTGTCAGACAGTTGGAAGAAGGGAATTTCCGGCTTGGAAACATAGAAGGTAACTATTTATATTATTTGAAGTATCCATGGGATTCAGCAGAAGATGCCGGAATCGGCAGACTCAATTTAACAACTTTAGAGAGGCAGATTCTGATTCCATGGGAGGAAAAGTATTTGCTCTGCGATGAAATATATGTAAAAGACGACTGCCTATATGTGGGCGTGGAGCGGGGTTGCGAGGTCTTTTCAGTAAATAGCTCTACAGCCCAAAAGCTGGATACAAGCCAAAACCAAATTTTAAATATCCTCAGACAGTTTGAGAAACTGACAGCCGAAAGCCCACATATTAACTCCGGGTATCTACATTCCATCTTTCGGTTTCATACCTTTACACTGGTTGATAATAACAGCCATATCTTGTATATTTGTGATGCCCAGACCGGACAGGCTGTTAAAAAGGAGAACTGTCTGGGAAATATTCTAATCAGTGATAAAGGTATTGTTTATACTGCTATGGACGGCAATGTATACTTAAGCCCTCTGGGGAATTTAGATAAAGACAAGCTGTTATTCTCAGCCAGTGAAAATGGCTATAGTATCAACTATGGCACTTATGACGGAAAAGGGTTGTATGTGTTCCGCGAAAACGGAAACTCGGTAGAATGTAAATGCTTATTATGGGAAGGGGGAATGACTGATATTATGGAATTTTATGATATCAGACTGGCAATTGATTTAAGGTTTAATGCATTTGGGGACTTTAAGGCTTATTTTATGAATGAGGAAATCAATTTGATATAGGTTAAGCTAAGAAATGCATTAAACGACTTTCAGAAAGTGCAAAAACGTATGTTATTGGCAAAAGAGGAAAATGCCGCCAGCACATATAGCAGGGCAACAGCCGTCATGGAACCAAAACTCACACCTAAATCATGTTCTCACGGGAATAAATACGGCAGGGCTTATCACACCCTGCCGTCATTACATGCCGCCTGTTATCTAAATGAGAATTTTTATATCCTTCACGCTGCTTCCCACCGCCAGCCTGCATCCTTCCATTCTTTCCTTCACTTCAATCTGCAGACTGCCGCTTTCGCCTGTTCCCAGATAAATTTTCCCAAATCCCACAAGTTCCTTTACCGGCCTCATTCCCTTAAGGCTTTCACCTGCCTTTGGCCGCTGTGGCATTTCTTCTGGACTTTCCGTCATCCGGTACACCTGAACCGTTTCCGCCCCGGCATATGGCCCTGCATTAGAAATCCGGCATGTCACATATGCCTTTCCATCCTTTTCCTGATACCGGGCATCCTCATAGACAAATTCCGTATAGGAAAGTCCATGCCCGAAGCAGAACCGGGGTTCCACGCCAAATGTCTCGTTATAGCGGTATCCCACGAAAATCCCCTCCTGGTATGCCACGCTTTCTTCCTTGGCAAACTCCCCGATACAGTGTGCAGAACAGTCCGTATGTTTCTTATAAAAAGTCTCTGGCAGTTTCCCGGAAGGATTCACCTGCCCAAACAGAACTTCCGCCAGCGCATATCCCCCTTCCATGCCTGCATAATAACTCCATACAATACTCTGTGCGCTTTCTGCCCATTCTCCCATCTCCACGGGACTGCCGCCAATCAAAACCACAATAGTATCGGGCCTTGCCTGCAACAGTTCTCTTATCAGCGCATCCTGCTCATAAGGAAGCTTCATGTCGCTTCTATCCAGCCCTTCACTGTCATAATCATGGTTCAAGCCTCCTACAAAAATAACCGTATCATATGCCCCGGCAAGCTTTACAGCCTCTTCCCGCAGGGCAGCACGTTCCTTAGACAGATTTTCTCCTCTGCGCTGGGTTTCTGTGCGTCCGCCCCCGTCTTGCAGGCTTTTTTCCTGCCAGTTGCCGTCGTCTTCTGCTTCCTTTTTGCCGCTGTCATATCCTTTGGAAAAGTCCACCTGTACATTACCGCCCAGCAGTCTCTTTATACCCATAAGGGGAGAAGTCTCATAAAGCGCCTTGATTTCCGCGCTTCCACCTCCGTTTGCGTGCATCCGCTCTGCATTTTCCCCTACCAGCAGTACCTTTTTCATCTTTTCCGCAGAAAGAGGCAGACGATTCCCTTCATTTTTTAAAAGAATTATAGATTCCCTGGCCCCGTCCAGCGCCGCCTGCCTGTGTTCAGGCGTATTATAACTTCCTCTCTTACGAACCGCCTGCCCACTATCCCCTATCATATGGAGACGCTGCATAAGCATCAGGATATGGATTACCTTTTTATCCACTTTTTCTTCGGGAACAATTCCCTGCTCCACTGCTTTTTTCAACGGGTCAGCCATAAAGTATTCATCAAAATTGTCGGTTACGGACATTTCAATATCCAGTTCTGATACAGCCACCAGCTCTGTGTCATGGACGCCGCCCCAGTCGGATATCACCACACCATCATATCCCCATTCTTTCCGCAGAATCTCTTCAAGAAGATACCTGCTCTGACAGCAGTGCTCCTTGTAAATCCTGTTGTAAGCCCCCATAGCCGTAAGACTTCCTCCCCGGAGCAGACAGTCATAAAAGGCCGGGAGATAGATTTCCCTAAGGGCCTTTTCATCTATCTCCACATCCACCCAGAGCCTTTGAGTCTCCTGGTTATTAGCCGCAAAATGCTTTACGCAGGCCGCCACATCCCACTGCTGTACCCCCTGTATAAAAGGAACCGCCAGTTCCCCTGTCAGATAAGGATCCTCGCTGAAATATTCAAAGTTCCTGCCGCACAGCGGGCTTCTCTTAATATTAATACCCGGGGCCAGTATCACATCCTTGCCCCTTCCTCTGGTTTCCTCCCCCAGAACACTTCCCATGGCAAATGCCAGTTTCCGGCTCCATGTGGCCGCCAGTGCGCTGTTGCAGGGAAGGTAGGTCACATAGTCGTCCGAGCATCCGACTGCTTTCCAGTGATCCGGCTCAAATTCCTGCCGCACCCCCATAGGCCCGTCCGACATGACCAGCGGCGGAATCCCCAGACGCTCCACACCTTTTGTGGCAAAAAGATGGGCGCCGTGAATCATCCCGATTTTTTCTTCCAGAGTCAACTGCCCCGCAATGGCCGCAGCTTTTTCCCTCATTTCATTATCCTTCATCACTCATATCCTCAACTTTTCATGTCCAGAGCATATGCGCCTGCAGCAGCATCAGCCATTTTGCAGACGCATAGCGATTCTTGCTGGCTGGTCAACGCCCACGGCAGCCGCCAAATATCCGTGCAGGCACAGTTGCCTGGGAATCAGCATACGCCCCGGAGCGTCACATCCTCTTCTGTAAGCGCAAGAACCGTATCATTTCCCTGAATCTCCATATCTGCCCCCTGTGCATCTGCAAGAACACAGTTGACCAGACGCACCCGGCATCCTGCGCCGCCAGTCACATGACCTTTTATGGTTTGGCCCTCCTTTTCAAACCGGGCTCTCACCAGTTCCCCTCCCGCCTGATAAACAACCGTTTCCGCTGTCGTCTCAAGAGCAAAAACTTTCAGTTCCAGATTTTTCTTAAAGTCATAATCTGCATTTTCAAATGCAATTCCTGCAGCTATGATGCTGTCAGCACGCACCCATAAAGGCACGGACAGGTAATCCTGCTTTTCGCATCTCCACTTACCCCCTGACACCGTCTCTTTCGTCAGATAATTTACCCATGTTCCTTCTGGCAGATAGTAACGGGCCATTCCTTCTTCATTGAAAATGGGGGCTGCCAGCAGGCAGTCGCCCTGCATATACTGCTTATCCAGATAACGGCAGTTATAATCCCCTTCAAATTCCAGCGCCATGCTGCGCATCATGGGAATTCCCGTCCGCGACGTAAGCACCGCCTGGCTGTACAGATAAGGCATAAGTTCCAGCTTTAGCTTTGTGAAAAACCGCACCACATCCACCGCTTCCTCGTCATATGCCCATGGCACCCGGTAGGAATTGCTTCCGTGCAGACGGCTGTGGGTTGACAAAAGGCCGAAAGCCGCCCATCTCTTATATACATCTGGTGTGGATGTACTCTCAAACCCGCCAATATCATGGCTCCAGAATCCAAAGCCGCTGCTGGTAAGAGACAATCCGCCCCGCAGACTTTCCTCCATGGACTCATAGTCAGACCAGCAGTCGCCGCCCCAGTGTACCGGGAACTTCTGCCCCCCTGCCGTAGCGGAACGGGCAAACAGCACCGCCTCTTCTTTTCCTCTCTTTTTCTCAAGCACTTCATAAACAGTCTTATTGTAAAGGTACGTATAGAAATTATGCATCTTCACCGGATCCGCACCGTTATAATATACAGCGTCCACAGGGATACGCTCGCCAAAATCCGTCTTAAAGCAGTCCACGCCCATATCCAGCAGCTTTTCCAGCTTTTCCTGATACCAGCGGCATGCCTGGGGATTGGTAAAGTCAACAATTGCCAGCCCCGGCTGCCACATATCCCACTGCCATACATCCCCGTTTGGCCTTTTTAAGAAATAACCTTTTTCCATCCCCTCGTCAAACAGTGCAGACTCCTGTCCTATATAAGAATTAATCCAGACGCAGATTTTAACGCCCTTCGCCTTAATCCTTTGCAGCATCCCCTTCGGGTCCGGGAACACTCTTTCATCCCATATAAAGTCCGTCCAGTGGAATTCCTTCATCCAGCAACAGTCAAAATGGAACACCGAAAGGGGAATTCCTCTCTCCAGCATGCCATCTATAAAACTCATTACCGTCTTTTCATCGTAATCGGTTGTAAAAGATGTAGAAAGCCATAGACCGAAAGTCCACTGGGGCGGCAAAGCCGGCTTTCCGGTCAAATCCGTATACCGCTCCAGAACCTCTTTCATGGACGGCCCGTTTATAAGGAAGTAATCCAGACTTTCCCCTTCCACTGAAAAGCCCACTTTGCTCACCTGCTCCGTTGCCACCTCAAACTCCACCCTTTCAGGATGATTCACGAACACGCCGTATCCCCGGTTTGAGAGATAAAAAGGTATATTCTTGTAGGACTGCTCCGTACTGGTTCCCCCATCCTCATTCCAGATGGAAACCGACTGGCCATTTTTCACAAAGGGAGTAAAACGTTCACCCATGCCGTAAACCAGTTCATCCACAGAAAGCCCTAACTGCTGGCACATATAAGCATTGCCGGGCTTATCGTAGGGCAGTCCCTTCCAGTCCTTCTTTACATATGCCAAATCCTTGGCTGCGCTTCTTGTAAGCAGCTTCCCGTCTCTTTCATAAGTCATTGACCATTGTTCCATATCAATCACAAGGCTTAAATGACCATTCCTGACCGTAAGCATTCCGTCTTTTTCGGTTACATCCAGTTTCTGGTCCCCGGGCAGGTTCAGTTCAAACTCCGGCGCCTTTTTCAGTACCCCTTTATAATGATAAGCCTGCACACGTATCACCTCGGGGCTGGGCGCGCTGATCCGCACTGTAAGGTTAATCCCTCCCAGTGTATCGCCCTTTTTTATAATCCGGGCTGTAGGCGCACACAGTACCACTTCCTTTTCGCCTTTTCTCACTTCGTAAACATGCTGCGGATAAAAACAGCCAATTCCTTCCTTAAATAACCAGCATCCGTTATGATATTTCATAATCTGCCTCCTCTGAATAATTATTGTATCTTCGCCATCAAAATTAAGTCCGGCGGGCTTTGCTATCCTCATTATACATAAAAACTGCCGCTGCCGATACTATATTTTTCAATCATAAAGCACTGTAAATTTGGGAGGAATTTACCTTAAGAATTGCTACTCCTTTTGCCGGAATTTCAAACTGTTCCCCGGCTCCATACCGTCTGCCTTCAAGCAGGGATTCCCCGTCAGCCAGAGCGGTCACTTTAACGTCCCGCTCCCCATGATTGAGGAAAAATAAAAAACACATATTCTCCTTGCTCCGGGCGCAGATCTCCACACCCGGAATCTCCTCCCAGAGCGGCCGTACCCCGATTTCTCCGGCAATTTTCCACACAAAATCTTTATAAAAATCCTCATCCCCCCTGGATGCCACATAATACGCACTGCCGCCGCCATATCTGTTCTTCGTCAGCACCGGCGCTCCTGCATAGAAATCTTTTTCATAAAAGGCAAGAGCCTGCGCTTTCCGGGTGTAAAGAATATCACAGAGCAGTTCGCATTCGTATGTTCTGCCGCCCCACCTAAAACTGTTTTTAACATTCCGGGGCAGAGCGTCCGTCTCCTCCACCCAGATTCCCAGCACGTCTCTAAGCTGCCCCGGATATCCCCCGGGCTGCACCAGATCATGTTCATCCACAATCCCTGAGAAGAAGGTGGTGACAAAACACCCGCCGCCCTCTACAAACCTTTCTATCTTTTGGGCATAACCTTCCTTTACCATATAAAGCACAGGCGCAATCACCAGGGAATAGCCATCCAGCGAATCTGACACGGAAATAATATCCACTGGGATGTTTTTATCAAAAAAAGCATCATAATAACGCTGTACTTCATCCAGATATTTTAAATCACAGCTTGGCCCGGCGGAGTATTCCAGCGCCCACCAGTTGTCCCAGTCCACTACAATGGCTGCCTGGGCCTTCACCCTGCTGCCCAAGGTTTCTCCCCCCAGCCTGCCAAGTTCCCGGCCTAACGCTTTCACCTCCCGGAATACCCTTGTATATTCATGTCCTGCGTGGTCGATAACCGCACCGTGATACTTTTCGCAGGCCCCGATACTTCTGCGCATCTGAAAAAACAGCACAGAATCAGAACCATGGGCAAGCGCCTGATAGCTCCACAGACGCATAACACCGGGGCGCTTCAGGGCATTATATGCAAGCCAGTTGGTAACGCTGGGGGTCTGCTCCATCAGCACAAAAGGTGCCCCCTGCTTCAGCCCCCGCATCAGGTCATGATTCATTGCCGCAGCCGAAGGCGGCGCTTCATTGGCAGGGTAATTATCCCAGGACGCAAAATCCAGATACCTGGCCCACTTGTGGTAGTCCAGATTCTTATAAAACCCCATCATATTGGTAGTCACAGGAATTTCCGGCGTCACAGCCTTAATTTCCTGATATTCCATCTTATAGCAATCCAGCACAGAATCGGAAAAAAACCGCTTATAATCCAGAGAAATACCCTGAAACGTCGTCCTTTCCCTTTCAAAATGTTCACTGAGCAGATTCGGCACAGGCACCTCCTCCCAGTCATAAAAAGTGTGCCCCCAGAAGGATGTGTTCCATACCCGGTTCAGTTCCTTTAGAGAATCATATTTCTCTTTCAGCCATTTTCTGAACCCTCTTTCACAATTCCCGCAGTAACACTCTCCCCCGTATTCATTAGACACATGCCAGGCTATGATATTATCGTATCCCTGATACCGTTCTGCCAGCTTCCGTGCAAGCCGGGAGGAATACTTCCTGTATATGGGGCTGTTAGGGCAGGAATTGTGTCTGTCCCCGAATTTCCTCTTCATTCCTTCAAAATTCGTGCGCAGCACTTCCGGGTACTTTCTGGCCATCCAGGCCGGATGCACAGCGGTGGAAGTGGCAAGAATCACCTGCAGATTGTTTTTCCTTACTAACTCCATAATCCGGTCCAGCTTGTCAAAACAATAGGTATCTTCTGAAGGCTGTAAAGACGCCCAGCTAAACACATTCAGCGTAACACAGTCAATCCCCGCCAGCTTAAAAAGACGCATGTCTTCTTCCCATACCTCCTCGGGCCACTGCTCCGGGTTATAATCACCCCCATAGGGTATTTTCTTAATCTTCTCCGAAAAACTTTTATATGCCGTCTTTTTTTCAGCGGCAAATGAAAAGCTTTCCAGTTCTGCGCCCCCCTGCAGCTCTATCCTGAGTTCCTTAAATACCTTAGGATTTTCCACCATATTCAATGGTTTTCCTGTGCCCTCACAGGCCGCCTGCCCTTTCAGATTTTCTCTCTTAACTGGCAGTCTGACCTTTGAAAACTCCTGCCTTATTCCCTTCCATGATAGGACTTTTTCCGTATCCTCCCGGCATCCCGCAGCCCTGCTCTCCGCTGCCTGATGCCCTTCGGCGCCTTTTTCCTCTTCCGTCAGAAACACCCTGATACTCCCCTGCTGGCTGCTGCGCAGGTTCATCACCAGATGGGTTTCCTCCCCTGTCCATGCAAAGCCCCGGTAAATTAAAACCGTCTTTTCCTCCGGCCTTAAAACGCCTACACAGCTTACCCCTCCGCCGGCATGACGCAGGACCGCATTTTCATAATCGTCGTAATGGTCAGCCGCCGTCCTCTTTACAGGGTCGCGCACAGAAACAACATCACCCTTAATAAATGTCCTGTACTGCTGCTTCCCGTCTCCTGCAGTAACAAGATACTCTCCTTCTTCCACAATTTTGCGGCGCCCTGCCACATCATAAACTGCCAGCTCCATACAGGGGATTTCCAATTCCACTTTCCGCTTTTCCCCCGGAGCAATATCCTTTAACCGTCTGAACCCAATCAGACGCCTGGCAGGATGCCTGATACGTGACGGGGAAAGGCGCTTTCCATAAATCTGTACTACCTCATCTCCCCGGCAGTCCCCCGTATTCTCCACTTCCATATCTACATACAGCATATCTCCCGACTGCCTTACCTGCAAATTCCCATATCCGAATTCCGTGTAGGAAAGCCCGTGTCCAAAGGGGTAAAGAACTTCCCCCTCAAAGTACTGGTAAGTCCTCTTCCCTTTGATAATGTCGTAATCATCCATATCCGCCAGTTCTTTCACCGTCCGGTACCAAGTAAGAGGCAGACGTCCCGATGGGTTTACTTCCCCAAACAATAGGTCTGCAGCAGCATTTCCCATCTCCTGGCTCCCTGTAGCCATCTGCAAAATGGCAGGAAGATGTTCCTGTTCCCAATTAATGCTATAGGGATAATTGGTAAACAGCATCAGCACAATATTGGGATTTACCTTATAAATTTCCTGCACCAGCTTTTCCTGAAAAGGCGCCAGAATCAAGTCTGTCCTGTCAATCTCTTCCTTACTGTTAATCATAGGGTTACAGCCTAAGGCAACGATTACTTTTTCCGCATGCCCGGCCAGTTCTGCTGCTTCACGGATGCCGTCCCTTACCAGTTCCTGTACAAAGCATACAGCTTCTTCTTTTTCCCCTGCCCTTAGGTATCTGTCCTTCTCATTAGCTGAATCCTGCATTCTTTCAGAAGTTTTCCCTCTTAAACTGTCCCCGATTGCAATTCCCCGGCCATCCCAGCCGTACAGCCGTACACCTTTATCTGTCTCCTCCATGCGGAAGCTTTCCTTCACAAACCATCCGAAAGGCGCGTCCTTATCCGCTTTCAGGTATCCCTCATCATGAAGACTCACATATTTTTTCAGGGACGGCACATACAGGGTAGTACTGCCAAATCCCCAGTCATTCACCTCCAGAACAACTGCCCTCTGCGCATCTGTTGTCAGGACAAGCTTCTGCTCCCCGTCCAGCCCCACATACCGGCTTCCCACCCGGAGTTTACTCCATGGCAGGCCGTTGTCAAAAGGAATCTCCCTGCCCAGCAGGTTTTTCAGCCCCTGCCTTAATGTGACCCGATAGGGCGGCTGCCCGCCATACCAGTCCTGAAACCATGCATCCCCCACTGGCCCGGCAACAGCAATCCTGTCTGACCTGCCAAGAGGAAGGAAATTATCTGTATTTTTCAAAAGCACGCCGCTCTCCTGTGCCATTTTCCTGCTGATATCCGCCGCCTTTTCTGTATTTAAGTCTCCCTCTCCAATACCTGCATAGGGATTCTTATCCCTGTCATACAGCCCAAGACGGAATTTCGTACGGAAACTGTTGGTCAGAGCCTTATCTATATCCATCTCTGAAATCAGGTGGTTCTCATAAGCTTCCCGCACTGCCTTCTCTACGGTTTCCGGATCATCCGTAAAGCAGTCTGCCCCCGCCTTCAGGGCTTCTGCAACAGTCTCCCCATGACTTTTATAATAATGATGAAACTGCACTGTCTGGGTCATATCTTTGCCATCGCACACCACATGCCCTAAAAGCCCCCACTTTTCCTTCACCAGCTCCTTTACCTCATGGTTTAAAATAGCAGGAACACCGTTAATTTCATTATAGGCAGTCATCAGTCCTTCCGCCCGCCCCTCAGTAACTGCTCTCCTGAAAGGCTCCAGATAATATTCGTATTTATTCCGGGGATTAATGGAAGAAGATTTCCAAATCCTCCCCTCCTCTACATTATTTCCATAGAAATGCTTTACAGATGCCGCCATTCTAAGGTATCTGTCATCTGTTCCCTGCATACCCTTAATATAAGCGGAAGCCATTTTCCCTGCCAGAAGAGGATCTTCCCCGTACCCCTCCTCCGTTCTTCCCCAGCGCGGATCACGCTCCATATCTATGGTAGGCGCCCAGCGGCTTAGTCCGCCGTCCCCATTTCTGTTGAACAATGCCCTGGCCTCGGTGCCAGTCACCTCCCCCGCCTGCCTTATCAGTTCCGTATCCCAGCTTGCGCTCATGCCAATGGGCTGGGAAAAAGATGTTGTCCCGAATGCCTCTCCGCCGCTTCCCTGGTCATTTCTTGCTTCCACTCCGTGGGCTGCCTCCCCGCCAAAGGAAAATGCCGGGATTCCCAGCCGTTCAAGTGCCGGATGACGGGTGGAAAGAAAGGAAAACTTTTCCGCCAGAGTCATCTCGCCAAGCAGATATTGTATTCTTTCCTCTATTGTTAAACTGGTATCCCAAAAAAGATTATCGTACTTCTTTTCCATACCTTCCTCCTTAACTGCCTGTGAATACAAAACAGGCCATATTCCAGAATTTCCGAATATATGACCTGTTTCCTTAAAAAAATTTATTCTGCTGCCTTTTCCTTTACAGCAATATTTATTTTATTCAACCATTGCTACTTTTTCTTTTACGATTTCCGTCAGCATCTGTTCTGCTTCGCCCATGCCTGTGCTCTCCAGGTCGGCAAGCATCTTGTCGTAAGATGCATCAAAGTCAGACTCGCTTCCAATGACACAGCTAATCAGGGCAGACCATGCGATTTCATCCAGCTTGTTACCGATTTCATCAAATTCAACAGGCTTTGTGTAAGCCCAGATTGCAGAATATTTGGGTGTCTCAAACTCGGACGCCTGAGGATAAATATCTACCAGCAGATCCACGCCCCATGCTTCACATCCCGCTTTCTGCTCTTCATCATACTCTGCCATAACGGCTTCCGCACTGGCAGTCGTGTAACTGCTTCCAGAAGCGTCCAGTACGCCGTTGCCATAGCAGGGGAAAGGATAATTGTGGAATCCTACGCCCGTATTCTTTTTATAATCTTTATTGCTGTTGGACTCATCAATTTCTTCCTGGGTACGGTAACGGTGGCCTTCATCGTCAAGGAAATAGTTGGTGCCTTCAATTCCCCAGTTCACCAGTACCTGGCCTTCGTCTGAACAGAGGAAATCCAGATATTTGATTGCCGCCACAGGGTCTTTGCATGCAGTTGTTATACCTACACCCTGGCCTGTTGTAAGCCCCTGATACATCAGAGAAGGCGCCTTTGTACCAGCGTCCATTGTAAGCGGTATACCGCAATAAGTTTTATCCACTTTTCCATCTGCTTTTAAGATTTTTTCACCGTCACTGTAATCCCAGTCGGTATCAAAAAGCGACAGTACGCGGCCTGTGGAAATCTTTGCAATGTAATCCTCATGGGTCTGGGTTGCAAATTCGTGGTCAAGAACCCCTTCATTATACATCCTGTTCAGCCATTTGAAATATTCGCGTACCTTTTGGGAACGGAATTTATAAATTGCATTATAATTCTCATCGATAAGCCACTGCCCATTATCCGGCGCGCCTTCTGCAATGTATCCGGCAGGATTTCCCAGGGTAATCATCCAGTGCCAGTCGGAAGTGGAAAGGGTAATCCCAATGGTATCCATGCCATCGTCTGTAGTGGGATGGGCTGCAATATAATCTTTCAGCATCTTCTCAAATTCATCCAGCGTCTCAGGCACTTTGTAATTATTTTCTTTCAGGACTGCCCACTGAATCTGGGCATTGCCGGAATGTTTATAGTTTGTTCCCCCTACGGCATAAGAGGATAACTGATAAATTGCCGGATCGTCATTTGAATATTTCAGCTTTTCAAACTCTTCTCCATACAGCTTTTTGATATTTGGCCCATATTCTTCAATCAAATCTGTCATGTCAATCAATGCGCCTGCGTCAATTAAACTTCCCGCATCGCCCTTTGCGTAAATCATATCAGGGTAATTTTGTTCTGCAATCATCAGCGCCACTTTCTGGTCGTCTGAAGATACCGGATACTCTGTTTTCAGCTTTACGCCTGTCTTTTCCGTCAATACCTGAGCAACCGGATCTGTCCATGGATCTTCCTCTCCGTCTGCATTGTAAAAAGTCAGCTCAATGACACCGTCGCCACTTTCGCTTCCGCCTTCATTTCCGCCGCCTGACGTGCTGGAAGCATCTCCGCCTTTTCCGCCGCATCCGCTTATCATTCCTGCTGCCAGGGAAAGCGTTAATAATAAGGTACATAACTTCTTTGCTTTCATAATTTCCTCTCCTTTATTTGTTTTTCCATTAACTTTTTATTTCGATCAGTCTTTCACTGCGCCCAGCGTCATACCGCCTACAAAGTATTTCTGTAAGAAGGGATATACAATCAGAATAGGCACGGTTGCCACAATGGTAATCGCCATACGCACGGACATGGGAGACACAGCGCTTTGAAGCTGATTTGCCTGTGCATGGGGATCAATTTTAATGGTGGCTTTTTCCATAATTTCATACAATACATACTGTAATGTAGGAAGATTTCTGGCATAAAGATAAGTATCCATAAATGCATTCCACTGCCCTACCGCCAGGAACAGCGCCACTGTTGCAATAGTGGGCGTACACAGGGGAAGGATTACCTTTGCCCAGATGACGAAATCGTTTGCCCCGTCTATCTTTGCCGCCTCCTGCAATGCCAGCGGCAGTCCTTCGATAAAGGAACGCATTAAAATAACATTGTACACCCAAATCAGGCCGGGGATAATATATACCATGAAATTATTGCTCAGATGCAGCGTTCTTGTAAGGAGCAGGTACTCGGGAATCATACCGCCGCTTACGTACATGGTAATAATAAACAAAATTGTAAAGGGCTTGTTAAAGTAGAAGTCTTTCCGGCTGAGCACATAGGCCAGCATTGCCGTGCATACCACACCGACAATAGTTCCCACCAGTGTCCTCACTACCGACATGACAAATGCACTGCCCAGATTATTTTCTTCAAATATGTAAATATAATTGCTGAGCGTAAACTTTCTGGGAATGATGAAGTTAATATTCCTCATAGTGTCCATAGGGTCATTTAAGGAAATTGCCAGCACATTCAAAAACGGATATACCGTCATGACAATCAGCAGCAGGCAGAATACCACCAGCACATAATCCAGGGCCTTTTCGCTTTTCCCCATATTTTTAATCTGATAATTATTGTTTGCCATCTTTCCGCCTCCCTATACAAGTTTACTCTCGCCAAGCATGCCCGCAATCTTATTGGCAATAAATAAGAGGATAATACCAACCACCGACTGGAACATGCCTATGGCTGTACCAAGTCCGTAATTGTTGCTTCCTATACCGCGGATATAAGCAAACCAGGAAAGAACCATTGCATGATCCTGCACGATACCGTTGCTCAAAAGCATCTGGCGTTCCATGCCTACATTCAGGGCTCCGCCTATACTCATAATGAGCAGAACGATTACGGTGGGCTTAATACTGGGAAGGGTAATATGCCAGATTCGCGCAAAACGGTTTGCACCGTCCACTTTAGCCGCCTCGTAAAGCCCCTGGTCGATTCCCGCCATGGCGGAAAGATAAATAATTGCATCCCATCCCATCTCTTTCCAGACATTAATCAGGCAGACCACTATCCAGAACATGGGGGAATTGGTGGACATCAGATGGAGCTTCGTATTCAGCATCGTATCTACAGCGCCGCCATCGTTTAATAGCATCTTGGCAATGCTGGCAATGATAACCCACGATACAAAGTGGGGCAGATAAGATACTGTCTGTGTTATCTTCTTAAAACGGGTAAAACAAATTTCATTCAGTACCAGCGCAAAGAAGATAGATGACACTGTCCCGATTGCAATGCCCAGAATACTGATTCCGATGGTGTTGATCATTGTCTGGGGGAACAGGCGGTCTGTAAATGCCTGGATGAAATTATCAACCCCCACAAACTTTCTCTCCCACACTGGCAATGCAAAGGAATTTGGTTTCACTTCCTGAAATGCCATTGTCCATCCCCACAAAGGCAGATACTTGAACACAATCAGCCATATGACAAACGGTACCGACATGGCCAGAAGATAGCGCTGTTTCCACATTAATTGCATGGAAAACTTTTCTTTTTTGATTTTTTCTTTTTTCTTCACTTCTGCAACCTCCCTTTCTGTCAATATTATATAGAAATACGTCTCTTTGCCGATACCGTGATTTTTGTAGTCATTTTGCCCTAATTTTCTTACCTTCCCCCTTCAAATATACCGATATTTAACCATTTTACCAAAAAAACTGCCGGAAAACCGGCAGTTTTAACAGTTTTTATTCCTCTATCATTTCTTTTTTGTACTCTTTGGGGCTGATTCCCACATACTTTTTAAATTTCAGGTAAAAATAATCAATGTTGCCATAACCAACCTGCTCCGAAATCTGATATACTTTCATGTCTGTCTCCCGAAGCAGCCGCTTGGCATTCACAATACGTATAGTATCAAGTATATTGTTAAAACTGTCCCCCATTTCCTTTCTGAAGATTTTCCCAAGATAGTTACTGTTATAGTTGAACATCTTCGCAAAACCTTCCACCTTAAGATCTTTACTGTAATTCTTTTCCATATAATAATACATCCGCTTGATGACCGTCCCTGAATCATCGCTGCCTATCTGCCTGCTCATATCCTGCAGAATCCTGCAGTACAAATCCATAAGAAGATTCAGCTTTTCCGCCCGGTTCATATCCTCCATCAGCTTCATAATCTGGCCTGTGATATTCCCGTATTTCTTCTCAATCTCCCCACGGATAATCATCAGATTGTACATTATCTGGATTTTTATATCCATTTCCTTCATCAGCCGCTTCATACAGTAAGTCTTGAACTTCTCCACACATTCCTGTATCCCGTCCAGATCCCCTACCTCAATCAGCATCATGAACTGCTCTGTGGAGGGACATTCCGCTGTTTTCTGCTGCTGTTCAATGGTATCAATAGAAAGTACATCATAATGTCCAAACAAAAACTCCTGCTCAAGCATAAATTGGGCGAATTCATAGGAATAGCACAAATCATACCACTTGTTTACATTGTGTCCCACCGCAACCAGCAGCCCTTCCCCGCATTTTTTGGAAAGCCGCTCATTCCGCTGTGACAGCAGTCCCACCCACCTTTTATAATCCAGCCCGGAACTCACCAGTACAATCTGATTGTCCATCACCATCTTCTCATCATATAGATCATCCTTCTGTAAAAAAAATTTAACCTTTTCCTGAAATTCTCCCGACTCCTTCCGGCTTAACATTTCCCGGTCCGTGAGAATGGCCGCGCACAGGATTTCCTCCCCGAAAGAAATCTGATACCGCTTCATCTGTTCTTCCAGAACTTCCTTAGTATCCATATGCAGGATAATCCTGCGGAACAGTTCCTCTTTTGCAATGTCTTCATTGGCGGAATGATAACTCCGTTCACCTTCCTTATGTATCAGTTCCTCCCTTATCCTGCGCACACATCCGCCAAGTTCCTCCTCGTCGATAGGTTTAAGGAGATATTCCTTCACCCCAAGCCTGATGGCGGATTTGGCAAACTCAAACTCCGAGTAACCGGTAAGAAGGACAAAATATCCCTCATAGCCTGTTTCCCTGGCAGCCTGAATCAAATCAATTCCGCTCATTCCCGGCATTTTGATGTCCACAAAAGCGAGGTCAGGTTTATAATCCAATAACTTTTTCAGGCCGTCCTTTCCATCCTTACCATCCTCGCAAAAGGTAAACCCTTCCGCTTCCCAGTCAAGCAAATCCTTAACGCCCCATCTTATCATTTCCTCATCATCAATTATCATTACCTTGTACATACGCTTTTCCCCCAAGCTCATCCGCCCCCGGCAGAAGAATCTCTACCCTTGTGTAGCTTTCCTCCACGCTGTCAATCGTAACTCCGTACGCATCACCATATTTCAGTTTCACTCTCTGATGTACATTGCTGACTCCGATATGCTTCCCATTTTCATTATAACTGTTTAAGCTGCGGCGCAGCTCTTCCAGTTTTTCCGCATCCATACCCAGTCCGTCATCTTCAATTGCAATGACTGCTTTTTTGTCTCTCTGGAAAATGCGGATATCAATTGTCCCAATTCCTTCCTTTCCCTCCAGTCCATGAATAATTGAATTTTCCACAATAGGCTGCATGATAAGAGGGAGAATATACCCGTCCTTCAAATCCTCCTCCACATAAATGCGATACTGGATTCTTTCTCCAAAGCGGTACTGCTGGATTTTCAGATAATGTTCCACCAGTTCCGTCTCCGCCTGAATTGTCACTTCGCTGTTCCCCGCCTGCAGCGTGCTCCGCATAATCTTGGCAAGCATCCTCACCAGTTCCTCAATATCATACTGCCTGCTTTTTCGCGCCCTCATCCGTATGGTTTCCAACGTATTATACAAAAAGTGGGGATTAATCTGGCTTGCCAGCATCTTAAATTCCGCATCCTTCTGCTGGATGGTAAGCCGTTCCGCATGAAGCCTTTCCCGGTATATTTCCGCCAAAAGCTTTTGAATCTGAAAAATCATGGTTCCCAGATAATCGTAAAGGTCGCTGATTTCATCACTGCCTCCCAATTTTTCTTCCAACTGGAAATTTCCTTCCGCTGCCTTCTGCATCTGGGCACGGAAGTTCTCCACCCGGCTGCTGAAAGATTGGGAAAAAAGTAATATTATCGTAATGGAAAGCACTGCGCTTACCACAAAAATAGCAGCGCTCCCGGCCGTCTGGCTTCCAACCTCCCTAAGTATGTCCTGATATGACTTAAAACTGATAATCTGCAAATAATCCTGGGACTCAATCAGAGGAATCGTCTCGCAGGTCATTACGTACTCCTGCTTTCCAAAAAAAATATTTTTCTGGCTCTGGCCGCTCCGCTCATTTTGGACGAACTGCATAATCTGGCCCGGCTCTATCTGGTCCCCCAGATCTACCACCACCATTTCTCCATTCAGCAGCACAAATGTATCGCAGTTTCTGTCCTGCAAAAGCGTACGGAACCGTTCAGGCCGGATATATACTGCCAGCACTCCCACTTCTTCCCCTCTTTGGGTCTTCAGCATCCGCATCATGGATAGGGCACTGTAATCTGCGGCCGGAACCGGGTGAAAGCGCCATAAAGCGCCGCCGTTTTTCTGGCTAACATCCTTATACCACTCTTCCTCCTCCATCTCCTGTGTCACCCGGATGAAACGGGAATTTTCCACAATTGTAGGATTCTTCATATATATATTCATCCAGGCAATGGTACTGTTATAGTACCTTCCATAATCCAGAAAGGATGTAAAATCCCTGTAATCACGTACCATATCCTGATATTCCGTATAATTTTTTGACGAAATCTCTTCCAACCGCTCATCAAAATAGAAATATTTGGTAACGGTACTGACGGTATTCATAATTTCCTCCGCCTGTCTTCTTACCATTTCCATTTCAGTCACTTCCACATTCTTCGCCTGGTCAATTAAAATCCGTGACATGCCGTGAACCAGATACATACCGATCAGGATAATAGGCAGCGCCCCGCCAATCATATATACCAGCAGCATACGGTATCTGAGTTTGATTCCTAAAATCCGGTTCAAATAAGCCTTGACTTGGGCCATATATTGTTCTCCCGTTTCCTATGCAATAGCAAACTGACTATTATACAGCTTCGCATAAAATCCATTCTTTGCAAGAAGTTCCTGATGATTTCCCTGCTCAATGATATGTCCGTCCTTCATTACCAGAATCACATCCGCATTCTGGATCGTTGAAAGTCTGTGGGCAACAATAAAGCTGGTGCGCCCTTCCATCATAACGGCAAAAGCTTTCTGAATTTTAATCTCCGTCCTTGTATCAATGGAAGAAGTGGCCTCATCCAAAATCAGCATGGGAGGCAGGCTGAGCATAACTCTTGTAATACACAGAAGCTGCTTCTGTCCCCCTGAAAGGCTCCCTCCGTCCTCTCCAATTACCGTATCATAACCGTTAGGAAGTCTCTTAATAAAACTGTGGGCATGGGACGCTCTGGCCGCCGCAATGATTTCCTCTTCCGAAGCATCGGGCTTTCCTACAATAATATTGTCCCGGACAGTTCCCCGTTTAAGCCAGGTATCCTGTAACACCATGCCATAGGAAGTCCTTAAAGATTTTCTGGTTATATCCCGGATGTTACTGCCATCCACCGCAATCTTTCCTGTATCAACATCATAAAACCGCATAAGGAGATTGATAATCGTTGTCTTGCCGCATCCTGTTGGCCCCACAATGGCAATTCTCTGCCCCGGCTTTACATGAAGATTCAGATTTTCAATTAATTTCTTTTCAGGCACATAGGAAAAAGAAACATTCTCAAGTTCCACCTGTCCCTTAACGTCTGTCAGAACCACCGCGCCTTCCTTGTCAGGCTCCTGGGGTTCTTCCTCTATCAGTTCAAAAATCCTCGCCGCACAGGCAAGGGCATTCTGCAATTCCGTAATCACCCCGGAAATCTCATTAAAAGGCTTGGTATACTGATTGGCATAAGAAAGGAAACAAGTCAGCTGCCCGACTGAAAGCCCCCTGTTTAAAACCGCAAGGGCGCCTGTCAGCCCTACTCCCGTATAAACAAGGCTGTTCACAAAACGGGTACATGGATTCGTAAGGGAGGAAAAGAAAATGGCCCGCAGGGAGCACTTTTCCAGTCTGCCGTTAATCTCATCAAAAGTTTCCAGCGTCTCATCTTCTCTGTTAAATGCCTGAACCACCTTCTGGTTCCCTATCATCTCGTTGATCAGGGCTGTCTGCTCTCCCCGTGTCTCCGACTGCAGTTTGAACATGCTGAAAGTCTTTTTTGCAATAAAGCTTGCCACGAACAGTGACACCGGCGTAATCACCACCACCACCGCCGTGATTCCCACATTCACGGAAAGCATAAACCCAAGGGTACCCAGAATCGTGACAATTCCTGTAAAAAGCTGTGTAAATCCAATCAAAAGCCCGTCTGCAAACTGGTCTACATCCGCCACCACCCGGCTCACAATATCCCCATGGGAATGTGCATCCAGATATTTAAGGGGCAGTTCCTCCAGCCTCTGAAAAGCCTTCTTTCTGATATCCTGAATCACATTATATACAATCCTGTTGTTGCATATATTCATTATCCACTGGGTAAACGCTGTCAGAAGAATTACAATTCCCATCTTCCGCAGAATCCTGAACAGACCTGCCCAGATTACAAGCATATCCACATTCAACGCAGAAGGGTCAAATATAAAAGCAATCCTGTCCACCGCATCTCCCGTTAATATGGGCAGGTACAAAGTAAGTACCACAGATACCACCGCCATCAGTATGGTCAGCGCCATTAGAAATCTATATGGTTTGATATATTTAAGCACCTTTATGAGGGTTTCCTTCTGTTTTGTATTCTTCTTTTCCGCTTTCATGCGCCTGCCCCCTCTTTCTTCTCAAACTGGCTGTAATAGATCTCCTGATAAGTCTCACAATCCTTAAGCAGTTCCTCATGCCTGCCCATGCCAATTACCCTTCCGTCATCCAGCACAATAATCTGGTCTGCATGGAGCATGGAAGAGGCTCTCTGGGACACAATAAAGACCGTGGTCTGCCCCGGCATTTCCTTAATAGACTTTCTAAGAGCGGCGTCTGTTGCATAGTCAAGGGCTGACGCGCTGTCGTCGAGAATAAGGATTTCCGGTTTTTTCACCAATGCTCTTGCTATGGAGAGACGCTGTTTCTGTCCGCCCGAGAGATTTCGTCCCTCCTGCTCAATCATCTCATCCAGCTTTCCTTCCTTCTGCATCACAAACTCTTCCGCCTGGGCAGTCCTTAAAGCCTCCCAAAGTTCTTCATCAGTAGCATTTTCATTGCCCCAGAGAAGATTTTCACGGATAGTCCCTTTAAACAATACTGCTTTCTGCATTACCACGCCGATTTTATCCCGGAGGCTGGCCAGGTCATATTCCCTCACGTCCCTGCCGTCCACCCTAACTGCTCCCTTTTCCACATCATAAAATCTGGGAATAAGGTTCACAAGGGAAGACTTCCCTGAACCGGTACCTCCAATTACACCGATAGTGCTGCCCTTTTCCGCCTTAAAATGAATGTCCGTAAGGGCTTCCTCACCTCCCTGATGGTACCGCAGAACCACATGGTCAAATTCCACTGTCCCAACCGTTGTCCCTGCTGCTTTCCCATCCGCAGGGGAAACCTGTCCCATACCTGCCTGAATTTCAAAAATACTTTCTATTCTGTTGCCACATGCCACTGCTTTCGTCACAGTGATAATCAGATTTGCCAGCTTTACAAGCTCCACTAAAATCTGGGACATGTAATTCACTAAGGCCACCACCTGTCCCTGTGTCAGAATCCCTGCCTCCACCCGGAGAGCCCCCACATAAATAAGCGTCATCAGCCCTCCGTTAATTACAATATAGGTAAGGGGGTTCATAAGGGCCGAAACCCTGCCTGCAAATTCCTGCACATGCTTTAAGCTGTCTGTCTCTTTGTCAAATTTCTGTATTTCGTGAGCCTCCTCCCCAAAGGCACGGATGACTCTCACCCCGGTAAGGTTTTCCCGCGTTATGCCCAGCACCCTGTCAAGGCCCTCCTGAACCTTCTTAAACATGGGAATGCTAATCAGCATAATGCCAAAAACAATAACCGACAATACGGGAATCACCACCACAAAAATCAGCGCCGCCTTTACATCCACCGTAAAGGCCATAATCATTGCGCCAAATACAATGAAAGGAGAACGTAAGAATAGGCGCAGCACCAGATTTACTCCGGACTGCACCTGATTGATGTCACTTGTCATTCTGGTGATTAATGTGGATGTTCCTTCCTTATCCATCTGGGAAAAAGAAAGGCTCTGAATATGCGCAAACAGCCCGTGGCGCAGTTTTGCGGCAAAACCTACCGCCGCCTTCGCCGCAAAATACTGGGCCGTCACCGAACAGACAAGGCCAATAAGCCCCAGTGCCGCCATCACCAGACACATCCGTATGATATACCCCTTATCACTATTGGCAATCCCCACATCAATCATGGATGCCACCACCAAAGGCACAATAAGTTCAAAAGAAGCCTCCAGTAATTTAAACAGAGGCCCTAACACGCTTTCTTTTTTGTAATCTTTCAGATAAACAAGAAGTTTTCTCATTTCAATCCTCCATGCCGGAACATCTTCCGCGCAGATGCGCAGGCCAGATGTCAGATTCGGCTCTGCCGCTCTAATTCATACAGCCGGCAAAGTTCTGGTCTAATTCAGGAAATTCTCTATAATAACTGCTTCCGCCGCTTCATCGCCAAGGCCGAAGGTGTTCAGTTTAATCATCTGCTCATTGTTGATTCTGCCGATGGCCGCTTCATGTATGATGGCGGCATCCACATGCTTGGCGTCAATCTCCGGTATGGAGCAGACCTGGGCCTGGTCCATAATGATAGAATCGCACTGGACATGGGCACGGCACAGGGCATTTCCAATTGCTTTAGGATGGAATACCTGCCGGGAATTCCCTCTTGCCACAGAACGTGAAATAATCTGCGCCGAACTTCCCGGGCCGTTCAAATGAATATCCATATCGGAAACAGCGCTCTGGTTGTCATGGGTCATCAGCTTCTCAACCACAAACAGTTTTGCCCCCTCTCCCAGTTCCACCTGGGTTTCACGCTTTGTAGAGTCCACGCCCTTAATCTGGGCTGTATCCAGGGTAAAAACAGAGTCCTTCCCGACGATAATCTTTGTCACCGGATTTAAAATCCTGGCTCCCGTCCCTTCTCCTTCGCCGTAATGCTTTTCCTCATAACGCACATTGGCATTTTCCCCCACATGGAACGTATGAATCCCGTCATGGCGGCTGTCATCGCATCCGCTGTTATGGATACCGCATCCTGCTACGATTGTCACCTGTGCACCGTCTCCAATATAAAAATCGTTATATACCTCATCCGTCATCCCCGAAGCTGCCACCACTACAGGAATATGCACCTGCTCTCCCTTTGTCTCCCCGCTGATGTAAACGTCGATTCCCTGTTTATCTTCTTTCCGTTTAATTGTAATATGCTCAGTATTCCCATGACAGAGAGAATACCCGTTGTATCTAAGATTGTAAGCGCCTTCCTGCTTAAATCCTTCGCTGTCTATTTTTTCAAGAATAGATTCTGTTACCTGATCGATATTAGCCACTGTCCTCTTCCTTTCTGTCAAAATTTCTTTATGCCCTGTGCGCCGGATTCATGCAGACGCATCCCGTATTTTCATTCACAAGAGTTGGGAAAACATTTTCCCTTGTGTCAAGGGATTCCACTTTTCCGTCCCTGACTACCATGATTCTGTCCGCCATTTGTATAATCCTCTCCTGATGGGAAATCAGGATAAGGCTTTCCTTTTTATTTTCGTGAAGTTTTTCAAACTGCTTTACCAGCATGGAAAAACTCCACAAGTCAATGCCTGCCTCCGGCTCGTCAAAAATACATATTTTATGGGGCTTTGCCAGCACCGTCGCTATCTCCAGGCGCTTCATCTCCCCACCTGAAAGGGTATTGTCCACCTCCCGGTCTATATACTCTCTTGCGCACAGCCCCACGCCGCTTAGATAATCACAGCATTTACTCTCTGGCATCTCATAGCCTGCCGCAAGGGACAAAAGCCTCTTTACAGTCATGCCCTTAAATCTGGGCGGCTGCTGAAAAGCAAAGCCGATTCCCATATTGGCCCGCTGGGCAATACTTAAACCGGTAATATCCACGCCGTCCATGACAATATTGCCACTGTCCGGCTTTTCAATCCCCATCATCAGCTTCGCAAGGGTGGATTTGCCGCCCCCGTTAGGCCCTGTAATTACCAGCATTTCCCCGTCTTCTACCGTAAAACTTACATCTTCTATAATACTTTTTTCCACACCGTTATCAAGGGGATGGAATACCAAATTTTTAACTTCCAGCATATCTGACCTCGTTTCTGCGCAGCATCCGGCACATATAAGTATATCCGGTCTTTGCCGCTGCAAATTCCTCCATATTCGTTATTGCAAATATTCATCAAACTTTTCATTTGTTTCATTCAGAAAAACAATTCCCAGAATTCCAGGCCCCGTGTGGGCGCCAATGGCGCATCCAACCCGGCTCTCCAGAAGCCCTTTTACATGGTAACGCTCTTTAAGCTGGGTTTTAATGTAATCATAGGCTTCTTTATCCATACCGTAGCACACGCCTACCACCTGGTTTTCCAGATTCTTTCCCTTCTCGCCCACCATATCAAGTATCCGCTTCTGGGCCTTCTTCCATCCGCGCACCTTCTCTACTGCTTTCAGGGAGCCATTTTCATCCACGATGATAACAGGCTTGATATCCAGAACCGTCCCTGCAAGGAACGATGTCCTGCTAAGGCGTCCTCCTTTAAACAGATAGTCAAGCTCCATTACTGTTACCGCATGTTCCATATGCTGGCAGAAGAAATATGCCGCCTCAATCAGAAGTTCTTTCGGCGCTCCGTTTTTCTGCATGCGCAACAGTCGTTCCACCACCAGCCCATAGCCTACAGACGCACATTTTGTATCAATAATTGTAATTTTAAAATCAGGATATTCCTCCAGCACTTCCTCATATGCCAGTTTCGCCGCATTAAACGTCCCTGCAATTCCCGTGGAAAAGCATAAATACAGCACCTCATCCCCTCTCTGCGCAAAAGGAAGAAAATGTTCATGGAACATATACTGATTAATATGGTAAGTCTTAATCTCTCTGCCTGATGCCTGTATCTTATAAAATTCATCCGGGAAAATCGTCTCACCGTCAAAGTAATCTTTTCCCTCTATGGTAACAGGAGTCGGCATTACATGAAGATTATACTCCCTGATTACGCTCTCCGGCACATCGGAGGCAGAGTCTGTGATAATACAAAAAGCCATCTTTCTTCTCCTTAACCTTTTTATAAAAATTTCCAATATTACTATACTACATTTAATGATTTTGTGCATCTTAAAAATTTATAAGCATAGTATAAAGAAAAAATGGTACATTTCAAAGGTTATCCGGCGGCTGGCGCGCATCCCGGACGGCTGGCAGGATAACCTTTGAAATGTAAAACAAAAATCTATAGGAATGATACTATGTACCGTAATCAGATTACACCCAGAATTAATTTTCTACAGTTATTATCATATGAGCGTCCCGATGCTGCCGCATGGATTACCGGCAATACCGAATATCCCCGGCTCAGCGGTCTTGTGAAATTTTACCAGACTTCTTATGATGGGATATTGGTGGAAGCGGAAGTTTTTAATCTTCCCAATATAGACGAACCGGGCGCCAGCAATTTTTATGCCATGCATATCCACGATGTGGGCGACTGCACTGGCAATTTCCAGAATACCGGAAACCACTATAATCCCGGGCAGACTCCCCACCCGGATCATGCCGGCGATTTGCTTCCACTGATGGGCAATCAGGGCTACGCCTGGTCAGCTTTCTATGATAAAAGATTCACTTTGGATGAAATTATAGGCAGATCCGTTATCATCCATTCAGGACGCGATGACTTTACCTCCCAGCCCTCCGGTGATTCCGGCACAAAAATCGGATGCGGTGTCATCAAGCGTACTATATAAATTTTCCGCTCTTAGATGGAAAGAATCTCCTGCGGACATTGGGAGTATATCATTTTTCTGCCGGCTGGTGTTTCTATATCTAAGGGCCTGGGGACTTAGAGCCATTTTTCCTAAACAGGCGGCCCGGACTGTTTCTATCCAGCCCGGGCCTGTGTTTTCTGACGCGTCCTTAAAACTGCTTTCCGCCAAACAGACGCCGCAATCTTTATCGATCTTTCTATTAATCCTCCATGCCCCAACGCGGCATCTCAAATCCTTAGTAGTTCTTAGCGAAACAGCCTTTGCTGTGAGCTTTAGAACTACTTACTTTTCACCCTGTCTTCTTCCAAGTCAAAAAGCTTCCCTGTGGCAAAAGGGCTTCCTACATCGCACCTTCCATGATGGTATGCTTTTTGTATGTCCCCCTCCATAACTTCACCGGAAGTCTCCACCTTTATTCGGGAGACCCCTGTCTGTGTCATAGTGTCAAGCATATTAACTATTGCATTTATATTATCTGTCTCATTGCCAATTCTATTATCCATCATTTCTCCTACAGCCTTTTAAGTCTTACTGCCGTGAAAGTATATCCAGACAGAAAACATTAATGGTGAAATAGCCGGATGCCTGTAAATGCCATCACCATATCATATTTATCACAACACGCAATTACAAGTTCATCGCGGACTGACCCTCCGGGCTGTGCAATGTATTTGACACCGCTCTTATATGCCCTCTCAATATTATCCGAAAAGGGGAAAAATGCGTCCGACCCTAAAGTCACATCCCTGTTTCCATCCAGCCATGCCCTCTTTTCTTCCCTTGTAAACACAGGGGGCTTCACCTTAAAACGTTTCTGCCACTCCCCTTCGCGGAGCACATCCTCATATTCATCTCCAATATAGACGTCAATGGCATTGTCTCTGTCAGCCCGCCCTAAAGTATCGATAAACGCAAGATCCATCACCTGAGGGGCCTGGCGCAGATACCAGTTATCGGCTTTCTGGCCTGCCAGTCTGGTACAATGTATGCGGGACTGCTGTCCTGCGCCGATACCGATAGCCTGTCCGTCCTTCACATAGCAGACGGAATTGGACTGGGTATATTTAAGGGTGATAAGGGCAATCTTCATATCAATCAGGGCAGACTCCGGTACCTCTGTGTTCTTCGTCACAATATTTGAGAGCAGACCGCCGTCAATATCCAGTTCATTTCTGCCCTGTTCAAAGGTAATTCCAAATACCTGTTTTCTCTCAACCGGCGCAGGCACATAAGAAGGGTCAATCTGGATAATGTTATAGTTTCCCTTTTTCTTGGCCATCAGAAGTTCCAGCGCTTCCGGCGTATATCCCGGCGCAATCACACCGTCAGAGACTTCCGGCTTAATCAGCCGTGCCGTATCCCTGTCACATACATCGGAAAGGGCAATGAAATCCCCGAAGGAAGACATTCTGTCCGCTCCTCTTGCCCTTGCATAAGCACAGGCCAGCGGGGATAATTCTTCCTGTGTTTCCACCCAGTATATTTTCGCAAGAGTCTCTGTAAGAGGAAGCCCCACCGCAGCCCCTGCCGGGGAAACATGCTTAAAAGACGTTGCAGCCGGAAGCCCTGTTGCCTCCTTTAATTCCTTTACCAACTGCCATCCATTAAAGGCGTCCAGAAAATTAATATATCCCGGTTTACCGTTCAGAACCGTAACCGGAAGGTCGCTGCCGTCTTCCATAAATATCCTGGAAGGTTTCTGGTTCGGGTTGCATCCATATTTTAGTTGTATTTCATTCATTACTTTACCTCTTTTCTGTGTCTGTTTTCGCATATGGCAAAATTTAAAACCTGTCCGTATTTATTCTCTGTCCATGCGGCTTACATATTTTTATTTACGATGCGGGTCTCATATTCTCCGGTTGCAATATCAATATATCTTACAAATAAAGAAACCTTATTGTCCTCATTTAAACTATTCCAGATGCTGTCTGTAAAATCATCAATTCCGCCCTCAATGCCCACCAGCCTGGGTTCGCCCTCAAAACTTGGCAGAGGATTCCCATCATGCATATAGGTGTGGATGAAATGCCCCTCACCCGCCGCAGGGTTCCCATAAGCATAAGTATACCTGTTACAGCCCTCCGGACTTCCGTTATTACTTTTTAAGATGGACATTACATAATTATACTTCCCGTTTTCCACATTCATAAGTCCTGAAATCCTGGGCGTATAATTAGGCGCATCCGGTTCAAACTCCCGGCTCCGCAAAGACTGCTCAAAAGTAAGACCATTTTTAAGCCCCTCGTAAACCGTATCTGTCTGATCCCCATTGGTCACAATTGTACTGCATCCAAGTACCCTGACTGGCGCATAAATAATAAGGCTGGGATCCTCCAGTTTTGACGGATCAAAAGCTTCCGTCCTGATTCCCTCTCCTTCTTCCACAAAAATGCGGTTCCGGCTGTTGGAGCTCCTCCCCATGATAAAATAGGCAGTAACTGCCTTTTTCCCATCCCTGGAAACACCGATTACAATACCCCTTCCCGGGTACTCATTTCCCGCAAGTTCTTCCATAAGCGACAACATTTTCATTTCCTTTCCCTCCATAATTGAATTACAAACTCTGCCACGCTTCACATGCCATCTTATTGTATAAAAAACGTCTGGACATACTGCACCACAGCAGACTGCCCAGACGGTCGGCTCATTCCATTTCCGGTACACTCCCTGTAGGTTATCCTACACAGGCATTTCCTGTTTCCGTCAGTCGTATACCATAATATTATCATAATGGAATCCCCTTTTTTATGCAAGCATATTTGGTAAAATTTCTTTCACTCTGATTTTTGGTATTTTTGAAAAATCAATCAATTGTACAATAAACAAAACACTTTGATTCATCAAATCACTATTTTGTTAACTTTTCAATAATAATTTTACCTTATTTTGTCACTGTTCACTCCAGTAACATGCAAAAATCCATTGAAAATTGCCTTCGGCAATGGGATTTTTACAC
>CAMWUN010000042.1 GCA_947177425.1 uncultured bacterium
TCACTTTCTTACGACCAGCGCAGTAAATGCGCAGGTCTGTGTGAACAGTAACGGCTGGACATTGTGAAAATGGATTCACACGATAAAGCACTTGTATATTTCAACTTCTTTTATTATACTATAAATGAACCTGCAAAGGGAGAATTTTCTGTTTTTGGAGTTTCAATAGGAGGTTTTATATGGAAGAAAGAGTTGCCATCGTCGGTATTTTCATTCAGGATATCAACGCAGCGGTTAAGGTAAATGAACTGCTCCATGAATATGCTGACTGCATCATCGGAAGAATCGGCATTCCTTACCGCGAAAAATCCCTGAATATCATTTCAGTAATTGTTTGTGCTCCCCCTGACAGAATCAGTGCGCTCTCTGGGAAGCTTGGCAGGATCAAAGGTATCAGCGCCAAGGCCATGCAGGCGAAAACAGATTAACTACAGGAGGATTTTGTTATGAAACTTTCAACCAGACAGATTGCGGCCACAGCGGTGCTTCTTGCAATCTGCATCGTCAGCCAGTTCTTCAAAAACACCAGCGTATTTATCACAGGCCCGGTTATTAATGCCTGCATCATCCTTGCAGGATTAAGCGCAGGGCTTTCCTGCGGAATAATTTTATCTGTGATTACACCGGTTACTTCCTTTTTCATTTCAGGAAGTCCGGTTATGTCCGCCATTCCGGCAATCATCCCCTGCGTCATGATTGGAAATATTTTGATTGTGGGATGTGTCTGCCTTTTGTCAGGCAAAATAAAAGGAAACTTAAGCCTGCCCATATCCATGCTTGCCGGATGTATTGTCAAAGCCCTGTTCATGGGAGTTGTTATTTCGCTGATTTTGATTCCCATGCTCCTGCCCGAAAAAATGCAGCCCAAAATGAGCGTTTTCCAGTCCACCTTTTCCATAGTACAACTCATCACCGGGGCCATTGGATGCGTATATGCACATATCATCTGGATACCGCTTAAGAAATTTCTCAAAAGCCAGAGTTAACAAATCTGCCATAATCAGTGTCATATAACTTGAGTAAAGCACTTTTCAGACACGCACTGGTGCCTTTGCACCAGTGCCGGACACTACTCTTCTTTAAAGGGAAACAAAAGCTTTTGGTTTTCCTCTGTATATACGCTCTCATTATTGATAAGTTCACAGCCAGCGTCAATATATCTGAGCACTTTCTCCCCGTTTAGTATTTTCAGCGCCGCTTCCACGCCCAGATATCCCATTTTGAAAGGATTCTGTATCACAATAATTTCAAAGATCCCTTCTTCCAGAAGCTGGATTTCCTCAAGAGAACTGTCGATGCCTACAACCCGGATTCTGTCGTGGAGTTCCTTTTCCTTGATTGCCCTTGCGGCGCCTACCGCTGAATATTCATTCAGTCCTGCCACCAGGTCAATATCAGGATATTTTTCAATCAGCCCCATCATGAGGTGATAGGCTTTGTCATAATCGGAATCGCAGAATACCACGTCCACGATTTTGTCCTCATATTCCCCAAGCCCCCTGCGCACGCCTTCTTCTCTCTCAATAGCGGTGGACGAGCCTTCCACATGCCCGATAATGGCAATCTGGGATTCCTCCGTAACATACTGCTTCATGTAATTGCCTTCCACTTCGCCCAGCTTCACATTGTCCGTAGTGATTACCGTGTCTGCAATATCCTCGTCCACTGCGGAGTCCACCAGTATCAGGGGAATCCCCTGCTCTTTCACCTTTTTTGCATATGGTGTGGTCTTGGTAAAACTGCACGGGGTCAGCAAAATGGCATCCGGCTTCTGGGCGATAGCCCATTCAATCAGTTCATTCTGTCCCACACAGTCATTTTCCGTTTCCGTGGCTACAATGGTCAGTTCTATCTGGTTCTCTGCCGCCGCCATCTGGGCGCCCTCAATCAGCAGTTTCCAGAAATCATTGTCTTCATCTATTACTTTGGGAATAAAAATAATATGGATTTTTTCCTTTTCCCTGCTTCCGCCCCGCAGCCAGAAAACACCTGCGGTAGTCAGAACAGCAAATGCCAGCACCCACGCCAGCACATGTTTTCCATACATTTTCATATATGTCTTTACACTCTTCCCGGCACACTCTTCCTCGTTTTCTTCTATATGCCTTTTTACAGATTCTTCCATATACTCTTTCATCTATCCATCTCCTCCCTGAAATTCCTTGGGATTGTGATGGTCACAATAGTCCCCTCCCCCAGGGCGCTTTCAAAATGAAGGCCGTATTCCGCCCCATAATACAGGCGTATGCGTGTCTGTACATTATGGACGCCGACGCCATTGCTGCCCTCGCTGTCCCTGGATTTGTCAAAAATCCCCTTAAGGGTATCTTCGTCCATGCCGATTCCATTATCCATTACTTTCAGGATAATGTTGTTTTCTTCCCCGTATCCTACAATCCGGATAAGACCTTTGGAGCCTTTGTACTTGATGCCATGGTAAATGGCGTTTTCTACCAGAGGCTGAAGTATGAGATTGATGATTTCCTCTTTTCTGATATCCTCTGCAACCTCTATCTCATATTCCAGTTTATCCTTATAACGCATCTTCTGGATTGTCAGGTAACTCCCTGCATAGTCCACTTCTTTTTCCAGGGGAATCCGCTCATTGTCGTTGCTGATACTCTGGCGCAGAAGCCTCGCAAGGGCAGATGTCATGCGCACCACTTCTTTGTTCTTCCCGCCTTCCGCCATCCAGATAATAGAGTCGAAGGTATTATACAAAAAATGGGGATTAATCTGGGAACGCAGGGCTTTCAGCTCACTTTTCCGTTTCTCCTCCTGCTCATAAATATTCTGTTTCATCAACTGGCGTATCCTTGCGGTCATAAGGTTGAATGAATTTCCAAGGCTGTCTATCTCGCTGTCTGACCGAATCACTACATCCGTATGGAAATTCCCTTTTTCCACCTCTTTCATGGAATCCTTCAACTCCTTGATTGGCCTGGTAATAGCCGTGGCAAAAAAATTCGCCAGAATCATGGCAATACAAAGGAGCACGGCTGCCGTAACCATGTAAATATATTCCGTCTCCTTCTTGTTTTTCATCAGTTCGGAAATATCCGCCACTCCGACCACCCGCCATCCGGTTTTTTCAGACACTGATACGGTATAAAGCTTCTCACCGTCCTTTCCCTTTTCATTCGTTATAAAATAACCATCAGAACCGCAGTTCAGCACTTCATTGATTTTCTCCGTCTTCAGTCCGTTATACAAAAGCTGCTGTTTCGGATGATAAATAATCTTCCCGGACTCATCCACGATAAACACATAACTGTTGGTGGCAAGACTGTTATTTTCACACAAATCCTTAAGCAGCTTATAGTTCAGGTCAATAAAAAAGACACCTCCGTTTTTTCCTGTCCGGGGATCTTTTATTCCCTTGCCCAAGGTTACTACCCATTTATAATTATTCCGTATCACATGCTGGACATGGGAGGCAGTCAGTATGCTTCCGTCCCCCTCAAGAGCCTCCCTGTACCACTCCACCTCTTCTAAAGAAACGTTCTCATTAAGCTTGTCCGTGCCGTCATTAATGATATAATTCCGCTCCGGCGTCACCACCGCAATATTGGAAATATCCTGCCTTGTCTCTACAACGGTATTGAACTGGGTTACAATACGGTCATAAGTCTCCTCCCTATCCCCCCGGGGCATCTTCATAAATAAATACTTCTGCACATCCCCGCCCTGAATCACCATAGAGGAAATATTTTCCATATAATCAATGTAAGAATCGATATCCCTGTTTACCTGACGCACCAGGCGGGAAGTATAATCCGTGGAATTTTCCAAAACCGTCTTTTTGGTATAATCCACTGAAATAAGCATAAAAATAATCGTCGTAATAATTATCAGCAGTGAAAAAAGGCACAGCATCGTAGTCCTTACGCTCTTAAACAGGGATAAAATCGTAAAACGGGTCTTTTTTTCCGACATCTATTTCCTCATTTCTTTCGCATATTCCGTAGGCGTCTTCCCCGTAATCTTCTTAAAGGCAATGCTGAAATAATGGGAATCGTTAAATCCTACTCTTTCGGCAATTTCATAGTTTTTCATATCCGTATGCTCTAACAGTTCTTTTGCCTTCTGCATCCGCAGTCCAATCAGCACGTCCATGAAGGTCATGCCTGTGGCCTGCTTAAAAATTGTGCTGAAACGGCTGGTGCTGATGTTTAAGTAAGAGCATACCGAATGGAGGCTTAAGTCACAGTCCCCGTAATTTTTCTCAATGTAGTCCATCGCCATCACTGCATATTTCCTGCCGCCTATGTTCTTCTGGTTGTCCAGCCCCTCACCTACCTCCAGGCAATAGGTTTCCAGAATATCCATGGCGTCTTTCAGTTCCCCTGCATTCAGCGCTTTCTCAAGAATTTCCTCTTTGCAGGCAGTGCGCCGGCCGCTCTCCATCTCTGAAACCCTGCACAATTCATCCAGCATCTCCACTACCCGCTGGATAACCACGCCTGCGCTGCGCCTGTCGTAGCAGCATTCCCTTAATGCCATTTCCATGGCGGAAAAATCGCCTTTTATTTTGCCCCTGTCATTTTCCTTCACATGAAGGGCCATCTCCCCCAGCATCCGGTCCACATCCGCCTGTTCCTTTTCCTCCCGGATCGTCTCTATCTCCATTACATGGTTTCCGCCCATGACATAATGGTACTCCAAAGCTTCCTCCGCTTCTTCATAAGATTTATATATGTTTTCCAGTTCCAATGCATAACTCCCCAGACCGATATTCACCTCAAGATGCATGATCTGGTTCATCTGGGAAATAATTTCATTGCAGATGTCCTTCACACTCTGTCGGAATTCCACCGGACGGTTGGAGCACAGGAGCATGTAAGTGCGGTGGTCTTTTCCCTGACAGACTTCCCCCGCCTTATTTCTCTTAACTATCTCCTGGCTGATATTATGAAGGACAAAAGCCATCAGGGCGCTTTCCTTCTTCCGTTCCTCGTCCAGGGCGTTGGAACGGACATAAATATCCAGTTCCGCCACTGCCACCCGGTACACTGCAAAGTCAAGGGTCAGCCCTACCTTCTCCAGTTCCCTGCGGGTTTCCTCGTCGGCTTTGCTCCCCCTTATCAGATGCAGCAGCGCATCGGAATAAAGAAGCTTCTGTCCTTTGCGGTAGGCTGACTCCAGTTTTGAAAGCTTCTGCTCCGCTTTCCTCTCCTTATCCATCTCCGCCTTTAATGCCAGAAGCACATCCCCCATTTCTTCTGCGGTAATCGGCTTTAACAGATATTCCTTTACCCCATAGCGGATTGCTTTCTTGGCATAATCAAAATCATCGTACCCACTTAAAATAATTATCTTCACGGACGGATAATCTTCGCATAGCTTTTCGCTCAGTTCCATTCCGTCCATATACGGCATGCAAATATCTGTAAGAACCACGTCCACAGGATTTTTCTCTATAAATTCCAAAGCTTCCTTTCCGTTTTCAAAACTGCCCGCCAGTTCGTATCCATACTGCTCCCACTTCACATTATCACTGACAGCCTCCCGGATAAGCGCTTCATCGTCCACAAGCAAAATCCGATACATCCCTATAACCATGCTCCTTTCCCTACATGCAAATTTTAAAGTCTAAAATGCAGCATTTTCCTTTTATAAGTATTCCGAAAAGGAAAATACTGCATTCATTTTCATAAGTATAAACTGTCACTTCTGTGGGCTTACTCTACTACAACGCCCTTCTGAAGCATAATATTTGCATAAAGCGCGCTCTCTCCGGTGGCAATAATCGCATACACCTTCTTTGCCTCTTCATAAAAAGCAAACCGCTCAATCTGGCCGATAGCGCCGGCGCCGCGTTCATCATGGCGCGCCGTGATTTCCTCATAAGTCTTCCAGATAGGTGTCTCCACGGTATCCCCCGGCATAACTTCCATTAAATTTACCGGCTTGTCCACATAGGTGTCTAAGGGGAATACCTGTAAGATGGCATCTAAAATTTCCGGAATACCATGTCCGTCCATACGGATGACAATGGCATCCTTCCCCATGGATTCTGCCGGAAAATTGCCGTCAGCAATCACAAGCCTGTCACTATGCCCCATCTCGCACAATACCTTCAGTAACTGGGGAGATAAAATCCCCGGAATTCCTTTTAACATCGCAATCCCTCCACTCTTTAATATATAGTTCTGGTTAATAAAATAGTACCACGCCGTCCCTATAAAAAGTTGCAGGATAATGGCATAAAATATAATTTTTTTCACTTAAACTTTTCTAAAGCTGATTCATGGCTGGAAATCAGTCTTCCGGCCAGATACATTCTATGTTGTATTTTTCAAACAGAGTGAGCCATTTTTCCTCCGGTTTCTCATCGGTTATGATGGTGGATATATCTTCCAGCCCTCCTATCCGGGTAAAAGCAATGTGTCCGAATTTAGAACTGTCTACTGCCAGAATGGTGCTTTTTGCACGCTCCAGCATGGTCTTTTTGTTTCTGGCATGAAGTTCGTTGGAGTCGGTAATACCGTTTTCCATGTCGAAGCCTTTGCAGGAGATAATGGCCTTATCCACAAAGTAAGAACGCAGCATATGATCTGTCTGGGGTCCCACCAGGGCAAGGGAGCCCTCCATGGCAAGCCCGCCTGTGGAAAGCACGTGCCATTCCTGTGCGTCAAAAAGCTCAATGATGATTTCTATGGAGTTGGTGATAATGGTAAGGTTCCTTTTTTCCTCTTTCAGCGCCTTTGCAATAAATACCGCTGTGGAGCTGGCATCCAGAATCAGCCGTTCCCCGTCCTTTACCATGCTGTTTACTATCTCCGCCATTTTCTGTTTTCCCACTACATTTGTATTTTTGCGGACATTAAAGGGCATGTCAATATTCATGTTTTCGTTGAGCACAGCGCCGCCATAGCTTTTGATAACGTATCCATCCTTCTCCAGCTTTTCCAGATCCCTTCTTATGGTTTCTTCGGTTACGCCGTACAGCCTGCTCAGTTCGCTGACAACCACTCTCTTTTCCTTTTGTAATTTTTCCAGTATCTCATTTCTTCTCTCTATTGCCAGCATCTATCTGTCCCTCCCTGTAGTAGTCTTATGGCAAAAAAGCTGCAGCCTGGATTCTGTCCAATAAGCTGCAGCAGGTTTTTACTCTTGCAGGACCTACAATATGGCCCGGCATATCTTCTCGTCGGGATGGGCAATGACTGTGGAATCCAGATACATGCCGTCAGCCCCGATTTCGTTTCTTGCCTTATCAATAGCCGCATTTACGGCTGCCACTTCTCCCGTCAGCATCATGTAGGATTTGCCGCACATGCCCCGGGCAATGCGCAGTTCAATCAGTGATACGATTGCCGTCTTGGCTGCGATATCCGCAGCCACAATAATGGATGCCGCATCATAGGTTTCCAATATGCCAAGAGCACTGACCCCTTCTATCTGTGTCGCCCCATAGATAGCGGGGAAGATGGACTCATGGGGATTTCCAAGGACAAAGCTGTTAATCAGGTGCATGCCGTAATTTTTCTTAGCCGTATCCACTGCAGCCCTGACCGCGCTTAAATCGCCGCTGATTACCGCGATATATTTGCCCGGACATACGGTCTGCGCTTCTATGATGTCTACTTCCGAAGTCTTGACCATAGCGTCTGCCGCTGTCACCCCTGCCGAAACTGTCTTGTATTCCACCATTCCAATTGCCTTACTCATATATGTACAACCTTCCTAACTGTTACGAATTATAACATATTTTTCAGTTACTTCCACTACTTTTCCGCTGACAGATGCATGAATGGCAACGCTTAAGCCTTTTGCCGGCTCTGCTATCATCTGTCCTTTTTCTACCAAATCCGATTCCTTTACCACCGGGACTGCCGGAGCGCCAATGTGCTGACTGAGCATCAGTTTGACTTTCTTTACCTCTCCCGTCATTTCTGTGATCGGCGCAGGATGGTCATACTTTGTCAGATCCAGCCTTGCCATGAGACGTTCCATGGGCGCTTTTCTGTACTCCCGCTCCGCAGCCACAGGCGCTGCCTCCACCTTCGGCGGCTTTATCCCGTGGGAGCGCAGGCCGCTCTTGTAATCCGCTATCAGAGAGCGGGGAGAAAGCCCCTGCATACAGGAGTAATTCTCGCACAGCCCGCAGGAAGAACAGAACATGGTATTTAAGAAAATATCCGTATCCTGTATATCCTTACAGGTCGCCGCACGCATAAACTTGTGGGGTTCAATGGGGTGTCCCAGGAGATGTCTCGGACACAGGTCTGTACACATGGTGCACTGACAGCAGGCCGCCGCCGCACGTTTTAAGTCTATGGAGGATTTCCGTCTTTTCCTCTGTACCAGCAGATGGTCTTCGGGCAGCACCAGCACCGCGTTGGTGGTCTTTGTCACCGGAAGCAGGCCGCTCCCCTCAAATCCCATCATCGGGCCGCCGATAAAGAATACCGGGTTCTTAACCGTGATTTCCCCTGCCTGACGCACTGCTTCCTCTATGGTACATCCCAGAGGCAGCCTTACCGTAACCGGATTTTCCACCTCTCCCACTATGGACACCAGCTTATCTTCCACCGGACGGTCTAAGGCCACAGCTTTGTAGATATTGTAGACGGTTTCCACGTTGAATACAGCCACGCCGCTTTCTATTGGAAGACCGCCTGGGGGGACTGTCTTTCCGGTAACTTCATAAATGAGGACAACTTCATCCCCGGCAGGGTAAACCTCATCCAGAAGCCCCAGCCTCATCTCCGGGTATTCCCCGATGCATCCGCGAAGGGCGTCTATGGTTCTCTTATATGCTTTTTTGATACCGATAACCGCTTCCTTTGCCCCCACACATTCCGCAAGCATATGGAAAGTCCTTGCGATTTCATGGGCGTTCTGCTCCAATAGCTGTCTGTGCAGTTTAAGAAGCGGCTCGCACTCTGCGCAGTTCATAATAATAGTGTCTGCTCTTTTATCCAGCTTGGCATAGGTGGGAAACCCTGCGCCCCCTGCGCCTACAATACCGCCACGCCGCAATAAGGCGCTCAGGTCTTCTATACTGATATTTTCCGTCAGGTTATGCGCCATGCTTATTCCTCCCCCCTGCTCTTACCTTCTGCTCTGCTCATTTCTGCATCCATTGCCTTCCATCATCAATGATGCCTACAATCGCCGCATCTACCGGTGCATTTTCCATGTCAGATCCAACTCTTGCCGCGCTTCCCGTTGCAACCAGCACATACTCGCCGATTCCCGCGCCGATGTTGTCGATGGCAATCATCTGGTTCCCTCCATGGCTCATTTTTTCCGCCAATTCAACAATCATAAACTTGTTTCCGATTAATTTTTCGCTTTTTCTTGTGGAAACTACGCTTCCAACTACTTTTCCTATGAGCATATGTAATCCATGCCTTTCTACTCATTAATGATTCTGACGGTATCCCCTGTGGCAATTTTGGCTGCGTTGGCTTCGTCTGTGTCAATATGCATTTCCAGTGTAAAGCTTTCATCCACCCTGACCTGCACATTGTTGAATATGGTTCCTCTTTCATTGTCCGCCTTTACAGACACGATATCGCCATCGTGTGCGCCTGCTGCCATGGCATCCTTAGGAGACATGTGGATGTGCCTTTTGGCTACAATGCATCCTTCCTTTAAATACAGCGCCCCTTTGGGCCCTACCAGTGCAACAGGCGCGCTGCCCGCCACATTCCCGGACTCACGGATAGGCGCTTTCACCCCCAGTTTAATGGCATCCGTGGAGGAAATTTCCACCTGGGATTTGCTCCTTACAGGCCCTAATATTCTTACATTTTCTATTGCCCTAAGCTTTAAGCCGACAATCGTCACAAGTTCATTGGACGCAAACTGCCCGCCCATCAGCTCTTTTTTCTTTGTTAGATGATACCCTTCTCCAAAAAGGACTTCCACATGTTCCTGAGTCAGATGCACATGTCTTGCCGATACCCCCACCGGAACCATGTACCCATTGCCTGTGCTCTGTTTCTGGCTCATTGCTTCCATGACCATTTTGGCAATCAGTTCTACCTGACTGTTTGTCATATTATCCGCCATACATTCTTCCTCCCAAAAGATTTATGGGCGGACTTCGCCCGCCCATCTCCGTTCAATAAGCTGGCTCGCGGAGCGCGACAGCATTTGATCTTACTCGCTTATTTCAAAACGGGAAGAATCTTCTCAACGTCTGTATGAGGTCTGGGAATTACATGGGTTGCTACCAGTTCACCAAGTCTTGATGCGCTTGTGCTTCCTGCTTCCACTGCTGCGTTTACAGCGCCTACATCGCCGCGTACCATAACGCTTACCAGACCGGAACCGATTTTCTCTGTTCCAACTAATGTTACGTTTGCTGCCTTTAACATTGCATCTGCTGCCTCAATTGATGCTACAAGTCCTCTTGTTTCTACCATTCCTAATGCTTCCTGTGCCATCCTTTTTTCCTCCTTTGGCTCTGCTTTTACTGTTTCAGTTTTTATTGCTGCTGTTTCTGTTCTTTTTACTCTATTTTCTTCGGCTTTCGCCGGAGCTTTTCTTAATGGGTTTTTCTGTTCCGCCATATGCTACTCCATTTCGTCATTCCAGGCAGTTGATATGTTCGTCAACCGGCTGGCGCTCTTTTTAACCAGTTTAATGATTTCTTCATGGGGATTGGCAATCACTACTGTGGCTGCCGGCTTTTTGATTGCACTATGTGCAGCAGCTTCTATCGCCTGTTTTACATCCGATACGCTTCCCCGTATGATAATCGTTACCAGCCTGCCTCCCAGCTTTTTCTCCCATGTAATGAATTCCACATCCGCTGTTTTGCACATAATGTCAAGAGCATCTATGGCTGCCGTCGTACTTGGAATCTCAAAGAATCCGTATGCATTTCCCATGATTCCTTCTCCTTTTCTCTTCCTGCGCCGGTTGTGAATCAAACGCTGTCACCTTTCGTGAGTCGCTTTACTGGGCAAAATCATGCCACATTCCTGCGCTGGTAAATCCGGTTAAATCAGCGGTAAGATTTTCTCTACATCACTGTGGGGTCTTGGTATTACGTGGGTAGCTACCAGTTCGCCCAGCTTTTCAGCTCTGACGCTTCCGGCTTCAACCGCTGCCTTCACAGCGCCTACATCCCCGCGCACCATGACTGTCACCAGACCGGAACCTATTTTCTCTGTACCGATTAACGTAACTTCCGCTGCCTTTATCATGGCATCTGACGCTTCAATGGCTGCTGTAAGACCTCTTGTCTCTATCATTCCCAAAGCTAATTGTGTCATTTTATACCTCATTTCTGCGCTGTTTCTGCGCCTGTCTTCTTTTTTTAATTATATTACTGTCCACACCGCTCACAGTCACATTCGCAATTCCATGAGAAATTCAATTCACAAATGGGATTTGCCCACTTCAAAATCGCTTTCCCGGGTGAACCTTAACTTAATTATACCTTATCCATACCGCTAAGTCTAAGCATTTTTTCCGTATCCGCTTCGGGACTTGCAATTTCATGGGTCGCCACCACGCCTGCAAGTTCCTCGGCCCTCTGCTTTGCCGCCGCAACGGCTGCCCTGACATCCGATATGGTTCCGCGGAATTTTATCATTACGATAAGCGGCACGGGAAGCGCATCTGCATTAGCCGGCTTATTCTTATCGAAATTTTCAATCGTTACATTTGCGGCTTTACATCCCGCGTCCGCTGCTGCAAATGCTGTTGCAAGTCCGAATACTTCTATGATTCCTACTGCTTCTCCCATACCTTAACTCCTGTCCCTGATTGTTTTTAAAAACTGCAGTTCCATTTATTTATTGATGATTGCTATCTTAAGACCTTCCATTTTCAGGTTCGTCACATGGGCTTCATTAATCTGGTCTAAGGGGAACTCATGGGTAATCAGCTTATCAATGGGAAGGCCGATTCCCTTTGCTCTCTTTAAGAAATCAAAAGTGGTTGCGTAGTCTCTTAAGGTGTATACCCAGGAGCCAACCGTAGTGATTTCTTTGGAACAGATATCAAAGTGGGGATTAATGGTTGCGTCCCCGCCGTTGATGAAGAAACCAAGTTCGCACAAACCGCCGCCATTGCGGATAAATTTGTAAATGTTGGAATGAGCCGCCGGGGATCCTGTACACTGGAATGCGAAATCTGCCGGATAACCGCCGAAAGCGTCTTCCACTGCCTTGGCAAGAGCCTCAATTCCCTTGTGGTCTTTAAAGTTCACGGATTTCTCTGCGCCCATTTCTTTGGCGAAATCAAGACGTTTCTGTTCTCCGTCTACTGCCACAATATTCTCAATACCCATCGTCCGTAAAACCGCAATACAGATAAGGCCGATAGGGCCGCATCCCTGTACAACCACTCTGCTGTTAAAGCGCAGGATTCCGGTAGTTTTTGCACGTTCCACTGCATGAATCAGTACTGCGCAGGGTTCAATCAGTATCCTTGATTTCAGGTCAAGGTCGCTGACATTGAAAACTGTGGAACCTTCTCTGATTAATATGTAATCTGAAAACCATCCGTTCAGATGGATGTCATCATCGGGAAGAAGTCCGTATACGTCGGCGCCGCCTACATTCTGCTTATTTAAGTCAAACATGGTAATATCCGGGTTATCCTTGAATATCATGCATGTTACCACTTTATCGCCCAGCTTAAGAGGCTTGCCTGCGCTGTCTTTCTTTACGTTCTTTCCCATCTTTACGATTTCCCCGGTGCCTTCATGGCCTAATGCCACGGGAATCAGCCCGAAGGGATCTCTCTTGAATTCATGGGCATCGGTGCCGCAGATGCCGCATCCCTCTACCTTTACCAGAATGTCCCCGTCCCCGACTTCCGGTATGGGGAATTCCTTCACTTCATATTTCTCAAGTGCGGTGAGCATGGCAACTCTTGCTGTCTTTGGTATCTGTCCGCCTGCTGCGGGTGCGCTTACCGGCGCTGTCCCGCGGTCCATCATGCTTTCCAGTACCTGCTTTACCACCGCTTCCACATCAATTGTGTTTATATTGCTCATAACCCTCTCCTTTTCCTATCTGATGCAAAGACTGTCAGACATGACACAGCGTCTTCTCTTGGTAAATGCGCTGGCGCTGGTCAGCCCTTCCCCTGTCCTGCTGGCAATGGTAAAAGTACAATAGCCTTCTCCGCCAAAGCCCAACGCCGCATAGGAGGGCGCGTTCTTTACAAGGATAGCCGTGTCGATTGCTTTCGCATATTTGGTAATGTTATCCACATTTTTGGAATGGATGTGGGCGGAATGCCTGTTGCCGTGTTCCAGCCATACGGCCTGCTCTACTGCGTCCTCAAAATCCTTTGCCCTTACCATTCCCAGAATAGGCATCATCAGTTCTTCCGAAATCAGCGGGTGTTCCTTCTCCCCTTCAAATACGATACAGCGGATATTGTCGGGAACCTCCACCCCTATCATGGCAAGCAGGGCTTTCGCGCTTCTGCCCACACACTTTCTGTTCAGTCCCTTAGGTGTAAGGACTACCTTTGTCAGCTTATCCTGCTCTTCCTTGCTAATCTGGTAACAGCCCTGTTCGCTGACCATGTAGTGCATCAGTTCATCAGCAACGCTGTTCACTGCCACAATTTCTTTCTCTGCAATGCAGGGAAGGTTATTGTCAAAAGTACATCCATTTACAATGTCCCCTGCGGCTTTCCTTACGTCGGCTGTCTCGTCAACCAGGGCGGGAGGATTTCCGGCTCCTGCGCCGATGCCTCGCTTGCCGGAAGAAAGCACTGCCGTCACCACGCCGGGGCCGCCTGTAGCCACCAGCAGGGAAATATCTTTGTGCTTCATCATTATGCCGCTTGACTCCAGCGTAGGATTTTCCACTGTGCATGCAATTGCCTCTGGGCCGCCTGCCTCTAAGGAAGCCTCATTTAACATGTTCACTGCAAATATGGAGGTCTTGATTGCCGCCGGATGGGGGTTGAACACCACTGTGTTGCCGCCTGCCAGCATCCCTATGGTATTGCAGATAATTGTTTCTGTAGGATTGGTACAGGGAGTAATTGCTCCGATGACTCCGAAAGGCCCCATCTCCACCAGGGTCAGACCTCTGTCCCCGGACCATGCCGTTGTGGTGATGTCTTCCGTGCCGGGCGTCCGCTCCGCCACCAGATGGTGCTTTAATATTTTATGTCCCACATTTCCCATGCCTGTCTCCTGTACGCCCATGCGTGCAAGGATTTCAGCATTTTCTTTTGTTTTCCTTTTAATAATTGTAATAATCTTTTCCCTTTGGTCCATGGACATGGACTGCACAATTTTCTGTGCCTTTTTTGCTGCCGCAATCGCCGTATTCATATCGGCAAACACGCCCCTGCTCCCGCTTACGTCAGCGTTGATCTGAAGCTTGGCAACAACTTCTTTTACCACATCCTGTACCAGTTGTTCACTTACTGCCACTGTTTATCATCCCTTTCTTTTTTGGCTGCATTCTGATATGACTTTTCAAACATCTCCCGCCCGTAAGCCGCCAGGTAAGTATCCTGCTCTAAAGTTCCGCCGCTTACACCTAAGGCCCCCACGATCCGGCCGTTTATCTCAAGGGCTTCGCCGCCGCCGAAGATAACAATCTGACCATTGTTCGTATTTTGTATGCCATAAAGGGGCTGGCCGGGGCCGCTCAATTCCGAGAGCCGGGCCGTGGACATTTTCAGTCCTGCGGAAGTGTACGCCTTGTTCAGAGCAATGTCAAAGCTGGCTATGTAAGCGTCGTCCATGCAGTGGATGGCAACGGGCCTTGCAGCCTTGTCAGCAACCGCTATGACGACGGGGATTCCCATTTCTTTTGCCTTTTGTTCCACCTGGCCAGCCAGCTTCTTCGCCATATCCAGTGTCATCGTCATGGCCGACTTTCCGGCTTCCCGAAGGGCCTGCTCCACTGCCTGGTAAATCAACTGCTCTTTCATGGTATGCCTCTTTTCCGCTGCTTATAAGCCAAGCTGCTCCATAACCTTCTTTGTGATGGATGCAACCAGATCTGCGTCTGCTTTGGCATCAGTGCCTGTCCCGCAGGAACCGTTACAGCTATGGCAGCTTGGTTTGCCGGCTTTCTTGTTGGGGCATAAATCCGCCGGATGCTTTCCTGTCATGCCGAACTGTCTTCTGATTTCGTAAAGTCTCTCAACCTGTGCCGGGGATAATTCCTTAGGCCCGCCGAGAACTTTTGACTGGTATAATAAACGTGCATAAAATTCTACGGATTCCATCTTGTGGTATGCGCTTAAAAGGGAATCGGAATATGCCAGCGCGCCATGATTTTCCAAAAGGACTGCATCGTAATACTGCAGGTATTTGGAAACTGCGTCAGGAATTTCATTGGTGGAAGGTGTGCCGTATTCAGCAATGGGCACGCATCCTAAAGAAATAACTGCTTCCGGCATAATGGGCTGTGTCAGGGGAATTCCTGCAATGGCAAAGCTGGTTGCATATAAAGGATGGGCATGTACCACTGACTGTACATCGGGCCTTTCCTTATATACTCTCATATGCATCTTAATTTCTGAGGAGGGCTTAAATCCTTTGTTTGCCTGAATCACCTTGCCCTCTGCGTCTACCTTACAGATGTATTCAGGGGTCATGAATCCCTTACTTACACCGGTCGGTGTGCACAGAAATTCATTGTCGTTTAATTTGACAGAAAAGTTACCGTCATTGGCTGCAACCATCCCGCGGTTGTAAACCCGTCTGCCGATTTCGCACATTTCTTTTTTGATTTCATACTCATTTAGCATAATTCCTTTTTCCTCCTTATATTTATATGCATAATGTTGGTTTCTGTTGTTTGTGACTCTATAATACCACGCAATCCCACATCAGTCAACTTGTTTTTATGTGGAATCAATGTGAATATTTGGTTTTTAGTTACTATTCATGGCTCAGGAATGCGCACGGGCTGCGCATTCCGTGAAAACATGATTCAAGTGTGAGGGGCGATCTTTGCGTAGCAAAACTTTAATTATCGCCCCGAATCGTTGCTATGAGCGGTCTTCAGACCGTGAATAGCAACGGTTTTGTGAGCGTTCAGTCCGTATTGGGGACACAGGGCGGCGTGGAGTGGGAAAACATACAAAATCACACTATTCCCATGGCATTATGTCGCCTTCTTCTCTCAGGTATTCCAAAATCTCCGGAATGCCTTCCTGTTTCCTGGAATCCACAAAAAAGATTTTTTTGCATCCTGTCAGCCGCAGCCACCGCTCAGCCCTTTTTACGTTGGCGTCCGGTTCGTTTATTTTTGTGACAATCCCCACCACTTCACGGTTCACCATACATGTAATGTTAGGCGGGTACAGGGAATAGGGTTCTGTGGCGGACAAAAGCAGGCCCACGATATCCGCTTCATAAGCATACAGCGCCAGGGCATAGCCCAACTGCTTGGTCTGTATATACTCTCCCGGCGTATCAATGATGACGTCAAAATAGTTGACATACTGGGTTTTATGATAAGTGATGCGCTCCCCTTTCAACGCCTGGGTCAGGGTAGTTTTTCCACATTCGCTTCTTCCCATTAAAATGATTTTCTTCATAATATATACCCCATGCCGCTGTACACAGGCCCGTACTGGCTTTTATGCTGCCCTGTCTGCACAGGCCCTTTATCCTATGTCCGTGTAAAAGGGCACACTGCAAATCCCATCTTTTCTTTCGTGTATTCCAGCACTGCTTTCAGGGAAGCCTCTGTCTCTGATACAGTTCCGGTGATAATAAGGGTTCCGCTGAATCTGTCCACAAATCCCAGTTCAATCCCCGCCGCTTTCACTGCAATATCCGCAGCAATGACAGCGGTTTCTGCAGGACTTATGGTAAGTACGCCAATGGCAGACCTGGAATAGTCCACGCTTGGGTCCAGACCTAATTTTTCATATAAAATTTTATCCGGATTGGCAATCAGATGGGCAATGGTAATCTGTTTGCCCGGCACCAGTTCCTGTACAATCCTTGTCTTTCCTTCCGTGGATAAATTATCCGGTAATTTACTATCCTGTATTCCCATTTCTTCTCCATTTACCGTAACAGCCCCGAAAGCCGCTACTCTATCCTAACAAACGCTGACTCGCTTCACGAGACAGCTTATTGTAACAAACGCTGACTCGCTTCGCGAAACAGCTTATTGTAACAAACGCCGACATGCTTCGCGAGACAGCTTATTGTAACAAACGCCGACATGCTTCGCGAGACAGCTTATTGCAGCAAACGCCGGCATGCTTCGCGAGACAGCTTATTGTAATCAGAATCCCTGCTGCACAGGCGCCTTTCAGCCGCCAATCTGGCACACAAGGCCGGACGCCTGCGAAGCCGCCTGCCGCAGCTTTTCCATATGTTCCGTCCCAGGCGGGAGAATATCCTTCATAAGATATTCCCGGCCAAGGCCCTCATACTTATCCTGCCCAAGTCTGTGATAAGGCAGAAGATGTATCTTTTCTATATTACATGGTTCCTTTGCATACCGGTTCTGAAGTTCCTTTGCATATACGGCAATGGCACGGATTTCCTCCACAGTGTCATTAAATGTGGGGATAACGGGTATCCGTATACTTAACCGTGTCTGCCCGGAAGCCGCTATTTTCTTTGCGTTCTCCAGCATCAGTTCATTGCTTCTCCCTGTAAATTCTTTATGTTTAGCCGGATTCATATGCTTGATGTCCAGAAGGTAATGATCCAGGTATGGAAGGATGCTCTCAATCACCTCATACTTTGCGCATCCCATACTTTCCATGGCAGTGTTAATCCCCATCTCCCTGGCCGCACGCAGCAAATCCCTTGCAAACTGCGGCTGGCACAGGCTCTCGCCGCCGGACAGTGTAAGCCCGCCGCCGGAACGGTAATAGTAGGGACGATCCTGCTCCACGGTCTTCATGACCTCTTCCACCGTCACGTCACGTCCGATTATCTTCGGCTCTCCGGCCACCGTCATTGTCTGGATAGTGTATTCCTGGGATTCCGGGTTACAACACCAGCGGCACCTGAGCACGCATCCTTTCAGAAAGACAATTGTGCGGATGCCGTCCCCGTCATGGATGGAGAATTTCTGGATGTCAAAAATGCGCCCTTTTGTCTGTTTATAGTCTTCCATTTTTACCTCATTTCCGCGCTTTTTGCGCTTCTTAGGTCTGCGGATGCCGCACAGCCGCAAACCTATGGGCACAAACAAACGCTGTCAGTTAAGCGCCGAATCCCTGCTCCGTCCTGTTGATGATATCATCCTGCAAAGACCGGGATAAAGTGGTAAACAGCGCGCTGTATCCCGCCACCCGGACTACCAGATGTTTATATTTGTCGGGATTTTTCTGGGCATCCAGCAGGGTCTCCCGGCTCACCACGTTGAACTGCATATGACTGCCTTTCTGGTCAAAGTAAGCACGGATAAGGGCTACGAACTTCTCCAGGCCCTCCCTTCCGCTGAGTGCCGAAGGATGGAATTTCTGATTAAAAAGGGTTCCGTTGGAAGCAATATAGTGATCCAGCCTTGCCACGGAATTGGCCGCCGCCGTGGGGCCGTTCACGTCCTTGCCAGCAGAAGGGGATACCCCGTCCGCTACAGGCGTGCCAGCCAGCCTTCCGTCCGGCGTTGCCCCTGTCTGCGCCCCAAGAGGCACATTGGCGGATACCGGATATAAACCTGCCTGGAAGATACCGCCTCTCGGATTCTTATATTCCTGCAAAGGTCTTGTATAGGTATATGCCACATCCCTTGCGAAAGCGTCCACCTCCGGAATGTCGTTTCCGAATTTTGGAACCTCCCCAATCAATTTTAAGAGCCGCTCGCCGTTTTCCTTAACTGCAGGCATTTCGGAGGTTTCAATCACGGTCTTCATGATAGCCGCAATTTCCTTTTCCCCGATGGTCTGTCCCGCTGCCTTTAAGCCTGTGGCAATCTGGGCGGTCATATCCCCTACCATTTCTCTGGTCAGGCCCTTACCGTAATTGGTAGCCATGGCTTCCTTGAATTCCTTCAATGTTGCCTTGTGTTCATCAAACACAAGGGTCTTTATTGCATAGAGGGCGTCCGCCATATTTGCCACACCGAAGCCCTGCGGGCCGGTGAAATTGTAAATGGCGCCGCCTTCCTGTACGGACAGTCCCCGGTTCATGCAGTCGTCCACCATACAAGAAAGGAAAGGCAGGGGACATCTCTGGGCATGAGCCACATCAATGGCATTGTCCGCATTGACCAGCAGCTTAATCATATAATTCATCTGTTCTTTATAAGCGTCATAGAACTCCTCGAATTCTTTCATCTCTTCAACAGGCTTTGTCACCACGCCCACCTGCACACCCTTGTCCTTCCCCTGGGAGAATACCAGTTCCATAGGACGGCACATGTTAAAGAATGCAGCGTCATGCCAGCCTTCTGTCTTTCCGGCTTTCTGGGGCTCCACACAGCCGATAATGTTGTATTCCCTTGCGTCTTTTAAGGTCAGTCCTCTGTTTATCAGCGCCGGGATGATAACCTCATCATTATAGTAGGCAGGAAGGCCCACGCCAGTCCTTGTAAGTTCCGCAGCCTTGATAAGGAACTCATGGGGCGTTCCGTTCCATACTCTTACCGAGAAGGAAGGCTGGGGAAGCTGTACGTGCATGGATGCCTGGATGGTCATAAAGGACAAATCGTTGGTAACATCCACACCGTCCCCGTTCTGTCCTCCCGCAATCAGGTTCTGGAACAGGCTGTAGCCTGCAAACCCTTCCGCAGAAGCCGCATCCCTGCACTTATTTAAATCATTTAATTTTACCCAGATACAGTCAATCAGTTCCTGTGCAAATTCTTTGGTTAATGTCCCTTTCTTCCTGTCTGCCTCATAGTAAGGGTACATATACTGGTCAAAACGTCCGGGAGAAATGGAGTGTCCGCTGGACTCCAACTGCAAAAGCTGCTGTACAAACCAGAAAGACTGACATGCTTCATAAAAACTTTCCGCCCCCTTAGCCGGAACCTTACTGCAGTTTTCACTGATTTGCAGAAGTTCCGCCCGTCTTGCCGCATCTTTGCACTGCCCTGCAAGCTCTTTTGCCAAAGCTGCATAACGGTTCGCATAATTTATCACTGCATCGCAGCTAATGATGACTGCCTGCAGAAAACGTGCCTTTCTTGCATAATTTCCGTCTCCCATGTCACATTTTGCAAGAAGTTCCTGCGCCTGTGCACGAATTCCTTCATATCCTATCGCTAAAACCTTCTCATACTGTACGGTAACATGTCCTACTCCGTTGTAAAAATAATTCCCCGGCGTAAACATATTGTGCTCCATGGCCGTCAATGTCTCCGGCTCCATGTAGGCAGTTGCCAGTTCGCTGGTAGTCTTACCCTTCCAGTAACGGTCCGCCTCCCTGATTTCACGCTTTGCTTCTTCTGATATGTAAAAAGGGTCGGCGCTGCGGGCTGCCACAGTGTCAAACTCCGCTTCCAGCCACTCATAAGAAAATTCAGGATACGTCTGACAGCCTCTTGGGGCAATGGTACTGCTGCCCACCACCAGTTCATCATCCCTTATAATAATAGGAATATTCTCCAAAATATGGGCGAAAGCCTTCGCCCGGCGCATAATCACCGGCTCATTTTCCGTCTCTTTATAAGATTCCGTAATCAGCCTGGCCCTTGCCGACTCAATTTCCGGCATTTTTGCAAACAGATTGGCAATCAGCCTGTCAATTCTTTCCGTTTTTTTAATGTCCGTGATTTCGTATTGATACAGTCCCATAATTTCTCCTTTCGACACTTATCCCCCGTAACTGCTTCATCTAATCATCTATGCTTCATTATAAACATATCTTCCATAAAAGTCAACTAATCCAACACATTTTATGTTGTTTTTATGTTGTTTTTGTGCTACTATAATCTTGCGGTGATTTTGTTTTGCTAAACATATGTTAAAATAAAATGTGCCGGAGCGCCCGGGCAGGCGGATTCCGGCACATTGGAACATGTCTGGAAAATATTCTGACCACAAATTAACGGGAGGATTGCTATGATTTCTTTAGAATTGGATGTCCACACCCACACAGTTGCCAGCGGACATTACACCCGTGACACTGCCACAGATTTGATAAAGCAGGCCGCCAAAAACGGCCTTAAGCTGCTGGGAATCAGCGACCACGGCCCTGCTATTCCCCATTCCTGCACGGCTTCATATTTTCGCGGCCTGTCCGCGGCCCCTTCCCGGCGGATGGGCGTCCATGTGCTTTACGGTGCGGAAGTAAATATTACAGACTTTTCTGGAAAACTGGATTTGCCGGAAGACATCATGAAGAATCTGGATTACTGCATCGCTGCCATGCATACCCCCTGTATTACTCCCGGAAGCATGACAGAAAATACGCAGGCTTATATCCGCGCAATGGAAAACCCTTACATCCGCATAATCGCCCACCCGGACGATGTGAAATACCCTGCGGACTATGACCGTCTCATGGAAGCGGCCATGGACAACCGGGTCCTGCTGGAAATCAACAACAGTTCTTTATCCCCGGATGGCTACAGGGGTAATGTAAAAGAAAATGACCGGACTATACTTAAGCTGTGTAAGAAATACCATTATCCGGTACTTCTTTCCAGCGATAGCCACGGTCACTCTCATGTAGGCGACTTTACATATGCGCTTGCTCTTATTCAGGAAATGCATTTCCCTCAGGAACTTATCATGAACCGTTCCAGAGAAGAATTCCTGGATTTTCTGTACAGATAAAATTCTGCATCCTTGAACAGCATTTAACCGGCCGCCATTCAGGGATGCAGATTTCCACGCTCCTATATCTGTTTCAGATGGAAACGGTTTACCAGTTCATGCAGGCGTCTGGACTGACTGGATAGTTCTGCGCTCGTCTCGGCGCTGTCCTGTGCATAGGAAGAGTTGGTCTGAACCACATTACTGATCAAGTCAATACTTTTCGTGAGTTGTTCCAATACATGCTTTTGATTTTGCGAAGCATTGCTTATCTTCTCCATGGAACTTAAAATCTCTTCTGAACCGCTCACCACCGTTACAAGGGATTTTGCCGTGTTATCTGCAATTCCCGTACCGTTTTCCACTGCCCTCTGGGAGCTTTCTATCAATGCTGCGGTCTGGTTGACTGCTTCCGCGCTCTTTGCAGCCAGTTCACGGATTTCATTTGCCACAACAGCAAATCCCTTTCCTGCCTCTCCCGCCCTGGAAGCCTCTATGGTGGCGTTTAAAGATAAAAGATTTGTCTGGTCGGCAATGTCTTCGATTGTTTTTACAATTTTCTCAATTTCGCTGGATGAGTTGCTGATATCCGACATTGCATGTATCAAATTGCCCATTTCCTCATTACTCTGTCTGATACGTCTGCCCACTTCCGAAACAGTCTCATTGGCGGTCTGGGCATCCTTTGCATTGGCTGCCACATCCTGAGCCAGGCTCTCTATGGAAGCCGCAAGCTGGTCAATGGCCGAAGCCTGCTCTGTGGCGCCGTCCGAAAGAACCTGCGCGCCGGATGAGACACTTTCCGAACTGTCAGAGACTTCATCTGCTGAAACCACAATCTGGTGTAAGGTATCGTTCAAAGACTCTGAAATCTTCTCAATAGACGCCTGGATGGGGATAAAATCCCCGATATAATCCTGCGTGATTGCAATATCCATATTGTTATCCGCCATTTGGGAAAGCTGTTCGGAAATATCCTTTACATAATTGCCTATAATGGCGCTTATATGGTTAAACGCCTGGGACAGACGCCCCAGTTCATCGTCAGACTGGATATCAATATGAATATTCAAATCCCCTGCCTCCAGTCTGGCAGCCCCGTCAGTAATTACCTTAATAGGGTCAAGGGATTTCTTAATAATACGGTTCACTGCGGCCAGCAGCAGGATTCCAAGTATTATCACCATAAATGTCAGTTTCCCTGCGCCTTCTATGATTGGTCCGTAGAATTCACTGCTGTCAACGGTCATATGTAATGTCCACTGGGTTTTTCCGTTTACCGATAATGGAACCGCCACGGAAATTCCTTTTTTCCCTGTACCAAAGTTTTTGCCAGACCTGATAATGGAACGGCTGTTGACATGCTCTCCCTCCGCCATGGAAAGAACCTCCCGGGCATCCTGCGCTATTGCGTCATATCCGGCGTCAGAAGCAGTTCTTCCTACTTTTTCATCATCGGCGGAATCTATCAGAATCGTCCCGTCTTCTGCCAGCGCCACCAGATGGGCAGAACGGTAATCCGTGCTGACCAGAAGATTTTCCTGCATATCGTCCAGCCCCATGTCAACGCCGGTTACGCCAAGGAACTCCCCTTCCGCATCCCAGAGGGGCGCAATAATGCTTATCATCATGATGTTCTTTCCCATCAGTTCATACACATAAGGATCCATAATATAAGGTTCGCCGGTTTCCTTGATCTGCATATAATATTCTTTTTCAAAATTGTCAAAAGCATCCTCATGCTTTTCAAAAACATACCCTGTGTTCTCTTCATTCGGATATACCACTGACTCATAGGCAATCTCTCTCTTATGGACACTGTAAGGCTCCCCATTGGCATCTGCAATGGCATTCTGCTCAAAGTAAGCAAATCCCGTGGTATAATCCCCGCCGCCTTCCAAAAGCCCTACCAGGGCAGTGTCTATGGCATCCCTCTGCTCCTTCGGTTCCAGTGCGGAAATATTCTTAAGAGAACCGGAAAAACCTTCCACTTTTCCATATGCATTTTCAATGTCATTTACAACCAAAAATGCATTTTCATAGGCCACAGCCGCCAGCTTTTCCCTGTTAACCCGAATCAAAGGTCTTGCAGCAAGAAAGGCAGCCATCAAAACGGTTACAAGAAAAACAGCAGCGACTATCAGCGCCATTTTTGAAATAATCTTTTTGCTAAGGCTACCGCCGTCTTCAGAACGCAGAGCCTTAGCTTCCTTCTCATTGCGTAACATAAAAATTCCTCCATGATATAGTTCTACAGTACAACATATCATAACTTTATTTACGCTGGATGTCAATTTATATTCAGTTTTTCTATTTTTCTATTTTTTACTCATTGGTTGACCATACCCATAATCAAATTGCGTTAAATTATATTTCTCAATATAATCCTTATGATCAAGGTTTGACTGCATGGGGCTGTCATACGCACGCCACTTTGTCCGGGGTACTGTGTAACAACTGCCATCTTTACGCTGTTCTGTTGCTGATTTTACACAGAGTCTGCCTTTCCAGCAATTTCTCCCACACGCTCCAGTCCGATAATCCGTCCTGCCTTGCCATGGAAAAAAGTTTCCCGGAGGAAACGGGAATACAATGTATTTTTTGCTGATGATACGTAAACGGTAGATAGGTTCTACCACCCTCACGGATTAGGTTTGGAGAACCTTGTGTGACAGATGGCGTGTTTTCGGGGTTTTCTGTTATCATATTTTCTAAAATCATTGATTTTCTCTGGGTTTTCAGAATTTTTGTAACCAATTTGTAGCCAAGGACATTTATGAATTCCGCTCAAATCGCACGCATTTTAAGTAAAGTTTGCATTACAAGGAAACAGACCATATCTTTTCTCCCATATTTTTGTTGGATACATCTATTATTTTACAACCCGATGGTACCTGTTTACGCAAATAGATGTATATTTTCCCCAAATATACATATGCTATAATGACCGCATTTATACAAAACGCCATTATAGTTGGGCTTTAAAGGTAGTTCCTCTATGTTTGAATCCGTTTCGTAAAACATGCAGCACTCCGTCCATATCACAGGCATTGTTAAAAGCAACACAGAATTTGCGCACAGGGTCTATGTCATTTTGCCGTTCAAACGTCGCCCACTCCCTCGGCTGAGTACGCTGAATAAAAGAAATCAGTTTATCCGGATATAAACCCAGTTTCGGATTATATGTTCCATTTCCCTTTGTATATCCGCCTTCGGCTGATATGAGAAAAGCCTCAATATCTGATTCAAACTGCTTTTCTGTGGTAACTGTTATGCTCATGAGTTTCCTCCACAAATTAATTAAAAAAATTGCTACATGTAGCGACTTTTACTCTTTTCGTTGCTCTAATTGTATCTTTGCTCTTTGAATTGCCAAACGCAGCTTTTCTTCCAGTTCTTCCTTTGGCGGCATAGCTGTCAAGTATTGAGCTACTCTAATGTCTCCCTTATCCAATTCAAGCAATTCAATTACTTCATCTGACTTCTCTGTACATAATATTAATGCAATTGGTGCTTCTTCGTTTTCCATCCGCTCATATTTATTAAGCCATCGCAGATAAAGTTCTACCTGTGCTTTATACTCTGGTTCAAATTCTCCAATTTTTAATTCCACAACAACAAGTCTTTTTAATTTTCTGTGAAAGAACAGCAAGTCTATCTTGTAATCTTTTCCATCTAATTGTATCATGCGGAAAACAGAACTCTTTTCATAAGAACGTCCATATTGAAACTCTAAATCTTTACTCATATTTTTCACAATTGATTTTCCATATTCTGCCTTCTGTCCATTCAAAATATTATCCTTACCGTATACTGTCACTTCAACCTGTGCACCCAAAGATATATTGTAGTCCGGCAGTGGAAAGTACTTCGCCTTTTTCAACTCCCATCTGCTGAATGGCTTTGGAAATACTGTTCCTTGTTTTCATGCCCTTTTTTATATCCGTCTACGACAGGAACATAGTCTATATGCAGATGTGGTGTTGCCTCGTCCATATGCAGGACACAGTTGAATAAATATAAATTAGGGTTTCGCTCCTGAAAAGTTCTTGCATACTTGTTCAATAAATCAACTGCCTCTTTTGCCGCTTCTGTCAGATTCCCATTTTCGTCCACAACAGGCGTATCATACTTTGTAAGCCGAGGGCAGTCAGCACCGAGCAGAGGAAACGGGCAAGGCAGATGATGATTGCAAAGAATAAAGCAAAGGACGATTAAGCAAAAATTAATGGAATTGTGTATGCGTTTGTGGTAAGATAATGACATTGAACAATTTGACAAATTGGAATTAATGGAGGTAACTTATGAATATTTATGAAAAATGTCCAGAATTTGAAAGTGAAAAATTTTTAATCAGACTATTTCAAAACGAAGATTGCGATGATTTATTAAAAGTATATAGTGATAAAAAGGCATTACCTTTCTTTAATAGTGATAATTGTGATGGAGATAATTTTTATTACGCAACAGAAGAAAGAATGGCAGAGGCTATTGATTTTTGGCATATGTCATATGAAAATGGTTGGTTTGTCAGGCTTTCTATTGTTGATAAGACAGTATCAAGTATAATCGGAACAATAGAATTATGCTTGAGAGTGTCAGAAGATAAATTTAATAATATGGGAATTTTAAGGGTAGACGTGAGAAGTGATTATGAACAAGAAGATATATTGTGTGACATTTTTTCACTTATTACGCCAAAACTTGAGGAAATGTTGGGGTGTAAAGGTGTGCTTACCAAGGCTCCGATATATGCAGTAGAAAGAATTAAAGCAATTCAGAAAGTAGGATTCACTAAATCTGAACATTTGTTGATTGGAAAAACTGGATATGCCTATGATGGATATTGGACAATCGGATAATAGGGACAGTTCCGGGTTTATCGGGAAGCTACGCACAAAGAAAAATTGACATTTATAGAGGAGCATATTAATGGACAAGCAAAGCCAATTAGCACTGAAAACGGAAAAGGGAATATAGTATAATATGAGTTAAGAGTTACAGTATAAAGGACTGGTCAAAATATAAACAAGTCCTCTCTTTATTTGTAAAACTGCCCTCACTTGCATCATATATGAACGAAGTTTTACAATGATAAATCGTTAGGAATTGTTTAGAAATAACTTGTTAATTCTGACAGTTTAGCACTAAACGACATGGATACAAAATAGTCTACAACTTGCAGACTATTTTGTATCCATCATTTTTGCGGCTTCAGACTCCAATGTTTCTATTGTAGGAAGACTGCGCTGATATTCTTTGCTGAGCGCATTGCTTAATTCATACCCTGCAATACCAATCGGCTGTGAAACTTCTTCAAAAGAATATTCCGCCACAACATTATCCTTATCCTTGCAAATAAGCAAACCTATCGCCGGATTATCGCCATTTCCTATAGCCGCATCCCTTTGAGGTCTGCCACCGCATAAGGCGGGGAAACCAGCACAGTCCGTCCATAATGATTTCCTTAAATGAATTGAGCAGCTCCCCAAGTGCGGTAAACAGCCCCCGAAAGCTGTTTCCTGCCTCCATATCCGCCCCACGTTCCACATGGTTCGCAAATTCTGCTTATAGACCTGCTTCATAAATATCCTGCATGAGATTCGTTGTCCCATAAAGAAGTGTGATGTTATCCCTACTGTAATCCTGCAAGCGGTACTTCCTCAGATTGTGTTTTGCAACTCCTGCAAGTTTTGCCTTGCTACTAATGGCGCTTTTCTTGTTGCTGATGTGGTTGCTGAAAGAGATTTCTCGGCTTTACGATTTTTCTCACTCTGTTTTTTCTTCTCGTTGGCTACTCGCTGTTTCGCCTGTTCCAATGCCTGCAATGCTTTTTCTAAGTTTTTGCTGATTTCAACTTTGCTTTCAACCATTTTTGATACCTTTTCCTTTCTATGATGCGTTAATAGTTTTTGAAAATAAAAAGGTAGCTGATTTTTTGTTAAAATAAATCGCTGCCAAAAGTAAAATGTATTTATTTTTTATACCCACTTTTGCCTTGATACTGAAAACAGAGCGTAGAAAAAGCACTTAGATTGATTTTCTAAGTGCCTAATATATCTCATAATGATCAAAAGTCTATTTTATATATCATTTTTTGTTAGCCAATCGTTCCTCTTTTAACCAGTTAATATCATCTTTCGTTGGATTTTCATAGACTGCTGCAATCTTCAAACAGGCTGGTGTATTTCCGCAACAATATCCGAAACTGATTCTTAACGTCCACTCGCCTTCTGTAACAGAAATTTGTTCTTGTATGGAAGTATCCTCAGTAATTTCATCTCCCACTTTTTCAAAACAGTATACGGTTTCTTCGTCTGGCGAAATTACTTCAACTATAACCTGTTCACCCATTGGGAAGATATTTTCTTTTGGTTTCATAAGCAAATCAGAAAAACTTACTTCTAAGTTGACAGTATTTTCTTCATGCACATAAAAAGACCAATTCCCCTGTGTAACAAATGGCGCATAATTTTTTTTAAATGCCGTATCTAAACGAAAGATATAACCCTGTTCAATATCCGCAATAAGTTCTTCCTTTGTAAGATAATATTCATATCCATCATAGTTACTATCAAAATCATCAGCAATGTTATCACTTTTTAACGGAATGATTACATTAGCGGCTTCTGACATATCAGTTTCAACGGTATTTATATTTTCAGCATTGTCAACACTGTTGGAATCCTCCTGTTTTGCAGACCTACCGCACCCGCTTAGTGATAATAAAATAGATATTGATATAAATGCAATTCCTATCCTTGTTTTTTTTGACATAACTATACCTCCTGCGGAATTACCTAATTGTTTTATTTTACCGCAAATGAACACTTAATTCTATTAAGATTACCTTAAACTTCTTTTGCCTTATTCCGTTCAATCATCATCTGCCTTGCTCGTTCCCTCTGTTCTTCACTAACCGCCCTCGGTTTACGGTAGTTGACATATTGGATACACAAGTCGAAAATGCGGATGAACCCAATATTAAAATTATATCTCAGGTATACATGCCCATTAAAACAAAAAAATTTTTTTAGAAATTCACATTTTATAAATAGTGCCTTGTATAATCGTAAAAATTTAGACCGGAAACCTGTCTTTAGATTCCCGGCCTACAGTCTTGTCTATGCACTTCTATCAGCTTTCAGTTGTTTTACTTCTTCAAGAGAAAGTCCTGACTGGTCTCCTAAAATGCGGGGAGCAGGAACCGGCGGCGCTGCGCCTCGGTGTAGAGCGCAAGGGCGGCTTTCATCTCCAGCATGGTTTCTTTTCTGCATACCCACTGCTCCGGTGTCTGGTAGTAGCAGGAGCGCCCTTCGGTGACTTGTGTTACAAATTTAATATTCTATAAATGACGATAAGTTTTTTTGCCAATAAATCCTATGACCAATATTGCGATTGAGGTTAAAAACATTATAACGGGAAGATGATTTATAAACTTTTCATACAGATAGCCATAGAGCAAAATACCTATGGGTAGGGCAGCGCTTACTATTGCAGAATAAAAAGACATGATACGTCCTAACATATCATCGGGTATATTCCGCTGAATGGCTGACATAATATAAACTCCTGCTATGCTTGCGCTTATAAAAATAGCAATGCTAATAATTACAAATATGATATAGGTCAAGTTTGCAGAAAGATTGAACAATAGGCTGATGCCCAAAATTGCTATTGATATTCCCATAATCCAAAACAAACGATAAATTTTTTCTGTTTTGAATTTATTAGCAATAATTCCGGCAATTATCCCGCCTACAAGTCCGGCGGCTCCCATAAAAGCCTGTGACAGACCATTTAATACAGAACTTAAATCAAGTACAACTCGAATTATGAATGGTGCACCTGTTGTAATCAGGGGCTGTATCAATAAAACAAAAGCAGCATTCAGAAGAATTGCCTTGAATACATATACCTGTTTTGATGTTAGGAAATGAAAACTCTCGCCCAAGTCATTTCTTATTGCGTGTAATGGATTGCTAATTGGGGGTAACGTAATCTGTGGTATTTTTATAAATGCTTCAAGGATAGCGGCAGAGAAAAAACAAATGGCACATCCCAAAAAGATAATTGGTACATCTTGTAAATATACTTTTCCGATTGCACTATAAAGCAGTCCTGCCAATAATGGCCCTATTAGATTCGCAAGCATATTTATCTGGCTGACAATGGCGTTGGACTGAATAAGGCTTTCTTTTTCTTGAATGAGTGGTATGCTGGATTGCACGACAGGAGTTTCAAAAGAAGATACAATCGACAATCCTGCCATGATAACAGTTATTAAAACAAGTACATTGGAAAACGATAATGAAAGCACTAATAGAACAGCCATAATACCATACAGACTATCTAAAGCAATCATAAGATTTCTTTTATCATTTCGGTCAGCAATAATACCGCCGATAGGAGATAAAAAAATAGGTGGTAGATAGCTTATCGCTGTAATCGTTCCGAACAAAGCAGCAGAACGGGTCAAATCAAGTATCAACAAAGATACGGTAAATTTGAGTAAGACAGTTCCAAACATAGATGAAGCCTGTCCTACTATCAAAAATATAAAATTTCGGTTCAATGTTTTTGCTTTCATATCCTACCTCTTAAAGTTTTTCCTTCAATTATAATAATGAAAGCCTGACAGTGGTTGTCAGGCTTTCAAAATCGTTATAGAGGTTTTACTTGATTATTTCCAACATAGTAGCAATATCCTCGGTTGCCATTGCTACTTTAGACTTTTCGATTAAGATATTCCCTCCTGTCATTATGTATGACGGCATTACCCGAATACCCTTATAATATATTTCGCTATTCCGCAATTTATAGGTGGAAACAGCGGGAACAGCGTTTTTCTTTGTTGACTTTTTCGTAATCATGTTAAAGGCCTTCTTTGCAACATCTCCCATAAGCATAATAACCTTTGTGTTGGGGAATAAAGAAAGCTCTGCTTCTAAATAAGGCAAGCTACTTTCAATACTGCTTTTGTCAATGGCATATTCTGTCTTTGGGGTTTTTACTGCATTTGTGATATAGATACCCATTTGTAATATGTCTTGTATGGAAGTAACTGCTGTTCCCGCTCCTTGCAAAAGGGGGATAGTTGTTTTCAGATAATCAGCGTCGGGAAGTCCATAGAAATCCTGTAAAGGGTCAGAGGGAACAACTTCATTTATCATAATTGCCTTAATCGTAGGTGGGGAAATATCAATATCGCTTAGATAAATGCCGTTTGCTATACCCACTTTCTTTTCAAGTTCTTTTTTAATGTTCATATCTTTATTCTCCTGTAATACAAAATTTTAAACAGTCTGCTTTCCTGCAACTCATCACCTCCATAGCTTGATTATATTATAATAACCTTGACAATGCTATGTCGAGGTTTATTATATGTTCTATTTGGGCTAATCCATAGAACTGTATAGACATATCCAAGAAGAAAGATGAACAGTAAAATGTAATAGGGTGAATAATTATGGCAAAAAGACAAGTACCAAAATATGACCTTAAGGCTTTTGGGGTAGCGATAAAGGTAGCTCGGACAGGGCGCAAGGAAAGGTGAAAGAAAGTAAGCAACGAAATGTTTATCTCGCCGCGCTACCTTGCGAACATTGAGAACAAGGGGCAGCACCCAAGCCTGCAAATCTTCTTTGAGCTTATGCTTCGCTACAATATATCAGTAAACCAGTTTCTTTTAGACAAGACAGCAGGAAAATACACCCAGCCTCGTCAACCTCCAACAAATGGGGATAGAGTTTTTCCGTCAGGCGCAGGCTGGTATACAGCTCTTTCCGGTGTTCTTTCAGATAACGGAGCCTCATGCGCCCATACCTGCCGATTGGCGTGTCCGGCTGCTCCTTTAAGGCCAGATTCGGGAGATAGTAATCTCCAATTTTTGTATAAGTCAGTCCATTCATGCATATGCCTCCTTACATGAAATATGCTCTAAATGAGTTCTTCACTAACCATGAGAAAATCTCGTGATTAAGAAGTCATTTAGAGCATATATCACCTGCTATTAGCTTAAGTATATCATCCGGTGTCCGGTTACACAGCAAGTCTTTTTTCCCATTGGCTTTCCCTCCGTCTGATAGATTTGTTTCTTTATCCTCTCACTTTATAATAGATTTAATCTATTATATCGTCACAAATACCCTTTTTCAATTGGCGAATAAAGCAAAGATATAAGGTAAAATCTATTACAGAATGGGAGGTGAAGATGATGTATGAAAATTTTGCCCCGCCAGCGCAGTAAATGCGCAGGTCTGTGTGAACAGTAGTAACCGCATTTTATTTGTATATTTTTCTCCCCTCTTACATATTCCTGGCAAAACGGATATACTATTAGTAAGAAAGTTGGAATTTCTTACTTGAAAATTTCAAGCCAACACCATCCGGATATACCTGTATGCCCGAAACACAAGGACATGAACGAGGAAAGGAGACGACATTATGCTTGCTGAACTTCGCCAGAAGGCACAGATCACAATCCCAAAGGAAATCATTGTAAAGCTCGGCCTGTCAGAAGGCGACAAACTGGACATCTTTGAAAAAGACGGCTCCATCTGCCTTATGCCGGTTGCTGTCTATCCCAAAAAATATCTGAATGAGTTAAAAGAGGAAATCAGCGGTGTAAAAGCGAAACTGGCCTCCGGGGAGCAGCCTGTCTTTGACAGCGTGGACGCCCTGTTTGATAAATTGGAATAATTAAGAAATTCCCAATGGAATAGTAGCTGTTGTAAGTTTCACTGACATTCTAAATACACCTTTTTTCTCTTCTGTGAAAAATTGATTTTAAACCAAGATATTATAAAGAACTGAGTAATAAGAAAGGATGCCATATATGGTTAGAGAAATAGTGAAAAACGATTTAGACGGTTTATTAAGATTGTATATGCAGCTACATGATAATCCTATGCCGGAAAAAACGGCTGAACTATTACAGATTTGGGATAATATTTTTCAGGATAAAAATCATCATGTGATTGTTGCTGAAGAAAATGGGGAAATCGTATCTTCCTGTGTCTGCG
>CAMWUN010000043.1 GCA_947177425.1 uncultured bacterium
GAAAAATCGCTATGTCACAGCCTTGGCAGGCCATCGCGCAGCGATTTTGTTCAATGCTGATTTGTATTTGGCAGATACAATAGGAATCTTTTGAAACTTGAATCGTATAAATATAGGAGGGAAAGTTTGTGAATACTAGAGAGGAAGAGATATTTTTACCTATTGATGGAGTAGAAAGATTAATGGGGGATTATCGCAAAATACTTGAAAGCGAGTCGGGGAAAAAAAAACATGCAGTAGTTATTTATGGAGACACGGGATGTGGGAAAAAGTATTTCTGTAATGAATGCATGAGAAGAGCAAAAGAAAAATATATGGATGTTGAGGATGTTGAGGATGTTGTAATAATAGATATGATTGGAGAGTTTAAAGGGAAAAATTATGATTCAAAAGAAAAGCTGCGCAGGGTTTTGGAGATTATAGCATATGAAATATCTAAGGGGAAGGAATTTAAAGAACTAAGCGGGATGGAAGAAAAATCAGAACTGTTTAAGCGGGAATTGAGTCAATGGTTAGAACAAACAAATAATGTATTATTGATACGTTTTCCTAAAATAGAAGTTTTTGAAGAAATACAGGAATATTTTAACAAATTATTTGTTAGTAATACAATTCTTTATTTTGTGATGGAGAAAGGGACGCTGGTGAGAGAATGTATGAAGAGTTTAGACAGAGATATCCAATACTTTGAATGTAAGCCTTTAAAAAGAGGCGATGAGGAACTTGTGATTAAAAGCAGTTATTCTGGTGCAGAGAGCCCAAGATTCGATCTTGATGGTATAAAGTCCGCTATGGAAGAAAGATGGATAGATGATAGGGAGATAACAATTAAGGAATTTAAAGCCATTTGTGACACAGCATGTAGATATGCAAAAAGAAAAAATATAGACTATATCACGGAGATAGAAATAGGTAAAGCATTGATTTGGGATTTTAAGTAGGTGTAAAAGGAAAATAATATGCAGGAAAATAAAGAAATCGAATATAAAAATCCATTTCCGGTAACAGCGGTCGCCAGTTTTCATAATGACAAGCAGAATTACATGATTGTTGAAACCAAGGCAATAAAACAGATGAAAGAGATAACTGACCGCTGGATTTCAGACAAAAGCGATGGGATTACAGTTGTCGTACAGGGGGAGTATGGAACAGGAAAAACGCAGTTGGCGATTGAGATGCAAAAGCATATAAAGCAATATGATAGTGCACAATACCATTTTATCTGTTTGGACAGCCCGTCTGCGGGATTTCTAGAAATGTATAAAAACAGATTTTTAAATGAGTTGACTAAAGAAGAAGTCTTAAACAGACTGGAGGACTGTTACCGTGAAATAATTATTGAGGATTTGAAAAAGGACAGAATATATAAAGCCTTTATTCAGGAAAGAGAAGATATAAAGAGTCTGGAACTTATAGAAAAATTGGGGCTGGCTAAGTCAAGATATGATGCTATATTTGAAAGTAAGCTTGAAAGAGTAACTAAAAACGTTAAATTTGTTCCTGCATTATTGCTCTTGCTTGATCTGGGATTTAAAGAAGACGCGTGGAGCTGGTTCAATGGGGATGAGCCGTCAGTGGCAATGAGGGAAAGAGGAGTCAGATTTTCCATTAATGATGATGTCTCCGCTTTGGAATCTATAGGAATTTTTGCTTTTTTATTTGGACAGCAGGGACATACATTTGTTCTTTTTATTGATGAAGTGGAAAAGATTGTTTCCAGTACGGAAAGAATAGGGGCAGACTCTTTTGAAGCATTAAAAAAACTTATAGAAACTACCAAGGCGACAAAGTCCATGTTAATATTGTGTGGTCTTCCGGACCATTATGCAGCATTGCCAAGGGATGTGCAGCAAAGAATTGCCTATCAGGTGAAAACGGAAAAAATTGTATTGCCGGAAATAGAAGAATACGTCAGAAATGCGAATGAGAATGTAAACAACGAGAGGAACTGTAATCCTTTTAGTATAAGTAATTTAGAAGATATACTGAATATTTCAAATGGCAATATAAGATCTGCAATCAGAATATTGTATCATTCTGGAAATTGGTATATGAAAAACAAATCTGTAATAGATGAAAATGCCATGCGTGAGATTTTGACAGATACTTTTGGAAGCTTTGAACTTAGTGATATAAAGAAGAGATTAACTCAGATATTTATATCAAAAGGCTGGCCATATGAAGAAAACAAAGCCTATGGAAATACAGAGATTGATTTTTGCCTTCCTTCTGCGTATACCAAAAAAGAAATGTTGAATAATTGTATAGAAATTTATTTAATACAGAATATACTGTCGGAAAAAGACTATGATGAGATTTGCAAAAGAAAAGGTAATGAGGGAAATAATTGTCAGATATTTATTATTGAGGGATTTATTAATAAAAAATATATTGAATATCTTTCTCATGGAAATAAGTATGTTTTAATATATAGAGTGCCGGAATTTAGGGAATCACTTATTGCGCTTATAGAAGGGGAAAAGACAAAGTGTGATGAGAGGATAAAGCAAAGTGATTATAGTGCTATAAATGAGAAAATTGAGCGATTGTCTAAAAATTTAATGAAAGCAATAAATGACCTGAATAAAAACTTTATTGGAAAGAAGGAATTTCATTATTATATGAAAAGCCTTTTGGATTTGAAAAAGGAAGAATTTTATGCTTTGCCTGATAAGGACAGCGAATTTTATCTGTTAGTCAATGAAATCCATAAAGTGATAGAGGCCTGTAACAAATATACAAGTGATAAAGGTGAAATTGGTGTTTTGTATCTTATTAAGGAATTTAGCTATATTTTGTATTATGTGTTCGAAAAGCCGCAAGAATTGCAGATTTGTATAAAAAATGTGAACGAATACGAGGTGTACAGGAATGTACACAGGCTGGTAACTCTATTTTTCCAGGATTTTGGGGCAAAATTAAGGAAAGCGACATCCAGGTACCGGCTTGTTTTGGACTATTTGTGCGAAGAAGACGAGGAGAAAGCAACACATTTTTTTAATTTAAATGATAAGAATACCTTATTATGGAATATGGTTTATGAGGGGGACTTTTTCTCAATTTCGAAACAGGTAAGGCAGGTTAGCCAGAATTTTTGTGCGGAACTACTAATTAAAAGGCCGGATATTATTGTAAGGTATGAAGAACTTTTTATTTCTTTTTATAACCTTATCTATGTAACTGTGCCGGCAGTTATCGGAGGGGAAATGGTAGCAGTTGATATGGGAATACTACGGGAATATTGTGACCTGCTCAGAAAATATTTCAAGGGATATTGGATAGAGGATTCGGAACAGGTTCTGTCTAAGTTATTTGATGGATATATAAAGGAATTAGGGAGAATGATGTATGAAAGAGGGTAATGACTTTTTTTCACATGGTATCATTGCAAAGAAAATGTCAGAAATTTTTTCATTGCAAAATTATGGAGGAACATTTGTTGTTGCGATTAATGGCGCGTGGGGAACAGGAAAGACGCACTTAATGACGAAGGCTTTGTCGGAACTTGATGATCTGGAATATATAAAGGTGAATTTTAACGCTTGGAGATATGCGGAAAAGGAGGATGTTCGAAGGGCGTTGCTGATATGTATTATCGAAGCATGTAGAAATTATGTAGAAGATCATGAAAAGTGGAGATATTTAGGAAGGGGAGATGAGGAACGCAAAGAGGCGGAGCGGATGCTTGAGGATGCAGAGAGAGCTTTGTATACGGCCTTTGTGAGGGAAATACCAGGAGAAGTCTCAATTGATACGGGAAATCTTATAAAGGCAGGTGTGAATATGGCATTGAAATTTGTGCCATGGGGAGATTTTGGTAATGAATTTGTCCAGAAGTTTTTTTCTAAAAAAGGAAGGGATACAGAGAGTGAGGACGTTTGTCTGGAGAAGGAGGATGTAGAGGAATTATGGGGGATCTTTACACGATCTTCTACGAAAAGAAATATTGAAAAAGTAACAGGGGTGGAGCAGTTCAGGAAGTCTTTTGAAACTCTGCTCGGGGCAGTGCTGGAAGGTAAATATGAGAAAAGTGTAAAAAAAGAGAAATCATACGGAAATGGACGAAAGGTAAAACTGGTTGTAGCAATAGATGATTTGGACAGATGCCTGCCAGAAGATGCCCTGAACGTCTTAGAGGGCATAAAATTGTTTGTGGATTATCCCAACACGTATTTTATGATAGCGATGGATGGAGAGATTATCCAAAAAGGACTAAATATGAGGTATAACGGATACGAATCCATAATAATAAGGGCAAAGGATTATTATGAAAAAATGATAGACTTATCCTTTAATATACCAGCACTGGTCAGGGGGAAATTTTTTTCCTATATCCGTTCTTTATCTGCCAATGGTGAGGACTACATAAAAATATTTGATGTTCTGTTTATTGCCCTGGGAGCAAATCTGCGAGCCTGGCAAAGGTACATTCAACGGACAGATTTTAATAGGGCTATTATAGAGGAGATTGCGGAAACAGATATTTTTAGCGGGGAATTAATGATACAGGTCTATATGAAGTTGCAGTGCTTTTCTTATCAGTGGCCGGAACTGTATCAAGTAATTTATGATAAAGAAACTTATTTAGAGTTAGAAAAACAGATAGGACAGGTAGTTGATCCGAAAAAGAAGAATATAGAAAAGATTCTGGACGAATTGCAAGATCATGGGATTGGTGAAGAGGTGAGGAGTGGAATCATTGATAAGAAAATCATAGATTTTATGCTGATGAAACCCAAATTGAAACAGGTAACAGGTAATGACCTGGATTTATTTTTTACATTTGATAAAACCTTTGAGCAATGAAGAGGGATTGGAAATAGAATAGGAGATAGCGTTATGTCTGTTGAAATAGAATATATAGACTGGACGCCCTTTGATAAATGTGAGCGGCAGTTAGAAGATATGACATTGGCTGTGTTAGAAGAATTGGAGGAAAGTCGCGGGTTCCTTAAGCTGATAGAATGGGAATCAAAACGTACTTTTTATTATATCCATAAGATTCATGGAATAATTGGGGATTTAGCCGATATCTCTTCCTTGGGGTATAATGCAGGACAAGGGAAGGATGTGAAGAAAATAGTAGAGAACTATAGCGAACAAGACTATTTAAGGATAGCGCATCTCCCGGCACGGATAATGCAAAAAAGCGAATATGAAAAAATATTTCAAAGTGAAGGTTACAAGAAGCAATGGGAACAAAGGCAATGGCTGAATATAAGGGATATAAACATAGCTGTGGAAGACTTGAATTTTTTAATTGAATCCAAATCTCATAAGGAGCCTGTTTTTTTGATCCCGGTTTATCGCTTTGAGAATCACATGTGCAGGATATCGATTGATGCAAAGGATATTGTGGCACAACTTATTTTACATAGAATGTTGCCTGTGGTCTGCCAAGAAATAGATAACAGAGACTGGGAAGAACTTTTAAATTATGTAGAAAATACCTATGGCAATTTAGGAAAAGAGAAGAAGAAGGGGAGTATACCTGTTGAAAGAGCTGATAAGAAAAAACTGGAGGAGATAAAGGAGTATTACCGCATGAAGGACTGTTATGCAACAGGACTTCCGGCGTATGATGATACTATTTTTCAAGAGGCAAGAGGGTCTTGGGATTTATATTCTTTTGCAGAACCGGAAAGAGAGATACCTGATGATGGAAATGTAATCCGGTATCAGGTAAAGGGGCTTTATGCCAGAAACCCGAAAGAAGATGTGGTCTTCGGAACGGAGCAGGCAGCAATAGATTTTGGAACAAAATCAACTACAGTGGCGGTTCTGGACATTAATGGAGAAATTGCTATGATTCCCGTTGGGGCAATGAACAATTGGGGGGCTGCAGATTTTGAAAATCCAACTATAATGGAATTTAAAGATATCAGGCAATTTATGAAAGATTATCAGAAAGCAGAGTTCAGGCCCGATACTAAGTTTGACCATATTTCTGTTTCGCATCCGGCGCTGGCTGACTACGGGAAACCAGCAGAACAGACAGGAATACAAATGCGTCAGTATATGAATCATCTAAAACAATGGGTTAATAATCCTAATAGTTTGCTGGATGTGACTGATAGTAAGGGAGAAAAAATTAAACTGGAATATGACGGTTTTGCACAATTGGAACCAGCGTTAAATCCAATTGAAATTTATGCATATTATATTGGCAGGAATATTAACAATATGCATCACCAAAAGATATATCTGAAATATCTGTTGTCATATACTGCGACTTATGCAGAGCAAAAAAGAGAATGGATTCGTGTCAGTTTTGAAAAAGGATTGAGAAAATCCCTGCCGCCGCAAGTCGGAAATGATAAGGAGCTGATGAAAGAGTTTGAGGTGAAATTAGGATGCGATGAGGCTACAGCCTATGCAGTAAGCGCATTAAGAAGGTATATGGAGGAGGATTACCGGAGTAATGAGGGAGATAGCTTTTACATAAATCAGTTAGAAGATGGCGGAATCTTTTATGGAGTATATGATTTTGGAGGCGGCACACTGGATTTTAGCTTCGGGGTTATGGAGCAGAAAGGCGAGCAGGATGTATTCCGGCAATTAAAATACGGGGGAAGTTCTAATCTGGGGTGTGAAAATATTTTAGAAGAACTTGCATTTGAATTTTTTTGCAGGGAAGGAAACAGGAATGTCCTATGTGAAAATAATATTAAATGTGAAAAGCCTTTTCTGTTTGGAACCTTACAGAATGGATATCAGATTGTGGGCTATTCTGACGCTGCGCGGTTTAATACACGCAGTATGATTGACTGGTTAAGGGAGTTTTGGATGAATGGAAAAAGGATTAGATCGGTAATCCGTCTTCAAGGTGAGAATGGGGCAGAATATCTTGTCAAAATAAAGAATGGCGCTTCCGATAAAAATAAAAGCGCGGGTATAGAATTGCAGCTAAGCGATAAGGAAATTGAATATTTTTTTGATGAAAAGGTGTGTATGGGTATCCGCTTATTTATTCAATATTATAAAGATGTGATCAAGGACGACAAATGGCTTACAGATCATCTTTGCTTTCTGTTTCTGGCTGGCAATGCAAGCCGTGCAGACCGGGTAGTAAGATGTTTTTACAGGGAAATTAAAGAAGAAAAGCTTACAGGCAGGTTTGCTTTAAAGCAGCCTCTGCCTACGGAAAGCGACAGGAAAAAATATTTTGCGTATCCTATAAGGAGTATCCCAACAGCTAAAAGCGGAGTTGTTTTTGGATTGCTCCGCTCCAGGCCCGAAGAAACAGATATCAAAATTATAGATGAAACACCAAAAGTAAATTTCCAATTTCATATAGGGGTGAAAAAAAGAGACAGGATGTATATGGACCGTGGTTTGTTTCGGCTGTTGCTTCCGGCTGAAAAAGTGCCATCATCAGACAAAAGATACGGTTTTCTAATGAAAATACCACAAAAAGAATTTCTTATTTTGTATACGAGTGATGGCAGGTATGCCCTGGCCTCAGATAAACTGTTAATAGGGGATGAAGTGAATATAATGACAATCTGTGTTCCAGAAGAGTGCGTAGGAAGCTTTTTGTATGTACGTGCAAAGAAAGATTCTACGGAAGTATTGGAACTTGGCGTTTCAGATGTTGAACAGGACCATCTGGAAAATGTGGAAATAATAGGTGCTTGTGATTTTGCAAAAGCAAGGTTCGATAAATTGTATGAAAGGGTAAAAGAGAATGGAAAAGGCAGTCGGTAGCTGCCTTTTTCTTTTATGAAGCTATGACCCAAAGTGCATAATAAAGAGAATTATAGTTCCTAACATGCAATTCCATATTATGATAAAATATTCCATATAATTAGGTATAGTGGATATCTGTTGTACAGGAGAAAAAATATGCTGATTAAATGGTTGATAATAATTTTGGGGAGTCTATTATACGTAGTCTCTTTACTTTGGTTTTTTTGTTTTAATAAGCGCTTTTCTAAAATTACAGTGTTATTTTTGGATAGTGTGATTGTTGTTTTAAGTATTGGTACAATATCGTCAGGATTGCTATTAAGGAATCAGTTTTTGGATGAAAGTATACAAAATGAAGCTAAAAGCAAAGAGGGCACAGAAAATTCAAATGATTTTATAGGAAATGATGATAATGGTCAGGAGTTGGACAACAAAAAAGAAAATAAGTCTTATTCAGATAATATGACCACAATACAGCTCCAACCAGAGACAGACGTGCTGGAGGAGGCGAATGTACAAGGAAGCGAAGAAAGTCAAGAAGTGGGAGAATGAGAGCAGTAGTATGAAGAATATGAGGAAAATAATTGCTGGTATATTGGGCTGCTTAATAGGATTTTGTTTTTGGGTAGGAAATACCGGCACAGTAGCAGCAGGTTATGACCGGGCTAATCGAATGAACGTTATTTTTGTGCTGGATGAGAGTGGTTCCATGTCTGGGACAGATTCCCATCAGCTTCGATATGAAGCGGTGGATTTATTTCTTGGAATTGCGACAGATACCGGGAATTATATGGGGGCGGTTGCTTTTGATGATACCATTGTTCAAAAGGAAGATATTAGGGAAATTACAGGAAAAGTATCTAAGAACCTGTTATCAGACAGCATTCGAGGGGCGCAAAGTTATGGGGATACCGATATTGGAAAGGCAATTGAATTGGCAACTCAAATGCTGGAACAAAATGGTGACAACGGACTTTCTTCGGCAATTATCCTCCTTTCGGACGGTAATACGGATTTACCAGAGGACACCATGGGAGAAGCGATGGCAGCATCTGCCGCAAGGAAGGAAAATGCCATTGCCAGCGCGAGGAAAAATGGGATTAAAATCCATACGATCTGTTTAAATGCTAATGGTCAGGCAAAGAAGGAGGAGCTTCAGGAAATCTCTGATGCTACAGGGGGAACCTGTGTTGAGGTGAAAAGTGCGGAGGATTTGAAAGATGTTTTCAGTCAGTTTTATGGCATGATTTATTCCACAGATACTATAAAGCTTGCAGATACGGTGATTCCCGAAGGTGGGGAACTGGAAATCATATTTGATATTCCAATGATAGGTGTTGAGGAAGCAAACATTATTATTAATACCTTAAACGCAAATACTTCGTATAATCTGTCTAATCCAAGTGGCTATGGCTATACCCAGGCGGAGATGCAGAATATGGAAATTAAGGCAAGAACATTTACTGTTATTAAGATTCAGGAGCCGGAAGCCGGAAGATGGAAGCTGCTGGTAAGAGGTGTTGCCGGAGATCAGGTTACAATAGATATGGTGTATAATTCCGATCTGACTCTGGAAATGGAATCAAATGTGTCAGGCAGTATTCCGTTAGGCAGTGATGTGGAACTTACAGTACGGTTGTTTGACAGTGGCATAGCAGTGACGGATGAGACAGTATACAAGAATTATTCTTTTTATCTTATGGCAAAAGATATCAAAACAGGCAGCATTGAAGAGAAGGAAATGGAACCAGACGGGGATTGCGCAAGGTATATCCTGCAGCCGGGCAAATATGGTGATTTGGAGATTCAGGCCTGCTGCAGTATTGACAGTATGCTTGTAAAGTCGGAGAAAGTGTTCCTGTCTGTAGAAAATACAGCACCTGTAGCCATTAAAACACCTATTATCGTAAATAGGATGGTTACACCATTTTCTGAAGACATTTTTACAATAGACTTAAGGAAATATATTACGGATGCGGAGGACACGGAACTTTCTTACAGGATTTCCTATTCGGAATTTGATGATGATATAGCATTCATCGATTATTTTCAATTGAATATCCGAATAAAAGAATGTGAAAAAGGTGGGCTTACGGTTACGGCAATGGATTCGGAAGGAGAGTCCATTGAGGTAGATGTGCAGATTAAAACCCAGAACCTCTTTTCAATCATCATGTCTGTTCTGATGATAATTATTCTAATTGCTGTGATTGTGCCGGCTCTCCTAAATTTGAAAAAAAGCAGCAGGATGATTAGAGGAAGAATACAGATTTCAGGGTACACCGAGGAAGGTTTTGTGGGAGCACCGGAAACTTTTGATGGAAATAAAGGAAAGATGTTGCTTTCGAGGTATATTAATTTTAAAGAAAATGTGGGGATTAATCTGGCTCAGACCTATTTTGTGGCGGGAGAGAAAGTTTCATATATTTACCTGGTTTCCAGGGTGGGATATTATACGGATTTTACGCCGACAGACAGGAGTAAGAAAATACGTATAGATGCAGATATGGAAATCAATATCAGCAGCGATATAGATTTTGGAAAGGGAATCAAAGTCGTTTATATTCCTAATGAAATTAACTACTAAAATGCAGAAGAAGGAGCGTAAAATGGCTACATATGGACAATTATTGATTGACGCCGGAGGCGGAATTATAGACAGGGGCAAGCAGTCAGACAGACAGGACGGGGCAACTGTCATTATAGGCCTTGGCGGCACGGGGACAGATGCATTGATAAAGCTGAAGAAGGAAATATATAAGCAGCTTAAGCCGGATAATGAAAATGCAATTATTCCTTCCTACGATGCAATTAAATATCTGGTTATAGATTCAGATTCTTCAGAAATAGATAAGCAGCCAGGTGTGATAACAGATATTGACAAAGGAACAGAATATGCTGATATTTCCAACTCAGTGATTGCATCCACATTTGCAGCAAAAAAGGTAATGGAAAACCGTAAAGAACTGGATTGGCTGGATTATGAGCATATCGGTATAAAAGATGCAGGGCATGGTGCTGGCGGTATTAGGCAGGTTGGACGCTTTCTGTTGGTGGATCAGGCAATGAATCTGTATTCAAAAATCCAGACCACTATTAATAGTGCGCTTATTGCTGCCAGGACAGGAGATATAAATGTGCATATTTGTGCGGGGATTTCAGGTGGTACCGGGAGTGGCACGTTTTTGGATATTTGTTATCTGGTGAGGGAAGCACTGATACAAATAGGGAAAGGCAGTTCGAATATCAGTGGGTATTTTTTTCTGCCTGATGTGAACCTTAGTGTACCGGCGGTAATGGCGGATCCGTTAAAATCCCAGTATATTAAGGTAAATGGATATGCGGCTTTGCAGGAACTGGATTACTGCATGAACTTTGATAAGAATAAGGACAGCTTTAAGATGAATTATGGCTTTAAGCAGATAGACTGTTCTATGCCTCCGGTTGATTTGTGTTATCTGATTTCTTCCACAGATAAAACAGGTAAAGTGATTAAAAATGGTTATCAGTATGCTATGGGGGTGGTAACAGATTACATTATTAATTATCTGGCACAAGTAAAGCTTCCGGAAGGAGTTAATGCCCAAAATAATAAGGGGCTTACCTTAGAGGGGCATATTTCCAACCTGAACAGTATCAAGCTGGGCATATCTTTACAGCACGGGGCAAGCGTGGATTACAATATTCTGGGGGCTTCAGTTGCAGAAATGCCTCTTTCAGAAATTGCAACTTACTTAGGGGCTAAGCTCTTCGAACGGTACAGTGACATTTATGACAGGATGCCTACAGAAAAAGAAAGGGATGAGTTTGCAGCAAGGAATCAGCTTCGGTATGAGGATATTAGAAAGAGTCTGGCAGGGCGGGCGGCGGCAGCAGTAAATTTTCCGGCAAATTTTGACGTCAGCTTGTATAAGACGACAGGCAACCATCATTTTGTGGATCGGGCAGCGGAGTTCCTTGCGAATAACAAGGGAGAACTGGAAAAGAATTGCAAGACCTTGCTGGAGGAAATTGACGGTTTTGATATTCCAAGGGACAGCGCTTCACTTATTAATAGAACCTATAAGAGTCTATGTGAAAACTATACTACAAGGATAGAGTATGGACCTTTTTTTGCAAAAAGAATGCTTTACGGCAATGATAACCAGAATCTGCTCCATTTAGTTGACGGATATATTATTCAGAATGAAGAAAATCTAAATCATGAACTGCGGCAGTCCCAGACGAGAGATGATGAATATGAGACTGCAAAAATCCGTATGGACAGCGCAAACTTTTTGAATGAGAAGGGCAGGCTTAAGGAGTATATGAATGCCCTCAATAATCTATACATTCATCATTATAAAGTAGCATTGTACAAAACTATGGGAGATGTGCTGCAGGCATATAGAAAACAGATTTTAAATCTTGACAGAAATATGTTTAATGTCCTTGCTAATGTAATGGAAACTTTGCGCGAGACTTTTAGGATTAATGCACGTGTGCTTTCAGAAGGGGAGAAGACGGAAAATTCTTATACATGGAAGATATTATCCATTCCGGATGTGAAAGACGGACTTGAGCAGATAGTAAAAAATCTTGACTTGGGAAAAACCCTGGATGATTTGATGCGTGCCATGTTTGTAAGCTGTTCAAAGTGGATTAATGAGGATGAAAACGAAATTAGAAAACTGATATCAGATTTTGTACTGGAGGAATTTGCAACGGCAACCAGTAAGACTATGACAGACTATCTCTATGAAAAGTTTGGAGTGACACAGCAGACATTATTGGAGGCTGCTATTGAGAAAAAAATAATACAGGAAGAACTTTTAAATAAATCCACGCCTTTATTCTGGCAGAATCCTATGTATCATGCTCCTGTAGGACAGAACAGCACCCTGACGGTGCCTTATAATGCAGTGGAAATTAAAAATGCTGCAGGTACTTTTTCGAAAGATAAAATGGAATTTGTAATAAGGGAATCATCCATTACGGATAAACTTTCAATGATGCGTTTCTATAGTGGAATACCCATGTATGCTTATCAGGGAATACATGAATTGCAGGAAGCCTATGAGCAGGATAATAAGCCGGGCAGACATCTATATGAAAAGGGTCTGAAAGACTGGAATAAGATGCTGCCTTCCCCGATTCCTGCAAGTTTTGATGTGGGCAGGAGTTCGAAGCGGATAAAGGAAAGGAACGCGGTTCTTATTAGGGAATTTGAAGCGGCAGAGGAAGCGGAAGTCATTATAAAAAATGAACTAAACCAGTGGAACATTATGTTGACAGATGAATCCTTTCATGTGGAGGAATATGTAAAGGAAGTTGCAGGCAGCAGCAATATAGCGGAACTGAATGCAAAAGTATTGACAAATTTGGCGGAAAAGCTGGCCGGTAAAAAGCAAGAACTTGTTGCTGATGCAAGAGAAGAGCGGATTGAGTATCTGAAAGCTGATGCCGGAAACGAAAGACAGGTTATGATGGATTTTTATCTCATGGCCCCTGTTCTGAACAGGAAAGTAAAGGATGAACTGGCGAGGAGGAGAAAGCTGGAAGATACTATTTTGGAAGTTCAGGCAGAAAAGGAAAAAAAGAAAAAGAAAATTTCAGAGCAAAGAGTTTTTTTCAATGCTATCTTCACAGGTGTTATCACTTATGGTAATAAAATTGTTTTTTCCTATGATGAGTTTGGTATGGAAAAGAACGTGGAACTGCAGAATAACAGTATGGATTACGGACAGTCAGGGGCTTACCAGGCGTATAAAACCTATGAAAGCTTAAGCAATAAAATTAAGGGTAAGATTGGCGTGCTGACGCAGGAGCGTATGGACGGGAAAAATATGGTAGAAGTAGAGGCAGTGTCAGAAGAATTAAAGATAAGTATGCCGAGACGGATTTCATCATATTTAAGTATTTATGAGACAGATGATAAATTGGGTGAAATTGAGAAATTTTATACAGATTTTATGAAAGCATTCCAAGACTTCCGTATGGTAATGGGAATATAGGAATTAGGAAAAGGTACTCCTGCGTGGAATAGGGTATATAAAATATGGAAAAGATGAACTTTCAGAATGGAAATGATTTACTGGAATGCTGTACCAGAAAATTGAATGAATGCCAGTATGGGAAAACAGGGGGAAATGTGGCATTGTATCCTACGGTTATCATTTTTATGGGTGAAAAAAGCAGGGAATATGTCAGATACATTAAAAGCACGCTGGATGATAACTGGAATAATGCCCGTTTCCTACAGTATTTAAATGTCTGGAAAACCGAGGATTCTTTTAAATGCGTTTCACTTTTTGAGACGAAAGAATCAGGTAGCTGTATGTGGCAGGATAAAAACGGTGCAGATGAGTTTGAAGAACTGCTAAATAAATCCATTGTAAAACTTCTTGAAACTGATGAAAAAATTTTTGCGGACAGAACGCGGGTGAAGATAGAATTTGTACTGGATGCAACAGAGAAGCACAATATACCATATTATGAATTGTTCCGGCGTACAAATAGCGAATTATATGCCTATGATTTGAAAACTCTGTATTTGATGATTGATCAGAAACCGGAAGATGATAAGGCAAAAAAATCTGACAGAGTGTTGCAGCACATGATAAATGACCCGAAAAGGGGGCGGTCTACTATTTATATTCTCAGTAATTACCTGCAGTCGGGACAGATGCTGGGCAACCACAAAATCTGGCAGAATTATCGGTTGGTAGCCAATATAATCCTTCTTGGGGGAAACCGCAAGGGTGCCAGCGTCTATGCGGATAATCTTTATAACGGCATAAAGACGGTTTCTTATGCTTTAGTGACAAAGCCAACAGATGAAATCGCAGCGATTAGCCTGCAGGCATTATTGGCCGGAATGTATGGGATGGAGGGAAAAGCCGCATATCATAGTTTATCAGGAAAAGATATTAGAGAGAGGCTGGGGATGGATGACTACAATGGAATGAAGTTTGCAGAAATGATTTTCCAGGAGAAAATAACCGCACGCTTTCCCAAAGAGGAGGATTTGCAGTATCTGCCCTTTGCATCGGAACAGATATATAAAGAAGCAATGAAGGCAGATCGGGTAGGGATAAAGGAATTGGACAGAATGACTATGGGAGCAGCCTCTGCGTATATTAGTCAGCATTATGGTGAAAAGGTGCAAGTTTTTTTCAGAGAAGAGGAAGAGACGCTGAGATTAAAAATCCGCTTATTCTTAAGAAGAATCTTTTGCTATTTTGAATTTTTAAAACTGGATCAGATGCGCCAGGAATTAAAAGATATGATTATAGCGGAATATTATTACGCAGGTTCTGGAATAGAAGGCTTTACAAGCCAGGTACATAGAATTGCAGTTTATGAGAGCAGGAAACTTTTTTATGGAAAGATAAAAGAAATGGTGTGGCAGGAGCTTTCAAAACTGATAGACGCTTCTCTGCATTTTCGTACGCTTTATGGTCAATGCGAGGAAGAAGTGCGTCAGGAACGCATTATCACTGGTGATGAGTCAGAGTCGGTGGAAAAAGTATATGGAAATATCGTAAAAGAATTTATACAGAACCGTTATAACGGCAAAGAGGGATTTAAGGAAGTTTTTATAGTAGACGCAAATAAGGGAGAACTGTTGCAGGCAGTCTGGAATGTTTTTCTGGATCTGATTAAGAATGAAGTATATTCCTATGATTTTGAACGGGAAGTTGATTCACGAATGGATCAGATGAACGATGAGGAAAGGCATGTTTTTGTTGCGAGGGAATTGAAAAAGAAACTGGATGGCAGTATCAGACTCAAGAACCCTATTCAGATATCTATGTTGAAAACCAGTTGTTTTTATATGATTAATGAAAAGGCTGAGTATGCAGAAAATCTGAGGAATGCAGAGGGAAATGGCATAGATTATCTGCTTTTTAATTTAAACCGGACAGACTGTATTGAGCAACTGGAACTTTACAATATTATGACTCCGGAAATGATACATTTAACCCTGACAGGGGAAGGAGAAGAAAATGAGGATAAAATCAGTTGACCTGGCTTATCAGATACGGGAGATGGGAATAAAAAAAGAGGGCAGGGAGATTCACATTAACTGGCGGTTTAAGGAGGCAACTCATTTTCTTGTGTTTCTGTATGACAGCCGAAGGGAATTTGTGCTGGAAGAGGTACTGAGAGAAATTGCAGAAAGCGGACTGACAGATGAAGACATTGTACATAGCCCTCAAAAAAAGGTATACAGCGGTAAAAAAGATAGTTTGAAGGTATTCTGCGTCAGGGAAAAAGAATTTGTAAAAAACGGAAAAAAATTCAGCATTATGGCAAATGAGGCGAAGCGTGGTGTTCCCTGTACCATAGCAGTATACGTTTGCAGATACGATGAGGAAGAGGGCGGATTATCAGTATATGAACCTTCCGGCAGGGAAAATGAAGTCTTCCTTCCAATAACGATAGAACCGGAAATCAGATATAAAAAAGTAGGACTTCTTCCGGGAAATAAAAAGAGGATGTGTATTTTAAGACTTCCTTATATAGAAGAATACAGGGATGGCGCTATTATGTATCATATTGACGGTATTGAGACAGATTTTCCCTTGCCATCGGGGTGTCTGGGGAAGGATATTGTGATTATGATACCTGTCAAATCAGAGGTGTGTATACGGATTCGGGAGGAATACAGGAAATACTATAAGAAAGTCTGAGGGCTTAATCTATGGAAAGTATATTTAATCCAACAGAGGAAATGAAAAGAAAATTTAATATTACGGACGAGATGCTTAAATATGCTGATAATGCGTGCCTCTGTCCCTATTGTTTTGGAGTATTTAAGCCGTTTACAGTAACTTTCCGTATTGCTCCGGAAAGCGTTTGCGGCGCAATGCGTTATGAGACACTTATGTCTGAGGAAAAGGCAACAGCGGAGCCTTACAGGGAACGGAGAGATACCCAATATGAGGAGTTTTGGAAGCGGTTTCCGGGCAGTGAGCCTTCGGATGAGGAAAGCAGGGCAATGGTAAAGCGGCCGGTGATGCATATGCTTCTGCCAGGCCATTTAAGGGGACAGTTTGTTTCTGATAATGAAGGGTTTCCTATTGGAATGGTGGACGAGAAAGGAAACAGATCAGATGCAAGGGTCTGCCCACACTGTCATAACCGGCTTCCTCTTAATTTTGGCAAATATCCGGTAAAGTATATTGCCTTGGTAGGGATTACAAGTTCGGGAAAAACGGTTTATCTCTCCCAGCTTTTTAAAAATCTTTATATGAACTTAAATGATATTGGTTATATACAGGTGGACGGCATTGACGAAGTGGAAGAATTTTGCAGGGCAAATCTGATAAGAAAGGGGAAGAAACTTCCGGCCGGAAATGCGCCGGACAAGTTGACCCTTCCTGTGGCTGTTACCATTCAAAACAAGGAGACAAGAGAGATACATACGTTGATATTTTATGATATTGCAGGGGAGAATTGTGTTAATTCCGAGCAGATGAAAAAGTATGGGCCTTTTATTGTTAACTCAGACGGGATTATCATGATTGTGGATCCCAGCCAGTTCCCGGAACTGCTGGACGGCCAGGAGGAATCGGAAGAAGAAGCAGCTTATCCGGGAAAAGTTATTCAAGCAATGTACCGTGCTTTTGTGGCTGCTAAAAGTATAAAAGGACAGAGCGATGTTCCCATGGCGGTTGCCTTATCTAAAAGCGATCTGCTTAGGCCTTATTTTGCAAACAGAAATCGAAATTCAAATATATTTCGGAACATAAATTACAAGGAATATGGGCGCAAGGGATTTCCTTACAATGATTATTTAAACATTACAATGGAAACCAGAATGTTATTGGAACAGGAACGGTCTGGCAAGGCTTTTGTCGATGCGGTAAAAAACGGTTTTGGGAAAAGTGATTTCTTTGCATTCTCGGCACTTAATGTAAAGCCGGTGGCAAAAAAAGAAGAGGAAAACGGATCTGTTTATTATATTATTGAAGAGGATCCGGAGGTATTAAGAATCGAAGAGCCTTTTAACTGGATACTTTACCAGCTTGGAATGTTGGAAAAGGTTGATAAGAATAAGCCAGAGGAAGCTTTGGACAGGCCAAAAGGCAGGGGATTGTTTCGTTTGTTGAAGAATAGTAAATAGGGGGAATTATTGTGAATTTCTACCAATTAGGATATTTCAGGACAGGAAAACAGGGTGTGGATGCCGGCTGGAAACTGGTTGCCGCATCGGAGGGGTTGGATTATGATGCCGCAAATGGATTTAAGGGCATTGCTGCGAACCTTGTGGAGTTGAAAAAAACATTATCGGTACCTTCCCATATCATAGGGATTTTCCAGTATGAAAGATTTGTTTATCTTATACACGTTAATTTTACAGCCCGTGGCAAAGATGAGAGAGGTGTGACATATGTTCATGGGTACTGCTTCAGTTTAAAGGATTATTATGAACTGTGCAGCAAGCCGGAAAAACTTTTGGGAATACGGGAGGAAAATTATACTACAGAGTATGATGATTCCGTTAAGGAATATCCGGTATTGCCAGAACTATCCTATGATGGGATGGACTATGATATGCTTTGGGAAAAGTATGACTTTTCTGTTGAGAAATATTCCAGCCTTATGGAGGGGGTTATCTGTGCGGCAGAGGGATTTACTATGCCGCTGTGTATTAAATATACGGTATCCCAGGATGGATATAAGCAGGCTTACAAGGAAATTATGTATTTGATTATGAAAGGGCTTCCCTATCATTTGCGCATAAAATTGACCAGTTGCTCTTTTAAGGGTGGTAATACAGTGGTGTATTTTTCTGACACAGTAGACAGTGATAATTATTTTGATCTGGATAACAATACTCTTGCCTGTGACTATTCAAAAGTAAAGTTTTATGAATTTGTCAATGCATTTACTATACACCCATATAATCTTCGTGACAGTTTATTTGAGAATATGGCAAAGGTTATGGACACTATTTTTGAAAATTCCCTTTATGACAGCAGTATTAGCAAAGTGGAAGCCGTTTACCAAAGAATGTGTCTCAAAAAAGGTATTTCACCTGATAAAGCTGTAGAACTGCTGAAGTATCTGCTGAACTGCGAACTGACGCAAAGTAAGGAGACCTATCTCTATTTGGAAACACTGCTTAAGACTATCAACGAAAATACACTATTAGTAACAGATGAGAAGGTTCTGAAACAATTAGCATACAAATTTGAAAATTGTGATAATAATGATTTAAAAAAAGAAGTATGTATTTTAAGTGCCAGAGGGATTATCAATAGTGATAAAGATGAAGGATTCCGGCTTTTGCGTGAGATATTACATGATTTTCCAGAGGAACATGAGATGCTTTGCAGTGCATTGGAAATTCAGGATAAAGAGTATTTTAAAACATACTGCACAGAAAGTTATCTGCCGGAAATTCTGATAGATCTTGAGGCGGTACAGAATTATATAAAAAATAATGGCTTATTTGATGAATATAAGTGTAGTTCTGTGCTTTCTATTGTATCAGATATTACTGAAAAGGAATTTGAGGAGGTACGCAGTTTTCAGGAACTGGATAAAATCGAGACAGCGATGGAGGAAATAATGGTTGCCATCCCTGAAAGCTTATGCCCAAATAAGGATGAGTTTATTATTAAAATAAGCTATGGGCTGTGGAACAGCTTTGATCCGAATAAGTTTGATCCAAAAGAGATTGAAATGTACAGACACTGTCATGTGGATATAATTGCCACAATGAAGTTAAATGGGGAGGAATGCAGGAATGCCCAAAGAATATGGGCGCTGGTTCAGTTATTTGAGGAAGATGACATGGGAAAGGGATGTGACTATCTGCTCGGGGTTTTGTTTTCAGATGACATTTTATCCGATGTGGGGGAGAGGGAGAGAATACGGAACCAGCTTTTTGAGGCAAAACTCTTCGAATGTAATCTGTCAAGCCAGGAATGCTTTGACTATTCCCTGGCACTGTTTTATAACTGTCAGGAAGAGCGCTTTGATACCTTAGGATGGATAAAATGGGCAGAAGAAAAGAAAGCGGATGCAGAACTGGAAACTGACCGTATAGAAAAATACTTTGTAGATTCTAAAGTGCTGAATCGGGACGACATAAGAGAAAAACTGACGGAATCTATAAAAAGAGATATTAAAAGGGAAAGGAAGGAGCTTTCGGAAAATAAGGATAAAAAACAAAATGAGAAGTTAAAGCTGTTGCAATATTTGATAAATGGGGAAATAGAGGAAGCTTGCACGGATAAGGAAAAAGCAAAAGATAAGACAGAAAGAAAATTTTTCTTTACCCTGCACCGGGTACCAATAGGAATGTTTTCATTATCTGCCGTTGTCTCTTACCTCATATGTATAGAGAGATATACAGATATTGCCCCAATATGGTCCAGGGTGTTGGCAATCGTTTTTGCTATATCTTTTATTTTTATGTCTGTAGTAAAGGCAGGTAAAAGTAGTGGAATAAGAAAAGGATTTAAGCATGGAAGGAGAGTTTTTTTACTGCATTGGCTGCTTTATACTGTAACTTTTCTGATAATGACCATTGGCATTGTAGCGGCATATTTATTGCCGGGGATAAAGATAAAGATGTGCGGTCTATTTGCTCTTTCGTTTATAAGTGTAATAAGTGTAATTGCGTATGGAATTACGGAAAAAAGATAAAGAAAATATATTGAAATGTTCCAGAAAACTTTACCACATGCCATTTTTCTGTTTATTATAGGGACGATTAACTTATACATGGATGATATCAGTAAGGTGAAGACAGTGTCGGATGGTTATGCGGGAAAACTTAAGATGAGAGGAAGGAAAATAGAAGATGAAGATTTGTCCAGGCTGTCAAAAGTTGATTCAGGATGATTCCACAATGTGTCCTTATTGTTTATATTCATTTGAAGTGAAGAAACCGACAACGCTTCCTTCCATGACATTAGACCAAAAACCGTTAATAGATTCAAAATTATATACTCAAAAAGTGGAAGCAGAAAGAAAAAAATCCAGAAAAAAATGGGTAGTAGTAATTGCAATTATTCTTCTTGTTTTTGTAGGAATGGTGTATGTTGCATTCAACGGCAAGTCAGGAGGAGAACATGATAATTCTTTTATGACTATATCTCCATCGCCGGTCATTAATGAAGAACAGGAGATGGCAGCATTTCCATCGCCTGAGGCAGAGATGGAGAAAGAAATCATTCAGCAGAAAGAATATGTGATACCGGACAGTGACAGAAGATATTTGTCTGAGAAAGATCTGGAGAGACTTTCCCCGGAAGAGAGAAGGTTAGCACGCAATGAAATTTATGCAAGACATCACCGATTGTTTGATGATGAGGGGCTTCAGGATTATTTTAATAATTGTTCATGGTATGAGGGGAAAATTTTACCAGAAGAATTTACAGAAGATTATGCGGCAAAAGTTTTTAACGAGTATGAACTGTATAACAAGGATTTTATTCTGGACTATGAGAACAAGAATAAATAATTTAGGAAAAGTGACGTCTATGGTGGACAATATCCAACGGCAGGGGGATGTAAATGAAAAAAATTTTGACAGCATTTATATTTTCGGTATTAATTATGGCTTTAGTTGGGGAGGCAATACTCTTTCGTTATCTGTATCTGAAAGAAGAGGAGAGAGAAACAGCAAAAGCAGAAACTGTCATGGAAATGGAATCTATTATTAAGCAGATGGAGGAAGACGAAAAGGAAGTTGAGATCGAAGAGAATGAGAATGGTTATCTTGTTCTTGTAGATGAACTTCCAGTTTATGCGGAAAGTGATATTTCTGTTAATACCGAAAGTTCCCCGTTGATAGTATTGAAAAGAGGGGAGGAGGTCACATTATCAAACGAAGGAAATCCTTATTCACTGATTCAATACGGGGAGACAGGGATAGGATATGTGTGGAGTGACTGTATCCGGTCAAAAAGAGAATGCGGTCAATTTACAGTTACCCGTGATGTAATTGTAATTGATGCCGGTCATCAGGAAAAGGGAAATTCAGAAAAAGAACCCATAGGACCGGGAGAGACGAAAACCAAAGATAAGACAGCTTCGGGAACACAGGGAAAGGCAACAGAGGTGCTGGAGTATGAACTGACTCTTGATATAGCCCTTCAGGTGGAGGAAATGCTGAAAGACGATTATACAGTAATTATGGTAAGGAGAACTTCTGATGTAAATATCAGCAATAAGGAAAGAGCAATGCTGGCAAATAACATAAAGGCAAAAGTATTTGTTAGAATACATGCTGACGGAAGTGAAAACCCAGAGGCAAGGGGCGCTATGGCCATCTGCAATACCCCGAACAGTAAGTATGAGAACGTACGTGCTAATTACGAGCAAAACAGAAAGCTTTCGGAATGCGTGATTGATGCGTATACGAAAGAAACTGATATTAAAAAAAATGACATACGTGAGAGCGATGACTATGCGGGAATCAACTGGTGCAGTGTTCCGGTTACAATTATTGAAATGGGGTTCATGACCAATCGGGAAGAAGATAAATTGATGCAGGATACGGAATTTCAGCAGAAAATGGCGAAAGGTATTGCAACAGGAATAAAAAATTACATAAAAAGTCTGCAAATTGAGTAGAAGAAATTATGGGGTACTTATGAGAAAATGGAGAGAGATTGTTTGTATCATATCTGCTATTTTAATGTTTTTGTCGCTGGCTTATGGTTGTGGGAAAAAAGAAGCGGTGGAGGTAATGCAGGAAGTAGAAGAAGTGGAAGAAGTAGAAGAACGCACGGTGCCGGAACGGAAAGAGATTCTTTATATGGCAGTCCCTATTGAGAGTATGTCTATGCGCACTAATCCTGGGTTTGACGCGGAGATAATTACACAGATATATCCAGATACTATGTTGAAGAAAGCAGGGGAGACTGCGGAAGTAAATGGTATAGAATTTTATTATGTCAGTACTTTAGATGACTGCTATAAAGGATATTGTGCTACTAATTATTGTATTGAAGTATTTTGTGAGAGCGATGATTCCCTGCTAACCGTGGTAGACACTCAAAACGGAATTTATACTTACGAAGAGATGGAGACTGACTTGCGTGAAATGGAGGAAACGTATCCGGAATATGTGTCTTTAGATTCTATCGGAAAGAGTGTGGAAGGAAGGACTTTATACAGGGTGATTTTAGGCAACCAGGATGCAGAAAGGAAAGTATTGATTCAGGCAGGGATTCATGGCAGGGAATATATCAGCAGTCAACTGGTTATGAAAATGTTGGAATATTATCTTGCTTATTATGAAAATGGTTATTATGAAGATGAATTTTATAAGGATTTATTTTATAAAGTATGTTTCCACATCCTGCCTATGACTAATCCTGACGGTGTTTCCATCAGCCAGAAGGGGGAAGCTGCGGTTTCCAGTGAGGAAACAGTCAGCATGATGCGCGCATCCTATAATAGGGATAAGGAGACGATGATTCATGCAGTGGATAGCAACGGAGATTTGTATTGGTGTGACACCTATGCTAATCCCGCTTATGACAGATATGCGGAAGGGTATGACGAAATTATTTCTTATGAAGAGTATTTATCCCAATGGAAGGCCAATGCAAATGGGGTGGATATTAATCGGAACTTTGATGCAGGATGGGAAAACATCCAGCAGAAGGGTGAGCCAGGGTATGATTCTTTTAAGGGATATTTTGCAAATTCGGAGCCAGAGACAAAGGCGCTTACGACACTTTTGGAAAATACTTTATATGAATGTGTTATCAGCTATCACGCTAGGGGGCAGCTTATTTATTATGATGTGGAAGGCAACTCCCAAGAGATGTCAGACAGGTCGGAGACTCTTGCAAAAAAAGCTTCAGAACTAATCCGTTACCGGCCGGAAAACTGTAAGGATTCTGCCAGCGTTTCTTTAGGAGGTTTTGGAGATTGGGTGATGCTGAACCAGAATGTAACAAGTATTACTATAGAGATAGGAAAAAGGCCCTGTCCTGTCGGGAATGAGGAGTTTTTATCTATCTGGAATCGAAATCGGGAGTTATGGGCGAAGATAGCGAAAGAATAAAAATAAATTTTAATGGGGTGATATGACATAGTGTTGTTATATTGTCCCTTTTACATTTTTTATATAATTTTAGTAAAGTGGGAGCATGGCGGGTAGTAGAAGGTTTAAAATTTGGTACATAATTGCTTATAGAAAGAAGCAAAGGGATATGGTACACTTAAACCCAAAAGAATCAAAAAGAAAGGTATATGCAAATGTTCCCGCAGATTTCCATCATCATACCAGTTTATAAGGTAGAAAAATATCTGAATAAATGCCTTGACAGTATAGTAAATCAGGTGAAAGGTAAAGAGGCAGAGGTAATTATTATTGACGATGGTTCTCCCGACAGTTCAGGAGAGATTGCAGACAGATATGCGTCGGAATATCCTTTTATCAAAGTAATTCACAAGGAAAATGAAGGGGTAGCGTCGGCCAGAAACACAGGAATTGATTTGTCTGAGGGTGCATGGCTGTATTTCATGGATTCCGATGACTGGATGGCAGAGGGAGCAATTGATATTCTGCTGTGCAAAACAAAGGAAAACCCTGGCGCAGATGTGATATTGATGGATGCATGGAAAAATGTAGATGGAAAGGAAGATGGCTGGGAGCATTTCAGGGAAGAATTTTCCTTAGAAGGCAGGCAGAAGATAAGCAGACTGCAAAGAGGAGCGCTTTATTTTCCGGGTACAGGAATGGGAACGAAGATTCCTTTGGCGGCTCCATGGGATAAGGTGTACAGAAAGAAGTTTTTGGACAGATGCCAGATACGTTTTAAACAAGAACTGAAGGTACTGGACGATATGGTTTTTAACATGGAGGTCTTTGGGGAGGCAGATAATGTTGTATATTGTAAGGAAAAAATTTACCATTACCGTTATGTGCCGGATTCCATTACAAACAGTTACAAGCCCGACCGTGTCAGTCAGGACTGTCAGGTATGGAAATATATAAATAACTATATGGCAGAATATTTTCAGAGGGGCAGTCTGGATGAAAGAGACGAAGAGGAACTGACCCAGGCATATTACTGCAGAATCATCAAATCATTCAGCATTTGCTGCAGGCTGTGTTTTTTTAATCCTCTTAATAAGGCAGGATTAAAGGAGAAAATAAAATATGTGAAAGAAACTCTGGGCATGGAACCATACCGTACAGCATTCCGTGAAGTCAGGATGAAAAAAGCTGAGTGGAAGCTGAAAGCTGTAATTTTAATGGGAAGATGCAGATTTGGCGTGGGGATTTATATGCTGCATATAGCGCAAAGCATTTTAGGCTGACGCGTGTTCCTTATAAAAAGCAAGTATTGCGTCAGCAAGTGCCCTGGCATTACCCATTTCCACAAATGCGGTGTCAGAGTTCTGACAGAATAATTCCCGGTTGGCAGGATTGTCACCCAAAATCATGGGTTTGCACATGGCTTTGTAAATATAGGCTTTACCGGGGATGGTTCGTTTTGCCTTGGCAATTTCCGGATTAAAGTGGCCGGCAAGGCACAAATCAGCCTGGCCGATATGTTGTGCCAGTTGTTTCTGGGAAAGCCAGTCTATATAGGAAATATTATCAGAGACAGGACAGGTTTCCTGCGTATCTTTTCCTTTTACCGGGCCGATAAAGTAGAAATACAGGTTTTTATTTTCCTTTAAAAGGGACATTGCTTCCAGAACGACGGAAGTTCCCTGTAAAGGAAGTATACTGCCAAAATAAAGAACGACATATTTATCCTTTAGATGGGCTGGTTTACAGTCCGGGAGAGGATGATAGATGGAAGTATCTGCCTGCAGGTACAGGGTGTATAGTTTGTCTGTGGAAACGCCGAACTCGTCCATAAAATATCTGCCATGGGCGTTTGTGTCGCAAATGACGATATCTGCATAAGAAAGGGCAGTCCGGTCTATAAAGTGGAGAATATGTCCGGCAGCGCTGTCTGACTTCACTTTTTTGCGGTCATGGCACAGAGTATCATACATGGAAATAAAGAAATCAATGATGATTTCATTTTTTTTGAACTTCCACTTAAATAAAGGAAGGATTAGCTGCGGGGCAAAGCCGATGAATACAGTGTCGAATCTGGAAGCGGAGGTGGTAAATAATGCAAAAAATACTGCCAGAAGACGGAAAAAATAATGCTTATCCAGTGATCCAATGACAGTGCAGGACGCGGCCTGTTCTTTTATCAGACAGATTTCCTGTGTATTTCGTATGTAATCCAGATTTTTAGTGGTAATGAAAAGTACATGTTTTCCTTTCAAATTTGGTATCATCATATATCGCTCCCGGGTCCTGCACCATAACAATTATTTCCTGCTATGGAAACAATTGCATAAAGCTGCGCAGGTTCTTTTTTTATAAAAATGTGAAATGCTATTCAGTGTGAGATAAGAGCAGGTAATCAGAATTAAAAAGGTATAAAGCCTTAATAATTCAACAGGCTTTACACCTTTGGTTTATGTGGTCGTTTATGAAATTATAGTGTTACTGTTAAAGTGTTAAATCTTCAACATTTATCCCAAAACTGGATAATTTAGCAACAAGCCCTTTTAATTGATAATCCAGTTCTTTGTTTTCGTTACCGCCATTTGCATTTTTTGATGCGCTGAAGATTCATATAGTTATCAATGGTTACTGTGATAAGTTCTTTTTCAGTTATTTCCTGGACCATCTTTTCACCGCCTTTTGAATTATTTAGATAGTATGTACTTCTCTGTAATCATATTATAACGGATTGTTGGGAAGGTGTAAAGACTGTTCAATCATCAAGTCACGACAAACCCCATGAATGGGTTTGTCGTGGATGTCGTTGGACATTCTCTTGACATTTACCCTTCCGTAGGTTATCCTTTTAAAGGGGGCAGAAATGCCCTGTATTTATGACAGGAACCTTTTGTAAATGCTGTATAGCAGACTTGCCAAGGGGCAAGTTTTTTTGTACCTAAATTGGATTTTGCATGTAACGGTTCAGTTCCTCTGAACTGTTATTTGCCGCGTAAAAGGAGTATTTTGAGTGATTGAGCAGTTGAATGATGAGGAAGCGGCCAGAGAAAGGCACAGACAGCGGATAGAGCAGATGCGTAAGAGCAAGCAGAAGCAGCTTTTGTTCCGCAGTTATTTCAGGAAATTTGCGCCGCTGGCGGCCGGCGGCATGGCGGTGTGCTTTCTGCTGTTTGCAGGGAGCAGACTGATACGCAAGCCTTCCGGGGACGTGCAGGAAAGCGCAGAAAGGGCGTCGGTCCAAGATGCAGATGATAATACAAATGATACGATAAATGACATTATAAATGAAAGCAAAGATGACAGCGTAAAAGGCAACGGAAATGAAGGCGGGGATGGGAGCGTAAAGGCGGAGCCGGAAGAACAGCCGGGAAACCCTGAAGGGGCAGAAAGCAGCCAGACAGGGGAAAAAGACGAGGAGAAAGAAGAAATAAGCCAGGTCAGCAAGGTGATACAGACATTAAAAGGAGAGGACCGGCAGAAGGTGTACACGGCTGATGTGACGGCCGATACGCAGCCTATATGGGACAAACTCAATTCGGGAGAAGAATTCTACAGCGGGTATGCGGTGCTGGTTGATTTGGACAGCAATAACATACTCGCCCAGAAGTACGCGAAAGACAGGATTAATCCGGCCTCCATGACCAAGGTGCTTACCATTTTAGTAGCGGCAGAGAATATCAGAAATCTGGAAGACACTTTTACCATGACTCTCGACATTACGGATTACGGATATGTAAACGGCTGCAGCAGCGCAGGATTTGAGAAGGATGAGGAAATCAGCATACTGGATTTATTTTATGGGACGGTACTTCCTTCCGGTGCAGACGCGGCGCTTGCGCTTGCCATTTATGTGGCGGGGGACCAGGAAGCTTTCGTGGAAATGATGAACCGCAAAGTTGAGGAATTGGGACTGTCCGGTACCACCCATTTTACCAATTGTGTGGGGATTTACGATGAGAACCATTACAGTACTGTCTATGATATGGCAATGATTATGGAGGCGGCGATTGACAATGAATTCTGTAAAAAGGTCATGACGGCGCACACATATACCACATCAGCCACTTTGCAGCACCCGGAGGGTATTGAACTGTCAAACTGGTTTCTCCGCCGGATTGAGGACAAGGATTCAGGGGGAGAGGTTATCTGCGGAAAAACAGGCTATGTGGAACAGTCCGGAAACTGTGCGGCCAGTTATGCAGTGGATAACAGTGGAAAAGGATATGTCTGTGTGACAGCAAAGGCCAACAGTCCTTTCCGGTGCATCAGCGACCATGCCAGACTTTATAAGCAGTTTGCGCAGGAAAGTTAGCCGGCTCAGCTTTGCGTTGTTCTGTGAGCCAGGTGCGTGATATCTGTGCCAAAACAAGGCGGAATGGAGATTAGTATGGATTTATTTGAATATATGCGCAGCACCAGCAGGGAGAAGGAGTCTCCTTTAGCGGCAAGACTCCGGCCGTCCACGTTGGAGGAGGTAGTAGGGCAGCAGCATATTATTGGAAGGGATAAGCTTTTATATCGGGCAATCAAGGCGGACAAGATAAGTTCTATTATTTTTTACGGGCCGCCGGGGACAGGCAAGACCACCCTTGCCCGGGTGATTGCCCATACCACCAGTGCGGAGTTTACCCAGATTAATGCCACGGTTGCGGGCAAGAAGGATATGGAAGAGGTGATTAAGACTGCTAAGGATGCCTTGGGAATGTATGGGAAAAAGACCATACTTTTCATCGATGAAATCCACCGTTTCAATAAGGGGCAGCAGGACTATCTTCTGCCTTTTGTGGAGGACGGCACAATCATCCTGATAGGCGCTACCACGGAAAATCCATATTTTGAGGTGAACGGCGCACTTATATCACGGTCAGTTATTTTTGAATTAAAGCCTCTTGACAGGGAGGATATCAAAGAACTGCTCCGCAGGGCGGTTTATGACAGGGAAAAGGGCATGGGCTCTTATGATGCGGTGCTGGATGAGGGCGCCATGGAGTTTCTGGCGGATATTGCGGGAGGCGATGCCAGACATGCGCTGAATGCCATAGAACTGGGAATCATGACTACGAACCGTTCACAGGACGGGAAGATACATATTACTCTGGAAGTGGCCCAGGAATGCATCCAGAAGAGGGCGGTGCGCTACGATAAAACGGGGGATAACCACTATGATACAATTTCTGCTTTTATTAAAAGTATGAGAGGATCGGACCCGGATGCGGCAGTTTACTATCTGGCGCGGATGCTTTATGCAGGAGAGAGTGTGACATTTGTGGCAAGAAGGATTATGATTTGCGCGGCTGAGGATGTGGGAAACGCTGACCCGCAGGCTTTGCAGGTTGCGGTAAATGCGTCTCTGGCGGCGGAGCGGGTGGGTATGCCGGAAGCCCAGATTATTCTTTCCCAGGCAGTTCTCTATGTGGCATGTGCTCCCAAAAGCAATGCCTGCGTAAAGGCCATTGCGCAGGCCATGGAGACTGTGGAGGAAACAGGGAATCTGCCAATCCCCACGCACCTGCAGGACGCCCACTATAAGGGAGCAGCACGGCTGGGGCATGGTACGGGGTATCTGTATGCCCATGATTATCCGGATCATTATGTGGAGCAGCAGTATCTGCCTTATGAACTAAGTGGGAAGGAATTTTATCATCCTTCCGGCAATGGATATGAGGTTAAGATTAAAGAGCATATGAAGTGGCTTAAGAGCAGGAAAAAATAAATGGAATAAGAAGGAAGCAGAAAAACATGAATGGAGAAACCGGAAACAACGGCAAACCGGATAAAAACAAACTTTTCAAAAATAAGCATGTAAAAAAGGCGCCGCCGGATAAGGATGGAAGAGCCGGGATGAAGAAACTGGTGAAGGTACTTTTAGTTCTTTTGGGGGTGCTGCTGCTCCTGACGGTGGGAGCGGTTGCGTTTTTGCTGGTTATGCATAAAAATAGCGGGGGAGATATTGCGGAAATCACTATCCCTGACATTATAGAAAGTGTGATACCGGATACGGCGGCCCAGGGGGATATTGGCGGCGATGTTATAGACCACATTGTAACAGCGGGAAATGCCGTATGGTCTTCTTACCGTAAAAGGCCCGAAACCCACGATATCAGCGGCAGTGAGGCGGAGGATTTCGCGTCTGTTGACTGTATCATAGATCCCGATACAAAAAGGGTTTCCGTGACTGCTTCCGGGGACGGCGTTCCTAAAAGCGATGACAAATATTATTATCTTTTTGCATTAAATACTTATGACAGCGCTATCAGCCAGGACAGCGAATATATTGCACGGGATTATAAGGATAATGTGACGAATATGACAGCGGCGTTAAATTACAACCTTGCAGGAAGCCGTCTTTATAAAAAATTTGTGGTTGCAGTGAAAAAGGACGGCCAGTACATGCAGGTGGGCCGGCCTGCCTATATCACCAACCCGGAGGTGATTGCAAAGTACACTTCCGTTTATGTACAGCCGGCCTCAAAAAAAGGACTTCTGGTGGATCCCAACAGGCTTCGCGGAAACGAGCTGGACGACCTTGGAGTCAAGCAGGCGGCCTACAATATACCTGTTGCCCGGCTGCTGGGGCCATCCACCCACCCGGCATATCCTACCATCCAGTACACTTATAATGGAAAGACCTATGCCATTAACGGGCAGGTGGTTTCGGAATATGACCTGGTGTTCGGCACCCTTACTGCCAAAGGTATTTCCACTACCGCAATTATTCTGAATAATTATTCGTCTGCCTATCCGCAGTTGATGCATCCCCAGTCCAGAACCGGAAGCACGGCTCCTTACGGCATGTTCAACGGGGCGGAGGAATCGGGAGTGGAGTATATGGCGATGATTGGCACTTTTCTGGCGGAGAGATATTCGGACAATAGGCATGGAAAGATTTCCAACTGGATTATTGCCAATGAAATCAACGCCCGGAAAGAGTGGAATTATATGGCATACACCGACATTGAAACCTACGTGGAGGAGTTTGCGCGGGGATTCAGGGTATTCTACACTGCCATAAAAAGTGTAAGCAGCAGCGCAAATGTATACATATCCCTTGACCAGCAGTGGGACAGGGACATCAGAAACAATACCAACTATGACGGCCGGGATATTCTGGATGTGTTCAACAGGAATATTACTTCCAAGGGAAATATTGACTGGGGCGTGGCGCAGCATCCCTACAATGTGCCTCTTACAGAGACGAGAACCTGGAACGCGTCCAAGTATATTGAGCATAATGCAGGCTCATCCATGATGAGCATGGCAAATATAGAAGTATTGATTGACTATTTAAAGCAGCCCCAGTTTCTGACAGTGGACGGAGAGGTGCGGAGCATATTAATCAGTGAGCTGGGGTATACCTCCCATGCGGGTGAAGCTTATCAGGCGGCGGCATTTGCCTATGCCTATTATAAGATAGCGGCTTACGATGAGATTGACGGCTTTTTGCTGAACCGGGAGACGGACGCAGGGGAAGAAGTGGCCCAGGGACTTGCATTTGGACTGAGCAACACAGGCGGAACCCATAAGCAGATTTATAACGTATTTAAGTATATCGATACTGACCAGCATGCACAATATACGGATTTTGCAAAGGATATCATAGGGATATCAAGCTGGAATGAAATTATAAGATAAAACAACGGACAACACGCTTTGCGAACTGTTCATATGTAAAAAAAGCCGGGAATCTTCCCGGCTTTTTTTACAATAAGCAGGCTCGCGAAGAGAGACAGCGTTTGTTAATAAGCAGGCTCGCGAAGAGAGACAGCGTTTGTTAATAAGCAGGCTCGCGAAGA
>CAMWUN010000044.1 GCA_947177425.1 uncultured bacterium
ATCACTTTCTTACGACCAGCGCAGTAAATGCGCAGGTCTGTGTGAACAGTAACGCGCAGTTACTGTCTTTTCTTAACTGTCACCAAAACTTTATCCCCGGGCTGTTTCCCTATCCGTGCGCGGATATCTTTCCGTATACCGATAATGTAGCTGATACTGCCGTCCTCATTTTTAACGCCCATGTTCACAATACTTCCGTCATAAGGTTCTCCGTCAAATGAGACGTGCACTTTCGCCCGGCCTCTGCCAAATTCTTCCCTGACATCGTAGGGAAACACCACATAAGCGCCGCCTTTTTGGTCAGCCTCATAAATCAGGGATTCATATTCATAAACCTTGTCATTCATTGCCTGTATCTCACCGTTCCTTTCCCATCTTTCCCATACATCATATCAAACATTTACCGCTGGCGTATATGGATAAACAGATGCCCAAAAAGCCAGCCAATGATATATATGATTACAAATAATTCCATTTATTTTACCATATAGCTATTTAAATTATCTATTTTAAATAAATTCGAGACATTTTCACTATTTTAAGCGGTATGAGGAGAACATTTTTTATATACACTGTTTAAAGAGGTGGTTATATGGACGAAAAGTTTGTGAGAGACAGAATAACTGAATTGAGAATGCAGGCAGATATATCCGAATATCAGTTAAGCCTGGAATTGGGGCACAGCAAATCCTATATCCAGTCCATCAGTTCCGGACGGACCTCGCCTTCCATGACGGCATTTTTTGAAATCTGCAGTTATTTCAATATCAGTCCTCTGGAGTTTTTTGACAGTGATTTAAAATCCCCTAACCAGATACACCAAATTGTCAATAAACTGAAACTTCTGTCCAATGACGACCTGGAATTTATTGATGAAGCCCTTAAAAGATATCTGGATAAGATACAACAGCGTTAGTTTTGCAGGGAGTCTCTTACTGTTATCCATATAACCATGTTATTGTGCAAAGTAAACATTTCAGCAATAAAGGCACAAAAGCCTTTGCTGCCTGTCAGCAGAGACTTCCCGCCCACTGCGTATATGCGGCAATCCCCTCCTGCATCCGGCCAAGCGCTTCCTCCACCTGGCTTCGGGGACATGCCACATTCATCCTCAAAAAGTCTTCACCGCACTTCCCATACTGGCTGCCGCCCGAAAGATACAGCCCCGTCTTTTCCCTTAAGTAACGGCCTATTTCCCTGCCGGTTCCCACAAGGCATCCGCAGTCAAGCCATATCAGATAAGTGGCTTTTGAGGGAACAGCCTTTATTTCTGACACATGTGCCGCTAAAAATTCACTGACCATCCGCTTGTTCTCCCAGATATATTCCCGCAGTTCATCCAGCCAGGGCTCCCCCCGGGTAAAAGCGGCAACTGCCGCATCCACTGCAAATGCATTGGGTTCTGACGCTTCATCAGTATTTAATGTCTGCCGCATTTTATGGCGCAGCACCTCGTCCGCCGCCACAACCGCCGCCGTATGGATACCGGCCAGATTAAAAGTTTTCGTAGGTGCAATACAGGTAACACTGATATCCCTGCATGTATCGGAAACGGATGCAAAAGGAATGTATCCCCAGCCGGGTGCGGTCAAATCACAGTGAATCTCATCGGAAAGGACTGTCACATGATGTCTGCAGCACAACTCCCCGATCTCTGCAAGGGTCTCCCTGTCCCATATTTTACCTACGGGATTATGGGGGTTACATAGAATCATCATAGTGGTCTGGGGGTTGGATAGTTTCTTTTCCAGTTCCCCGAAATCAATATGGTAATTCTCCCCATCATACTTCAGCGGCGCTTCCACCACATTCCTGCCATTGTTGGCAATCACCTGGAAGAACATATTATATACAGGCGTCTGTATCAGCACATTTTCACCCACTCCGGTCAGCTTCCTCACCGCGCTGGAAACAGCAGGCATCACACCTGTAGTAAAAATCATCCATTCCTTTTCCATTCTGAAATCATGACGCTTCTCCCACCACTGGATATAGGCATGATACCACTCGTCGGGTATGACGGTATATCCGAAAATACCATGCTCCGCCCTCTTTAGAATGGCCTCTTTTATTTCCGGCGCGGTCTGGAAATCCATATCCGCCACCCACATGGGAAGTTCCCCTTCCGTGACATCCCACTTTAAACTGTTCGTACCGCGCCTGTCTGTTCTCACATCAAAATTATATCTCATACTAATCCTCCATGCCGCCCTTTCAGGGCGTATTTTAAGCATTTTTCCGGGTGAAACTTAGTAGTTCTTAGCAAAACAGCCTCTGCTGTAAACTTTAGAACTACTTTTCACCCTGCCCGCCATGCTTCCAAATTTATTCTACTGCCTGAAATGTCCCTGCAGAAAGAATCTTTCAGGCAATGATACATCTTATATCCAGTATAATATTTTTTTACTTTTATTACAAATACTTATAATCAATATTTATATATACCCACAAAGTATATATTGCTGTTCACTTCATAAGTTACTATACATGGTTCAGGTGTGAGGGGTATTATCGCCCCGAATCGCTGCTATAACCTTCATAACAAGCAATATAAAAAAATGTGTTGACAAATTCTTCCGAAAAGAGTATGTTATGTTTGTATCTGAGAACCATGCATCCCTCACGGATGTATAGACGCGTAAGAAAGGAGGTAATTTTAATGTTAAATAATATGTTTACAATTTTTGAACCCAATGGAAATTTATCACATTTCAACATAATAATATCGAAATTACCTGACCTCTTATGTGTTCACAATCCGGCTTTTAATAGCGGCAGCCTGTTTCCATAGAAAAACTTCCCACCAGGAGAATTTTTCTGAAAACAAAGCAGTCAGCCAAAATAAAGTTTGTGCGAAGAACAAACTCTGCCACAAAAGCCAGCTTATTGCAGCAAACGCTGTCAGCCCGGATAAAAGGCATTACACAGTCATGGTAATTTCCATGGCTGTTTTTTTGTGCAAATAAGGAAAAGACAAATATAAAATTTTTCAGTCTTTAGAAGGAGCATAATAAATATGAAAAAAATTTCAACTTACCTTTGGGAACACAAACTTGCATTTTCAGTTGCAATCCTGTCCCTGATTATCAGTGTTTCTCTGGATATGCTTTCGCCCCAGCTTACAAAGCATATTGTTGACGATGTAGTCCTTGGCGGCCAGACAGACAGGCTGACATTGCTGCTTCTGGGCATTTTAGGTGTGGGAATCGGACGGTGCATTTTCCAATATGTAAAGGAATACACTTTTGACGCCACGGGGTCCCTTATCGCCGCCCGGATACGGCGCGATTTATTCCGCCATATCCAGTCCCTGAGCGCCGAGTTTTTTGACCGGACAGGAACCGGGGAGCTTATGAGCCGGGTCAAGGATGATGTGGACAGAATATGGGACGGCCTTACCTTTGTAGGAATGCTCATGATTGAGGTAGTCATACATACTTCCATTATTTTATTCTGCATGTACAGTCTAAACTGGAAGCTGGCAGTCCTTCCCACCATCTGTATGGCCGTCGCTGCCGTCATCGCCATTTTCATGGAGCGGAAGCTGGACGAGGTATATGAGGCAATCAGCGAAGAAAACGCCGCTTTAAATACGGTTGCAGAGGAAAATCTTGCGGGCGTGCGCACCGTCAAGTCCTTTGCAAGGGAAAAATTTGAGATTTCCAAATTTCTTTCCCACAACCAGCGTTACTATGACCTGAATATGAAGCAGTCCAGACTGTTTGTAAAATACCACCCGTATCTTTCCCTTATTTCCCACCTGCTTCCCATTGTGATTCTGTTATCTGGCGGGTACCTGGTAAAAAAGGGGGAGATTACCCTTGGCACTTTAAGCGCCTTTACCGCTTACTCCATGAACATTGTCTGGCCCATGGAAATGCTGGGCTGGCTGACCAACAGCTTTTCATCGGCCATAGCCTCCAACCGCAGGCTTAAGAAAATTTATCAGGAAAGGCCCACTGTGACTGAAATACCCTCTCCCATCATCCTGCCGGAAGTGAAAGGGAAAATCACCTTTTCCCATGTGTCCTTCCACAAGGCGGATAAACATGAAATCCTTCATGACATTACTTTTACGGTTGAGCCGGGCAGGACTCTCGGAATCATGGGCGCCACCGGGGCCGGAAAAAGTTCCCTGATTTACCTGCTCCAGCGCATGTACGATGCCACCGGGGGCTCCATCTGTCTTGACGATGTAAATATAAAAGACTTAACTTTAAAACAGCTTCGCAGTTCCATTTCCCTGGTCATGCAGGATGTATTTCTGTTTTCGGATACCATTCTTGAAAATGTAAAGCTGGGACAAAAAGACCGTCTCTCCCCTGCCTGTGTACGGGAAGCTGCGGGACGCGCACAGGCAGGCAGCTTTATTGAAAAAATGGATAAGCAATATGACACCGTAATCGGCGAGCGGGGCGTGGGGCTTTCCGGCGGCCAGAAACAGCGGATTACCATCGCAAGGGCTTTGGCCAAAAAGACGCCTGTGCTGGTACTGGACGATTCCACTTCCGCCCTGGACATGGAAACCGAACAGTCTATACACGAAACCCTGCGCAGCCTGCCGGATACCACTAAAATTATTATCGGCCACCGTATCAGCGCCGTATGCCACGCCGATGAAATCCTGATTCTGGAAAACGGACGGATTGCGGAACGGGGCACCCACCGCAGCCTGCTTGCCGCAAAAGGATTATATTACCAGACCTATATGGCCCAGTACGGTGAACCAAAGGAGGAAATTACAGCATGAGCATCAATTCCTATAAAGAAGATGAGCAGACCTCACAGAGCGGCAAAGTCCGCACGCTCCTTCGCCTGCTCTCCTATCTTCTTGCCTATAAAAAAGAAATCGCCATTGTACTGCTTATCATGATATTCTGTGTCATGGTATCCCTGCTCAATCCCCTTGTGATGGAGGAGGCTGTTGACAACTATATTTCAAGGGGAGATATGTATGGCCTTGCCCGTCTCATCCTTTTTGCCGTCATCCTCAACCTGCTGATGATTGCCGGGGTCAAAGTGCGTATGTACATTATGGCTAAAATATGCAACCGCATCCTGCTGACCATACGTCAGGAATTATATTCCCACATCCAGACGCTGGACCTGCAGTTTTTTGACAGCCGTCCCACGGGAAAGATACTGGCCCGTATCATCGGCGACATCAATTCCCTGAAAGAGGTACTGAACAATTTCGTGACCACCCTGATACCGGATTTTGCAACGGTGGCGGCGGTAGCATCCATTATGTTCATTAAAAACCCGGTTCTGGCCGCCGCTTCCCTGTGCAGCCTGCCATTTATGATTCTGTGCATATGGCTGATACAGGTTTATTCCCACAAAAAATGGCAGGACTTCCGTAAAAAATCCTCCAACCTGAATGCCTTTGTCCACGAAGACATGTCCGGTATGCGCATTATCCAGAGTTTCTCCGCAGAGGAAGAAACCAGCCAGACCTTTGACGAACTTTTAGACGCCCACCGCTTTTCCTTTATCAGGGCAGTCCGGCTCGTGGACGGCATAGGTTCCGTCATTGACTTAAGCTGGGGCGTGGGCATAGCCGCCCTCTATTTTGTGGGTCTTTCGGTTCTTGGAAAAGATGCAGTTTCCATCGGAACATTTATTGCTTTCGGAAGCTATATCGGCATGTTCTGGAACCCCATTATGAATCTGAGCAATTTTTATAACCAGATTATCACCAACATTGCGGCGGCAGAACGGGTATTTGAAATATTAGACACAGACGCGGCTCTTAAAGACGCTGAAGATGTGATGGAAATCCCTCCTATCCGCGGACAGGTATCCTTTTCCCATGTAAGTTTTTCCTATGAGGAAAATGTTAAGGTGCTGGACGATGTAAGCTTTCATATAAAACCCGGTGAAACTATCGCCCTTGTGGGTCCCACAGGGGCGGGCAAGACCACCATCGTCAATCTCATAAGCCGTTTTTATGATGTACAGGAAGGCACCGTATCCATCGATGGCTATGATGTAAAGAAAGTCTCCATAGACAGCCTGCGCCGCCAGATGGGCATCATGACCCAGGATAATTTCCTTTTTACAGGGACTATCAGGGAAAATATCCGTTATGGCAGAATGGATGCTTCCGACGAAGAAATCATCCAGGCCGCCAGGGCAGTCCATGCCCATGACTTTATCTGTAAGCTGGAACAGGGCTACGACACCCTTCTAACAGAGCGGGGCGGCGGACTTTCTGTGGGGCAGAAACAACTCCTTGCTTTTGCAAGAACGATGGTTTCCAATCCCAATATCCTGATTCTGGATGAAGCCACCTCCAGTATCGACACCCACACGGAACTGCTTGTACAGGAAGGCATTGAAGCCCTTCTGAAAGGACGTACTTCTTTCGTAATTGCCCACCGTCTCTCCACCATCCAGAAAGCCGACCGTATTTTTGTAATTGACAACGGCGGTATCGTGGAAGAAGGCACTGCGGCTGAATTAATTGCAAAAAAAGGAGCCTATTACAGGCTCCATACAGCACAGATGATGACAGCCTCCTCTTAATGGGAGGCTGAAATTTCGCCCCGCACGCCCTGCGTTTCCCTGCCCTGCAGTTCTCCGGGGTGTAGTGGAAAATCGGTAATTTCACTTATGAAATGGTTCACAGCCAGGGAGAAACCGCCATGGACGGCGGTTTCAGGCTCTAGCGGCATGGACGCCGCTTAGCGCCGGCCTGTCCATTTACGATTATCCTGCCCATTTCATCAGTGAAATCCGATTTGGAACTCCAGTCCGGAGAACTGCATAGCAGGGAAATGCAGGGCGGGCGGGGCAAAACTCTGAAATTAATATTCGGTTGTCCACTCGTGTTCGCCTCCCCAGTCACCGATTAGCCAGGAGGTGGTACCCATGGGGTCGGCTATTCTGGTTTCAAAGCGATAGTTCATCTGGGGCACGTATTGTCCCCCGATTTTCACATTGCTGTAAAGGTATACAAACTCATAGGTGGTGTGGGGATAGTATTCACCGTCTGCGCAGGGAGGTTCATAGGAAATGCATATCCGCTGGACTCCTGCATCCTCCTGCTTCGTTCCCCAGATTTTAATTACACCTGATACTTCCGGGTACTCCCCAAAGTCTGCAAAGGAAAAACTCCATTTTCCTTCTGCATTCATCAGTTTCATCCGGTCTTTGCTTACCGGTATGTATGTCTTTCCTTCCCAATATTCCACGCATCCTTCAATGAACTGGTCCCTCAGGGAAATGTAATCCTCCGACTGCATAAAATCCCTGACAGGCTCAAATTCCCCTGATTCAAAAATGCGAAAGGCTTCTGCAAAAGTGCTCTGTGCCCATGCTGCTTTTTCCAGACAGGCGGTTAAGTTGTCAAGAGTTCCTCCATCGTCAAGGGCCGCCGCACGCACAAGCAGGTTCCTGTAATCTTCCAGATGTTTTAAATCCAGCCACAGTACCGGATTGGAGGGCACTGCATATTTAAGGATTTCCACCTTAAGTTCCTGCGCAGGGCTGGCAGCATAAATATCCAGCATCCGGTTCATAAAGTCCAGATAGGCTTCAAAACCGCAGACGCCGTCACTTTCCCCGCTGCAGAACAGTGTTGTCTCCTCCACTGCAAATAAATGATTGTAGCAGGCGTCCAGCAGTTTATAGGCATCCGTCCCCTGCGGATTCTGCTCCATAGCCGCCACGCATTTTCCAAGGGTTTCCAGAGTGCAGTTCTGTCCGTTGATATCCGCCACCGCGTCATTGAGAAGATGCACACAGTATTCCTGCAAAAGCGTCTCATCCTGGGTATTCTCCCAGCCTTTATACAAAATCTGCTCTGCCGAATTCCAGTCCTCTTTCGTCACATAAACCCCTGCCATGGCCCGGTATGCTTCCACCGATTTAGAGTCAATCTCCAAAGCTTCCACACAGGAAGCAATGGCCTCTTCATAATTCCTGTTCTGCACAAAAGCATCCGCCGCTTTCAGCCGCTTTGCAATTTTGGCTCCAGGGGTCAAATTCCACACAACAATACCGCTTACCGCCGCTGCCGCCAGCAGTAAAAACGCCGCCCAATACTTTACCGGGGAGGTTTTCTTCCTGCGGCGTCTTCTTTTCTTTCTATTTCCCTTCATTTCTGCAAGACCTCAGATTTTATTTCTTTTTGGATAAAAATTTCTCAAAAGCGTATATGCCGCCTTTTTCTCTCTTGTCAGTTTTTCCTTTTTTAAATTCTTTTCTTTCCCTGTCTCTCTGCTCTTTTTCCCTTCTGTCTTTCTCTCTGCGCTCAATTTCCCGTCTGTCCATGTTGCGGTCACTGTTTCTTTTGTCCTTATTCCTGCGGTCAGCATCCCTGCGCCCGCCGTCTTTCTTGTCTCTGCGGCCTGCATCTCTTCTTTCGGCATCCCGTTTTTCCCTGCGGCCTGAGTCTCTTCTTTCGCCCTCTCTTCTGTCCCTGCGGCCTTTCCGGTCTCTTTCCCTTCTGCCGCTTCTTTCAGGATAAGGCTTTTCTTCCGCGATTTCTTCCGGCTCATCACCCATACTCATCTGCATAAAGGCCGCCGCTAAGTCAAGCACGTCAAAGTCATTTTCTTCCGCCGACTGCTGGATTCTCCTTTTCATTTCCGTCAGGTCTTTGCTCTCCATCACCTCAATGGCCTCGATAAACAGCTTGCCTGCCTTCACTTTTGTGATGTCTGCCGGAGTCGGAATCTTTCTTTCCTTAATGGTCGTATGGCAGGCTCTTTCTATATTGCGGATTTTAAAAATCTCCCTGCCGGATATCAGCGTAAAAGATCTTCCTTTCTTTCCGGCACGTCCGGTACGTCCTATTCTGTGCACATAGTATTCAATGTCTTCGGGCACGTCATAGTTAAACACAGCGTCCACGCCGCTGACATCTATTCCCCTTGCGGCCACATCGGTGGCAATCAGGATTGCACATCTCCCGCTTCTGAAAAGATTCATGACGGTGTCCCGCTGGTTCTGGGAAAGATCTCCGTGAAGGCCTTCTGCCTCATATCCTTTTTCCTTCAGCCTGATTGTAATTTCATCCACCATGCGTTTGGTGTTACAGAAAATCAGACTCCTTGCAGGCTGGTAATAATCAATCAGACGGCACAGGGCTTCTGTTTTGTCCTTCTTTGCCACCCTGTAATAATACTGCTTTATAGCCGCCACCGTAACTTCCTTTGGCGTTACTTTGACATACACCGCATCCTTCTGGTAAGTTCCAGTAATATCAAGAATCGCCTGGGGCATAGTTGCCGAAAACAGGGCCATCTGATGTTCATCCGGCATATCCTCCAATACCGTCTCAATATCCTCCCTAAAGCCCATATTCAGCATTTCATCTGCCTCGTCAAGGACTATCATCTTGATATGGGAAGTTTTTATGGTGTGACGTCTTAAGTGATCCATCACTCTTCCCGGCGTCCCTACTATAATCTGTACCCCCTGGCTTAATGCCTTTATCTGCCTTCCAATATCCTGTCCTCCATAAACCGGAAGCACCTTAATTCCATGCATATATTTGGCAAGCTTCCTGATTTCCTCCGCCGCCTGCATTGCCAGTTCCCTGGTGGGGCACAAAATAATGCCCTGGGGCTTATGGATTTCAGGGTCAATCCCCTGTATCATGGGAATGGCAAAGGCCGCCGTCTTCCCGGTGCCTGTCTGGGCCTGCCCAATCATATCCTTTCCATCCAAAAGCACTGGTATCGCCTGCTCCTGGATGGGAGTCATAATCTCAAACCCCATTTCCCGGACTGCCTTTAAAATATCCTTATGGATTCCTGACTCACTGTATTTCTGGCTCTGCGCTGCTCCATCCGCTTCTTCGCCGATTTGTCCTGCTGTTTCAAATATTTCTTCCAATTTTTTCTCCATTCTTTCTTCTTCCTGAAATTTCATCATTCAACTTCGTCATTCAAAAACTGCTCTATTATAAATCTGGGTCGTGATTTTGTTTCCAGATATATCTTTCCAATATATTCGCCTACTACTCCCAATGAAAGCAGAATCAACCCGCCTATGGCCCACACCGAAACCATAAGGGTTGTCCATCCCACGATGGTGGCTCCCATAAAATGGCGGACTAAACTATAAATAAGCATGCCAATGCTTACAACAAAGATAAAGAAACCAAGAAACGTAATCATTCTTATGGGCCTTGTGCTCAGGGATGTTATGCCCTCAACGGCAAAAGAAAGCATTTTTCCCAGCGGATATTTGCTCTCTCCCGCGAACCGCTCTCCGCGCTCATAATAAACCACATCCACGGGATAGCCAATCATCGGCACAATTCCCCGCAGAAACAGATTTACTTCGCCATATTGTGCTAATCCTTCCAGTGCACGTCTGCTCATGAGACGATAGTCAGCATGGTTGAACACCGTATTTGCCCCCATGGTATTCATAACCTTATAAAAACCTTCCGCTGTAGCCTTCTTGAAAAAGGTATCCTTCTCCCGGCTGCTGCGCACACCATACACGATATCCGTCCCGCCCAGGTATTTGTCAATCATCTCGTCCATGGCATTGATATCGTCCTGCAAATCAGCATCCATGGAAATCACCATGTCCGCATAATCCTTCACCGTCATAAGGCCGGCAAGCAGGGCATTCTGATGCCCGCGGTTTCTGCTCAAATTAATGCCGCCAAACAGCTTATTCTCCCGATGGAGCTTTTCTATCATTTCCCATGTCCCGTCCTTAGACCCGTCATTAACAAAAATCACGCGGCTTTTCCCGTCAATCTTGTTCCGGGTAATTAAGCTGGCCATCTTCTCCCGAAGGCGCCTGGCCGTTTCCGTAAGAACATCCTCCTCGTTATAACAGGGAATTACCAGATACAATATATTTTTCATGAAACCTCCTTGACACCCCTTTACAGAGGGTAACGGCACAAATTCAGCAGCGGCATTAATGCCACTGCTGAAGCAAGATATCCACATGAAAAGCACAATTGCTACTATCATATACCATTTCAAACAAAATTACAATAAAAAATCATGATTTTGCACGGATTTTAAGTAACAGTTCCAAACACATTAGAAAGGGATATCAAAGGATTTATTCTCCCTTGATACCCCCATTTTACTGCATTTTCTAACTATCAGATTTTTATAAAAAACATATTATTTATAATTGACGATCTTACCGAAATCAGCTTTCAGGGATGCGCCGCCTACCAGACCGCCGTCAATGTCGGGCTGTGCAAATAATTCAGCAGCATTGCCTGCATTTACAGAACCGCCGTACTGGATGCGGACTGCTTCTGCCGTAGCTTCATCATAAATTTCAGCGACACAGTCACGAACTGCCTTGCAGACTTCCTGTGCCTGCTCGGTAGTTGCTGTCTTACCTGTTCCAATTGCCCAGATAGGCTCATATGCGATAACCATGGATGCAACCTGATCTGCAGTCACACCAACCAGATCAGACTTAATCTGCATACGGATCCAGTCCAGAGTGATGCCCATTTCTCTCTGCTCTAATGTCTCACCGCAGCAGAGAATCGGTATAAGCCCTGCTTCAAATGCTTTCTTTACTTTCTTATTTAATAAAGCATCATCTTCCTTAAAGTAATCACGTCTTTCTGAATGTCCGATAATTACATACTTAACGCCTGCATCTACCAGCATAGCTGCGGAAATTTCTCCTGTGTAAGCGCCTTTTTCTTCAAAATACATATTCTCTGCGCCAACTTCCACATTGCTGCCTTTTACAGCTTCCACTACAGGCACTATGTCTACCGCAGGTACACAGTAAACAACATCCACATCGTCAGATTTAACCAAATCCTTCAATTCATCACACAAAGCAACTGCCTGGCTGGGAGTCATATTCATCTTCCAGTTCCCTGCCACAATTTTCCTTCTTGCCATTTTCTTATCTCCTTAATTTTAACTTTGTTCCGTTTTATTTGTCATCTGCTGCCATTACGCCGGGAAGTTCTTTGCCCTCCAGGAATTCAAGGGAAGCGCCACCGCCTGTAGAAATATGGCTCATCTTGTCAGCAAAGCCTAACTGGTTAACAGCCGCTGCAGAATCGCCGCCGCCAATAATTGTTGTAGCGTCTGTCTCTGCAAGGGATTTTGCCACTGCAATGGTTCCTTTTGCAAGGGTAGGATTCTCAAATACGCCCATAGGCCCGTTCCATACAACAGTCTTGGCGGATTTAACAGCCTCTGCATAAAGTTCTGCTGTCTTGGTTCCGATATCAAGACCTTCCATGTCAGCAGGAATCTTGTCAGCGTCTACTACTTCCACATCAATAGGTCCATCAATAGGATCCGGGAAGGAAGCTGCCACTGTCGTATCGATAGGGAGAAGGATTTTCTTGCCAAGCTTCTCAGCCTTTTCCATCATTTCCTTGCAATAATCAAGTTTCTCATCGTCTACCAGAGATTTTCCAATCTCAAGGCCCTGTGCCTTTAAGAAGGTAAATGCCATACCGCCGCCGATGATAAGTGTGTCACATTTTTCAAGCAGGTTGTTGATAACATTCAGCTTGTCAGCAACTTTTGCGCCGCCAAGGATTGCAACGAAAGGTCTTACAGGATTTTCTACTGCATTTCCAAGGAAGTCAATTTCTTTCTGCATCAGGTAGCCCACTGCACACTCGCCGCCTTTTGCACGGATATATTCAGTTACGCCTGCTACAGAAGCATGTGCCCTGTGGGAGGAACCGAAAGCGTCGCATACGTAAACGTCAGCCAGATCAGCCAGCTCTTTGCTGAAATCTTCCCCGTTCTTTGTCTCTTCCTTGCCGCGGAAACGTGTATTCTGGAGAAGTACCACATCTCCTTCCTTCATAGCTTCCACTGCTGCGGTTGCTGCCTCTCCGGTAACATTGTAATCGGCAACAAAGTTTACTTCTTTTCCAAGTTTCTCGGAAAGTCTCTTTGCAACAGGCGCTAAGGATTCACCCTCGTTAGGGCCGTTCTTAACTTTGCCAAGATGAGAGCAGAGAATAACTTTTCCGCCGTCTGCTAACAATTTATTGATTGTGGGAAGCGCTGCAACGATACGTGTTTCGTCTGTAATCTCCCCGTTTTTAAGAGGCACGTTGAAATCGCATCTTACAAGTACGCGCTTTCCGGCTACGTTGATATCATCAACTGATTTCTTATTTAATCCCATGATTATCTCCTCCATATTCTTATTGCAATAAGCTGGCCCGCAGAGCGTGGCAGCTTATGTTCTATTCAATATATTAAATAGAATAAATAACGGATGTCAGGCTTCGCCAGCCATCCTTATATTAACAACGGATACCAGACTTCGGCCAGCCATCCTTATATTAACAACGGATGCCAGATTTCGGCCAGCCATCCTTATGTTAATAAAGTAAGAGTCCGGCCCATAAGACCGGACCCTTAAGGTCTTTCAAATTCCTCACCTATGCATTCGCCCAAGCGAATATATCTTATGCAAGTTCTGAGAAGTATTTGATTGTTCTTACCATCTGGCTTGTGTAAGAATTCTCATTGTCATACCAGGAAACAACCTGTACCTGTGTATTGCCGTCTTCCATAGGAGCTACCATTGTCTGTGTAGCATCGAAGATGGAACCGAATGTGCTTCCGATAACGTCGGAGGATACGATTTCGTCTGTATTGTAACCGAAGGATTCTGTAGAAGCAGCTTTCATAGCTTCGTTAATCTGATCCTTGGTAACCTGTCCCTTAACAACTGCAACTAAGATTGTTGTAGAACCTGTAGGAGTAGGAACACGCTGTGCGGAACCAATCAGTTTGCCGTTCAATTCAGGAATAACAAGGCCGATTGCCTTAGCAGCGCCTGTTGAGTTGGGAACAATATTCTGAGCGCCTGCACGGCTTCTTCTCTTATCACCTTTTCTCTGAGGTCCGTCAAGAATCATCTGGTCGCCTGTGTAAGCATGGACAGTTGTCATGATACCGCTCATGATAGGTACCAGGTCATTTAAAGCCTTAGCCATGGGAGCCAGGCAGTTTGTTGTACAGGAAGCTGCAGAAATAACTGTATCTTCAGGCTTCAATGTTGTATGGTTTACATTGTATACGATTGTAGGAAGATCATTTCCAGCAGGTGCGGAAATAACTACTTTACGTGCGCCGGCTGTAATATGTGCGCTGGCTTTTTCTTTGGAGGTATAGAAACCTGTACATTCAAGTACAACGTCTACCTTTAATTCTCCCCAGGGAAGGTTCTTAGCATCTGCTTCTTTGTAGATAGTGATGGTCTTTCCATTAACTGTGATGGAATCATCTCCGAAAGATACGCTGTCAGCGTATTTGTACTTGCCCTGCGCTGTATCATACTTTAACAGATGTGCAAGCATCTCGGGGCTTGTCAGATCGTTGATTGCCACTACTTCATAACCTTCTGCATCAAACATCTGTCTGAATGCAAGACGACCAATACGGCCAAAACCATTAATTGCTACTCTTACTGCCATTTTAGATTCCTCCTGAAATTGAATAATTATTTTACATTATTCTGCCAACAATTGAGATTGACAAAATTTTATCAGCAGGTTTATTTTACCTAATTTGTCCAGAAAGTTCAAGATGAAATTGAAAAATAATTGCATTTTCTGGAATATTTAATTTTATTTTTATAATTGCACAGGGGCGCCGGGTTCAGACGCTCCGGGACACGCTGCTTTTCGGTTGTCAGCCATTGAATTTTAACGCAAAATCCGTTAAACTGGAGCAGGGCTGTTATTAAAAACCACAGCCCGTAAAAGGCCGCAGCGCTTCTGGCATCAAGGCATAAACTGCTGCCGGATACAAGGCCCCATTTACCCAGACGAGGAGGATATCAAAATGCATATTCAGACAGACTGTCATCTGCACACTTCTTTTTCCGGAGACAGCACCGCTCCCATGGAAGAAATGATTTTAAAGGGAATTGATTCGGGACTTACGACCATGTGCTTTACAGAGCATATGGATATGGATTACGTCTATTACAATCCCAAAGAGGAAGGGATTTTTGAGTTAAATACGGATTCTTATCTTTATGATTTTATTAAATACAAAGAAAAGTACGCTTCCCGGATAAAGCTTCTTTTCGGCGTGGAACTGGGGGTACAGCCCCATCTTGGCCGGGAACTGTCCCGTTATGCCAGAAGCTATGATTTTGACTTTATTATCGCCTCCTCCCATCTGTGCAACAGGAAAGATCCCTATTACCCATATTTTTACGAAGGGCGTACTGATGAGGAAGCCTACCGGGAATATTTCCTGTCCATTCTGGATAATCTGAAAGCATTTGACAATTTTGACGTTTACGGCCACCTGGACTACGTGGTCCGGTACGGCAAAACAAAAGACGAAGAATACTGTTATGATAAATATAAAGACATATTGGATAAAATTCTGGAATCCATCATTGAAAAAGAAAAGGGAATAGAGTTAAATACGGGAGCTGCCGGCTACGGCCTCCGGGACTTAAATCCCTGTACGGATATATTAAAAAGATACCGGGAACTGGGAGGAGAGATTGTCACCATCGGCTCCGACGCCCACAAGCCCGCAGATATCGCAAGAGCCTTTGACCGGGCGGCCCAGGCCCTTGCTTCCTGCGGCTTCCGGTATTATACGGTTTTTGAAAAACGGGCGCCTGAATTTTGCAGGATTTCGTAAGCAGCGCTCCCGCCAGATACCGTCTGCGCATATCTTTTCCGGCTGCCACCATAAGCTGTCCCGCTCCGCAGGACAGCTTATACCACTAACCGGAAGACGTCACACAATGGTACCGCCTCCCATCACATATTCTCCCTCGTAAAAAACCACTGCCTGCCCCGGCGTCACAGCCCTGACAGGCTCCTCAAATACGCATTCCACGGTATCTTCCCCGGTCTGCCGCGCAAGACACCACTGCCCCTTGTGGGCATAGCGCACTTTTGTCCACAGCCTGCGGGGTTCCTTTAAATTTTCCATGCCCATGAAATTAATCTGATTACAGACAAGAGAGGTCTGGTACACATCACTGCTGCTGACAACTACCTCGTTCGTCTCCGGGCGCAGACCGGAAACAAAAACCGGATGCCCCATGGACAGTCCCAGCCCTTTGCGCTGGCCTACAGTGTAGTGGATAATCCCTTTGTGCCTGCCCAGAACCTTACCTTCCGGTGTCACAAAATTGCCCGGGCCCGGGGCTTTATCCGGCACACTGCGCCGGATGAAACCTGCATAGTCTCCGTCCGGCACGAAACAGATATCCTGGCTGTCCGGCTTGGATGCCACAGGAATATGATTCTGCTCGGCAATCCTTCTGATTTCTTCCTTACTGTATGCCCCCACAGGCATCAGCGTATGGGATAGCTGGAACTGTGTCAGATTGTAAAGAGCATAAGTCTGGTCTTTCTTTGCAGTAACGGAATTACGCACAGCAAATCTGCCGTTTTTTAAATGCTCCACTCTGGCATAATGCCCTGTAGCAATATAATCCGCACCAATTTCCATACTACGGGCAAGCAGGGACTCCCACTTCACATATCTGTTGCAGGCAATGCAGGGGTTGGGCGTCCTGCCCCTTAAATATTCCGATGTAAAATAGTCCACCACTTTTTCCCGGAATTCTCTTTTAAAATTCATAACATAATGGGGAATTCCGAGAACCTGCGCCACCCGCCCGGCGTCCTCAGCCCCGGACAGACCGCAGCATCCCTCTCCGTCCTCCGTCTGCCCGGCCTCATCCCAGGTTCTCATTGTGACTCCTGTCACATCATATCCCTGCTCTTTTAAAAGGTATGCAGCTACGGAAGAGTCCACTCCTCCCGACATGCCTACCACCACTTTTTTCTTCATTGCCGCCCTCCATGCCATGTGCCAGCCCGGCGAAATCCAAAACCGGTCAGTACTCCTCTTCCCCATCATCCTCATGGATATCATTTTTGGGTTTTTGCAGCCCTTCTATTTCAATACCGTTTTTCTGGGCATAATCCCAGAGCGCCGCGTGAATGGCTTCCTCCGCCAGTAAAGAACAGTGTACCTTCACAGGGGGCAGGCCGTCAAGAGCTTCCATCACCGCTTTATTTGTCACCTGTAATGCTTCTTCAACCGTCTTTCCTTTTACAAGTTCTGTAGCCATGCTGCTGGTGGCCACTGCTGCCCCACAGCCAAAAGTCTTGAATTTGCACTCCCGGATAACCCGGTTTTCATCAACATCCAGATAAATCCTCATAATATCGCCGCATTTGGCATTTCCCACGGTTCCTACCCCGCTGGGATTGTCTATCTCTCCCATATTTCTGGGATTTGTAAAATGATCCATCACTTTTTCGCTATACATTTTCTTTTCCTTTCCCTTTGATAAAATCCTCATAAAGAGGGGACATCTGCCGCAGTCTGCCAACAATCCCTTTGACCGCGTCCACCACATAGTCCAGCTCCTCCACCGTATTTTCCCCGCTTAAGGTAAGCCGCAGGGAACCATGGGCTATCTCGTGGGGAAGCCCGATTGCAAGAAGCACATGGGAAGGATCCAGAGCCCCCGATGTGCAGGCGGAACCGCTGGACGCGCAGATTCCCTTTTGATCCAGCATAATCAGCAGGGATTCCCCCTCAATAAACCGAAAGCTGAAATTAACATTATTTGAGAGCCGCCTTGTCCTGTGGCCGTTCAGCCGACAATATGGAACTTCCTGTTCAATTCTTTGTATCAGATAATCCCGAAGGGCCGCCACCTTCCGGGTTTCCTCTTCCATACCTGCGGCTGCATGCTCCGCCGCAATGCCAAAGCCCACAATCCCCGGTACATTTTCAGTGCCCGCCCTGCGGTTCCTCTCCTGCGCTCCACCGTGAATAAAAGAACGGATCTTTACTCCTTTTCTGATATACAAAAAGCCCACCCCCTTGGGTCCATGCAGTTTATGTCCGCTGGCACTTAACATATCAACGGAAAGCTCGTCCACATCAATCGGCACATGTCCGTAAGCCTGGACAGCATCCGTGTGGAATAAAATATTGTTTTCCTTCGCAATGTCGCCAATCTCTTTTATAGGCTGAAGAGTTCCGATTTCATTGTTGGCAAACATGACGGAAATCAATATGGTATCCGGCCGGATTGCCCTTTTCAAATCCTCCAGCTTTAAAATTCCCTCTTCATCCACATCCACATATGTTACCTCAAAACCCATCTTTTCCAGACGGCGGCAGGTATGGAGAACCGCGTGATGTTCAATGGCTGATGTGATAATATGCTTTCCCCTGGATTCATAACTCCGGGCCGCTTCCAGCAGCGCCCAGTTATCAGACTCGGAACCGCCTCCTGTGAAATAAATCTCGGCCGCATCGGCATGGATGCTGTTTCCAATTATCTCCCGTGCCCTGGAAACCGCCTTACGGCTCTCCTGTCCCAGACGGTAAATACTGCTGGCATTACCGTAATATTCAGCAAAATATGGAATCATGCCCTCCACCGCCTCCGGCAGCATCCGGGTAGTGGCCGCATTATCCAGATATATTATTTTATCCATAACTGGCTCCTTTCATTATTCCTATCTATTTACTAGGATTTGTAATAACAACTATAGCATTACCGCCTTGTTCTGTCAATGAGGAGGACGGCATATATTTATCAATAACTGAAAAATGGTGGCAAAATATGATTCGTACACGCAAACGCAGTCCTCTCATAACAGGAACCATCGTCCTGACCCTTACTGGCTTTGCAAGCCGTTTTATCGGATTCTTCTACCGGATTTTCCTTTCCCGCCTGTTCGGTGCAGAAGGCATGGGCATCTACCAGTTGATTTCCCCGGTTCTGGCCCTGTCCTTTTCCCTTACTGTGGCCGGAATGCAGACGGCTATATCCAAATATGTTGCAAATGAAACGATTACAAAAGATTATAAATCCTCGGCCCTGCATCTATCCACCGGGTTTGTGCTGTCCATGGCAGCTTCCATTCTCTGCGCCCTGGGAATATACTGTTTTGCAGATGAGATTGCCCTTTACTTTTTGCTGGAAGCGCGCACGGCGCCGCTCCTTCGCATCATCGCACTGTCCATCCCCATGGCAACTGTCCATTCCTGCATTAACGGGTATTTTTACGGCATACGGCAGACCACTGTCCCTGCCCTGTGCCAGTTGTCCGAACAAATCATCCGGGTAGGCAGTGTTTATCTGATTTACTATTTCTGCCTGAAAAACAATATGACCCCTACCATAAGCTTTGCAGTTGTGGGGCTGGTCATCGGGGAGAGCGCATCCATGCTGGTCTCCCTGGTAGCCGTACGCGCCCATTTTGCCAATGTAATTCCAAAAAACTACGGCCTGCTTCTGCCTGGAAACTTCCCCGCTTTTCTGGAAGCCGGAAGGCGTCTTCTGCGGCTGGCCATACCATTATCATTAAACAGGATAATCATCAACTTTCTGCAGAGCATAGAAGCTATTTTTATCCCAAACAGACTGATGAGTTACGGCTATGACAATGCAACCGCGCTGGGCATCTATGGGGTGCTGACAGGCATGTCGCTTCCCCTTATCTTATTTCCCGGCGCCATCACAAACTCTATCTGTGTACTCCTGCTTCCAATCGTATCAGAAGCGGATGCCACCGATAACATCGGCACAATAAAAAAAGCCGTGCATAAATCCATACGCTACGGCTTTCTTTTAGGTATTGTTTGTACTTTATTTTTCCTCTGTACCGGAAAATTTCTCGGCAATGCGCTCTACCAGAGCAGCCTTGCCGGAAACTTTATTATCGTCCTCAGCTTCCTGTGCCCGCTGATGTATATTGCAAGCACCCTGAACAGCATCCTCAATGGACTTGGAAAAACCGGACTCACTTTCATTTACAGCATGCTCAGCCTTCTGGTAAGGCTTGGGTTCGTCTTTTTGGGAATCCCCTTATGGGGCATACACGGCTACCTGTGGGGGCTTCTCGCCAGCCAGGCAGTCCAGACTCTGCTGTGTATGTTTGCAGTGCGCAAATACCGCTGACACATGTCCGGCCCGCTTTCCAGAATCCCCTGCCATTGTACGGCTGCCGCTTCTTAACTTCATGAGATTAACCGGTATATATTTTTACAGGAAGCGTTTTCAATGGCACACGGGTGCGGCAAGGCACCCTTAATCCACACGGAGCTTGAACTTATCTACCATTCCCTTTAATGCGGCTGCCTGTGCGGACAATTCTTCGCTGGTGGCTGAGGTTTCCTGTGCCGCTGCCGAATTGTTCTGCACCACTCCGCCAATGGCTTCAAAGCCTTTTTCGATTTCTTTAACCGAAACGGCCTGCTTGTCGGAAGCCATGCGGATATTGGCTACCGCCAGCACAATGTTGTCCAGTTCATTGAGCACATTGTTAAGGGAATCTGCCGTCTCTTCCGTGATTTCGTTTCCTTTTTGCACTTCACGGATGGATTTGTCAATCAGTTCTTTGGTAGTAACCGCTGAACTTGCACTGTCCTCGGCAAGCTTTCTGATCTGGTCAGCCACTACCGCAAAACCTTTTCCTGCCTCTCCTGCCCTAGCCGCTTCAATTGCCGCATTTAAGGAAAGCAGATTGGTCTGGGATGCAATTTCTTCTATGTCCACAATAATCTTGCCTATCTCGCTGGAAGTTTCCTTAATCGTCTCCATAGCTTCTGTCAGTTCTCTCATCTTAACCTGGCTGATCTTTGCCTGCTGGCCGATTAACTTTGCATTATCATGGGCCTTATCTGTAGTTTTCGTATTCTCCTGAACCTGGTTTGTCACTTCTGAAACCGTTGCTATCAGTTCTTCAACGGATGCTGCCTGGTCTGTAGCTCCCTGGGCAAGATCCTGGGAACTTACTGCAAGATCATTGGCCCCTTCCGCCACCTGATCCGCTGCATTGTCTATATTTCTCATAGTGTCGCTGAATTCCTTCACAAGAGCCAGCAGCCCTTCAAGCAGGACTGAAAAATCACCTATGTATGCTTCCGGATGCTCACTGCGCACATCGAAATTTCCCTGCCGGAATGCTTCCAAAATCCTCGTCACATCCTCCAGCAGCGCATTCATCATACTGGAAATCTGTCTAAGGCTCCCTGAGAGTCTGCCCAGTTCATTGTCTGACTCATAAGTAACCTTTACACTCAAATCACCCTTTGCAAGGGCTTTCACCGCTATATCCATCTCAAGCAGTGGATCCACAAAGCGCTCTGCCAGATACTGATATCCAAGAACGAAAAGCACAATAAGAACTATAAGTATAATCAGATGAAAAGAAATCTGAAATACCTTATTTCCTATTCCAAGTATTCCCAAAATCGCTGTGGCTTCCGCTACCACAAAAATACCGCACAGTAACAAAAATAAACATTTTATGCTCCTTTTAAAGCTCCTTTGATCATTCATTGAAAAAGCCTCCTTCAATTGGTTTCTCGACAGTATTATATTATATCTGCTTTCCCCCTAATTTACAATATCAATTGTGATGAAATTTGGGAATCGGACTACTGCAAAATATATAAAAAACAGTTTTAGAATGATAATTTTTTAAATTTCCCGGCCCTTGCAGAAAACACTTTTCAACGTATACGGCCCCACCATCTGACAGCACACAGGCGCATTTACAAAAGCCTGCACAGAACCTGTTACTACACAGACCTGCGCATTTACTGCGCTGGTCGTGAAAAAGTGATTCGAGCGTGCAAAAATCCCATTGCCAAGGGCAATTTTCAATGGGTTTTGCATGTTACTGGTCACAGATGAACAGTAGCCAGAACCAGTACAGCATTGCGTATATAATGGTGAATAATGTGCCTGATATTTTTGTCAGGACAAGGCGGAGGAAAGAGGCGATGCGGTGGCATCGTTGATTGACGACAACGCAGTGCTGGCAGAAATAGCAGGTGCAGAATTCACCGTTAATTACACAATGCTGTACTAGGAAGCTGTCAGCAGTCCTTCTTACCTCTGGACATAGTTTTCTTTTAAAAGTATAATGGATATCATAAAATACACCGCTATTTATACAGTATCATGTGCAGTCTGCGCCGGTATGCGCTCTGACGGCCGACTGACAAACTACAAAAAGCAGCGCAGAAATGAGGAAACATGAAAATACTTTTTATCGGCGGCACAGGGACGATCAGCATGGCTGTATCCAGGCTGTTACTTTCCCAGGGCCACACCCTTTACCTGGTTAACAGGGGCAGCCGCAATACCAGCCTTTCCGGCAATATTGTGGAATTAAAAGCGGACATAAACGATGAAATTACCGTCCGGGAATTCATAAAGGACTTACAGTTTGACGCTGTGGCTGACTTCATTGCTTTCACCCCTGAACAACTGCAGAGGGATTATCGTTTATTTTCCGGCCGTACCAGACAGTTTATCTATATCAGTTCGGCCTCCGCTTACCAGAAACCGGCCTCTGATTACCGTATCAGTGAAGGGACGCCCCTTTCCAACCCTTACTGGGAATATTCCCGGAACAAAATTGCCGGGGAGGAATATCTGATGAAACTGTACCGGGAAGAAAATTTTCCTGTCACAATCGTCCGCCCCAGCCACACATACAGCGAACGTTCTGTGCCCGTAGGCGTACACGGTGCAAATGGTAGCTATACCGTAATCAGACGGATGCTTGAAGGCAGACCTGTGATTATCCACGGCGACGGCACCTCCTTATGGACACTGACCCACAGCGCCGACTTTGCAAAAGGTTTTGCTGGACTTGTAGGTAACGTACACGCCATCGGTGAAGCTGTCCAGATCACTTCCGACGAATCCCTTACCTGGAATCAGATCTACCAAATCATAGCAGATGCCCTCGGCGTTAAACTGAATGCCCTCCATGTCTCTTCCGAATTTCTGGACGCATGCAGCCGATACGATTTTAAGGGCAGCCTTCTGGGCGACAAGGCCAACACTGTAGTTTTTGACAACAGCAAACTCAAGCGGCTGGTTCCCGGCTTTACCGCCTCTATCCGGGCTGACCAGGGAATCAGGGACACTCTTTCCTACGTGCTCTCCCATCCGGAATGTCAGAAAGAAGACCCGGAATTTGACTGCTGGTGCGATAAAGTGGCATCCGCCATGGACCAGGCCGCAAAAGCTGTGCTGGAGACAGGCGCCGGTTTGTAACTTGGACACACAGATTTTTTACACAGGTGCAGACCTGTCATAAATTGATGATGGCAGGCCGCGCCTGTTGTTTCCGCCCATACAGATGCCTGCCAAAATCAGTTTGACTGCTTTTTGATTTTGTCGATAAATGCACTGCATCCTTCCACGATATCTTCGTATGTCTCATCAAAATTTCCTGTATACCATGGATCTGCAATGTCCCTGTCACTGCCTGCAAATTCTAAAAGTTTATAGTATTTGCCCTCCGGATCCCCTCCTGTAATCCTCTGCATATTGCGGATATTCCATTCATCCATTCCTATAATATAGTCATATATTTCGTAGTCTTTTCTGGTCATCTGTACTGCACGGTGGGGAATGACCGGAATTCCCACCTCACGTAGCTTCCTGACAGTGCCATGATGAGGCGGATTACCGATTTCTTCCCGGCTGGTAGCTGCCGAAGCAATCTGAATGGCGTTTGAAAGCCCGTGTTGTACGGCCATGTGCGTCATAACACTCTCGGCCATGGTGCTGCGGCAGATGTTGCCGTGGCAGACGAATAATATTTTAATCATGTTGCTAAAACCTCCGTAAATGCTTGATTTTGCTGTATTTTCAAGGGATTCGGTGTTTTATGTGTCATACCGCTTTTAACTGATTTTTCATGATTTGACACGATTTGCCACATATCTTTATGGTCATTCTCTGTAAAAATCTCTGTAAAACAACCATTCTTTTCTGAATTTACAGGACAGCTTTTTCAAGGCTTTTAACCTCTTTTTTGACATTATCGAAATCTACATGAGTGTATGTATTCAAAGTGACGCTAATATCTGAATGCCCCATTAAATACTGTAAATGCTTTGGGTTCATGCCGCTTGATGCACAATGAGAACAATATGTGTGTCTGCATACATGGGGCGTGATCTTCGGCATTTGCACTTTATAGATTTTATTATATTTTTCTACAATGTGCTGAAAATATTTCTCCCAATGCAAGGCAACCATAGGCATTTCGTTCTTATCCAGATACAAAAATCCAACCTTACCACCGACCATAGGCTCTACTTTTGGTTTCCTGCGGTTCTGAATAATGCGCCTGAAGCATTCACAAACTTCCTCCTGCATAGGTATAACCCTGTTTCCTGCTTCTGTTTTCGGCGGCTCTATGATATACTGCATCTGACTTGTTCTCTGCAGCTGATGGTCTATGTTGATTGTCTTTTCCTTCAAATCAATATCTTTTATCGTCAACCCTACAAATTCAGAGATACGCATTCCAGTATAAAACAGTATATAAATGCCGTCATAGTATTTGCAGAAATGCTTGTCATTCCTGACAAATTCTAAAAACTTTCTTTTCTCGTCATGCGTAATTGCATCTCTGGTAACACTGCCATTTACGATAACCGATACCAATTCAAATTGAAATGGGTTCTTTCTCAACAAATCATCATCCACCGCCATCTGAAAAGCCGGTCTTAGTACCCCTCTTATCGTATGAATTGAACTGTAGCTTCTGCCGTCCTGATCCTGCAATTTAATCAGCCATTCTTTCGCATCTGACAATTTCACTTTATCAATTCTTTTCGCTCCAAATTCTTCCTTTTCAAGAATATTTGTAACTGTCTTATATCCTGCCCTTGTAGATTCCCTTACACCCTTTTTTTGCAGAATATATTTCTTCGTCAATGCCAATACCGTAAGCTGACCGCCATAGGGCACAATTCCGTCATCAATGTTTCTTTGTACCTCACGCTCTTTTTCTCTAAGCGACTTACATTTTCTCTTTCCCTGTGGTAATGGATCACCCGGCTCTAGCTTCCAACTGTATAAACATTTTGCCTTTCCGTTCAAATCAACATAATCATACTGATACAACCCATCTTTACGCTGACATTCTCCGTTTCTTAAAACCCTTCCTTTCTTATCCCTTCTTTTTTCAATCATTACTGCTAACTGCTCCTTTCGTATGAAGAAGCCCTAGTGCAGTATTATCATACCACACCCTGGGCTGTTTTTCCATTGATATTTGCCTTTATTCCATGTCTATATTGATGTGGTCTGGTTTAAAAAATCCTCAAACATTTTACGCTTTATCATAGTCCGTCCACCGTTTTGAACTACGAATTTATAATCGGAATCTACATATTCATTTGCTATCCTGTGCATCTTATTTTCACCAAGATTGAAATATAGTGATGCTTCTTTAATTGTCAATAAGAATCGTTCCCAAATTGGTACTATGCTATATACATCTTTTTCTTTCAAGCAATACATATCTCCTTTATTCATCTATTGTTATTCTAGGAAGATTCTATATGCCAAGCCGCACCTGAATCCCCCTAAAAGCTTAAATATTGTTGGGTTTATCTTTTATGCAGTCTCGCCACATATTGTCGAATATGACGCTGATACAAGCCGTATTCCCTTTAAATAATTCTCATATGCTTCATGTACTCTGATAATAATTTCTTCTGCCTTATCAGAATCATTCTGCAAATAAACATCGTTATAATTACATTGCTCCAAGATACCTTTTGCTACTCTTTGATAATGCCCATCTTTATCTAATGCCTTTGCCTGTGCAAGTAAATCTTTCACATCTAATAACAATGGTATCTGGTCTAACTGTTCCTTGTTGCTACATTCCCTCAACAGATTACTTTTCCAATATCTCTTATTTTGCCCTTTATGATATGTAATCATATTTTTTAATTGGTTTCCGTTTTCAATCTGCCATTTCCTATATGGTTTCTCAAATAATCTGGTAAACTGTTGGTAATAAAATTGATTTATTTTTTCATCCGTCAAATCCGATACCAGCGTTGATTTAAAAACTTCTTTGATTTTCTGTGACTTTTTCAGAATAAATTCAATTCTCATAATATTTTCTTTTAATCTGAATTGAATCGTCTGCTCTAAATGTTTCTTCTTATCATATATTTTTACTTCTGTTGACGAGTTCCCTCGGTAAAATGTTTCCGATTCTAAGCGTTGTTCCTTTTTATTAATTCCTGAAATCTGCCCCAGCTTCTTAAAACTTTTGGGGAGATTAAACATCATCAATCGCAAAACTCTGTGATACTTATAAAATTCTTCCTTCAGTTCAAATGTACAGTTTATTTCCATTTCGCTGAATTTTAGATTTTGCAGATTTACAGTGATTCCATATTCTTCATAAAGGTATTGAAATATTCGTTTTATCATCCTTTGATATTCCGCAACCGTCATATTTTGCAAATTACCTTGTGACTTATTCCCTATTACAATATCCATTCTGGAATAATCCTGTTTTATCCGCTTTGTTTTCTTAGTACCGGCACACATTACACCGAATAAATTATAATCTTCAATTTTCAACCATCTAAAACTGCTGCCATCTTCCAATAGATAGGTATATTTCCCATCCTTGTCAATGATCACATTTTCGTGCCTTTGCAATTTTTCAAAATCAATTCTAATAATTCTGAATCCTGCAACAACTGTTCTGTCAATTCCTATACGATTAATTACTGCGCTCGTACTTTTTACATCCTTTCATCTGATATTTTGATACTTAGTGAATCACCCTAGACATTTCTTCATGGATCAGCCTGTGTTCCATCCAGTTTTGACAAATAGTGCTGGAATACCGTCAATATTTAGTTGTATCTATATCAAATTAGGGATTAGCTGGGCGAATTGCCCATTGACGTACTTCTGAAATATCAGTATAATCATAATCAAAGTTTGTGCGATATTCAAAGTGTATCGTGCCAATCATACATACGAGTGTTAGCAGCACTCATATACAAAGTCGGTGTTAGCAGCATCGGCTTTTTGTATTTTTCCTAATGAATTTTCCGATTTTTGGAACAAAAAAACCACCAAGCCTTTATGCCTAGTGGTAAAATACCTGTAGATTCCCCATCCCACGGTTATTGTCTACTTTTGCGTTTTAACACATCAGCATTTCAATATTAGTGAACAAATACCCGTCGACGGAGTATTCAGTTGTCAATATCATACTAGCACACATGTTCTGATTTTTCAAGTCCTTTTTCCAATTTTTTTGCTCGAATTAGTGTACTTTTACTAATACCTGTTAAATCTTCAACTTGTTTATAGGAATGATTGTCTAATAATCCTATTGCATGTTCCACCTGTTTCTTGCTATATTTCTTTGGTCTGCCTTCTTTAAAGTCTGGATTCTGCTTTGCTATGGCTTTCCCCTCTGAGGTACGCTCCACAATCATATCACGTTCAAATTCCGCAAAAGCAAAGAATACATTCCTAATTAGTTTCGATGCAGGAGTATTGTCTAAAACACCTATATTGAGAATATATACCCTGATACCCTTATCGATCAATTCAGATACTAATTCACTGCCTTGTGACATACTTCTGGCAAAGCGATCCAACTTCGTAACTACGAGAGTATCCCCAGCTTTTATTTCCGCTATCAGTTTATCAAATTCCGGGCGATCTGTTTTTGTTCCTGTAAACGCATCTGTAAATATTTTTGTTGCCCCAGCTTCTTTTAATGCTTTCTCCTGTGATTCTAAGCTATTGCCATCCTTCGCCTGACATTTCGTTGATACTCTTGAATATCCATAAATCATAGTAAAATCTCCTTTCACTTTTGGCACTAAGTTATGACACCTCTCTATGTATTGATTTTACTATATTTCTTTTTTGGTGTCAATACTTTTGAGTTATGACACTATAAATGTATTTCTTCTCAGTTAGGAACTGGATATACTGCTCGTCTGTAAAATATTCCTGATTGGATAATTCCATCTTTAATCTGTTTAATACTTGCATTGTTGAACTCCTTTCTTCTATAATAAATAGGCACCAAAAAAGGACTACGGTGTTTTGCCGTAATCCCTTTTATTTATCATTTATTGTGAACATATCTACCATAATAATACCGTCCACGTTTGTACATATCAATTTGCCATTCCAGTTCCTTTTTATCCTCGTCTGATAATTTGTCAATTATTTCTTTAAGTCCATCTCTGTTAAAATCATCATCTGTCAACGATTCTTTTTCACAATATATTCTCATTCTGTCAACGTCTTTAGCGTATTCTGCTTTCTCATTATCAGACAAACTTTCTTGCTCACCATCCTGCTCGTAATACGCCTTCAACTGCTTCCAAATAGATATAATAACAGATATACAACCTATCCCATCTCTTTTTTTGTTGTAATATTGGCTACCAAAAATACCCCAACCAGATTTCCACTCATAATAATATTGTGGCAATGAGAATATTTCATCATAAATATTCATAACTTTCTCCATCTATTCAAAAAATATTACTTTATAAACTTAATAAATATTGCACTCTTTTAAAGTATATTTACTCCCACTTTTCTTTAAAACAAGAGAAAATGTACTTCTTATTTCTGCGCCAAAACTGTTTTCAGCATCAACATATCCTGTAACTTTATAATAATCTCCTGCATTTGTAATGCTTACGCTACCATCTCCGTAAGTAGGAAAATCCGCTGACTTCGGAGATTTCAGTTGGTCTTTAACAAAAGATTGTGCCATTGCCCATACTTCACCCAATGTATCATCATCTGTAACTGTTTGATAAGTTAAACTGTTATAATCTTCTTCAACTGGAGTATAGTTACCCGAAGATTGTTCTTCTTTCACAGATACAACAACATCACCATCCCACTCAAGATCATATGTTGTATATCCAAATTTCCCATCTTCTCCTTGAATAGAAATCCTATTGCGACTGTGATAAAGCCCTACACAAAAAGTATAGGTCTTAGATGCTGATTTAAAATCAATGTCTAAATCTTCAACCACTTGCACTTTTGAACCCTTATAGGGTGCGTAATCATCAAGCAATACCGTATATCCAGTAGTATCTTTTCCATTAGTTAAAATGGCACTTATTTCTTCATCCGCTTTCTGCAATATAACAACCCTATCTTTTATATCCAATGTTTCAAAATCATTGGATAATTGCACAATAATATCTATCATATCATACTGTGTATCATATCCATCATAACTATTCTTTATTTCAAAATCTGTTTCTACCGATATTGAAGTAATATAAGTATTATTGGAAACATCATCTACACTTATCCCCTTAATGATTTCTTCATAAGAATTTCGTGTGTTTTCAAAAACACTATTCTCTCTGATTTTATTAACAACATTAACAGCAATGACAAATCCAATAAATATAATTATAAGAAAAATCAATACCCTTTTTCTATCTTTCAACATATTTTCTCCTCCCATAATATTAAACTCTCCAATATTATACCTCACAAATGTTCCAAATTCCACATTTTTCTACATGAACCGAAAATCTTGTGCCATCTGTAAGGTAAACATTCACTATATTGTTCCGGTCATCAACCACAATATCCTGTATCGGTAGATTATCCGTATCATTCAGTACATCAAATAACCTATCCTTAATTTCGTTCTTCTCCATGCTTATCCTCTAAGTGCCTAACATTTCTATGAATGTTATATCTGTGAATTATATTTCTGTTACTCATTATATAAAATAAGGAGAGAAAAGTAAAGGAGAATCTTCTATGGAATATGGTAATTTACATATGCGTATAAACGAAATTTTACAGGAAAAAGGTATCAGCAAAAACAAGATTTGTAAAGACCTTGATATTCCTCGAACCAACTTTAACAAATACTGTCGTGATGGTGTCAGTCGTTTTGATACTGGACTGATCTGCAAGTTGTGTTGGTATCTCAATATAGAAGTTGGGGAATTGATCGAATACAAACGTCCTGAAGAATAATGTGTCTTCGGAAATGTGTTCGACAATAGTTAAAATCGCCATTTATTCGTAATTCCATATATCAAAATCTATGTTCGACAAATCAGTAAAATAGGCATTTTTATAAGATTTTTAAGGCTATTATGTTATATTAACAGTATTTTCAATGGGAGTTCGGTAGAATCCTTTATTTTCAATACTTTCTACCACTTTTTATATTATATTGTGTTACACGCAATTCCTGAAAAGCTTCATTTTCTTTTGCTTTTTTAATGTTGGCATATTTTATTATTGTTCGGAACATTTAAAAACAGCCAAATAGAAGAGTATTATTAACGCTTAGACAATCCATTTTTCACACTGACACATGGATACAATAGATATGTGCTTTTTATAAAACACTGCTGCCGAATCAAATGTAAACTATCCCGACTAAAAATGCCATTACTCGCATCTTTACAAGCAATGACATTACCGACAACCAGTATTTTCTAATTCCTGTTCCATAATTATCTTAATCTTTTCTATATCTGTATATATCAAATGAATCCCACGGTTATGCAATGCAAGCACTTCCCTTAAATTTTCCGTAAGAATCCTATTCAGTTCATTATGTACTGTTACTGGTTTATTTTCAACTGTATGTATATGATCAA
>CAMWUN010000045.1 GCA_947177425.1 uncultured bacterium
TGCGGAACTTTAAAACAGCAACTGCCCGTACAAGGGCCCAGAGTAAATACTGGCAGCGGAGCAGACAGGATTTACTCTGCTGCTTGTTGGCGCTTGGAAGGGCAGATTGCGGAACTTTAAAACAGCAACTGCCCGTGCAAGGGCCCAGAGTAAATACTGGCAGCGGAGCAGACGGGATTTACTCTGTTGCTTGTTGGCGCTTGGAAGGGCAGATTGCGGAACTTTAAATTAGGAGGATTTTATGTCAGATTATATTGTCAGGGCATCAGCGGCCGGCGCCCAGATTCGGGCTTTTGCGGCTACCACGCGGGAACTGGCGGAAGCGGCAAGGGAGGCCCATGATACAAGCCCCGTGGTGACTGCGGCTCTTGGACGCCTTATGACCGGGGGCGTGATGATGGGGGCGATGCTGAAAGGAGAAAAGGATTTGCTGACCATACAGGTCAGCGGAGACGGCCCTGTCAGGGGAATGACTGTTACCGCAGACAGCCAGGGAAATGTGAAAGGTTACGCCATAGAGCCGCAGGTCATGCTGCCTCCCAGTCCGGCAGGAAAGCTGGATGTAGGCGGTGCGGTGGGAAAGGGTATGCTTCGTGTCATCAAGGATATGGGTTTAAAAGAGCCTTATGTAGGACAGACTATATTGCAGACCGGAGAGATTGCGGAGGACTTGACGTACTATTTTGCAACTTCCGAACAGGTTCCCTCCAGCGTAGGGCTGGGGGTTTTGATGGAAAGGGACAACAGGGTAAAGCAGGCGGGCGGTTTTATTATCCAGTTGATGCCTTTTACAGAGGACAAGGTGATTGGACAGTTGGAGCAGAATCTCAAGGAGTTCTCCACAGTCACGGCAGTTCTGGATGAGGGCAGGACGCCGGAGGAAATGCTGGGGCTGCTCCTTACTGGCATGGATATGGAAATCACAGATACCATGCCGGCTAGATTTTACTGCAATTGTGATAAAAGCCGGGTGGAAAAAGCAATCATCAGTATTGGCAGAAAGGAAATCAATGACATGATTGCTGAAAATAAGGATATTGAAGTGAATTGTCATTTTTGTAATACATCCTATAGGTTTTCTGTGGAAGAACTTAAGGGACTCCTTAAACGGGTCTAAAAGTTACAGATAATTTTCAGGTACATGCAAAGAAGGGCAGTTTACAAAGATTACGGAAATGCGTTTATTTGCCAGGAGAGGAAGCAGATGTTATGAAGCAGGGATTTGTGAAGGTGGCGGCGGTTACGCCGGAAGTGAAAGTGGCTGATACGGTTTTTAACAGGGAACGGATTTGTGCAGGGATAGAAGAGGCGTGGGAAAATGGGGCGAAGGTCATTGTATTCCCGGAACTTTGCATCAGCGGCTATACCTGTGGGGATTTGTTTCTGCAGGAGCGGCTTCTTTCTTCCAGCAGGGAGCAGCTTTTGAAAATAGCGGAATTTACCAAAGGGAAAGACGCTCTTGTCTTTGTAGGTCTTCCTTTTGAGAAAGAAGGAAAGCTGTTTAATGCGGCGGCGGCAGTCCATAACGGAAGAGTGCTCTGTTTTATCCCTAAAAGCTTTATTCCTTCTTACGGCGAATTTTATGAGACGCGGCATTTCATGCCGGGTAATAAAGACATTGCCGTTGTGTCTTTTGGAGGGGAAGAGGTTCCCTTTGGAATTAACATTCTGCTGGAAGCGGAAGGAATGGAAGGACTTATGGTGGGCTGTGAAATCTGCGAGGATATCTGGGTGCCTCAGGAGCCTGCCATTTCCCATGCACTGGCAGGGGCTACGCTTTTGGTAAATCTCTCTGCTTCCAATGAGACTATCGGCAAGGATGCATACCGGGAGATGCTGGTGAAATCTTCCAGCGCAAAACTGATAGCCGGATATATTTACTGTAGCTGCGGGGAAGGGGAGTCCACCCAGGATCTTGTCTACGGAGGCCATGACATGATTGCGGAAAACGGGATTATCCTTGCCCAGAGCAAACGGTTTACGAACCAGATTATATATGGGGATATAGATATCGGCAGACTGCGGATGGAGCGCAGGAGAATGAACACTTTTCCCTGTGAAGACAGCCCCCGGTATCTGGTGCTCCCCTTTAGGCTGGAAGCGGCGGAGACAAAGCTGGAAAGGACATTTCCCTGTCTGCCCTTCGTGCCTTCCGACAAAAGTGAGAGGGAAAAGCGCTGCGAGGAGATTTTGTCTATCCAGGCCATGGGGCTTAAGAAGAGGTTTGCCCATACAGGATGTAAAAAAGCGGTTATCGGCGTGTCGGGGGGACTGGATTCCACTCTGGCGCTTCTGGTTACGGCAAGGACTTTTGATATGCTGGGGATTCCCAGAGAAAATATTACTGCTGTCACAATGCCCTGCTTCGGCACCACGGACAGGACTTATGACAATGCATGCAAGCTGGCAAAGGTTCTGAAAGCAAGCCTTGAGGAAGTGGATATCAAAGAAGCTGTTACCATACATTTCAGGGATATCAGACAGGACATGGATAAGCATGATGTGACTTATGAGAACGGACAGGCCAGGGAGCGCACCCAGATACTGATGGATATTGCCAACCGGGAAAACGGAATGGTCATTGGAACCGGGGATATGTCGGAGCTGGCGTTAGGCTGGGCCACCTATAACGGCGACCATATGTCCATGTACGGGGTAAACGCGGGAATTCCCAAGACGCTGGTGCGCCATCTTGTCAGATACTATGCAGATACCTGTGAAGAAAAAGAACTGGAAGGGGTACTGCTTGATGTGCTGGATACCCCTGTAAGCCCCGAACTCCTGCCCCCTGTGGATGGCAGGATTGCCCAGAAGACGGAGGATCTGGTAGGGCCTTACGAACTCCATGACTTTTTTCTGTATTATTGCCTGCGGTGTGGGTTTGAGCCTGCCAAAATATACCGGATTGCCCGGATTTCCTTTGCAGACCAGTATGAGGACGCAGTGATTTTAAAATGGATGAAAGTTTTTTACAGAAGGTTCTTCTCACAGCAGTTTAAACGCTCCTGTCTGCCTGACGGCCCCAAAGTGGGAAGCGTGGCAGTGTCCCCCAGAGGCGATCTTCGGATGCCTTCGGATGCCTGCGTGAGGATATGGATGGAGCAGGCGGAAGCGCTTTCATAAACAGATTGTAAGCCGCGGAAATCTTTTCAAAGGCAGCCGGAAGAAGGGGCACACCCCGAATGGGCTGTCTTTAGAAGTAGATTTCCGCGGCTTAAAGCTTTGGCCGGAGAACTTTGACTATGTACTGGCAGGTGAAGCTGACGGGCTCGGAGAAGGAGAGGGCGCCGCAGCTTTATCAAGGGAGGTCTTGATGGCGTTCAGCAGGACCATGGAGGTATATTTATTGTCATCCGCATAGGTAATATTATCCAGTGACTGGTTTTTGATAATCTGGCTGGCAAGGTCGTCAAAGGAAGGCTCTAACAGCGGAAACATGGTAGTTACAGCTTCATCCAGATTTACAATGCGGATATCGTTGATGTTGGCTTCATCTACTGTGACTTCCACGTCCACCGCATTATCATTTAAGACCAGGGAAGTGGTGTAAATGCCGGGCACATAAGTAGCCGCAGGCGTTTCCACAGAAGTGCTTTCCTTTTTATCTTTTGGCAGGAACATGATAATGAGGAGAATGATAAATAATATTCCCAGCAGCGCAAAGATGCCGGTATATATTAATTCTTTCAGATGAAGTACAACGATTTTGGTTTTGGAGCTCATAGGATATCCCCGTTACATTCTTTTTACTATAGTATTAATTATGACGGGGATTTATGCCATGTGGAACCAGAAACATTTTCAAACTCTTTTCTGAACCGGGGAGAAAAGATGCAGTACAGGGAAAGGCAGCCGCAGAAGAACATGGTAGTATAACGGAGAGTCATGCTCATTCCGGCACTGTAAGGGGAGAGGAGCTGACTTCCAAGCAGATTTGAGAACATATGTACCAATGCACCAGCCAGGATGCTTCTTTTTGTTTTTATATAGACATAGGATACCGAGAAGTTAAAAACCATTGTTGATGGAATCCACATCAGTGCATGGAAGGGTGAGAACTGCATCATGTCGTACTGTGCCTGGCCCGGTGTAAAGTACCATGCCATATGCCAGATTCCCCAGATAAAACCTAACACAAGAGTAGCTTTTGTAAAGCCATACCGGATGAATAACCGGTCCAGCGCATAACCCCTCCATCCAAACTCTTCATTTAAAGGGCCGGAGATTACTGAAAAAAACAGCACCAAAAGCAGATAAAAAGGATTCTGTATAACTGCGTGGATATAATCCATCCCTGGCATTTCATATCCCAGCAGGCCTGCCCCTATTATAAGCGCTGTGAGTGTAACAGCCGAAAAAAACAGGATTATTTTAAAAACCCATTTGATTCCCATATACCGAAAACTGAAACAGCGCCGGAAATAATCCTTTTTCTGGGCCTTTGTGTAAGTAAGAAATACAAGAAACAGCGCGGTTACAGACGGTGCGCCGCCGCCGAAATAGAAAAGAAAAGTCCCCATAGGTGTTCCTTCTATTCCCATAATTACAGGTATAAAACCAAATCCCCATGTCCACGCAAGGGTTATTACAAAAAATAATAGTAAATTCCTGTCAGCTTTTTTTTGTGTGTTCAATTTTCCGTCTCCCTTCTAATTTCACATTGATATAATTGATTTCTCTCTTAACAATTGCCATGTCAAGAAAGTAGGCAGGCAGGTACACCACTGCCACATACAGAAAGGCCATATGCCAGTTTGACTTTTCAAACCATTGGACAAAGCAGCCATATAAGAGGACAAAGCCTGAAACAGAAAAGTATTCGGCAATTATGCTTAATAAAAAATGGCGGAATACAATCGTCTTTAAAAGCAGTTGAATTAGAACTATAAAAAATGCCAAAAGAAAAAGTTCAAACACAAGTATGATTTCCTGTGTCGCGCCAGCCCACAGGCAGGAGACGGAAAATACCGTTATAATCAGGATTGCCCCCAGTAAAAATGTTTTTTGGATGAGTTCCTTCAACATGGTTTTTCCCTCCTTAAAATGTTCTTAATGCTTTTTAAATAGGTTCTGGCTACAATCAGCTTTTCACCGTTAACCAGTGTCGCTTCAAGCTGGCTGTTTATGAGTTGTTTTATACTGCAGAGCATATCAATATTCATTAGACAGGATTTGCTGATCCGCAAAATCCCCGTCTCGCTTAACTGATTCTCAAGTTCATACAGCTTTTTATCTGTCATGTAGACGCTGTCTTTAGTGTACAGAAAAACTTTTCTTTCAACTGCCTCGATATAATATATGTCCGAAATTTGTAATGCAAAGATTTCTCCGTTCTGACTGCCAGGGATTACAGTATCAAAGGATTTGATTTTCTTAATCAGCCTTTCGGTTTCTGCATTTAGTTCGGGATATTCGACCGTTACGGTCAATGGCTTGCCGTTTACCTGCTTTGCTATCAGTTTCATTTGCTGCCTCCTTCTCTGCGTATTCTGTCATAAAATGATTATAAATACAAGATGGGGCGGCATGACCTGCATATTGGATGTTATTAACTGCAAATCAATTTTACATATTGACAGAATTGCAGAAGTATTGTTATTATAGAACAGGACAAAGGCGTTCTTATAGCAGCGGCAGATGGCGGCTGTTGTGGAACGTTCTTTTTATTTTGGCAGGCAATGCGCCATGGATGTGGAGCATGGCAGTGTCTGGGATGATGGAAAGGAATGTATGTTATTATGAGGAAAAATTATTCTAAAGAAGATATTATTGAACTGGTAAGCGATGAGGATGTGGAATTTATCCGGTTACAGTTTACAGATATGTTTGGGAGTCTTAAGAATGTGGCGATCACTGCCAGCCAGCTCCAAAAAGCGCTGGATAACAAGTGTATGTTCGACGGTTCTTCCATTGAAGGATTTGTGCGCATAGAGGAGTCGGATATGTATTTGTATCCAGATTTGAGCACGCTGGAGATTTTTCCCTGGAGACCCCAGCAGGGGAAGGTAGCAAGGCTGATTTGCGATGTGTACCGCCCAAACGGGGAGCCTTTTGAAGGGGATCCCAGATATATTTTGAAGTGTGCCATCAGGGAAGCGGAGGATATGGGCTATAAATTTGAGGTGGGGCCGGAGTGTGAGTTTTTCCTGTTCCACACGGATGAGAACGGGATGCCTACCACGCTGACCCACGAGAAGGCAGGGTATTTTGATTTAGGGCCACTGGATTTGGGGGAAAATGCAAGAAGGGATATGGTTCTCACTCTGGAAGATATGGGATTTGTCATTGAAGCGTCCCACCATGAGGTGGCTCCTGCCCAGCATGAGATTGACTTCAAGTATGATGAGGCGCTGGCTACGGCGGATAATATTATGACCTTTAAACTGGCAGTTAAGACCATTGCCAAGCGGCACGGGTTACACGCCACTTTTATGCCCAAGCCCAAATTTGGCGTAAACGGTTCAGGTATGCACATCAATATGTCCCTGTCTAAGGAGGGGAAAAATATTTTTGACGATCCTTCGGATAAGCTTGGGTTAAGCCAGGAGGCCTATTACTTTATCGGCGGCATTATCAGGCATATGAAAGGGATGACGGCCATTACCAATCCGCTGGTCAATTCTTATAAAAGGCTGGTACCTGGCTATGAAGCGCCGGTTTATATTGCATGGAGCGGCACCAACAGAAGCCCCTTGATCCGTATTCCGGCCACAAGAGGAGAGGGAACAAGAATTGAACTGCGTTGCCCGGATCCTTCCGCCAACCCGTACCTTGCCCTGGCGGTATGCCTGCGGGCCGGGCTTGATGGCATTGTCAATAAGATTCAGCCTCCGGCAAGCGTGGACTGCAATATTTTTGCCATGTCAAAGGAGGAAAAGAAGAAGCTAGGCATTGAGGCCATTCCGGGGACTTTGATAGAAGCTGTGGGGGAACTGGAAAAAGATGAATTTATTCAGGAGACTTTGGGCAGACATGTGTCAGAAAAGTATATCGAGGCGAAAAAGGCGGAATGGGCGGACTACCGTTCACAGGTTACAGACTGGGAAATCAATCAGTATCTGAACCAGTTTTGATTACGATAAGCTGGCTCGTGAAGTGTTGTAGTGTTTGATACAATAAGCTGGCTCACGAAGAGTGAGGAGGTGTGTAAATGACCGGTGTAATTGTAGTCCTCCCGAAGATAGATGATGCCAGAAATATTAAAAATCTTCTGGTCAGAAACGGCGTTGCGGTATCCGGTATATGCACCACAGGAGCCCAGGCTATTGCGCTGGCAGATAATCTGGATGACGGCGTTGTCATATGCGGATATAAGCTGGCGGATATGCTTTATCGCCAGATACGGGAATGCATTCCGGCAGGATTTGAGATGCTGCTGATAGCTTCCCGGCATATTATAGGCAGTGGCATGATACAAAACGACATCATGTGCCTTTCCATGCCTCTTAAAGTGCATGACCTGGTCAACACGGTTGACATGATGATTCAGGGCATGGAAAGACGCAGACGCAGGCAGAGGGCAAAGCCAAAGGAGAGAAGCGGGAAGGAAATCGGTCTCATAAGGGAGGCCAAGGAACTTTTGATGAACCGCAATCATATGACGGAAGAAGAGGCCCACAGATATATACAGAAATGCAGTATGGACAGCGGAACCAATATGGTCGAGACGGCGCAGATGGTGCTGGCCATGATGAAGGGATAAGATGCATGGAGGGCATATAAATGACAGGCAGAGGGAAAACTATTCCCTCTGCCTGTATTATATCACAACTGATTCTACAAGGCTGTTGGCTTCTTCGCCATGTCCGCTATTAAATGCCGCCGGCATGTTACTGTTCATTTCAATTTTCATAATCTAATTTTTAGAAGTTCTTAAGATTTCCCACAAGGTATTGTTTAGGTTTTTGAGGTATTCTTTTCCTGTAATCCGTTATAGATATCAGATACGGAACTGCAGCCAAAGGGGTTATACGGAGTCTGCATGTGCAGGTTTGTATGACAGGTTTGCGGTCTGTAGGAATAAATTACAAATCAGGAAGGGATGTGGCGTAAATGACAATGGATGTGATTATGCAGTATTTTGCAAGGTATGGGGGGATTGCCATTTTTGTTATTGTACTGCTGGAGTATCTGAATCTGCCAGGATTTCCGGCCGGGGTTATCATGCCCCTTGCGGGAATGTGGGCGGCAAAAGGGAATATCCGGTTTATTCCGGCACTGGTGATTACGGTGGCGGCAGGGCTTTTGGGAAGCCTGATTCTGTATTTTCTGGGGTATAAGGGAGGGGAACTTTTTTTACAGAAGTATTTAAACAAATTTCCTAACCAGAGGAAAACAATTGAGGATAAACTGGAATGGGTGCGGCAAAAGGGAAGCGTGGGTATTTTCGTGAGCAAGCTGATTCCAATGGTACGGACGCTGGTTTCCATACCGGCAGGGGTATCAAAGATGAATCTGGTGAAATATACAGTCAGTTCAACGCTGGGTATTCTGGTATGGAATCTGTTTTTTGTAGGGGCAGGATATTATCTGGGCGACGCGGTTTTAAAGTTTTTGGCATAAGAGGGAGAGACGGAAATGAAGATTGCAATGATGACAAATAATTATAAACCTTTTGTGGCAGGGGTGCCGGTTTCCATAGAAAGGCTGGCAGGCAGCCTGCGGGCGGCAGGGCATGAGGTGGTGGTATTTGCCCCCAGCTATGAGGGGCAGGCAGCGGAAGAGGACGTGGTAAGGTACAGGGCGCTGATAAAAGGCGTGGCGGGCGGTTTTTCCGTGCCGGACAGTCTGGACGTGGAAATAGAGCGCAGATTTAGGGAAGGGAATTTTGATGTCATCCACGTGCATCATCCTATGATGATTGGGACTACCGCAAGGTATCTGTCGTGGAAATATCATGTGCCGCTGGTGTTTACTTATCATACAAGGTATGAGCAGTACCTTCACTATATCGGGCTTTCCCGGTTAAAAAGAATAATGCCGGCCTACATCAGAAGCTACACGAAACATTGTGATATAGTTATAGCGCCCACTCCGGTGATGAAGGATTATCTGGAGCAGATACAGCCGGGGGCCGATGTGAGGGTGCTGCCTACAGGGATTCCGGGCGAAAGCTTTTTCCCGGATGGGGAGAAAGCGCTTCTCCTTAGAAAAAAGCTGGCAGGGGATAAAAAATATCTGTTCTGTACGGTGGCAAGGCTGGCAAAAGAAAAGAATCTTGGATTCCTGCTGCGCTGTATGAAAATCCGTAAAGAAGCCTGCGGAAGCGATTTTAAACTGGCCTTTATCGGCGATGGACCAATGAGAGCGGCGCTGGAGCAGGAAGCGGAAAAAATGGGAATCGGGGAAGAAATTGTATTTGTAGGTAAGGTTCCCAATGAAGAAATTAAGAATTATTGCCGTGCGGCGGATTTGTTCCTCTTTTCCTCCCTGTCAGAAACCCAGGGCATCGTACTGCTGGAGTCCATGGCGGCAGGCACTCCTGTCCTTGCAGTCCGCGGTACAGGTACGGAGGATGTGGTAGTAAATGGAATGAATGGGTATATGACAGATGTGTCAGAAATGGGATTCGCGGATAAACTGATGGACATTCTGGAAAAGAAAGAAATTGACCTGCTCAGGCAGGGAGCCCTTCTGACAGCCCGGAATTATAGCTGTGAAGAAATTGCACGGCAGGCGGCGCTGGTTTACGCACAGGCAGCTTACAACAGAAAGGGACGGGACAGGATGAAATACGGCAATAGGAATAGAAGAAAAGATATGGTATACTCTGGATGATACAGATTATGAGGACTGACGCAGGTCAGAGTAGAAAGGATGAGGGGACATATGGAAACATACCATATTTTAATTGTGGAAGATGATAAAGAAATACGGGAAGGAATAGAGATTTATCTGCGGAGCCAGGGGTATGTGGTGTCTCAGGCGGCGGACGGTGTGGAGGGGCTTGAGAAGATTGGGCAGGAAGAAATCCATTTAGCGATTGTGGATGTGATGATGCCGCGGATGGACGGCATTACCATGATGATGAAGGTCAGGGAAAAGGGATATGAGTTTCCCGTCATTATGCTCTCCGCCAAGTCCGAGGAAGTGGATAAGATTATGGGCCTTAACATGGGCGCTGATGATTATGTGACCAAGCCTTTTACCACCATGGAACTGTTGGCAAGGGTAAATTCCCATTTGCGCAGATACAGGAAATTTCTGGAAGCGGTGGGGGAAAAAGGACAGGATGATAAAATATATGTAATCGGCGGGCTGGAATTAAATGAAGAGACCGTGGAGGTCAGTGTGGACGGAAAACCGGTGAAGATGACGCCCTTAGAGTTCAAAATTCTTATGCTGCTTATGAAGAATCCGGGCAGGGTGTTCAGTGCAGAGGAGATTTACGAGAGGGTATGGAACGAGCAGGCAATCAATACGGATACGATTATGGTGCATATCAGGAAGATTCGGGAAAAGATTGAAATTAATCCGAAGGAGCCGAAATATTTAAAGGTGGTGTGGGGTGTTGGATACAAAATTGACAGGCAGTAAGAAATTTAGTTTTGCAGCGGCAGGGGTGATAGTAATCATTTGCGCCATAGTGTTTATGGCCTTTTATCCTTCGCTGGAAAAGCGGGCGGCAGGTTATAGTTCGGTTGCCCTGCGGGATGAGGATATGCTGGTGCAGTTTTATCAGGCAAATCTGGTCCTGAATAAAAGCGTCATGGAAAAATCCCGGCAGGAGCATGTGAAATTTGCAGATTTGTATCTGGAAATAGAGGAAGAAGACTTGTCTGTGGATGAACTGACCAGAGGAAATCTTGATTTTCTGGAAAACCAAACACAAAAAGAAGTGGAAGATTTTCTGGAAAGCAGGCTTGAGTGGCTTTTGGAAACATGGAAAAACGGCGTTGTGGACGGGCTTGCCAAGAGCATGGATTACTGTGTGATTGATCACAACACAGGGGAAGTGCTGAAAAATACGGGCAGGAGCATAGAAAAGCTGTATGAGGATAAATCTTTTAAAAATGAGGAAGCGCCTTATGAATATTATGTCATGATGACCTACGATGAGTCGGGAAATCTGTCCCGCATAGCGGTAAGGGATGAAGAGCCGGACGAACTCTTAAAGAATTTACAGAGCGTAATGGATGGGGAGAGGCTGAAATACAGATTTAAGAGCCAGATAGAATATGAACTGGGAGCCAATACAGAAATTTACCTGGCAGATGAGAAAAAGAAATTATCTTACAGTATCTCGGACGGGCCGAAGAACATGACTTTCATCTATGGGCTTACCAACAGTCAGAAAGACAATATAAGGGTTATCTACAGCAATCAGTACAGCGGGTATGTTATGATATCCGGGTACCAGTGGGAAAATAAAGCATCGGCCTATTTAAGCGTAGGGGCAGAGCAGATATATCAGAACATGCTGCTGGCGCTGGCAATCGCAGCGCTTCTGATTACGCGCAGCAAAAGATACTGTCTGCACCGGTTAAAGGGTGTAAAACTGCATTTGGAAATTACGCTGTTTTCCATGATGTGTATGATGTTTGGAACTGTCTGGGCTGTTGTGGATTTGATTTGCTATACAAACAGCAGCTTTTTCCCGGATGCATATGGACGGTATTTTCCGTTTTTGCCAGAGCAGTTTTATTATGTAGTGACTATAATGGTCAATATGGTTGTGCTTACGCTGATATTCGGATTCTGGTATTATCTTGTCACTACCCTTGGGGAGGTGTTTGTGGTGGGGCCAAAGGAATTTTTAAATGAACGGAGCCTTCTGGTCAGAGTTTTATTCTGGTTAAGGAACGGAGTCAGGAGAAAGAAAGACCGGTTTAAAGAAGAGATTCTTCACGTGGATCTGGGTGAAAAAGCGGAGAAGACCATCAGAAAACTGGTAATACTCAATTTCCTGATTCTCGGGACGATATGTTCCATATGGATTTTCGGCTGGGCGGTTCTGGTGGTATATTCCGTGATTCTTTATTTCCTGCTTAAAAAATATGTGGAGAAAATACAGGAACAATACCGGAAGCTTCTGGAGGCAACAGGTTCTATTGCGGACGGGAACCTTCAGACGAAGTTTGGGGACGATTGGGGCGTTTTTGAATCTTACAAGGAGGAACTTTCCAAAATACAGAATGGTTTCCGGGCGGCAGTGGACGAGGAGGTTAAGAGCCAGAAAATGAAGACGGAACTGATTACCAATGTTTCCCATGATTTAAAGACTCCCCTTACCGCCATAACCACTTATATAGAATTACTGGAGACGGAAAATCTTTCGGATGAACAGAGAAAAGAATATTTGGGCGTGCTGAAAAAAAAGGCGGAGCGGTTAAAATTTCTGATAGAAGATTTGTTCGAGGTGAGTAAGGCCAGCAGCGGAAATATTGTCCTGAATCCTGTGGACGTGGATATCTGCAATCTGATGCGGCAGGTATATCTGGAGTATGAGGACAGGGTGGAAGAATCCGGTCTGATTTTCCGTTTCTGTATGCCGGAGGAAAAGGTCATCCTGCAGTTGGATTCCCAGATGACTTACCGGGTATTTGAAAATCTTTATACCAATATCATTAAATATGCCATGCCCCGTACCAGAGTCTATGTCAATGCCGAAAAGACGGAAAAGGGCATCAGCATCGAACTGAAAAACATGTCGGCAGTGGAGTTGAACGTGCCGCCGGAAAGCCTGACAGAGAGGTTTGTAAGGGGAGACAGTGCAAGGAATACCGAAGGCAGCGGCCTTGGCCTTGCCATTGCCACCAGCTTTGTGGAACTCCAGGGCGGAAAACTGAAAGTAGAGATAGACGGGGATTTATTTAAAGTGCAAATCTGCTGGTAAGAGAAATTTTACCGGGAGTTTCCCGGAAAGCCAGACTATTATAAAAAGGCTTTGGGCTGTCAAAAAATAGTGATAGCCCAAAGCCTTTTTTTGTCATATAATTGTAAGGAACACAGTGGGGGAATGCCTGGCGTTGCCCTCCTGCGAAAAATAGAAATGAGAAGGAAAAAGGATTTGGATAAACTTAAACTTTTAAAACAGTATTTTGGATATGATGCTTTCAGGGAAGGGCAGGAATTCCTCATTGACAGTATTTTAGAAGGACGGGATGTGCTGGGGATTATGCCCACAGGCGCAGGGAAATCTATCTGTTATCAGGTGCCTGCCCTTATGATGAAGGGGATTACGCTTGTGATTTCACCGCTGATTTCCCTGATGAAAGACCAGGTGGAAGGGCTGAACCAGGCGGGTGTCCATGCAGCTTATTTAAACAGTTCCCTTACGCCGGGGCAGTACAGGAAAGCTCTTGGATATGCGAAAGAAGGCAGGTACCCCATTATTTATGTGGCCCCGGAACGCCTGCTGACGGAGGAATTTCTGGATTTTGCATTACATACTTCCATTGCGATGGTGGCAGTGGACGAGGCCCATTGCGTTTCCCAGTGGGGACAGGATTTCCGGCCAAGTTATCTGAAAATTGTAGATTTTATCGGCAGGCTTAAGGTGCGGCCTGTGGTGGCGGCTTTCACGGCTACGGCTACGAAGGAAGTCAGGGAAGATATCATTGATATTCTGATGCTGCAAAATCCGGCTCTGACAACTACAGGGTTTGACAGGCAGAACTTATATTTTGGCGTGATGACGCCGAAGAATAGATATGAGACAATAAGAAGTTATCTGGATAGCCACGGAAAGGACAGCGGGATTATTTACTGTCTGACAAGGAAAGTGGTGGAAGAGGTATGCGATAAGCTTGCGGCAGACGGCTTTTTGGTGACAAGGTATCATGCAGGTTTAAGCGACGCGGAAAGGAAGAGGAACCAGGAAGATTTTATCTACGACAGGAAGCCTGTCATGGTGGCTACCAACGCTTTTGGCATGGGAATCGACAAATCCAATGTGCGGTTTGTGTTTCACTACGGAATGCCCAAGAATCTGGAATCTTATTATCAGGAAGCGGGAAGGGCAGGACGCGACGGGCAGCCTGCGGAATGTTTCCTTTTATATAACGGGCAGGATGTGATTACCAACCAGTATTTTATAGAAAATAATCAGGACAATCAGGAACTTGACAGCATGACAAGGGGGCTTGTCATGGAACGGGACAGGGAAAGGCTGCGGAAAATGACTTTCTACTGTTTTACCAATGAATGCCTCAGGGACTATATTTTGCGGTACTTCGGGGAATTTGGCAAAAATTATTGCGGAAACTGTTCCAACTGCTTAAGCCAGTTTGAGACGGTGGAAGTGACCCAGCAGGCCAAAATCATTATTGGGTGTGTCAGAGAGTGCCATCAGCGGTATGGAACCAATGTTATTATTGAGACAGTTCATGGGGCGAACACGGCAAAAATACGGGGATACCGGATGAATGAAAATTCTTTTTATGGGGAACTTTCTGAGGTGCCCGTCTACCGTCTGCGGCAGATGATGAATTATCTTGTGCTGAATGAGTATCTGGCAGTGACCAGCGATGAATATGCGATTGTGAAGCTGACAGCAAAATCTGAACTTGTCTTAAGGGAAGAGGAACCCGTCATTATGAAGATGGCGAAGGAACAGGAACGTCCGGCCAAAGAAGCAGCAGGAAGAAAGGGCAGGGGAGAATCCGGCAGAAAGGCGGCAGCCATAGAACTTTCAGGAAGCGATGAACTTTTGTTTGAGCGGCTGAGAGCTTTGCGGATGGAAATTGCAAGGGAAGAGAAAGTACCTCCTTATGTTGTATTTTCCGATAAAACTCTGACCCATATGTGCCTGTCAAGGCCGAAAACAAAAGAGCAGATGCTTGCAGTGTCCGGTGTGGGGGAATATAAATATGAGAAGTACGGGGAGAGATTTTTAGACTGCATTGAAAGAAACTGATGCAGGCCGCTGTTTCTTAATTTAGTGATATTGGTTCAACAGGAAGGGTATGGATAAATAATGAAGATTTTGAGAAGATTATGCTATCTTTTAATGGCCCTGCTGATAGCCCTGTGCGCACTGATTACGCTGTGCGCCTTAAGGCCGGATTTGACGGAAGCCATTGGGAATCTGGTAAATCCTGATGGGAAAAAGACAGAAGTTTCCTCCGGTAATCCGGTTTCAGCGGGCGCTCCTTTGGGCGGAGAGGTTCATTCCTGGGAAAGGGAGCCGGACGAAAACGGCATAGGAAGCGATGGAGAAAATTACCCGGAAAACAGCGGGCAGGGGACAGATACGCCGCCGGAGGGCGGAGGGCTGTCTTATGCTGACGGGCAGGGAGCGGAATATGCGCAGGCCGGGGAGGAAGGGCTTGTAAGCGACATCAGCCCGGAATATGTCACGCCGGACGAGGCGGATGTGCTGATCCCTGATAAAGTGTCAGGAAAAAACGGCTATCAGAAAATTGAGGACGAAGGCGGACAGATTGAGGATGAAGCGGCCGATCAGCTTATTGACCAGATTAGTCAGGGCAATACCGGGGACGGCCTTACCTTTGACCCCGTCTATTATCCTTATTATGCAATGCTGGACGAAAAGGGAAAGCATATGTACCGTCAGATTTATGCAAATGCCAATGATCTTTTTCAGGCTTTTGCGCCTGTGGAGGATGTGACGGCGCCCCAGCTTCGGACGATTTTTGCCGCCGTTTACAATGACCATCCGGAACTTTTCTGGCTGGAAACAGCCTACTATGGCAAATACAGAAGAAACGGGCAGTGTGTGGAAATTGACCTGCGGTTCAACCGGACTGCGCAGAATCTGGAGAGGGAAAAGGAAGTTTTTCAGGCACAGGCCAGTGGGATTCTGGCCCAGGCAAACGCTCTGGGAACTGGTTATGAAAAGGAAAGGTTTGTCCACGATGCCCTGATCGACCGGATATCCTATAATCTGGGGGCGGAAATGAACCAGAGTGCATACAGTGCGCTGGTAAACGGCCAGACCGTCTGCGCCGGATATGCCAGAGCCTTTCAGTATCTGCTTCAGCAGTTGGGGATTCCCTGCTATTACTGCACCGGATATGCGGGGGAAAGCCATGCCTGGAATATTGTGTCCCTTGAGGACGGTTATTACAATGTGGATGCTACGTGGGATGATACAGAAGGGGGCAGATATGACTATTTCAACAAGACGGATGATGATTATGCGGATACGCATATCAGACAGGAGTTAGCTGTATACCTTCCTCCCTGCAACGGCCAGATGTACCGGAATCTGGAGCAGAGCGGTGAAAGCTTAAGGAACCTTGAGGATGTGGGAATGACGGAAAATGACATTGTATATTCCCTTTCCGACTATTATACAAACTGCGGCAGCCAGATTGTTGCGGCAGGGAACGGATCTTATGAATTTTATACGGTGGCAGGAAGTGAAGCTCTGATGCAGGAAATCTATCAGGCATACCAGAGCGATGCCTACAGGCAGGGATATATGGAAACCGCCATGACCGCCACAGGGGCGACAGTCTGTGAAATGAATCTTGATGTGGAAGAGCTGGCCGGAGGCCGGTATATGATAGTTCATAAGGTAAATTTAAGATAAAAAGCATTTTTTGCATAGCTTATCGCAAAGAAAGTGATACTGATATAGGGAAAAGTGTGGTATATTAAATAAAACTTATAGTGAACAGCAAATTCTGTGCCGGTATGCGGTAAAATCAGTGCAGGGAGCAGATAAGGAGGTTTCGTTGGTATGAAGTTTACGAAAATGCATGGCTGTGGAAATGATTATATTTATGTGGACGGGGCAAAGGAACAGATCAGTCAGGAGCAAAAGCCTGAAATTGTGAGACAGTTGAGCGACAGGCATTTTGGAATCGGCGGGGACGGGGTTATTTTTATCAATCCGTCGAAAGCGGCTGATTTCGAGATGGAAATGTACAATATGGACGGTTCCAGGGCGGAAATGTGCGGAAACGGAATCCGGTGCGTGGCAAAATTTGTTTATGATAAAGGGCTTACGGACAAGGCTTCTATCAGCGTGATTAGCTGCGGAAAAGTGAAATACCTGGAGTTGGACATAGTGGACGGAAAGGTATCGACTGTAAAAGTAAACATGGGTTCCCCCATACTGAAAGCGGCGGATATTCCTGTCTTGTCTGAAAAAGAGGAAGTGATTGGAGAACAGATAGAAGTGGAGGGCCAGACTTATAAAATGACATGTGTGTCAATGGGAAATCCTCATGCAGTCATTTTCGTGGACGGGGTGTCAGACCTTCCTTTAGAAAAAATCGGCCCCCTTTTTGAGAATCACAAGCGCTTTCCCAACCGTATCAATACAGAATTCGTGAAAGTCCTGGATGAGGAAAACGTGGAGATGCGCGTCTGGGAGCGGGGCACAGGAGAAACATTAGCCTGCGGAACAGGAGCATGTGCTGTGGCCGCGGCCTGTATCCTGAACGGTTTGACGAAGGAAAAGATTACTGTTAAACTATTAGGCGGCAGTCTGCAAATCCAATGGGACCGGAAAGATAATCTGATTTATATGACAGGCCCGGCGGCTACAGTATTTGAAGGCGAAATTGCATTATAAAAACTTTAAATAATTTTATTTGTGCGTCCAGCCAGGCCCGCAGGGGCAGCAGGCTAGTACAGCATACACCGTTAATTACGCAATGCTGTACTGGGATGTGCAGAAGATAAACAGGAGGAAAATAAAATGTTCAAGATTAATGACAACTATTTAAAACTTCCCGGAAGTTATCTTTTTTCAACGATTGGGAAAAAGGTAAACGCATATGCGGCGGCCAACCCTGACAAGAAGATTATCCGTCTGGGTATTGGGGATGTGACCCAGCCTCTGGCTCCGGCAATTATAACTGCCCTTCACGATGCAGTGGATGAAATGGCGAAGGCGGAAACATTCAAAGGATATGCCCCCGACCTTGGCTATGAGTTTTTAAGGAATGCCATTGCGGAGAACGACTATAAGGCAAGGGGATGCGAAATAACAGCCGATGAAATTTTTGTCTCTGACGGTGCAAAATGCGATTCGGGAAATATTCAGGAAATATTCAGTATGGATAATAAAATTGCAGTCTGTGATCCGGTATATCCGGTATATGTGGATACCAATGTGATGGCGGGAAGGACAGGAGTTTATGACAGCGCAAAAGAAACCTGGAGCGATGTTATTTATATGCCCTGTCTGGCGGAAAACAATTTTGCCCCCGTACTGCCAAAGGAAACGCCGGATTTGATTTATCTGTGTTTCCCCAATAATCCTACAGGCTCCACGGTTACAAAGGCACAGCTTCAGGAATGGGTAGATTATGCAAATAAAGTAGGCGCAGTGATTATTTACGATGCGGCTTACGAGGCGTACATTTCGGAAGAAGATGTGCCCCACTCCATCTATGAATGCGAGGGCGCCAGAACCTGTGCCATTGAGCTTCATTCTTTTTCCAAAAATGCAGGATTCACAGGGGTGCGCCTTGGCTATACGGTAATCCCAAAAGACTTGAAGTGCGGCGATGTTTCCCTGCATTCCCTGTGGGCAAGAAGGCACGGAACCAAATATAATGGCGCTCCTTATATTGTACAGCGTGCAGGGGAAGCGGTCTACTCACAGGAAGGAAAAGCCCAGCTAAAACAGCAGGTAGCTTATTATATGAACAATGCAAAATACATTCTGGAAGGCTTAAAGAGCGCAGGATATACCGTGTCGGGCGGCGTGAACGCACCTTATATCTGGCTGAAAGCGCCTGACGGAATGACAAGCTGGGAATTCTTTGACTATCTCCTTGAAAAGGCCAATGTGGTAGGTACACCGGGGTCGGGATTCGGGCCAAGCGGTGAAACTTATTTCAGGCTGACAGCTTTTGGAAGCTATGAAAATACGGTGGAAGCCGTGGACAGAATCAAAGCATTATAGGAAAGAGCGCGGGCGGCGCACATTGCAGGCCGTCCTTACATAAAAAGAGTTGTTACCAGAAAGTGCCATGAACGGGCTGCTTTCTGGCAGCAACTTTTTTCCATAAAATGACCCAGCTTAACTCGTATCAGAAAAAGAGGGAGGAAAATGTGAACGAACGGGAATTTGAAGAAGCTGTGGCGCGTATGGTACAGGGAGATAAGACCGGATTGAAAGTTATTTATGAAAACTATGCAGGGTATATTTACCGGATTATCTACGAGGTGCTGCAGAATAAGGAAAATACAGAGGATGTCACCAGCGAATTTTTTATCAGGCTGTGGGACAAGGCCGGGCAGTTTAAACCTGGCAACGGCCATAAAGGGTATCTGGCGTCCATGGCCAGAAATCTGGCAATTGATTTTCTGCGCAAACATAAAAGGGAAGAACTGACTGCTATGATGCAGGATTTGGGAACAGAGCCGGAGACGGAAGAAAGCCGTGGTACGAAAATCAATCAGGCCCAGAGCGATAGCAGTGTGGAGCAGGAAGCTGTGGGCAATCTGACCATCGAACAGGCACTTGCCGTGTTAAAGCCTGGGGAGAGACAGATAGTCAGCCTGAAAGTGCTTGGTGAGATGACTTTTAAGGAAATAGCACAATGTATGGATATTCCCATGGGAACTGTCACATGGAAGTACCAGAACGCCATGAAAAAGTTAAGGAGGTGTGGATATGAGTAAGAATTTCGAGCAGGCATATAAAGAACTGGCTCAAAATGAGATGCCTGATTTGTGGGACAGAATCGAAGCCGGGCTGAAAGATAAATCCGCACCTGTGGGAAAAACCATGCAGGAAGGCAGAAATGCTGGCAGTATGACAGAAAAAGAAAACACACTTCAGAAAAGCATTGTCAGACAGAACATGGCGAAACAAAGCGCTGGGGAGGAAGAACAGAAAGCAGAAGAAACGAAAAAAGAGAAAACACAGCCTCCGGTTAAGAGCGGGACGCATCCTGCCATAAAAATTCTGCAAAGATATTCCACTCTGGCAGCCGCGGCTGTATGTGCTGCAGTTGTTATTCCGGCGGTCCTGCTTTTGGGGCGCAATATGGGAGACTCCAATATGGCGGAAACCGGCGTGGATTCCGCAGCGGCGGGAGCAGTGATGGAGGAAAGCATGGAAGCAGCAGTAGAAGAGGCAGCAGATGAAAGCTTTGAGACAGCGACAGAAGAAGCGGGTGATACAGGCGGGGAGATGTCAGGAGCCTCATCAGAAGGCTGGAACATGGCGGAAAGCCCTGTGGAAAATTCTGTGAAAGAAGAAGCGGAAGAAATGGAAAAAAGAAGTGACAAAGCAGTATCATCAGAAGGAAAAGCGGAGGATTCACCGCAGGAGATGGCAGCAGAAGCCGCCGGGGGAGATGTAGCCGAAAGCGCTGAAGATTTAAGTGAAATGAAGCAGCAGAGTATAAAAGATGAAAAAGGACTTGTACAGGGCACATCCTTAAATAATGTGGTAATAGAAGTGAAGGACATTGCTGTCGGAAAGACCATGCAGGAAGGAACCCTGTATACTGGGGTGGTAAAAGAAGACCCTTCCGGTTATCTGGAGACGGAGCAGGAGATTACTGTTTTTGTACCAATGTATTCTTCCATAGCCCTTATAGAGGGAAAGACTTTTGAGGTGGATATGGTTTATGATAAAGGAGAAGGATATTCATTTGTACTGACAGGATATCATGAGGAGACTGAGAGGTAGCATTCAGATTTTGTAATTTTCAGCAAGTATGTATTGGTTTTCAAAAAGCCGGATGAGAAAGCGGTTACGCTTCCCATCCGGCTTTGATCCGTCTTATGTAGCATTTTACTGGGGACCAATATATTCCGCATCACTAAGTCCGAGAATAAGGACAAAGATAGTGTTCAGGAATATAAGCCCGATGCCGAATCCGGTACCTTTGCCAAAAGCTTTTGCAAGTTTGATATACAGCATAATCATAACCACAAAGTTGACACAGGGTACAAAAGTAAGTAGAAACAGCCAGCCGCTGCCCCATGCAATGTCAAAGAGACAATACTGGGAATAGAAAGGTATCAGGCATGCCCATCCCGGTCTGCCGGCCTTTACGTATATTTTCCACATTGCTACCAGAGTCAGTACGGCAATTACAATGCAGATTACCGAGTAGGTTATCATAGTGCCTGTACCTATTGCGGCGGTTAATACATCTACTGAATTATATTCAGTTCCCATTTTTCTCCTCCCTTCATAAGATTATTATGTTGCTCTTACATCTATTTATAATATAAGAAGATTGCCTTCATGTCAATTTATTATATATTACAGTAGACAAATTACAGCGGACAGGCGTTACTGTTCACTCCGTGACCAGTAACATGCAAAAATCCATCGAAAATTGCCTTCGGCAATGGGATTTTTGCACTCTCGAACCACTTTCTTACGACCAGCGCAGTAAATGCGCAGGTCTGTGTGAACAGTAACGGACAGGCTGCCGCAGTTTTACATCCGGTTCAGTTCTTCAAATTTACCCTTCAGTTCGTCTGAAACTTCGCCAATCATGGTTGCAGATGCCGCGATTTCCTGGGTGCTTGCCGCCAGATTGCTGATTCTTTCATTTACCTCGTCCACAATCTGTATCAGGTGCTGGGATTCCTCTGCAAGTTTGTCCATGGCGACTTCGATTTCCTTTTTGTTCTTATTGCTGTCCTGGGCCGTATCTTTGCTGGAATCGCTTAAGCTTTTTATTTCCTGGGCTACAACGGCAAATCCTTTGCCTGCCTCGCCTGCCCTTGCAGCCTCAATGGAAGCGTTAAGGGAAAGCAGGTTGGTCTGGCTGGCAACCTGGGTAATGCTGTTGTTATTTTTTTCCAACTGCATCAGTAAATCGTTGATGGTCTGGAAAGAATCCTTCATGCTGTTGCAGAAGTCCACCACATCCAGCATGGCGGCGCTGATATTGCTGCTTTCCTCGGCGTTTGAATTGTTACCGCTTACCATCTCCCCGATGGAAATGTTCAGAGCGGCAAAACTTTCGTTTGCTTCCGCCACCATTGTGCTGATGACGTCATTTTTATGCTGGATTTCGATATTCTTTTCTTCCACTTGTCTGGAAATTTCCTGCACCTCTTCCTTTTCCCGTTCCACTTTGCCTTTTATGTAATGGATGCAGTTCTGCCTGTTATTGCAGTCGTTATAAATAGCCGCTGCCATGTCTTTACATGTTTTATACCCACAGGCACTGCAGTCTATGGCTCTGTCATCTTCCGTATATTTGTGCATGGAGCGGAAAATCTCGTTTAATTCTGTGGAATTCGGATAGTTTACAATATTACCCCGGGACTTATCAGTATATTTTCTTATAAAATCATTGATGTCAAGGGAGCGGAACTGTCGGTTGAGACTGGCAAGGCGCTGCTTTGGACTAAGCTTTGCACCCCATGCCCCGTGGCGCTTCTTGCTGGCTGCTTTGATCTTTTGTATCTCATAAAGGGTATCTTCCGTCCGTCCCTTTTCTTCCTCGATTCCGGTTCCATAGATGCATCCCTGGGAACAGTTTAAGGCGTCCACCATGAAAGGCAGTTCCTTATTTCCAAGGACACGTTTTTTATAATTTTCCAGAAATTCATAGGCATGTCTCTCACCTTCGATCTGGCGTATGAACACATCCTCACCGCAGAACCAGTAGACATTTTCTTTTAATCCGCCCGGCATGGGGTAGATGGAGCCAAGGCCGTACTCGATTTCGTCGCTGACAGGTTCGCCCTTGACGCTGTTTTTGCGCACATAATCCATTAAATGGTCAAAGGTAACATTGTATGATACATAACCCCGGTTATTTTCGTCCGTGATTTCATCTTTTTTGGCAATACATGGGCTGATAAAAGCAAGTTTATCCGTAATTCCCATATACTTTCTGGCATAAATGGCCGCGCACATCAGCGGACTCTGCACAGGAACAAGCTTTGGAATCAGTTCCGGGATATAATGTTCCACATAATTGACGACTGCCGGACAGGGCTGGGAAATCCCTCCCGTAAAGTGATGTTCGGTGATATATTTCACATATCCCCATGTGGTAATATCCGCGCCAAAGCTGACGCTGATAATGCGGTTTACGCCCATTTTCTTTAAGCCTCCCAGAACCGCTTTGTACTCTCCGGGATAATTTGCCGCAAACGCAGGGGCCAGCAAAAGGGATATTTGCACGCCTCTTTTCAAATCTGCAAAAAAGGCATCCGTGTCATCCAGGAATTCCCTTGCATTATGCTTGCAGGCGTCGAAACAGGCCCCACAGGCAATACATTTATCCCCGTCCACATGGATAATCTGTCTGCCGTCCGTTTCCACAGCCTTATTGGCCGTAATGACGGGACAAACGGAAATACATTTGTTGCAGCCTATGCATTTTTCATTTGTAAATACCAATCCTTTCTGATTTTCCTTTGTCATTGTTACGCCCTCCGTAATAAATATTACTTATTAGAGACTTTTTTCCTGTCTGTCACACTGATTTTGGAATATTATATCACAATATTTCCTTTTTTCACAGATAACAGAAAAAATATTAATAAATTATAAATAATAGAAATAATGTATAAATTGGATTAAAATATTGTAAATAATAGTGAAAATTCTTTCCTTTTTATATGAAAAGAGGTAGAATAATTAAACTGTTTAAAAGGAAGAAGGAAAAGAAAATGCGGATACTCATAGAGATGATCGTATGCTTTTTTGCAGGAATGGGGGCCGGATTAGGGACAGGCTTTGCGGGAATGAGCGCGGCGGCAGTGATTTCGCCCATGCTGATTACATTCTTAGGGATGCCTGCTTACGAGGCTGTGGGCATTGCCCTTGCGTCGGATGTGCTTGCCAGCGCCGTTTCCGCCTATACATACGGGAAAAACAAAAATCTGGACATTAGAAACGGTCTGGTGATGATGGTGACAGTGCTGGTATTTACCATGGCTGGCAGTTATATATCCAGCCTTGTGCCTAACACTACTATGGGAAGTTTCTCCGTTTTCATGACGTTGCTTTTGGGAATCAAATTTATCATAAAGCCCGTGATGACAACGAAAGAAGCCATGGAATCTGTATCTCCCAAAAAAAGAATTATCCAGTCTGTTCTGTGCGGTTGTGGGATCGGCTTTATCTGCGGATTCGTAGGGGCCGGGGGCGGCATGATGATGCTTCTTATACTGACCTCTGTGCTGGGATATGAACTGAAAACAGCCGTGGGCACCAGCGTATTCATTATGGCATTTACAGCCTTTACCGGGGCAGTGTCCCACTTTGCAATCGGCGGCGCGCCAAATGTGACGATTCTGGTATTGTGTGTACTCTTTACCCTTTTGTGGGCACGGATTGCGGCAAGATTTGCAAACAAGGCGTCGGCAGTTACCTTGAACCGGGCTACGGGAATTATCCTTGCAGTGCTGGGAGCAGTGATTTTGACTGTTAACTACCTGTTCTGATTGCTGCAGGAAACGGCTGTGTGTTATAATTTCAGTAATGCTGGTTAGTGACAAATCTTAAATGGGAGGAAAGTAAATATGTATGAGAAAATATATGAAATAAAATCTATACCATATCAGATAAGGATAATAAAAGAAAGTGATTTGGATAGTTTATTGTTGGTTAAAGGTGATGTGTCTGTACATACTGACAGGTTCCGGCAGCAGAAAGATGGAAAAGCAGTTTATTTAGGCGCATTTATCAATAATTGCGCTATTGGATATGTGCTATTGTTGTTAGATAATAAAGAAGATGTTATGTTATACACAAATCATGAAAAATGTGCTGATATGATTGATTTATTAATTATAGAACCTTTAAGAAATTATGGCATTGGCTCCCGGCTGGCGTTGGCGTGCGAGGAATTTTGTAAGGAAAATAAAATTCCTTATTTGGGACTTGATGTTAATCCAACAGATAACCCTGCAGCAAAAAGATTGTATGAGAGATTAGGTTATAATGCAGCTGGTAATGTACATTTAGACGGTGTATATGAATATACCGATGAGCAGGGAAAACAGGGCAAATATGAGGATTGGTGTATAGACATGATAAAACGAATGTAGTGCCAGATTCCTTATGATTTGATTCCCGCGGGCAGCGAGCCAGGTGGGCATGCCTGTGTGAACATTTTGCGACTGTCACGAGGGTCACATACCCCGCTGTTCTGCAGCGCTGCAAGATTGATGCCTCGTTGCCTGCAGCGGAGCTGCCGGCTAAATAAAAAAGAAGCGGATAACCCATTTAGGACTGCTAAGCAGCCAAATGGTTTAAAACCGCTTCTTTTATAAAAATTTGTACATAAAAATTTTTAATTAAGAAGTTCATCAGCCAAAGCGTTCATTTCAGCGGTATTTTCGTCTTTCATCACGCCACGGATGGTAACGGAAGTTTCCAGTATGGCAATATCCTTCATCTGGGAAAGGAATTCCGTCATGGCTTTTTTGGCGGAAGGAGCCCAGGAGCCGTTTTCAATCAGGGCAACTGTGCGCTTCTGGTAATTCTTTCCCTTTAAATGATGGAGAAAGTCTTCCATAAAAGGCATCACGCCGCCGTTATAGGAGGAAGCGGCAAGTACAATTTTTCCGTAACGGAAAGCATCTGACAGGGCTTGTGCCATATCGCCTCTTGCAAGGTCGATGGTTACAACCCTGGGACAGTTTTTTGCAAGCAGGATTTCTTCCAGTTTTTTTACAGCGTCAGCGGTGTTTCCGTGAAGGGATGCATAGGCGATAAATACGCCCTCAGATTCCGGCTCGTAACTGCTCCATATTTGATACTTTTCCAGATAAAAGCTTAAATTTTCTTTTAATACAGGGCCGTGCAGAGGGCAGATAATCTGGATATCCAAATCTGCGGCTTTTTTCAGAACTGCCTGGACAGGCATTCCGAATTTCCCCACAATATTAAAGTAATATCTTCTGGCTTCGCATGTCCAGTCCTCTTCGGCATCCAGCGCGCCGAACTTACCGAAAGCGTCTGCGCTGAACAGAACCTTGCCATAACTGTCGTAGGTAAGCATGACTTCCGGCCAGTGAACCATGGGAGCCATGATAAAGTGCAGTTCATGTTTTCCAAGGGAAAGTGTATCCCCCTCTTTGACGGTGAGGGCATTATCTAAGTTTAAATCAAAATATTGGGCCAGCATCTGGAAGGTCTTGGCGTTGCCTACAGGCACTGTCTGGGGGTATTTGTCAAGAAGGGCTTTTACGCTGGAGGCATGATCCGGTTCCACATGGGAAACGATAAGATAGTCAGGGCTTTTGCCATTTAATGCCTTGTCCAGATTTGCCAGGTATTCTTCCTGTTTTCTTTTGTCAACGGTGTCCATCACGGCAATTTTTTCATCGCAAATCACATAAGAGTTGTAAGCCATACCATTAGGAACGGTGTACTGGCCTTCAAAAAGATCGATATCCCTGTCATTAACACCAATATAGAGAATATCATTCGTTATCATTATGAGTACCTCCTGAATTAGTATTTTATTATCATAAATAGCTGGATATCATTATACACAAAAAATATCTGTATGTCACCGGAAATCTTTCAAAACTGTTAGATTTCAGACACCGGAAGGAAAGTATTTTCTGTTATAGTTTGTATATAGATAACATGGGAACAAACAGTTCCCTGGAACAAAAAATTCCCTGGAACAAAAGGTTCCTTGGAACAAACAGTTCCCTGGAACAAAAAAATCCTTGGAACAAAAAGTTTCTTACAGGAGGAAGTTGGATGATTATATTAGAAACAAATGGATTAAAAAAATATTACGGCGAAGGGGAAAGCCTTGTGAAAGCCTTAGACGGTGTGGATTTGAAGGTGGAACAGGGAGAGTTTGTCTCTATTGTGGGAACCAGCGGAAGCGGAAAGTCCACGCTTCTTCATATGCTGGGCGGGCTGGACTATCCTACCGGGGGAAGCGTGCTGGTGGACGGCAGGGATATTTCTTGTTTAAAAGAAGATGAACTGGCGATTTTCAGACGCAGGAAGATAGGTTTTGTTTTTCAGAGTTACAATCTGGTGCCGGTGCTGAATGTTTATGAAAATATTATTTTCCCCATTCAGTTGGATGGAAACCAGATCGACAAGGGATATGTGGATAAGATTATAAAAACCCTGGGGCTGGAAGGGAAGATAAACAGTCTGCCCACGCAGCTTTCCGGCGGCCAGCAGCAGAGAGTTGCCATTGCCAGGGCGCTGGCGGCCAAACCAGCCATTATACTGGCGGATGAGCCTACCGGAAATCTGGATTCAGGCACCAGCCAGGATGTGCTGGGGCTTTTGAAGGTGACGGCCCGGAAGTTTGAGCAGACCATTGTGATGATCACCCATAATGAGGAAATTGCCCAGATGGCAGACCGGATAATACGGATTGAAGATGGCAGGATTGCGACAGGAGGCGGAAAAGTATGAAGAAAGTAGCAAACAGGAAAGTCATCCGCATTTTGTCTTACCGCACCATGAGGGAAAAGAAAGGGAAGAATCTGATTGCGGTTCTGGCAATTGCCCTGACCAGCCTGCTTTTTACCGCGCTGTTTACGGTGGGCAGTTCCATGGTAGCGTCCATACAGGAGGGGACTTTCCGTCAGATAGGGACATGCGCTCATGGGGGGTATAAATACCTTACCTGGGAAGAGTACGAGAGGATAAAAGAGGCAGGCGGTTACAAGGATATCTCTTTCGATATTATAGCAGGCTTTGGAGCCAACCCGGAACTGAATAAAATCCAGACAGAAGTGCGTTACGCGCAGGATGAGATGGCAAAGTGGGGCTATTCTTATCCGGAGCAGGGCAGGATGCCGGAGAATATAAACGAATGTGCGGCAAGCAGCAAGGTTTTAAAGGCTCTGGGGGTGCCTCTTGAGATTGGAGCGAAGGTGCCCCTTATCATCACGACCCATGATAAGGAAGGAAAGGAAAAGATACTGCATGAAGAGTTTGTATTAAGCGGTTTCTGGTATTCCAATGACGCGTCCCATGCGGAGGAGTTATGGATTGCAAGGGAATATCTGGATACCCATATAGACCTTTTGGAGCAGAATTATAATGAGCGCGAGAGGGAGAAAGGGATTTATCATGCGGAAGGCTCCATCCAGGCATCGGTATGGTTTGATTCTTCTTATGATATAGAGACCCAGATGGAAGAACTGACGGCCCGGGCAGGATTTTCGGAAGAAGAGGTAAGGATTAGTGTAAACTGGGGGTACGCAGCCTCTTCCATAGACGCCATGACGCTGGCCTTAGGGATAGGGATTCTGGCAATTATCATATTGTCCGGCTACCTGATTATTTATAACATCTTTTATATTAATGTCAGCACGGATATCCGCTATTACGGCCTGCTGAAAACCATAGGAACTACGGGAAGACAGCTTCGCAGGATGGTCCGCACACAGGCTTTCATGCTCTCGGCAGTGGGAATTCCGCTGGGGCTTTTATCCGGCTGGTTTGTGGGAAAAATGATTCTTCCCTATATATACCAGGCCCTAAACGGACTAAAAGAAAATGTATCCCTAAATCCATGGATTTTTATAGGTTCAGCAGTCTTTTCCATGCTGGTGGTCTGGTTAAGCTGTATCAGGCCCTGCCGTCTGGCCTCGAAGGTATCGCCCATAGAGGCAGTGCGCTACGTGGAAAGCCTCCAGTATAAAAAGAAGGAAAAGAAGGCCGGGAAGATATCGGCATGGAGCCTTGCGGCCGCAAATATGGGGAGAAACAAACGGAAAGCGGCAGTGGTCATCACCTCTTTATCCCTATGCCTGATTCTGCTGAACGGGACTTATTGTCTGGTAAAAGGTTTCAGCTTTGACGAGTATGTGAAAGACTATCTTCTGGAGGATATGCAGGTCAGCCACTTCAGCAGTGTAAACCTGGCAGCGCAGAACACGGATTACGAGGCGGTTCCCGGGGAACTGATGGAAAAAATAGAAAAAATACCGGGGGTAACGTCGGTAAAAAACCTCCGCTATAAGTCCGGTACGCTGAGTATTTCAGAGGAAACAATAGAACAGTTCACGGCATATTATGGCTCGGAAGATAAGAAAGACAGTATTATTTTCCAGTCAATAATAAAGGATGCCCAGGAGAGCGGAATTGTCCACGGAAAAAGCTATTGTGTGCCGGAAGAGTTATTTCCTTTTCTCAAGGTTACAGAAGGAACATTTGACATAGAAAAATTCCGTCAGGGAGGCTACGCGCTGCTGGACGGTGACAGAGATTCCGTACACTGGATTCATCCGGGAGATAAAATTACGCTGGGCAGTTATGACGATGGCAGCGGGCAGGAGAGGCCTTCCCGGGAACTGGAAGTGATGGCGGTTGTGGAACTGCCTTATGCGGTGGGCACAAAGTCTCTCACCCTTGGAGGCGCAGGCTTTATTCTAAGTCCGGAGGATTTTGAAGGATTATACGAAACAAGAGGTTACATCCACGGCTGTATCAGTGTGGAGCCGGAAAGGGAAGATGAGGTGATTGGGGCTGTGAATGAAATGCTTTCAGAAAATTATCCTGATCTTGTCCTGCTGACGAAAGATTCCCTGCGGAAAGAGTTTTCCAGGGAAAACCAGATGTTTTCTGTTATCGGCGGGCTGTTAGGCTTTATTTTAGGGCTGATTGGCATACTGAATCTGATAAATGCCATGATTACCAGCATCCTTTCACGGAAACAGGAATTTGCCATGATGCAGGCAGTTGGCATGACAGGGAAGCAGCTGGAACAGATGCTGACTATGGAGGGAATCTGGTACGGCATATGGACGCTTCTGGTTTCGGCTACGCTGGGCAATGTGGTAAGCTACGGGCTTATTTACATGCTGGGTAGAAATATGAGGTATTTTGTGTGGAGTTTCCACATACTTCCCCTGGCGGTCAGCGTGCCGGTGATTGCAGTTGTATCTGTGATTCTTCCGGTTATCTGTTATCATACACTGTGTAAAAAGAGTATTATTGAAAGACTGCGGCTGGCGGAAGTATAACTGGCTCGTTACTGTCCGCTCCGCGACCCGTAACACGCAAAAATCCATCGAAAATTGCCTTCGGCAATGGGATTTTTGCACTCCCGAATCATTTTCTTACGACCAGCGCAGTAAATGCGCAGGTCTGTGTGAACAGTAACACTGGCTCGTTACTGTCCGCTCCGCGACCCGTAACACGCAAAAATCCATCGAAAA
>CAMWUN010000046.1 GCA_947177425.1 uncultured bacterium
TTCTTACGACCAGCGCAGTAAATGCGCAGGTCTGTGTGAGCAGTAACACGCCAAAATCACTGTTACTTCGCGCAGGATGCTATTAATTGTATCTTTCCCTGCAATTCCACATTTCCAAACCCGTCAGGCAGAATAAAGTGGTCTCCTTTTTGCAGCGCTCTTCCGTTAATGGAGCCTTCTCCCTCAATAACGCTCATAATCAGGAACGGGTAACTCTGTTCAAAGGAAAGGCTTCCCTCAACTTCCAGCTTCCACACCGTATAGTAGTCACAGGAAATCAGTTCATTCATTTTATTTTTTGGAAGTTGCCGGGCATCCTTTACGCTTTTATCCGCAGAAGCTGCCGGTACCGTAATCACATCAATACTCTGCTGCACATGGAGCGCCCTGGGTTTTCCGTCAGTAAGCCTGTCATAATCATATACCCGGTAGGTAATATCGCTGTTCTGCTGCGTTTCAAGAATCATAAGCCCGCCCTTGATTGCATGGACTGTACCGGGATTGATCTGAATAAAGTCTCCCTTTTTTACAGGAATTTCACGAATCAGTTCGATCCATCTTCCCTGATGGATCATATCTGAAAGTTCTTCTTTTGAACCGGCGTTATGTCCCACCACCAAAGCGGCATCCTCCGGACCGTCCAGAATGTACCAGCACTCCGTCTTTCCAAGGGAACCGTTCTCATGCTCCCTGGCATAAGCATCATCAGGATGTACCTGAATACTTAAATCTTCTTTCGCGTCAATAATCTTCACCAGAAGAGGAAATCTGTCCGTACAGGGATTTCCAAAAAGTTCCGGGTGCTTCTCCCAAAGTTCCGAAAGAAAAACTCCTTCATAAATACCTTCTTTTACCGTACAGTCCCCATTGGGATGGGCGCTGACCGCCCAGCACTCCCCTGTATTATCTCCCGGAATATCATATCCGAACTTAACCTTAAGCTGACGGCCTCCCCATATGCTCTGCTTAAATACAGGATTTAAAAATAATATTGGTTTCATTTTTAACTTGTAATTCCTTTCCATTAAATTCTAAATCTGTCAATGGATTTTCCAAGTTCTGCGGCATCTTCACTGAGGACTTCCACTTCCTCTTTCAGCTTTTCAATAACGGATACCTGCCCGCCTATAGTTGCTGTAACTTCCTCGGTGGAAGCAGCTACCTCTTCCGATACGGAAGAAATATTCTGTATTGCATACCGTACCGTCTCCTCTTCTTCCATTACCTGTCCCAGACGGTCGGTCACGATGCGGATGCCCTCTACCAAATCACCTACACAGGTCTGTATCATGCCAAACACCTTAATCGTTTCTTCCAGTGCATGTGCCTGGTCGTTGACCATACCTGCCGCTTTCTTTGCGGAGGCTGTAGTCTTATTGGTAGTGCTTCCGATATTTTCAACGATGCTGCGTATCTTGTTTCCTGACTCCTTTGACTGATCTGCGAGTTTTCTGATCTCCTCTGCAACTACCGCAAATCCTCTTCCCGCTTCTCCTGCCCTTGCTGCCTCAATGGAAGCATTCAGTGACAAAAGATTCGTCTGTTCTGCTATATTATTAATCACATCCACAAATCCCGTGATTTCTTCTGAACTCTTCTGGACTTCATCAATATCCCTGACCAGTATTTCCGTCAGCGATACCGTCGTATCCGATTTTTCTCCCAGCTCCTGGACTATCACCTTGCCCTGCTCCACAGCGTCAATCGTCCTGTCTGCGGTTTCCGTCATGCTCAGCGTCTTCTGGGTGACAGTACTGATATTCTCCGAGAAGGACACCATTTTCTGATTACTGTTCTCCGTATCATGAGCCTGGCTTGATACGCCCAGCGACACTTCGTCCATAGCCCTTGCAATATCCTGCATGGAAATATTGATGGTTGCCGTCTTGTCAGATACGTTGGCGGAAAGTTCGCTTACCTTGCCTCCAAACTGCTTCATATCCTTCATAAGCAGACGTATGCTTTCAATTGTGGAATTAAGGGACGCAGTTAAAACCTTAAATTCATCCTTTCTCTTAGTGGTAAAGTTTCTGGACAAATCGCCTCCTGCCACCGCCGAGAGTTCTACCGTCATGGATTTTACCGTTCTGCTGATTCCTGTGGAAATAATTCCTCCTATGACAAGGGCAGTTCCCGCCGCAAGAATAACCATAATGAAAGTAATGTATTTGATGCTTCCCACCTGTCCCAAAAGATTGCTTCTGGGAATCAGCGCACAAATCATGTTTCCGGTCTTTCCTACGGGAGAATAAATATATACAAATTGCTCTCCGTCCACTTCCACTTCCCGGCTACCCGCCTCTTCGGCATCTTTGGTGCTTTCATAATAGCTGTTTCCTACGAAATAAGCTTCCCCGGCTGCTTCTCCTTCCTGTCCCTGAATGGAGATAATTTCCCTGCCGTCGGTTGATACAAGCGCTCTGATACTGCCATCCCCGAAATCCATCCGGGAAAGCATCTCTGTCACCACGTTCATATCCACGTCCATGACCACTGTGGTATTCCCCTTAAGAATTTTCTGGTAAAAGACAAGCGCATATCTGTCCGGAGAACTGCTTAAGTTTGAATCTATGTAAGTATGGTAGCCCATCCACTTATGCTTAATTGTAGGATTTTCTTTAAAGAAAGCCCCTTCCGCCGTGGCTTCAAAATCTGTATACGGGTTTTCCGTCATGGTTCCTGATAAGGTGGTCATATAGGACCCTCCGTCCGGTATGACGGAGCAGCTATGCATATATTTGTTGACCGCCCTGGCGTTGGCAATAAGTGATTTCGTGCTCCGGAAAGCTTCCATGGCCTTGGTACTGTTGGGATCCCGCTGGACATAATAATAGTAGTCCGCAAGATTGTTGTTAGTGGCAATTTCCAATGCCTTTCCTGAAATGGAATCGCAAATCAGGTTGCAATAGTCTCCCAGCGCCGAAACAGTGGAGACAGCGGATTCCCTGTACTTGGAAAGAATACCCGAAGATGCTGTATTATAAGAAACAATGCCAAGGACCACCATCATCACCACAGGCACCAGAAAGGCCGCCAGAAGCGTCTGCATAATACTTCTGTCGCTTTTTCCCTGGATGTCCCTGACAGCTCCTGCGGTAAACTGAATATCTTTCACCTTTTTGCCGGCTTTTTTGCTGACATCCTTCTTTACCTTTTCCGCTTTACTCCTTGCGGCTTTTTTTAAGGCCCTGTTCTGTTCCTTAAGTCTGGCCTTTTCTGCTTTTACCCTTGCCCTTTCTTCTGCGCTCCCTGATTTTTCCTTCTTATCAGTGTTTGCTCTTCTTGCCGCTTTCCCCATGCTGTTTTCCTCTTTTCATTTAATTGGAACCTATGACCGAAACAAGATAAAACGGTACTGCATCCTCCTTGTGCGCTTCAACAATGCTGACTTCCACCACATGGCTGCCTTTTTCCATGTGGCTGGCTATGGTATCTATGTGAAGGCTGTCTCCCCAGTCCTCTTCAAAATTGCCATCCAGCAGCACAGCCTCATCTTCTCTGCCGTCCACTACCGCCCTCGCCACCGGCGCAGGCTTATTTACGGATTTCCTGTATTGCACTGCTATTCCTGTACATACAATCTCAAACCGGATTCTGTCTCCTTCACGGGAAGCCGTCCATCCGCCCTTAAAAATATCCCGGATATCTTTCTGAGGCGTTAAGTCCGCGCCAAACCCGTTCAATTCCGGTTCAATGTTAAAATTCTGGTATCGTCTGGAATTCTCATAGGCATTGACTGTTACCGGTGCAGGAAGGCCATTTCCCCCAAAGGCGCCGGCTTCCTCCACATCCATATCCTGGAATACCTTTTCAAGAAAATCAATAATGACTTCCGCTACCAGCTTATGCCCTGCATCATTGGGATGCAGATTATCAGGTGTAATGTCATGCCGTTGTATCCGGCCAGCTTCTACCTCCGGCCAGATTGCTGCCTTCATGCTCACCATGGGAATCTGGTATGCCTGTGCTATCTTCCCATGCATCTGCTCTGCATTCGTCCCGTCGTCATACCTTACATTACACATCAAAAGGACTGCCGGACTGCAGACATTTCCATAAATCTTTCTGATAAGCCCTTCATAAGTTTCCTCAAAAAATTCCGTATTTTCATCATTGACGGCAAACTCTGTCAGGACAAAATCAGGCGCATATTTCAACAGATGGTCTTCCACCCTTGCTGCCCCGAACTGTGAGGTGGTTCCTCCAATCCCTGCATTGACATACTTGATTTTGGCCTTCGGGAATCTTTTCCTCCACCACTCATACACAAGATATGCATAGCAGGTTTCCGGGCTGGAAGAAAGACTTCCCTGCGTAATGGAACCGCCTAAAAAACCGGCGGTTATCTCCCGCCCTTCCCGTGCTTTCTTCATACATTCCTTAAGACGGCTCCAGTTTCCCCTATAAACCATTCCTTTATGTTTCTGAATATAATATACCATATTTTTCTCCTTCCAGCAACAGACGATGTGCTTTTCCCATGGGCTATCAGAGCAAACCTGTTACTGTTCACTCCGTGACCAGTAACATGCAAAAATCCATCGAAAATTGCCTCCTGCAATGGGATTTTTGCACTCTCGAATCATTTTCTTACGACCAGCGCAGTAAATGCGCAGGTCTGTGTGAACAGTATCGAACAAACGCTGTCACGCTTCGCGGCCAGCTTACTGTAACAAAAGACCTGCATAATGCAGGTCTTTTATTCACCTATCATATAAAAAAGAGGAACTATCTTACTCCGATTTCCGCATCAGATTCTGTCACTACACTGTGCTCTTTGATGTAGTCTACAATCTCATCAAATTTAGTAAACGCCAGCCCCACATAGCTGTCTGCACAGCCATAATAAATTGCGATCTTGCCGCTCTCCGGATCGTGGATAGTGGCGCAGGGGAAACATACATTAGGCACAAATCCCCTTTCCTCGTACCATTCCTCAGGCGTAATGAGGAAGTTCTCACATCTGTACTTTACAATGGAAGGATTTTCCAAATCCAGAATAGCTCCGCCGATAGAATAAACATAGCCGTTGCATGTTCCGCTCACGCCGTGATAGAACAAAAGCCAGCCTTCTGTTGTTTCAATGGGCGCTGCGCCGCCGCCAATTTTTAAGGATTCCCACCATTCATTGCCTTTTCCCATAACATGCCTGTGTTTTCCCCAATAAACAAGATCCGGGCTTTCACTGATAAAAATGTCACCGAAAGGCGTATGCCCGCTGTCCGAGGGACGGCTTAAAAGAACAAAGTTGCCGTTAATCTTTCTGGGGAACAGAACAGCGTTCCTGTTAAAAGGAAGGAACGGGTTTTCCAGACGGGTAAATGTCTTAAAATCCGTTGTTTTGGCCATACCGATAGCCGCTCCGTAAAAATCCTGGCACCAGATAATATAATAGGTATCTTCCACCTTAACCAGTCTGGGATCGTAAGCATATTTCGGCATGAAGGGTTTTCCGTCCTCATCCACAAAAGGAATCTTTTCCTCATCAAAATCCCAGTGAATGGCATCCTTACTTCTTCCCATATAAATATAGGGAATACCGTTGGTCTGTTCTCCCCGGAATACGCCGATAAACTCATCCCCATAGGGCATTACGGCACTGTTAAAAATTCTTGCAACACCCTTTACCGGATTCCTGCCGATAATAGGATTTTCTTTATATCTCCAGACGGGCGCATCTTTAAGCCCTTCCGGTTTCTCCTGCCAGGGTACATTCTTTACCGCAGGAGCAATCATTTTAATTCCGCTCATATTTTCCTCATTTCTGCACAGCTTCCCGTATGCTGCGCTTTAAACATTATCCGCTAAAAAGTCCAGATTCTTTTTGATCATATCGCATCTCTGCGCCACACATTCCACACTGCGCAGAGGATCCTTTGGCGTATGGAACACATAATCAATCAGCTTATCTATGGTAGTCACAGCCACATGCATCCGGGTATCGCTGGCCGCATAATAGATATACACATCGCCGTTTTCCCTTGCAATTGCACCGTTGGTGAATACAACATTGGACACGTCGCCTATACGCTCCCGTCCTCTCGGCCCTATCAAAAGCCCCGAAGGCTCCGCAATTACTTTTACAGGATCATTTAAATCTGTGGCAAAAGCATAGATGACATAGCGAAGCCCTGCCGCCGTATTTCTGACCCCATGGGCAATATGAATCCATCCTTTATCCGTCTTAATCGGTACTGCCCCCGCGCCGTTCTTTGCCTCCGTAATGGTATGGTATCTGCGCAGGCTGGTCATCTTTTCCTCGTCAATGACAGCATGGGTAATATCATCGCACAGACCGAACCCGATACCGCCGCCTGACCCGGTATCAATAAAGTCATCCATTGGCCTGGTGTAAAATGCGTATTTCCCATCTATGAACTCAGGATGGAGCACGACGTTTCTCTGCTGGGGCGAATGTAATGTCACCAGATTGGGAAGCCTCTCCCAGGTCTTTAAATCCTTCGTCCTCACAATCCCCGCCGCCGCAACTGCTGCCGACAGGTCATTTACGGAAGTGTCTTTGCTCTCGGAACAGAATACCCCGTAGATATACCCGTCTTCATGCTTTGTAAGACGCATATCGTACACATTGGTTTCCTCCGGGCAGACATCTGGCAGCACAACCGGATAATCCCAGAACTTAAAGCCATCAACGCCATTATCGCTTTCCGCCACGCCAAAGAAAGATTTTCTATCATCACCCTCGATTCTTGCAACCAGATAAAACTTTCCGTCCAGTTCGATTGCTCCCGCGTTCAGCACTGCGTTGATGCCGAGCCTTTTCATGAAATACGGATTTGTTTCAGGGTTTAAGTCATACTGCCACGTAAGAGGAATATGCTCCCTTGTAAGCACCGGATTCAGATACCGGTCAAAAACACCATTGTAAAAATCCGGATCCACTTCATTCTTTCTGTTAACAAGAGCTTCATATTTTGACAACTCTTTATAATATTTTTCGTGTAACATTGAAAACCTCTTTCTAACTAAACTCTTTTTATTACTTCAAGGCACATTCTTCCGTTGTGATACGGACATTTCCAGGGTTCAACGATGGGACGCCCCGGATAGGGAACACCTTCTTCGTCCACTTCCCAGAACCATTCCGAACCCTGCCTTTTGTCAATCAGATATTCTTTTGTAAAATCCCATATTTTGCAGGCAGCATCCAAATACTCCGACCTGTCGGGATTCATCTTGTATCCATTTAAAAATCCCACAATTGCTTCCGCCTGTACCCACCATATCCTGTGGGTATTAACGATGCCCTTCTCACATTCGTTGGCAAGGGAACGCCCGTCAAAAGCCGTTTTATAAATCTGTTCTGTCAGATCTTTTGTAACCGGCGTCATTTTTTCCCTGTATTTCTCTTCTCCCAGCACCTCAACTCCCCTGTCAATTAGCCATGCGGTTTCTATATCATGTCCGTAGGAATGAAGATCAATAATGGAATTCATCCGGGCGTCAAAAAACACTTCCTGCCTGTGCAGCGCCTGATTATACACTTTATCAGCAAAAGTATCCATAATCCACATAAGCCGCTCTTTCACTTCCGGCATTGGGCATACCCTGTACAGCTCCGTATAGGCTTCAAACACATGCAGCAGGGTATTCATAGTCTTATCTGCAATTACGCCGTTTTCAGAAAGCTTATCATTCTCAATTTCGTGGAACTCTCTGTCAAAAGCCTCCCTGTAACCCATTTCATCCGTACATCTGGACTCAATGATGCGAAACAGTTCTTTTGCCATGGCAAGGGCTTCTTCGTCCCCCGACGCTTCATAATAGGAGGAAAGAGCATAGATGGAAAAAGCCTGGTTATATGTATGTTTGGTTGTATCTTCCGGCCTGCCGTCATATTGGATCGACCAGAAGATACCGCCATTTTCCCTGTCCATACAATGCTCTTTCATGAAAGCAAAGCCATGCTTCGCTTCTTCCAAAAGACTTTCGTCTTTTAAAAGCGTGTATGCGCTGGAGAAGAACCACGTGATACGGCTGTTTAAAATACATCCTTTCACGGCCTTTTTATCCAGTTTAAGATCATAATCCATAAATCCATAATAGCCGCCGAACTCATCATCCCTAAGGGATTTCCAAAAGGGAATAATTTCCCGGATCAAATGGGCCTTTATCTCTTCTGCCATCATTTCGCAATTTCCTCCTGTTTTTTTTAATATCTTTGAGTTTTAACCTTTAACTGCACCGGAAGTAAGTCCGCTGTAAATCTGTTTCTGACAGGTAATGAATACGATCAACGCCGGAAGCAGTGAAATAATAACGCCTGCACAAATCAGATTATACTTGCTTCCCAGAGGACCTACGAAGGTGTAAAGGGAAGTTGCCACGGTTGGCAGCAGTTTCTTGTTCTGCAGATACAGGTTAGCTGCATAGTACTCGTTGTAAGTACCCACACCCTTTAAAATACAGGATGTAACGATAGCAGGCTTTAACAGGGGCAGCAATATTCTGTAAAAAATTGTAAAATAGTTTGCGCCGTCCACAATTGCCGACTCATCCAGAGATGTTGAAATATTTTCAAAAAACTGTATATAAATGTAGATTGCAATTACGTCTGTACCGCACATCATGATAATATAACCAATCAGAGAGTTGATGAAACCAAGCTTAAACATGATTTCGTATACGGCAATCTGCATGGCAATACCGGGAAGCAGTGTCGCAAACAGGAACAGATTACGGATAAGCCCGTTGCCAGGAAATTTAAACCTGTTCAATATATAAGCAAGCTGTGTCCCCACCAGTGTGGAAACTACCAGTACACATATAAGCACAATAGTGGAATTGATAAATGCCCTTCCCATATTTGCTCTCTGGAATGCATCTATAAAGTTACTGAAATTAAACCAGCTCTCAGGCATCACCATTACATTGGTGGACTGGTATTCTGTGTCTGTCTTAAAAGCCGTGATGACACAGGAAACAATCGGAAGAATTGCAACAAATGAAAAGAATACCAGTGATAAATACTTTAAAAAGATTCCAACATATCTTAATATTTTCTTAAACTGCATCATTTATCTTCCCGCCTTTCTTGCCCGATATTTTTCCAGTTTCTTTTCTCTCTTGATTGCTGCATTTAAGTCTTCATCGTCCGCACTCTTAAATACATACTTGAAGAACAGTTTCTGAAGAATCGTCGCCGCAAAAATGATAATCAGCAGAATGACTGCCATTGCCGACGCCAGACCAACTTTCTGCTGGGTATGTGCAATCTCGTTCATTACTACGAAATAAGTTCCTGTACCGTTAGCGCCGCTTGTGATAACGTAAGGCGGTTCAAATGCGCTTAAGGAACCTGTGATGGATAAAATAACATTCAAAGTAACAATGGTCTTGATACTGGGTAAAATAATGTATATAAACTGCTGGAATTTATTTGCGCCGTCCAGGTCAGCCGCTTCATATAACTCTGCATCTACCGACATAATTGCGCCAATAAACAGCACCATGTTCTGCCCAAAATAACGCCATACAGATGTTCCCACCAGGGAAATATTATTGATGCTCTGATCTCTCAGCCAGTATGGAAGATTATCCAGTTGGAATCCGCACCACTGAAGAACGGTATCAAACACAAATCCTCTGGTATAAAAGAATTTGAAGATAAAACCAATGGCAATACCATTTATCAGGTATGGGAAAAACATAAACCCTTTGAAAATATTTCCGCCCTTAACCTTAAAACTTAAAACCGTTGCCAGATATAAGGATAATACCAACTGTACGATGGAGCCTGCCATATAATATAAACTAAGCTTTAATGCTCCAAAACAGTCCTGTCTGCTGAATACGCTGGCGTAGTTTTTCCATCCCACAAACTTTCTTGCGCCCACATATTTCATGTCGTAAAAACTAAACCCAATCATTTCCGCAAAGGGAAGGTAAGTAAAGGTAAAAAGCAATATAAGCGGGATTGCCATAAACAGCGTCATAATCATGACCTGCTGTCCCTTCCGTCCTCTCAGCCACTGTGAAAATGATTTTTTATTCGGGCTTACTGCCCCCGTCATTGCCGCCATATTCTCTCCTCCTGATAATCCGGGCCGGGAGAAGCCTCCTCCCGGCCCGTCTGTCCACAACTTTATCAACAAGTTTCTTTTTCTTAGTAGAGAACTTCAATACCGCATGCTGCCTGAGCGTCATTCCACTTCTGGGTCCATTCAGCCATAATATCGTCAAATGTCTGTGAACCTGTAGCTGCTGCTTCTACGATTCTCTGAACCTTAGCGTCACCGCCTTCATTAAAGGAAAGTTCGCTCTCTCTGTTCATCTCGTTCATAAGAGTTTCTTCTCCTGCCAGGGCAGTTGCATTTTCAACAATGTTTACACCGTCAAACACGAAAGAGGTAGGCGCTGTCTTGGAAATCGGATATCCGCCTTCTAAATCACACCATCCGGATTCTTCAACCATCCACTTTACAAATACCATGGCAGCCGCTTTGTTGTCGTCAGAAGAGTTAATATTAATTGCGTATGCATAGTCAGGTCCTGCTGTTGCATACTGCTCGCCGTTAACAGAGATGGGGAACGGCATATATCCGATGTCGTCCGGGTTGTCGCCTGCTGACTTCATCTGTGCAATTGCCCATGAGCCAAGTACCATACATCCAATCTGTCCGTTGTTGATCATGCCCTTGCAGCCTTCCCAGTCGGTTGTGGTATAGTCTTCTTCAATCAGTCCCTGTGCCACTGCGTCATAGAGGATTTTGTATAATGCATATGCGCCTGTGCCGTCTCCGTTATCCTTGAAAGGTTCTGCTGTATGTACGAATTTCTGGTTCAGCCATTCGGAATCGCCTGTTGTGATTGCACCCAGATAAGCGTCCCACTGTCCGCCCATTGTCCATCCTGCCGCATAGTTTGTGTAAAGGGGAATCGCGTCTGTATTATCTTTAATTGCCTGCAGTGCAGCAAGGAACTCATCGGGAGTCTTGGGCAATGTAGTAATGCCTGCATCTGCAAATACTTTCTTATTGTAAATAAGCCCCTGGGCATTTCCCATATATCCGATACCGTAGCAGATATCGCCGAATTTCTTATTATCTGCAAAGTTAACAAACTGTGACATTTCTTCTACTGTTCCGTAAGGTACGTAGTAGGTTGAAAATTCTTCCGCGCCAATTGCAGGAATAAACATGATATCACCCCAGTCGCCTGTGGAAAGACGAAGCAGGGAATCTTCTGCGTAGTCTGTAATCCCTTCAGTTTCAACTGTAATATTAGGATACATTTCATTAAACTTAGCGATCAGTCCGGGAATTGTGCCGTCCTCTTCACGGTCTGTCTTATGATGGATAAACTTAATGGTTGTTGTAATATCTGTGTAGCTTTCTCCAAGGGTAACGGATGCATAGGTAAGGTCGCCTGCTGCCGGAGCTGTTGCCTGGGAATCATCTGCGGTTCCCGCACTTTCCCCCTCTGCTTCCGAATCCGCTGCCTGTGCAGGTGTTTCTGTTCCTGTGTCTGCGCTTCCGCCGCATGCCGCAAGTGATAATGTCATAGTTGCCGCAAGTGTAAGCGCCAAAATTTTTTTCAGCTTCATAATAACTAATCCTCCTTTTAAGTTTTCACTAAGTTAATATTTAGTTTAGTGTTTGGTTATGTATGTAACTTAATTTTAATTATATTTAACTTTACTTTTTAATCATCACTTAAAATTGCATTTTATATTATTATCTTGTTTATTTTAGACATTTCTTCCTTTTTCACAATTTTAACTACCTATTTTTGTGCAATTCATACATATATTTTTTTCTTGTCCATGCCAAACACGCATTATTAACCTGTTTTTAAGTTATTATTTAGCTTAATATATTTATCAAATGATTCTTAACTTAACAGACAGGCTTATTCTCATACGCTGCCAGACTTTGCGGGATATGTATGGAGAAAAAACCCCGCCGTGGCAGGCGGGGTTCAGACTACACTATAACAAACAGTAAAATTATGAATACAACCAGTGCAAGTATACACCAAAAAGCAATAATTCCTGTCTTTCTCTCTTTTGCACTTATAGGTTTTTGCGCTTCTGACTTATTATCATGGTCAAGCATATTTACCTCCCGCGCCATGTTCTCCATAATATTATCCCGCCGCATTGCCGCCATCAAAGCACCTCCATTCCCTGTCCTTCCAAAGTTTTTGCTAATTCGAATTATAACAGACAAACTTTCCTACGTAAATCTGTCTTTTAAAAAAATAAATCATTGTTCCGTCTATTTCTATTTGCTATAATTTACATAATATTTACTAAGTCGCTTTGGAGGATTCCCATGAATATTAAAACGGACTTTCTGCACGCCCTGGTATCCCGGCCCAGATTATCTCCCAGACAAAACCCCGAGGATTTTCTCGGCCATATAGTTCCATACTCCTATGAAGAACATTCTCCCTTACTTCATCTGTTATCCTGCGGAAGCATGAAAGCCTTTTCCCCCTGGTCTTTTGACATCAGCTCTTTAGACTGTTACCTGTTTCTGTACACCAGCGGCGGATGCGGCAAACTTACTGTCAACAGCCAGGTCTATACGCTGGATGAATCTTCCCTGCTGTTTTTTGACTGCCGCCATCGTTTCCGGTTTGATATTGCCGTATCCCCCTGGGAATACCAGATATTATTCTTTTGCGGCGAATCCCTTTCCTATTACTGCTCTCTTTTGCCTAAAGCGCATGTTCCCCTCATCCAGTTGCCGCCTTACTCTGAACTGATAACAGATATGAAAAATATAGCTGTGAGAACCCAGATTCCGGGAATCTGCTCCCGGCTGATCATATCGGACCTGCTAAACCACATGGTTACGGAATATCTGACCGGGTTATTAAAGCCGGACGCTTCCCTCCCGCAGATTCCCGCCCATGTCAGGGAAATGAAAGAAATGTTTGATGAAAATTTTAAGGATTTCTACACCCTGGACTTATTGGAAGAGCGCTTTGGAATCAGTAAATACCGGCTGTGCCGGGAATTCTCCAACACATACCAGACACCCCCTTTGCAGTACCTCAACAAAAAACGGATTGACCACGCCGCCTACCTGCTCTCCACCACCAGTTTACTTGTGCACGAAATCGGAAGCATGGTTGGAATCGACAATACCAACCATTTTATTACCCTTTTCAAAAAATACCGGGGTGTCACCCCCTTAGAATACAGACAGCGGATGACCCGTTAGTCATCCGCTGTTATTACGCCAATCTTTTTACGCTTTCCTTTAAAACCATATGTCCTTCCACAACAGAGATCCCCTGCTTATAATATCCGGATTCCATTTTCTTAAGCAGCTTATTGATGGTCTTCCGGGCCATTTCCTTTATATCCACCTCATAAGTCGTAATGCCGAGACTGGACACGCCGGGGTAAAGATAATTATCAAAACCTACCAGAGACACATCCTCTGGAACACGATAGCCTTTTTCCTTAAGGGCCTGGGCAAAAACCCCCGCCGCAGTATCGCAGTTGCATACAAATGCTGTGGGCATTTCCTCCGGCAGCTTAAACGCAAATCCATTGTCTCTCATGCCCGTGTCCATATTCCGGTCTTCAATGATCCAGTCTCCGCGCACTTTCTGCCCATGCTCCAGCAAAGCCTTACAGTAGCCGAAATACCTGTCTGTAATGCTGTTTGTATAAAGCAGCGTACCCACATAGCCGATACGGGTATGTCCCATGTCAAACAGGTAATTGGTAAGTTTGCACATGCCATAATAATTATCTGTCACAACCGCATCGCAGTCATACTTTCTGTCATAAAAATCCAGATACACAAAAGGCTTTTTAATCTTATCCTCCATCATGGCAAGGTAGTCGTCTTTCAGCAGGCCGATGACGATCAGCCCGTCTACCTTGTCTTCCACCAGAAGTTTTGGCATCTCCAGTCCCTGCTCATTTTTATGGTTTAATATTTCAAGCATGGTAAAACAGCCTTTGGACACCGCCTTCGTGACAACCTCCTGGTACATTTTCCAGTAAAAAGATTCCTGCTGGTCTAAAAATCTTTCCGAGATTATTACGCCGATATTATAGCTTTTCTTATCCTTGCGCACTTTAGACTCAGAAGGAGATTTATACCCCATTTCCCGCGCCAGATTCTTTATTTTTTCCCGCATCTCCTCGCTGACACCCTTCTGGTCAGACAACGCTTTGGACACTGTAACTGTACTCACATTTAATCTTGCCGCAATATCAGCAAGTTTTACCGATTTGGTCATTTCTCCCTCCGCCATATATAAACTCTGTTTCATACTCCCGTGCCGCCATATACTTATATGGCTCTTCAGTTCCCGACAATATGAATCAGCCTGCTTTTAAAATCCCCCTCAAGATTCTCCACCAGATAACCGGCCTTCATTAATACATCGCCGGTATAAACCCCTTTTTCTCCTTCAACCTTATATTTCCGTTCCGGATCAAGCCCCTTAAAGTATATTCTCCGGCTCCGGTAATTCGGTACATTCAGTACCTGCACAAACGTATACAAGGCTTCTTTCTTATCCTTGCTCACCACGCCATAACAGTCATAATAATGATTTTCACTGTAAGATGCAATCCTGTAATAATCCCCTTCCCTCACAAGATTGTTGTATTTGTGGTACATTTCCACCTGCTTTGGGATCATCCTGCGGTCTTTTGCAGGAATTTTAGTGACATCCAGTTCATATCCAAATGTACCCGAGAGAGCCACATGCCCTCTGGTTTCAAAAGGCGTGGTTCTTCCTACCGCATGATTGGGGCAGTCCGAAACATGCGCTCCCATGGTGGAAAGCGGATAAATAAGCGCTGTACCCTCCTGTATTTTCAGACGCTCTATGGCATCAGTGTCGTCCGAACACCATATCTGCGGACTGTAATAAAGCATACCGGGATCAAACCTCGCCCCTCCCCCGGAGCAGTTTTCCAGAAGCAGGTAAGGGAATTCCTCCAGCATACGCTCCTGCAATTCATATACCCCCAGCACATACCTGTGGTATAGTTCGCCTATCCTGTCAGGAGGCAGACAGGCCGAACCTATATCTGTCAACTGTCTGTTCATATCCCATTTCACATATTCAATATTTGCGCTGCGCAGTATCTTTGCAATGCTCTCATAGGTATGATCAAGCACATCCCTGCGGCTAAAGTCCAAAACATACTGGTTTCTGCAAAGGCTGCCCTCCCTGCCCGGTATGGCAATTGCCCAGTCCGGATGCTCCCTGTATAAATCCGAATCAGGAGAAATCATCTCCGGCTCCATCCAGATGCCAAATTTCATTCCCAGTTTATTTACTTCCTCTACCAGATATTTCAATCCTCCCGGAAGTTTCTCTTCATTGACAATCCAGTCTCCCAAAGCCCTGTTATCATCATATCGGTTTCCAAACCACCCGTCGTCCATCACCAGCATTTCAATTCCCAGAAGGGAGGCCTGCTTTGCGATGGCAAGAAGCTTCTCCGTATTAAAATCAAAGTATGTCGCTTCCCAGTTATTAATCAGAACCGGACGCTTTTTATCCCTATAACTGCTGCGGATCAAATGTTTTCTGTAAAAATCATGAAATGTCCTGGTCATTTTTCCCAGTCCCCGGCTGGAATAAACCATCACAACTTCCGGAGCCTGAAATTCTTCGCCCGGCTCTAATTTCCACTTAAAATCATCTGGGTGTATTCCCATAACCATACGAATCTGATCAAACTGGCTGTTCTGCACCGACACCTTAAAGTTTCCCGAATAAACAAAATGCATGGCGTAAACCTCACCCTGCTCCTGGTTCGTTCCCCTTGTGCAAAGGGCCATAAAAGGATGATCCTGATGGCTGGACTCTCCCCTCACTGATTCCACGCTAAATTTTCCATGGCTGACCGGAACCCTCTGGATATGGCGTTCCCTTGCCCATGAGCCATGAAGGGACAGAGCCTCAAAGTCTTTATTGTCCATATCCAGACAGGCGCTGAATGCTTTTGTAAGATAAATATCCCCTTTTCCCTTATTCATGATCCTCACACTTCTGGTCATCACGCCCGTCTCTTCAAACACGGTATATAAAAGGGCCGCCTGTAATCCTGTACAGGCATCTTCACAGAGAATCTCAAGACTGGTACATTCATCTTCCCTGCCAAAGGCAGCCGGAAGATGCAGAAGTTCCGGTTTTCCTTTCCATATTTTGTGGGACACATACTGCATGGACAAACCGGTGCTTCCGTTTTCTGCCACAATGCTGATGCAGTCCTCCCGGTAATCCCCAAGCCCGTGGGCAGGATACTCCATGGGAAAACTGTCCAGAAAAGATACTCTGTCGCGATTATATTGAGAGGGTATAAAGGGATTTTCCAAAATGCGCAGAGTATGCGCAACATGATAATCATTTAAAAGCGCGCCATAATAGATATGGCCCAGAAACATTTCCTCGTCCACTACGCCGATTACATAGCTGGTATCTATCGTATCTAACTTAAATAGTTTTTTTACATTCTTCGAAATATTTTCATAACAATGTATTGCCATTATAAACCTCCAAATTTATTTTTTAGCAGACAGCAAACTTAAATTACCTAAAAAAATTACAATTTACTTAAATTATAAATTAATTTCACCTGTTGTCAACTAATTAAAATAAATCTGAAGGCCACAAAATATACAAAAATCTATTGGCTTTTTTGTATATTTATATATCCAGAAAAGCAAAGGGATTCTCCCCGTCCATCTTCAGAAACTCCATCAGCAGAAATGCCCCCCGCAGCGATATCCTCTCCTCCCGGAGTATCCTTCCGGCTTCCTTCTTATCCACAAGAAGCACTTCTATGCTCTCCGTGTCTTCCCGGAATTTTCCCGATACTGTTCCGCCTGCATACCCAAATACAGAGGTGCTGGTTTCATCCGTCATGCCTGCCCCAAGGCAGAAGGGACGGCGCAGCGCAGGATTTCCGCCTTCATAAGGCGTAAAATCAAGCCCCGTCTCCTCCTTCATTTCCCTGACTGCAGCCTGGGAGGGTGTTTCCTCCCCGTCAATAAGACCTGCGGGAAGTTCATAAATCCACGCATCAAGAGGATAACGGTACTGTCTGATCATAACAAGCTTTTCCTTATCCTCTTCCCATATGGGATAAATTACAATTCCATTGGAACGCAGCTTCCCGGTATAAAGAGGAAGTTCATCCTGACTGTTTCTGGTGGCAAAATAATAGTGAAATGTCTCTCCCGTATTTGTAAGGGCATCCATTTCATATAAATTTAAAAATTTATTGTCCGTCAGTTTCCTGACATCAGTATATTTTTTTCCAGCGTTTTTCCCATCCATAAAAGCCGGTCCTTCCTTTCCCTCTACATATTAAGGAATTCTCTCTCCTTTTCAAGCTCTTCCGGTATCGCCTTTCCTGTGCTGCGCAATTTCTGGCAGACATTTTCAACGCGGTGCCGTTTTTGGCCCATGCGGATTTCATAACGCTCCGCAAGTTCCTGGTACATGGGGTTTGCTTTCAGTTTTTCCCGTATTGCCCTGGTAAATGTGCAGTAGCTAAACATAATTCCTCTGGATATCTTATTAAGCCTCGGCGAGCCGCTGCTCTCATAGAGCATCCAGGTAATGTAGTCCATAATGAACATCTCTTTAAAACTGTTCTTTGCACGCCCCATGTCATTCTTGATCTTTTCTTTGACAGTGGGCGATAATTCTGAGTTTTTGCGGTAGAACTGGATATAGTCAAAATATTCGCTGGTAAGGGAACGTTCTGAAAGGTCATTCCATCTTGCCCCCTGCATACGCTTGCACATTTCCCAGCGGAATTCTCCTGTAAGTCTGGTCACGATAGTTGCCAATTCCTCCATCTGGAAAATAGAACTGAACATTCTGGCCGGGGTAGTACGCTTCTTCCCTTCAATTTCCTGCCACATAACGCCCCTGTTTCCCACGTTGGGCGTAAGAATAAAGTCCGGCAGCACTTCCACGTGGATAAACTCTTTATCTATTCCCTTATCCGGCGCCGTGAACATAGTCTCACGGTAATATGCCGCATAATCCTTGCTCTGTATGTCTGAAAGGATTTTAGAAATATTTTTAGCAGATACCAGCATGGAATCCAGCCCTTTCATCACATTGTGCTCAGAAAATACCGGGCAGAATGTGGTAATCCTTCCGAAAGTCAGTTTGTTGATCAGAGGAAATACATTTTCAAGCTCATAATCTACCTTGGCCATGTTATCCTCTAACAGTTCCTTTTCCTGTTCCTTGGTAATTTTCCCCGTCTTCCTCTGCTCAACAAGGTAAGCCGGATAATCCAGGTCAAATTCATTCCTGCTGGGTTCCTTTTCTCCTCTATACACCGCCATCAGCCATTCATAAAAGGTATAAACTCCTTTTTCCGGCGCAGAGGGAAGATGTCCGGCAACCCCCGACAGATAAGGTGCGTTCTTCTCCCCTGCCAGTTCCTCGTCCACATAACCGAAGTTAAAGAACATCTTAAGAATAACAGGGATATTTTCATCCCCAATACTGTTCTTAAATGCGCTGGTATACACATCACAGAATTCTTTAGTAATACGCTGCCTTAAAAGGCGCACATCCTCTTCTGTCCCGTTCTTATTGGCAACCGCCTTATAGCTATTAATATGGTCTATGAAGGAAGTTTCCAGGTTTTTCTCACATTTAGCATAATCCATGATAACACGGAGAGAGCCGGAAAGTTCTTCCCATGACAGTTGGGGCAGCGGAGCCTGTTCCTCCTCCTCATCCTGCACGGATTCCTCTGACAGATTCTTCTCCATGGGTATATCTTCTTTTACGGATTCTTCTGTTTCTTCTTCCTTCTCTTCCGGTCCGGCCTGGCTGCGCTGATCAATTTCTTTCATCTTTTCTTTACAGGAAAGCAGCCTCGCCTGGTAGAAAGGACAGCTTCCAAACCCCTGTGTCCTGAGCTGCATCAGCATTTCAGCCAGATTGTCACGGAATTCCACTATGCTTTCCGTCCTGCTTCCATATTGCATGGCCGCCTTTTCATAAAGGGAGAGCAGTCTTCCGAAAATATCCATCCCTTTTTCGTTCAATATGAAGTTATGGACATTGTTTTTATTTTCGTACAGTTCGTAGCAGGTATCTATAACTGTACGCAGATCCTCCCCAGCCTTGGCAAAAAAACCGTATACAAAATCATTGCTTTCATGTTCGTAATCCCAGGAAACCATGATTTTTTTCAGTGATACATAGTATCCCATCATCCAGAAAGGCAGTCCGTCCTCCAGAAAGAAGCCTGTAACGCCCTCCTGTCCTTCCAGTTCATCCGGTTCCATCTGAAACTTTGTGCACATGTTAATATAATATTCATACTTCTTAGACAGATTGCCATACAGCGTTTCACATTCGTTTTCAAGCTGCTTATACTGCCTGAACATCTCGTACAACTGTCTGAACAGCGATGCCATAAAGTATTTCAAAGTTTCTGTGTTGCTAAAAACAGACTGTGCCGGTTTTCCGTCTTCCATCGGATACTCTATCAGGGAAACGTCATCCTGCGCCTTGTATCCCACATAGGCATCATCCCGGTCCAGTTCGCACAGTCCGAGTATATCCCCGCCATGCAGAAGATATTTTCCTCCCGGATAAATCACTTCCACGGTTCCCTTTGCAATCAGATGAAATGCATTTATTTTCTGTCCACTCTCAAATATTACCTGCCCCTTAGGTATTTCCTTTATCTCCATATTTGTCTCCCACTTTATTTTTATTTTCCACGATCATTCTTCCGCCCAGGCAAGAGCGCATTTAACTGCCCTTTTCCAGCCTTTCAGAAGCGCTTCGCGGTTCTGCCCGTTCATCTTATTTGTAAATTCTCTTTCCATCTGCCAGTTATCACAGATGTCATCCCGCTTTGACCAGTAGCCGCAGGCCAGCCCTGCAAGGTATGCCGCTCCCAAAGCCGTTGTCTCAATACATTTGGGACGATACACTTTTGTGCCCAGAATGTCAGACTGGAACTGCATAAGAAAATCATTGGCGCTGGCGCCGCCGTCCACCTTAAGGCCGTCTATGGAAACACCAGCATCCTCCTCCATGGCTTTCAGCACATCTACAGTCTGGTAGGCAATGGATTCCAGCGCCGCCCGGATAAAGTGCTCTTTCTCGCAGCCTCTGGTAATACCCACCACTGTTCCTCTGGCATAAGGATTCCAGTAGGGTGCACCCATTCCTGCAAAGGCAGGCACCATATATACACCTGATGTATCTTCTACCTTACCGGCATACTCTTCTGTCTGCGCCGCGCTTTTTATCATCCGCATGCCGTCCCGCAGCCACTGAACCGCCGCCCCAGCCACAAACACGCTGCCTTCCAGCGCATATTCCACCTGCCCTTCGCAGCTTGCCGCAATGGTGGTGACAAGGCCGTTTCTGGAAGCAATTGCCTCCGTCCCTGTATTCATCAGCAGGAAACATCCTGTACCATATGTATTCTTTACCTGCCCTTTTGCAAAACAGCACTGCCCGAAAAGAGCCGCCTGCTGATCTCCCGCAATACCTGCAATTGGTATTTCTCCTCCAAGAACTGCACTTTCCGTATATCCGTACAGATAGCTGGAAGGCTTCACCTGGGGCATCATACAGGCCGGAATACAAAATAGTTCCAGCAGTTCTTCATCCCACTGCAGCTTATGAATGTCAAAAAGCATTGTACGGGAGGCATTTGTATAGTCTGTCACATGAACCTTTCCCTGGGTCAGGTTAAAAATAAGCCAGCTATCCACCGTCCCGAAAAGAAGTTCTCCCCGCCCGGCCTTTTCCCTGGCTCCCGGCACATGATCCAGAATCCAGGCGACTTTGGTGGCGCTGAAATATGCGTCTGGCACAAGCCCTGTCTTTTTCTGTATCAGGTCTTTGTACCCTGCCCCTACCAGTTCATCCACCTTTTCTGCAGTCCTGCGGCACTGCCATACAATGGCATTATAAACAGGTTCCCCCGTCGCTTTATCCCATACAATAGTGGTTTCCCTCTGGTTTGTAATGCCAATGCCCGCAATATCTCCCGGAGACGCCCCCACCATAGCCATGGCTTCCGTCGTTACTGCCAGTTGGGAGGACCAGATTTCCATGGGATTGTGCTCCACCCATCCGGGCTTAGGGTAAATCTGTCCGAACTCCTTCTGCGCCATGCTTAAAATTTCACCCTTTTTATTAAAAAGAATGCATCTTGAACTGGTTGTACCCTGATCCAGCGCCATCACATATTTACTCATGCCATACCCTCTTTCTATAAAAAGCTTTCATCCCTTCCGGAAAGTATTGCCGCTATGGTTTTCGCGGCATATTTCCAGTGGCAATTACAGGTACCAAAGTCCCTGCCACATTTTCAATCAGTATATCGCCTATTTTAACCGGAGCCTGAACAACCGCTGCCCGAATTTCCTCCATGCACGCACTTATTTTTCCTTTAGGGATTTCTGACGCGGTCTTTACGGGAACGACTCTTCCCCATCCGTCCTTTACCCGGATAATGGACGTTACTCCGCGGACTGGCGCTGTCATCTCACTTCGTGCATAATCCTCACCCTTCTGGCAGGTATTTCCCGTAATCAGCAGACTTCCGTCTTCCATCTTCTCTGCGGTTATCAGACAGCCTGCCGGACAGCCGATACAAATCAACTGGCTTGCCAAGTCCCTGTCCCCGGGCAGTGTGCATTTTGTTTTTGCAGGAATTTTAGGGCGCACCGCTTCTCCCCAGTCCTCTTTTCCGTTCAGAATATAGTCCGCCGCAAACGCCCCTGCCTGCCAGGCTTCTCTGGAAACATTATCTACAAGGTCATGCACATGGAGCACATTTCCACAGGCAAAAATTCCCTGCACTGTAGTTTCAAGCCTTTCATTCACCACCGGGCCGCCGGTCACATCATCCATCCCGGCCCCGGCTCCCTGACTCAGTTCATTCTCAGGAATCAGTCCGCAGGATAAAAGGAGCGTATCACATTTAACAAATTCTTCCGAACCCGGAACAGGATTCAAATTTTCATCCACCCTGCTCACTGTGACCCCTTCCACCCGGTCTTTTCCATGAATTTCCGTAACCGTGTGGCTGAGTTTTAAAGGGATGCCGAAATCGTCCAGACATTGCACAATGTTCCGCTTAAGCCCTCCTGAGTAAGGCATGATTTCCGCCACCATTTTTACTCTGGCTCCCTGCAGGGTCATACGTCTTGCCATAATCAGCCCGATATCTCCTGAACCAAGAACTACCACTTCCCTGCCAGGCATCCGCCCTTCTATGTTAACATACCGCTGGGCCGTCCCCGCAGAAAAGATGCCTGCCGGACGGAATCCCGGTATGTTCATGGCTCCCCGGGGCCGTTCCCTGCATCCCATGGCAAAAACAACCGCCTTTGCCTCCACCTGGAACATTCCCTGCTCTTTGTTCATGGCAGTCACCACACAGGGGCTTCCCCCCTGCACATCCACTGCCATGGTGTTAAGCAGACTGGGGATTCTTTTTTCCATTATCATATCAATGTACCGGGCTGCGTATTCCGTCCCTGTCAGTTCTTCTTTAAAAGCATGAAGTCCAAAGCCATTGTGGATGCACTGGTTTAAAATCCCTCCCAGATCCCTGTCCCTTTCCAGTATCAGAATATCTTTTATGCCTTTTTCACAGGCCGAAAGCGCTGCCGCCATTCCTGCAGGTCCGCCGCCTATAACAACCAAATCTGCTTTTTTCACAGGCTCCCTCCTTCCTTAGATGGAAGGATATACCAGGAATCCTCACCTGATTTCCTTATCCCGCTTTCTTCTCTCCCAAGCTCTCTGGCCAGAATTTCCACCACTCTGGGATTGCAGAATCCCGACTGGCACCGTCCCATTCCCGCCCGGGTGCGTCTTTTGATTCCGTCTGTCGTAACAGCCCCTAAAGGACGCTTTATGGCATCTATGATTTCGCCTTCCGTAACCATCTCACAGCGACATATTACATTCCCATATGCAGGATTTTCTTTTATGAGTCTGTGACGTTCTTCATCGGACAAAAGCGACATACTGGGTATTCCCTTTCTCCGGCTGGTAAAAACGGCTTTTTCCCTTAAGCCAAGAAGCTGTTTTACCATATCCGCCACGTATTCACCAATTGCCGGGGCCGAGGTAAGGCCGGGCGATTCGATTCCCGCCACGTCTATAAATCCTGGGGCATCGGGAACCTCCCCAATAACGAAATCCCCCTTTGCTCCTCCATCCTTTTCCTGTTCACATGCATACGCTGTTATGTGAGCGCGAAGCCCTGCAAAGGAGGTGATCACATCTTTTTTGGGGATATGTCTGATGCTTAGGGCAGCTTTTTCCACAATCTGTTCCAGACCTTCCCGTGAAGTATCCGTTCCATCCTTTTCCGGAATGTCCTGGGCCGTAGGCCCCAGAAGCAGATTCCCGTGTACTGTGGGCGTTGCCAGTATGCCCTTACCCAGAGCGGTGGGAAGCTGAAATAAGGTATGGACGGCCAGGCCGCCTGCCTTTTTGTCGTAGAGAAGGTATTCCCCTTTTCTGGGGGTAATCTTCATTTTCATATGGCTGACCATATTGTGGATTTCATCTGCGCGGACGCCTGCCGCGTTGATTACTGTCCTTGTCTCGTAATCCGCCTTTTGGGTATGCACCAGATAACCGCATTCCTGGCTTTCAATCCCTGAAACCTCTGTCCCAAATTCAAACTCCACTCCATTTACGGCTGCATTTTCCGCCAGCGCAATGGTAAGACCGAAAGGACAGACAATTGCCCCGGAAGGCGCATAGAGGGCAGCAACGGCCCCTTCTCCCACATTGGGTTCTTTTTCGACGAGCTGCTCCCGGCTTAAGATGCAAAGCCCATCTACCCCGTTCGCCTCTCCTCTTATCTTCAATTCCTCAAGCTTATCCTTTTCCTTTTCATCAAAGCACAAGACCAGAGAGCCATTCTGCTTGTAGGGAAAATCAAGTTCTCTGGAAAGCGCCGCCATCTTCCGGCTGCCTTCCACATTCAGCCTGGCTTTAAGGCTGCCCGGCCTGGCGTCATATCCGGCATGGACAATGCCGCTGTTGGCCTTGGATGTTCCCTCACATACATCAAGGGCCTTTTCCAGAACCACTGCCTTTACCTCATAACGGGATAATTCTCTGGCAATGGCGCACCCACTCACACCAGCGCCAATGATAACAACGTCATACATGGGTGTATCCTTTCCTGTTTTCATTCCATCCTGTTTATATTTTTACTGCTTCTGTCTATTTCTACCAGGTTAAGACTTCATGCCCGTTTTCTGTCACTGCCACGGTGATTTCCCATTGGGCCGAGGGCTTGCCGTCCTCCGTATAAACCGTCCACCCGTCATCATCATCTACATAAATCTCGCTGGTTCCCATATTAACCATAGGCTCTATGGTAAATACCATGCCGGGAACCATGAGCATTTCCGTACCTGCTTTGGTCACATAGCTTACAAAGGGTTCCTCATGGAACTCCAGGCCAATGCCATGGCCTCCGATGTCAACCACCACACTGTACCCGTTTGCTTTTGCATGGTCATTTACTGCCTGCGCCATGTCCCCCAGGAAATTCCAGGGTCTGACCATGGCCAGCCCCTTTTCAACACACTCTTTCGTAACCTGCACCAGTTTTTTCTTTTCTGCGCTTACCTCCCCAATACAGTACATTCTGGAGGAATCCGAAAAATATCCTTTATAAATTGTGGATGCATCCACATTAATAATATCCCCTTCTTTTAAAATAATATCCCTGGAGGGGATTCCATGACAGACCACTTCATTAATGGAGGTGCATACGCTTTTAGGAAACCCCTCATAGTTTAAAGGCGCCGGTATTCCTCCCATCTGCACAGTCAAATCATGGGCCAAATCGTCAATCTCCCCGGTGCTGACTCCCGGCTTAATCATTTTTTCTATGGCATCCAGCACTGCAATGTTTATAATACTGCTTTCTTTAATTCCCTCAATCTGTTCCCTGGTCTTTAAAATATCCCTGCCCGGTATTATATGCCCCTGCAGTTCATAATGATGAATTTTTTCATCTAATGCCATATGGCATGCCTTATACTTTTTCCCGCTGCCACACCAGCAGGGGTCATTTCTGTTTATCTTTTCCATCTTTTATCTTCTTTTTTCTTTTTCCTCAAAAGCCTTCATAAATTGAGCAATATTCTCGCTTATACTCCGCTTTTTGAATACTGCGGAACCGGCCACACAGATGTCCGCCCCGGCTCCAATCACTTCCCTGACGTTTTTCTTCCCCACGCCTCCGTCAACCTCTATTTTAACGGAAAGACCCTTCTCGTCAATATAATCCCTAAGCTGCCTTATGCGCCCATAGGCTTCCGCCATAAAAGTCTGCCCTCCAAATCCCGGTTCCACACTCATCACCAGAACCATTTCAACTTCAGGCAGATAAGGGTATACCATCTCTATAGATGTTCCCGGCTTAACAGAAACTGCCGCTTTCCCGCCAGCCGCATGGATTTGTTTTATGACCTTCCCAGGGTCCTCCACCGCTTCCAGATGGAATGTGATGCCGTCAGCACCACATCCCATAAATTCCTCAATATATCTTTCAGGATTTACAATCATCAGATGCACATCAAAAAACTGGCTGCTGCTTTCCCTGATAGACTTAATCAGCGGCATTCCAAAAGAGATGCTGGGGACGAAAATCCCGTCCATAACATCGATATGAAGGTACTGCGCACCTGCTTCCTCCGTTTCCTTAATCTGTTTTCCTAATATGTTAAAATCCGCTGCAAGAAGAGACGGCGCTAAAATGTACATAATTTTTCTCCATACTTTTATTTCAGATAATCCTTAATCTGTTCGTAAATTCCCTTACCATCCAGCTTATACTTCTCAACCAGCGCTGCCGCTGAACCGGACTCTCCAAATACATCCTGCATACCAATCTTCATAACCGGAACCGGATAGGATTTGCACAGGGCATCGCATACTGCACTGCCAAGCCCGCCTATAACAGAATGTTCCTCAGCCGTTACCACTTTTCCTGTCTTTCTGGCGGAAGCAATTATAATCTCCTCGTCAAGGGGCTTGATGGTGCAGATATTAATTACTTCAGCGCTTATTCCCTCTTCTTCAAGCATTGCTGCCGCTTCAAGAGCATTCCCCACACAAATGCCTGTAGCCACAATGGTAAGATCCTTTCCTTCCTTTACAACGGTTCCCTTGCCGATTTCAAACTGATAGTCCGGCCTGTCATTGATGACCGGACAGGCTGCCCGTCCGAAACGCATATATACAGGGCCTTCATAAGCTGCCGCTGCCTTAACTGCCGCTTTTGCCTCAATATCGTCTGCCGGACACATAACCACCATGCCCGGTATCGTCCGCATCAGGGCAATGTCTTCATTGCACTGGTGGGAAGCGCCGTCCTCGCCCACGGTAATCCCCGCATGGGTAGCGCCTATCTTTACATTTAAGTGCGGATATCCCACGGAATTTCTTACCTGTTCAAATGCCCTTCCTGCCGCAAACATGGCAAAACTGCTGACAAAGGGTATCTTTCCTGTTGTGGCAAGTCCTGCTGCCACGCCTACCATATTGCTTTCTGCAATACCGCAGTCGATATGCCTGTCAGGGTATGCCTTTTTAAATACGCCGGTTTTGGTGGCTGCTGCCAAATCTGCATCCAGAACTACCACATCAGGGTTCTCTGCCCCCAGTTCCAGCAGGGCATTGCCGTAGCTTTCTCTGGTCGCAATTTTCTTAACTGTATTCTCTGCCATTATGCTTCCTCCTTTAAAAGCTCTTCGCCTATTTTTCCAAGGTCTGCCATTGCCGTTTCATACTGCTCGTCATTGGGCGCTTTGCCATGCCAGTCAACACTGCCCTCCATGAAAGATACGCCTTTTCCTTTCAGGCTGTGGGCGATAATGGCTGTGGGCATTCCTTTGGTCTGCCGCGCCTCCTTAAAAGCGGCACGGATTGCGTCAAAATCATGGGCGTCTATATTGATTACATGGAAATTGAAAGCTTTAAATTTCTCATCAATGGGATAGGGGGAGCACACTTCTGTCACGGGGCCGTCAATCTGCAGTCCGTTGTTATCCACAATCACAACAAGATTATCCAGCTTACGGTGTCCGGCAAACATGGACGCCTCCCATACCTGCCCCTCTTCCAGTTCGCCGTCTCCAAGCAGCGTATATACACGGTAATCCTTTTTGTCCATTTTACCTGCAAGCGCCATGCCCACTGCTGCGGAGATGCCCTGGCCTAATGACCCGCTGGACATGTCCACACCGGGAATATGCTGCATGCAGGGATGTCCCTGAAGGTAAGAACCAAGTTTACGCAAAGTCACTAAATCCTCTACCGGAAAGAAGCCTCTGTGGGCTAAAGTGGAATATAAGCCGGGAGCCGTATGCCCTTTGGATAATACGAACCTGTCCCTGTCTCCCATTTGAGGGTCTTCGGGATTGATATTCATTTCTTCAAAATAAAGGTAAGTATAGATATCAGCCGCTGACAGGGAACCGCCCGGATGTCCTGCTTTTGCGCTGTGGACTGCCGTTACGATACCTTTACGCACCTCATTGGCAGTTTTCTTAAGTTCCAGATTGTTCATGATAACCTCCATTCCCGCAAATAAATTGTTTTCGTTTCTATGTATGTTCCTTCTTTTTGAACTGTGTAATATTTTATCATATTTGGCTCATATAATCAAACGAATAGTCTCGCGAGGTTACAACTTTGTCACACAGATTCAAAATAACCCGAAAGATTCAAATCCTGTGCATTACCATTCCCCTGCTGGCTGTTACATCCGCTCTTGTGTTTTATGTGTTCCTCGGCGACCGCCTGCAGTTTAAAGCACTGGAAAAAGACCTTTTTTATTCAGAACTTTCCGGGAATTCTTTAAGTCTTCATTATACGCTGGCTTATCCTGAAAAATACGGTTTTCCCGATGAAGCGGTTCTTCCTTCCTATGAAAAAAGCGAAGATAATGGGGAAACAGAATTAAAAGACACTCTGGACTGCCTTGCCCGGATCTCTCCCAGCCGTCTAAGTGAAAATGACGCTTACACCTATGACCTTCTGGTGCGTTATCTGACGCTGCGGCTCTCCGGCGCTTCCTATGATTATTACAGCGAGCCCCTCTCCCCTTCTTCCGGTATGCAGTCCGGCCTGCCCATACTTCTGGCGGATTATACTTTCCGCTCCGCTGAGGATGTGGAGGATTACCTTCATATTCTTGACCAGACAGACACCTATTTTGAAGGGTTAATCCGGTACGAAAAGGAAAAAGCCGACGCAGGGCTCTTTATGTCTGACGACGCAGCCGGAAAAATCATAGAGCAGTGCGGTTCCATAATGGATAAGGAACTTCTTGACAATGGCAGCCATTTTCTCCACACCACATTTGAAGAACGGCTGACCGCCATGGAAACAGACGGGCTTATTACCCAACAACAGAAAGACCAGTGGATTTCCGAAAATGACAGACTTCTGACGACGGTTCTTTATCCGGCCTATGAATCGGTGGCGGACGCCTTTACCACCTTACAGGGACGGGGCGCTAACAGTATGGGGCTTTGCCATTTCCCGGACGGACGGGCATACTATGAATACCTGCTGGCCTCAACCACAGGTTCTTCCCGGTCCATTTCTGAAATTAAAAATATGTTCTGGCAGGATTTCCAGCAGAACTTTTCTGACCTGGCAGCCCTGCTGCAAAGCAATCCGGAACTTGCCGCAATACCCTTAAATACCTCTTCAAATTTTCCCTATAGCAGTCCGAAAGAGATGCTGACAGACCTTCAGAATCAGATGGCCTCTGATTTTCCTGTATTTCCGGAAGCAGAAAATGATTTCGCTCCCTCCTGCACTGTCAAAAAGGTGTCTTCCTCCATGGAAAACTATTGCAGCCCCGCCTACTATCTGACGCCGCCTATAGACGACATGCGCACAAATATTATTTATATTAATCATAAAAACAAGCCTGATGCCCTGACTCTTTACACCACGCTTGCCCATGAAGGCTATCCCGGGCATCTGTACCAGACTGTGTACAGCCAGCTTCATATGAACAACGAGCAGGTATCCGGCATCCGGTATCTTTTGCATTATGGCGGGTATGTAGAAGGCTGGGCTCTCTATGCGGAAAATATGTCCTACTGCTATGCCCAGAAGCTTATTCAGGATACCAATCCCGCCGAAGCTCTCTGGTATGAAGCATGCCGCCTGAACAGGAACCTGCAGCTCTGCCTTTACTCGCTTCTTGATGTTGCCATCCATTACGAGGGAGCCACCCCTGCCCAGGTACAGAAGATTCTCCAGAAAATGGGCATCACCAGCAGGGAAAGTGCCGTCGCCATCTACCAGTATATTGTGGAGGAACCTGCCAATTATCCCAAATATTATCTGGGATTTCTGGAATTCTGCGCTTTGAAGGACAGGGCACAGGAAGTCTGGGGCGAAGAATTCAGCCTGCTGCGGTTCCATCGTTTCGTCCTGGAGACAGGACCTTCCGATTTCCAGGGTCTTAACAGCCGCCTTGCCGCCAGCGCTGGCTGAGTAGTCCGCGCGGTTATCCACCCGGCGCGCC
>CAMWUN010000047.1 GCA_947177425.1 uncultured bacterium
AATTCTGTCAGCAATGCAGCCAGCATTTCCTCTGGGCACTTGTCAGGGCGTGCGCCGTCCAGTGCCGCGCCCGCCCAGGCAGGGCTGCTGTTGACTTGTTTGTGTATAAATCTTATCAAAATGCGCATTTGCATACCAGCAGGCAGGGTGTGCATTTGCATGACAAATGGTGGCATTTAAGCATTTTTCTGTATATTCTGATTGTCATTGTGTTTTATATACCTATTTTATCATAAAAGGGGAAAATTTGCCGATGGAACAAGTATCATGTATAATAAAATATTGTAGATGCCAGATTCTGGTTTGATGAGGGTAATAGAAAGAAGAAAGCAGACAGGAGGGAACGAGAAGTGGATGGATACATGCAGTATTTAGCAGAACTGATACCGGAAAAAGACAGTCTGAAACTTGTAAAGACACAAGCCAGGGAGTATTACAAAACCCATTCCCCCGGGGAATGTTATGTAGAAGGGATGCATCTTTATAAGTCGGATAATTTCCAGATACAGGAAGTGGGGGTTTTTCTGCTGGGGTATTCGGCTCACCACAATCCTGATGCTTTATCCTTTATGAAAGATACTGTCAGTCAGCATGAGAACTGGAAAGTGCAGGAAATTCTGGCTATGGCTTTTGACAATCACTGCAAAATTATCGGTTATGAAAATGCTCTGCCCCTTATCAGGGAATGGCTGGGCAGTGACTGTGCCAACGTGCGCAGAGCGGTTTCAGAGGGGCTGCGGGTATGGACGAGCCGTCCATACTTTAAGGAACACCCGGAGACTGCTGTCAGCCTTTTGGCCGCCAATAAGGAAGATGAAAGCGAATATGCCAGAAAATCGGTGGGAAATGCCATACGGGATATCAGTAAGAAACATGGTGATTTGGTTCGGGCAGAACTGGAAACATGGGATTTGTCGTCAAAGAAAGTCAAACAGGTGTATAAGCTGGCTGGTAAATTTCTTAATGAAAAAATGTAAAGATTTTGATAATTCCTCCGGCTTTACATTTTGGTCTGCTGGATCTTACATTTGCATTATGTCAGTCATGAAATGAGGTGTAAAGCTTATTCCCGCGAACAATGGAGTCAGAGTCAGGCTTGTCTATAGTGGGGTGTTGACTGGATGACAGGCAGAAAAATGTAAAATGTCATTTTACATTTTACAAAGAAATTGCGCCCGGGATATGGTGGCTTTCTATATGGGTGTATGCGAAAATGTTAAATGGCAAAAGTAATTAAGCAGAAGCAGGCCGGATACTGGCTGGTAAGGAGTGTTAGGATGAGTTTGGGAAAAAATATCCAGTTTTTGAGGAAACAGAAGAAGGTAACGCAGGAACAGTTGGCAGAGTGGATGTCCGTTTCACGGCAGACCGTCTCTAAGTGGGAATCAGACGAAGTAATTCCGGAATTATCCAAGCTGGTGGAGTTAAGTGATATGTTTGCCTGTAAGCTGGACAATCTGGTGAGGGAGGATATGACGGTACATGGAGACATTTATTCAGAAATTGTAATTAAAACAGTTAAACCTTTCAGAATGGGGCGGTATGTGATGGTCACACCCAATCCGGAGGATGATGTAAACACTTATTTGAATGCATGGGCGAAGAGGTCAGGGCTTTTGGATTTTAAACCGGATGCGAAGCTGATAGGATGGGATTTCCCTTATGTTTCGTTAGAATTGCAGAGCCGCTTTGGCCTTCGGGGATATGTGGCTGCATATATTCTTCCAGAGGGGTTTGAAACCTCCTGTCCGGGGGTGGAGTATGCGGAGCAGGCGGAAGCCGATTATGCGGTGATTACGGTCTACGACCCTTTTGCGGCGGCTTTTGAACGTATTCCCAATGGGTATAAACGCATTATGGAATATTTACAGGCAAATGGGTTTAAGGAGAAGCCGAAAGAGAATGTGCTGTCTTGTTTTGAATATGTGTATGAGAGTAACGGCGTTACATGCATGGATGTGTATATTCATGTAGACAGTGTTTCCAAGACAGGGGCGTTTACTAATTTCTCTTAGACAGCAGTATTTTAAAAAGCAGTACGGCGTTAAAACCGCACTGCTTTTTTTAATATGAATACTGTAAGTTTTATTATATTTTTTATTTGTAGATTAAGGCGAAAGCATAGAATGTATTTGTCTTGAAAGTAATTGTTTCCGGTACCTTGTCCAGATCTTCATAAATAATAGGCTGTCCGCCTTTTGTAACGCATATCATTTTATATTCTCTGTCCGGCTGGTAAATGGCTGACGGAATTTTCAGGGTGATTTCAACGTCCTTGTCCATGCTGTATGTCATATTCCCGGATGGATAAATATTGTAAGTTCTTCCGATTGCATAATCGTCAAGCACAGCTTCAAAGGAAGCAAAGCACATGGAACCCTGTATGGCATTCATGATTGTCACAGGATAAGCATTCCCTTCTGCCTGTGTATAGTCAATCAATTCATTCCCCTTACATGCATAACGTTTTATCTCCTCTGGAGTAGTAGGTTTCCACAGAGAAAGGATTTCTGTTTCATTGCCGGAAGTGTCCCTTGAACTGCTGGTTTTTTTATTTGTGTTGATGGTTTCCTGTACAGCGTTATCCTGGGGTTCAGCAAAGGCAAAGGTGCTGAAATGGGTAATGGTAAAGGAAACAGTTCCGTTCCCGTTTTTTCTGGGCAGAATAGTTTCATAGGAGCCGTCTGATGAGCTATAATGAAGGATACAGAGTCTGTCAATGTTCATTCCATCGGGTACAGGAAGGGTGATAGTGACGGGGACTTCCAGTTCTTTTTTGACTGTGCCGTCAATCAACAGTTCCATATTGAATTGCACAACATTTTTATATACGTCAGGGTTATAAGGGCTTTCAGAACTTGGCCTTGAAATTTTTAGGGTTACTTGCTGTTCCCTGCCTGCATTTAATCCTGCGCCGAGGACGGAAATTCTTTCAGGAGCGATTGATACATCCTCCACGGAGGGGAAAGAGACGGTGATGCCCTGTTCTTTTATGTATCTGCTTTCAAGCTGCTGTAATTTCGATTGTATGTCAGAGTCGGACTGCATGGCAATTTTCAATTCGGATTTGTTGACTTTGTCTTCGTCTTTTAAATCATTGACTGCCTCAACGACGTTGGCATTTTGGAGGATTTCTTCTAAAGTTTTATCTACTTCATTGGAAGAACCCAGAGGGACAGAATCTGCGGACCATTCGCTGCTGGCGCGTTGGGTAATATCGGATGAAATTGCCTGTACACGGAAAGTATAACTGCCTTCGTCTCCGATATAATTGCTGAAATCAAACTGTGTATTATTTCCATCGGGTCTATCATATGTACCATAAATAAGCTTATTATTTTTATATAGGAGTACACTATATCCGCCTGCATTTTCCACGGCATTCCATTTTGCCAGTCCTTTCGTCTGGATGTCCCATTGCAGTCCTGTAGGAACAGATAATGACTCGGCAGGTTTGTCGTAATGGAAAACAGGACTCATTTCAGATACATATCCAGATGAAAAATCATATATGTCGCTATTGTCGTCAGGTGATATTTTTATCTGGAAAGTATAATCGCCACTGTCAGTCATAAGGTGGCGAACATTGGCGCTATAATAACCAACACCAGATAAGTCGCCCAGTTCGAGATTCGTTAAAGTAATTCCGTCTCTATATATACGCACTACATAGAAACCAGGGGTGGAATCATTTCTTTTAAATTTGAAATCTACTGTGAAATTTTTTTTCCATTCTAAATCCGACACGCCTACATAATCCGGTGCCAGAGGAACTGTATTTTCAGGCTCTTTCAATACTTCGTCTGTTTCTAAAATTTTCTCTTCAATAGGAATGGCATCCGTAACATTTTCTAATTCTTCTCCGTCAGGAAGAGTGTCATCTGCTTTTTCCTGTTCCTCATTGCCGGGAACAGTATCAGCCGTATTTTCTTTATCATTCCTGTCAGAAGAATTATCCGGTGCAGTAAGCTGGGTATTTTCGTCTGGCGCATTATCCGGTAAATCTGTTTCTGCACTGGTGGGCAGCTTTGGCGGGGCATCTTCTGTGTCCTTGTCAGTTGTTTCATCGGGCGGAGTTGTTTCTGCGTTGGACTCTCCGTCAGAAGGTTCTTTTGTGGAGTTATCTTCGGATGAGCCATTGCTTCCCGAATCCAAAGTAGTTTCCGGGGATAATTCATTTCCCTTATCTGTGTTACTGCCTTCATTTGAAACCTCATCTGTGGAATTGACGGCGTTTTCTAAGGCCGCAGGTTCTTCCGCGGCTGTAACAGCCAGCGTGCCCTGTACGAAGATAGTAAGGCTGAAGGCAGAGGCCAGAAGCGTTGCCGACAGCTTTTTGAAATGTTTTTTGCATTTCATAATACGATTTCCTCCTTCTCTTTTTGTAATTAAGGTTACAAGTTATCACATATATTTTAGTAAAGATATTTACTAATGTCAATAGTAAATATCTTTACTATGCTAAGCTAACACTATTATTGTTGGTAATAACCTGTTTTAGAGTATAAGCGGAAAATCTCAGCGGATTTTCCGCTATATGGCTATGAGGCTGTGCATGGACTATATAACTCGCATTAGGAATCTGAGAGAAGATAATGATAAAACACAACAGCAGATTGCAGATATTCTGGGTACATCGCAGACCATGTATGCCAGATATGAACGTGGCGCCAATGAAATGCCGGTAAGGCATCTGATTAGACTGGCAGAATATTATGACGTCAGTCTGGATTATCTGTGCGGTCTGACGGATAACCGCAGACTAGGATTTCCGGGAAAACAAAAACGGCGCAGAGGAAGGGAATAAATTGCATCTTTTCAGTAAAGTGTCAGCGCAAGAATGAGGTGAACTATGTATATTAAGCTTATTCAGCCCAAAATGAGAAAAAGACCCATGGATACGGACATAAAAATACATATGGCGCCGCCCCTTGGCCTTCTGACGATTGTGAATCTTCTGCGCCGGGAGCACAGGGTAGTATTGGAAAATGAAAATGTGCAGGATATTATTTACGATGACAGGCCGGATATTGTGGGGATATCCGTTACCGTGGACACGCTGCCCCGTTCTATAAAGATTGCAGAAAGATTCCGCAATAAAGGGAGCATTGTCGTGGCAGGCGGGATTCACATTACTACTGCGGCCGCGGCCGTACCGCCGGGGAGTTTTGATGTGTTGTGTATCGGCGCGGCGGAGGGGACTTGGCCGGAACTGATACGGGATTATGAAAAGGGGATGCTGAAAAGCGTGTACAGGTGCAGTGAAAAGTTTCGGGGAGAAGATATTGTGTCCCCTGCCTATGATTTTGTAGATAAGGGAATTTATTTGTACTGTAATGTCGTACATACAAGCCGGGGATGCCCTTTCAGATGCGACTTTTGTTACAACAGCGCGGAACAGAGAAGTTATTTAAACCGCAGGATAGAGGATGTGCTGGCAGATATTCAGGCGGTCAAATCCCGGCATATCATGTTCATTGACGATAATTTTGCGGGGAACCCTGCCTGGACCAGAGAGTTTCTGGAGACTATCAAACCCATGAAACTGAAATGGAACGCGGCTGTTTCCATGAATGCCGCGTCGGATGAAGGGCTTTTGGATTTAATGAAAGAGAGCGGATGCCAGAGCCTGTTTATAGGGTTTGAGAGTATAAATCCCGGTTCTGTCGGGAAGGTACATAAAGTGCAGAATGATACAAAAAAATACGAAAAAGTAATCCGCGCTATCCATGAAAGGGGTATTATGGTTAACGCAAGCCTGGTGTTCGGTCTTGACGGGGATACAAAGGAGACGTTTCAGACAACGCTGGACTGGATTATCGCAAATAAGGTGGAGACAGTGACCTCCCACATTTTAACGCCCTATCCGGGTACGGCTCTGTATAACAGAATGCAGGAGGAGGGGCGTATTCTTACGGAGGACTTATCCCTGTATAATACGGCAAATGTGGTATTTCAGCCTGCAAATATGTCGGCGGAGGAACTGTATGAGGGATATTTGTGGATTTATAAGCAGATATACAGTCTGAAAAATATTATAAAGCGGATGCCGGAAAAGAAAAACCAGAGGGCCGCATATCTGATGTTTAACCTGTTCTACCGGAAATATGGGAAAATGACGGATTTCTTATGTAAATGCATATCCTATAAACGGATTGGGAAGATTGCCGAAAAAATAGCGTATTATCTCAGATAGCGTTAGTGGAATGAACAGCGTAAATGAAAGTCTGTACTTCGGGTTGCCTATGATTCTGCATCCCCAGACAGCCGAGCAGGAAGGAGTGGCCCGGGCGGTTTTAAAGGTAACAGATGATTCCCGCGGGAAGCAGGTCAGTCCATGGGGGCCAGGAAACGATAGCATTAGGTATGCGGTATAATCATACAGCTTAAATATATGTTTTAAATTATTATAATTTGGAGTATAATAATTGCATATGCAGATGTTATAAAATTTGGTTTCCGGAATTCCAAAGGAGGAAATGATATAGGATATGAAACCATTTGTAGACAGAAATGAAGAACTTCAGTTTTTGGAAAAAGAATATAAACGCCCGGGGGCGTCCCTTGTCATTCTTTATGGGAGGAGAAGAGTTGGTAAAACAGCGCTTATAAATGAATTTATCAAAGGCAGGCATGCGGTATATTTTCTGGCTACGGAAGAAAATGAATTACAGAACAGACTTGCTTTTAAAAATATTGTTGCGGAGCAGACTGGTAATGAGCTGCTGTTAAATGTAAACGTAGACAGTTGGGATATAATTTTTAAGGTGTGGGTAAATGCTGTTTCAGCGGAAAAAAAACTGTTGGTCATAGATGAATTCCAATATCTCGGAAATGCAAATAAGGCCTTTCCGTCTGTGTTTCAGCGGATATGGGATGGGATGCTCAAGGATGAGAATGCTATGGTGATTCTTTGCGGCTCCCTCATTTCCATGATGGAGAGCCAGACGCTTGCATATTCCAGTCCCTTATATGGGCGCAGGAGCGGGCAGATTAAGCTGAAACAGATTCCATTCCGGCATTACCATGAATTTTTTCCCGGCAAAACGGAAAAAGAACTGATTGAGTATTATGCCGTAACGGGAGGAGTGCCGAAGTATATTGAACTTTTTTATGACTGTGAGGATGTTTATACAGCCATAGAAAATAATGTGGTTTCAAAATCCAGTTTCCTGTATGACGAACCTAATTTCCTGTTACAGCGCGAGGTCAGTGAAATAGGGAGTTATTTTTCTCTTATCAAAACAATTGCATCAGGAAATCAAAAACTCTCTAAAATATCGGTATCCCTTGAAATAAAGCAGACTGGACTTACAAAATATCTGAAAACTCTGATAAGCCTTGATATTTTAGAACGGGAAGTTCCTGTCACTGAAGACAATCCGGAGAAGAGCAAAAAGGGGTTATACAAGATAAAAGATAATTTTATGATATTCTGGTTCAAATTTATTTTTCCCAATCAGAATTATATTGAGTCGGGGCATGGGGAAATGGCAATGAAAAAGATACGGGCCAATTTTCTGGATAATCATGCAGCCTATGTATATGAGGATATTTGCATCGAAAAGATGTGGGAACTAAACGCCGCGGATACATGGGATTTTCATTTTGATAAAGCAGGCAGGTGGTGGAACAGCAATACGGAAATAGATATAGTGGCTGTGGATAGCGATGGCGGCAATATTATCTTTGGCGAGTGTAAATATTGGAAAAACAGGGTTGGGATTGATGTATTAAAGGAACTGGAGCAGAAAGCCGGGCAGGTTGAGTGGAAAAGGCAGGAGAGGAAGAATCACTTTATCCTGTTTTCCGTAAACGGATTTACAGATGAACTGACAAAACTTTCGCAGGACAGAAATGACCTGGTTTTATGCCATAGTCTCTGAAATCCAGAGTCAGGCCGGCGTATGGACCGGACAGGGCTTATGGGGAAGCGTAATAGTGACTTTTGTTCCCATACCCTGTCTGCTTTCCACCTTTAATCCGTAATCCGGGCCGTAATATAATTCCAGCCGGTTATGAACATTTTTGAGTGCAAATCCGTCTCTGGTTTCTGGTTTTTCCGTTTCTTTCAGCAAATTATGGACTTGCTCCTGCGTCATGCCGATTCCATTATCCTCCACATATAAACAAACAGTATCATGAATGATTTTCGATGAAATTGTAATGACACCGCCGGGCTGGTGGGATTCAAAGCCGTGGCAGATGGCATTTTCCAGAATGGGCTGCAGTGTCAGACGAAGGATGTTATTTTCCATCAGTTCTTTGGGAACATCAATTTGGAAGGAGAAAGTGTTGTAATACCTGGTCTGCATAATTCGCAGATAACTGACTGCAATTTCCAGTTCCCGGCGCAGGGAAATAATATGGCTGCCTTTGCTTAGTACACCTCTGTAAAAGCTGGATAGATTGTTGACAAGTTCCGTCAGTTCATTGGCGTAGCCCAGTTCTGCAAGGGAGCAGATGTTATCCAGTGTATTATACAGAAAATGAGGGTTAATCTGCTGATTTAAAAGTTCAAGCTGGTATTCCCGTTTTAATTGCTGTTCATCCATCAGCCGTCTGGTGGTATATCTGATTTCTTCAATCATGGCATTAAATTTCCGGGCCAGAAGGCCGATTTCGTCCCGGGAAGAACATGCTATCTGGACATCCCAGTTTCCATTCTTAATCTGCTCTGCAGCGTTGTAAAGCTTAAAGATATCGCGGGTCAGATGGCGGGCTATCAAAATAGACATAAAAACAGTCACCACTATTAAGGCAGCGCCTATGGTTATCATAAACAGTTCCATATAATGAATGGTGCTTTGTATGGTTTGCTTTGAAATTTCTTTTACAAAATAGCACTGGAGGGCAGGATACTTTTTGTATATATAATAATTATCCGAAGTGGAAATAAAATCTGCGTTTCCGCTCAGCTCGTTTATTCCTACAGGCCCTCCGGCATAGAGCAGGGCGCTGTCTTTTGCGCTGATAACAGTATCGCCGTAGGACAAAAGGAACATGTTGCAATTCTCATCCTCAGCAGGAGCGTACAGGTCTTGTACAAATGTTTCATCCACAAAAATAGTCAGATAACCTAATAAGGCCCCACTGCGCCAGTTACAGACCGTGCAGGTGTAGGAAATGACATCTGGCCGCACACTGCCTCCGATAACGGAGATATAGTACGGCGCCGGGGCGGTATTCTGCCATCCGCTGGCAGAAGTCAGTTCTTGCCAGGCGTCATTGGGGGAAATAACCGTAACGCCCGAATCGTAGATGTTCCCCCAGACATCACAGATTAGGACGGCATTGATTCTTGGAAAAGTTCCAATAATGTTATTAATCTGGTTGCGCAGAAGTATTTCATTGACGGACAGATAGGAACCTTCCGGTTTATTACTATAGGTCAGCGTATTTTGGATGGTGTCGTCAGTGGCGAGAATGACAGAATAATTTTCCACAATGGAGAGCAGGTTGTCAGCATTGTTCTGTGCGGAGGAGAGATCCTGTAAGGAGGACTGGATAAAAGAATCCCGGATGCTTTTATAGGAATAGGAGATAGAAACCAGCATATAGGCTAAAATCATGCAGACAGCCAGAATCAGCATACTGCACAGAATTTTGACTTTAATGGATTTATTGGAAAAAAATGACAAAATTTTCATGATTACTGCCTTTGTGAATTTATTATAATAATGTGTGGAATCCCATGACATGGTTTCATCATAACATGCATGTTTGGAAAAAACAATCAGTAAAAACTGGTGAAAATGACATGCAGAGTGTAGAAATATACATTCAAATTCGGCATGTTTTTCTGTATAGTGATGATACAGACATTCACGAAACCGGTTAGTGAATGGGTGGGAGATGAAAACAATCAGATTCAAAGGAGGAGCACATGAAGAAGAAATTAATTTCTAAGAAACTAATTTCCACTATACTGGCATCGGCGCTTGTGTTATCGGCGGCGGGCTGTGGGAACGGCAGTACTGGTACAGAGGCTTTGGACAAAGGCCAGACAGAAACGGAAAGTGCCGGCGTACCCCAGAACGCGGAGCAGACAGCCCCAGAAGAGGGTGAGGGCAGCGGTGAGACTGTCAAAATTACTTTAATGACCAGATATGGAGATGACACGGATGTAAACGCGGCAACTTTCCGTAAAGCGGTGGCGGCATTTGCAGAGGAATACCCGGAAATTCAGGTTGAGGATTTGTCCATTACGGATGAGACGCAATATAATAACATGTTTAAGACTTATATGGCGACTGACGATGTTCCTACAATTTTTATGACCTATGGGGGAGGAAATCTGCAAAGCTATGTGGAAAATGGCATTGCGGCTGATTTAAAAACATATCTGGAAGCGGACTCTGAGTGGCACAACAGTTTTAATTCCACAATGTTCAGTATGCTGACTTTTGACAACATGGAGGGTGTGTATGGGATTCCCTATGCAGCATACGTGGACTCCCTGTTTGTAAACAAGGCATTGTTTGAAGAACATGGAATTGGGATACCTGCTACCATTGAAGAGCTGGAAGAAGCCTGCGAAGCATTTCTTGCAAAGGGAATTACGCCCCTGCCAGTGGGAGACAAGAGTACCTTCCGGGGAGGACATTTGTTTACGTTACTGATGGCAAAAAGAACGGGGGAAGATTTGGTCAAAAAGCTGGCTGGCGGCGAAGTGTCCTACGACTGCGATGAGGTAAGGGATGTACTGACCACAATGAAAAACTGGGCGGACAAAGGTTATCTGGGAAACAGTATCACAACTCTGGACGGTGAAGGCGAAGCGCAGTTGTTCCTCACGGGACAGTCTCCAATGATTTACAGAAATGCTTCTTTTATCAGTAGAATTGTCAATGAAATGGAGGATAATTCCGAAGTAATTGAAATGAACTTCCCCTATTATGAGGATTACCCTCAGTATGCCAACATGTGGCATGGCGGCTCCAGCGATGCTTTCAGCATAGCGGCAGGCGCGACGGAGGAACAGAAGGAGGCAGCAATTGCCCTCTTAAAATATGTGACCCGTATGGAATACATGATAGAGAGAAATGAACTTTCCTATGGAGCCTTTGTCTGTGTCTTAAATGATTTGCCGGATATGGAAAACCAGCCGTCAGTTACAAATGATTTAAAGAACAATCTGGCAGATGCGGTGGGAATGATTACCGAACCGGCCGAGTATGACACGGTGTCAGGGCTTGAAAATGATACCAGAACGGCAATTCAGGCGATGTGGGCCGGAGAGTCAGTAGATACGACGATACAGACGATTATAGATGCGCGGAGCCTTGGTGAATAGGGAGCCGTAATGAAAAGGCAGGCGAAGCTGGCCTGCCTTTTACAATCATCTGCTCCGCGAAGTACGGCAGCGTTTGATACAATAAGCTGTTCCGCGAAGCGCGGCAGCGTTTGTTTTTATGAGAGAAGAGGTGAAAAAGTGAAGAAAAATAAAACGGGAACTGCCATAATTCTGCTATTTATCCCCGTTCTGGTATATTCCCTCTTTTTCGTTTACCCCATTGGTTATACGGTTTATTTATCCTTTATGAAATGGAACGGAATGGCCGGCGTCAGGAAAGTGTTTGTGGGTTTTCAGAATTACAGGACGTTGTTTTCCCAAGCGGTTTTCCGGCACTCTTTGGGAAATGCAGTGGTGTTTATGGCAGTCAGTCTGCTTGTCATTTTCCCAATTTCCTTTTTGCTGGCCCTGCTTGTATCAAAAGGGACGAAGATAAATTCTTTTTTGAGGACGGCATATTATATCCCGACCCTTCTGCCTATGGCAGCTACGGGGATGATGTGGATGTTCATGCTGGCATATAATGGCGGCGCGGTAAACGAAATACTGGGGTTTTTCGGATTCCCTCCCCATGACTGGCTGGGAGACACTAGGGGCGCTATATGGGTGGTGGCGCTGGTAAATGCGTGGATGTACATTGGAAGCAATATGCTGATTTTTGTGACAGGGATTACTAATGTACCTTCCGACATTTTGGAAGCGGCTATTGTGGACGGGGCTGATCCGCTTCAAAGAATTATACATATTACAATTCCCAATATGAAAGAGACGTTCAAAGTCTTTCTGACCAGCGCTATTGCGGGCTCCGTAAAAGTATTTGATATTATTTATGTCATGACGGACGGGGGGCCGGGGACGGCAACGGACGTGCCGGCAACACTGATGTACGACCAGGCATTTTTGTCGGGCCGCTTTGGCTATGCGTCTTCAATCGGCGTGTTTATTATTTTCCTGTCCTTACTGATTACTTTTGCCCTGAATTTTTTCCTGGACGAAAAGGAGGAAAGCGGAAGAGGGACGGAAAAATTGCAAAGGAGGGGAAAACTGTGAAGCGGACTAATGTGAATAAGATTGCAGGGGTAAGTCTGAAAATTTTCGGGGCGTCAGTATGGGCTGGGATATCTTTGTTTCCCTTATTGTTTTCCCTGCTTAGTTCTTTTAAAAATAACACAAGCATTTATAGGGCGCCTTTTTCTTTACCGGAAAAACTGACATGGGAAAATTACAGGTATGCTGTGGACAGCACAATATTGCTGCGGGGGATGTGGAACTCGCTGGTGTATTCGGTTTTAGCCATAGCATTGATTATTCTGATGGCGCTTTTGGTTTCCTATGCATACAGGATTCGGGTGAAAGGATACAAATTTATATTTTTGTTTTTTATTGCAGGAATGGCGCTCCCTATACATGCGATGCTGGTGCCGCTGGCTTCTATTATTAACCAGTTAAATCTTAGGAATACCTTAGGGGGAATTGTATGTGTCTATGCGGCCACGAATCTGTCCCTGGCGGTGTTTCTGGCAAACGGATATATGAAGGGAATCAGCATGGAGCTGGATGAGGCGGCTGTGATGGACGGCGGCGGACATCTGCGGATTTTATTCCAGATACTGCTGCCCCTTATGAAGCCGGTTATTGCTACGATTTCTATTATGACCTTCTTAAAGGTTTATAACGATTTAATCTTTTCCATGCTGCTTATCAGTGACAAAAGAAAAGCGACCATGTCGTCCGCACTGATGGCGTTTAAGTCTGAGTATGATATTAATTATGGTGGGACATTTGCGGCAATCTGCATTTCTGTTCTGCCAATCATACTGATTTATGTGGTTTTTCAGAAACAAATTGAGTCCGGCCTTGCGGCTGGGTCTGTAAAAGGATGATAAAGGGAGATGGGATATTATGGATGCAGAACAAAAAATATCAGATAAATTTAACGAAAATACACCGGAGCAGTTTCAGTGGTTTCCCAGAGACAGATATGGTGTGTTCATTCATTGGGGGCCTTATGCAGTAATAGGCAGGGGAGAGCAGGTGCTGTTCCGTGAACATTTAAATCAGGAGGAATATGAAAGAATGGCAGGGAACTGGAATCCGTCGGCTTTCAATGCACGAGTATGGGCGGAAATATTCCAAAAAGCAGGATTCCGGTATGGATGTTTAACAACCAGGCACCATGACGGTTACTGTCTGTGGGATACGGCCACCACCAATTACAGCAGTATGAGGCAGGCACCGGGGCGGGATTTTGTGGGAGAATACTGCAGTGCCATGCGGGAGCGGGGATTGAAAGTGGGGCTTTATTATTCCTGGTGCGACTGGAGAGTACCGGCCTACTATGAAGGTCCCCGGGATAACCCCAAGGGATGGGATGATATGAAAACCTATATCCACACCCAGGTAGAAGAACTTTGTACAAAATACGGAAAGATAGATTATTTTTTCTTCGATGGTGTCTGGCCGAGAAATGCCCGGGATTTAGGGAGCAGGGAACTGGTGGAAAAGATGCGCATCTGGCAGCCCGGGATTATGATTAATAACCGTCTGGGGTTTGATACGGATCCGGCACAGCTTCTGGGTCATGGGGGTGGAAGTGATGAAGGGGATTTTGGCACGCCGGAACATTTAGTTAATCCAGAGGAACGCTTGTGGGAATCCAATCAGGTGTCCTGCTGGCGCTGGTGGGGGTATCACAGGGGTGAAAGGTGGAAAAGCACTGAGGAACTTCTGGATATCCTGTGCAGATGCGCATCCTCCGGGGGAAATCTGATTATGAATGTGGGAGCCGGACCTGACGGAAGCCTGCCGGAAGAATTTATTGAAAAAGCGCTGCGCGTCGGAAGATGGCTGGAGTTAAACGGAGAAGCAGTTTACGGAAATGACGGCGGCTCTCTGACAGAGGCTTTAACTTATGGATATCAGACAATCAGAGGAAATAAGCTGTATCTGATTTTCCGCTTCTGGGACAAAGAAAAAAAATTCCGACTGGCGGATCTGACATCAGAGGTTGCGAGCGTAAGCGAACTTTCTACAGGGAAAGAACTTTCCTTTTATAAAAAGGGGGATGATTTGGAAATTGTGATGCCGGATGGCTTCGGCGATATGGATTTGTTTCCCGTGATTTGCATTACCTGTAAGGAGCGCCCAAAGACAAATATCTGGGGAAGCCAGAGAAATTGGGAAGGGAATCCTGTGCGTGTAGCTGAGTGGGCAAGAAAGCGGTGGGAGAAGAACGGTTTTTTCTCCTTCCAAAAAGATTAGCAAGTTGTGAAGGAGGTTCAGGTGCATTGACATTATCGGAAACAGACCAGAGGAGGCTTTTGTCAGTGGCGGAAGACTTGATCCGGCTAAAGAGCGATTCAGCGCCCGGATATGAACAGGCGGCCGGGGACTATATTTATACCTATTATAAAAAACTTGGGATAGAGGTAGAAAAGCAGTTTTGCGGCGGGAAGAGGGCTAACATTATAGCAAAGATTCCGGGAAGGGATGTGTCTCATTGTACGATGTATATTGGACATATGGATACGGTTCCAGCAGGAGACGGGAAGCTATGGAAAAGCAGCCCTTTTGAACCCAAAATCCGTGACGGGAGACTGTACGGAAGGGGAAGCTGTGATATGAAAGGAAGTATTGCCTGTGCCATGTTTGCAGCCGAATATCTGAAAAGGTACAGAGTGAAACCGGCATGTAATCTGCTTTTTGTTTATGATGTGGATGAGGAAAATACGAACATCGGATTAAAGGAATACCTGAAAGCGCCGCTTAAAGCTGATTTTATTATTGTGGGGGAACCTACAGGCCTGCATCTGGCGGCAGGACACCGGGGGGTGATGGCTTTTACGGTGACAATCCGGGGGAAAGGCTGTCATGCAGGACAGCCGGGACTGGGAAAAAATGCTATATACGGAGCGGCAGATGTGATTGAGGCTCTCCGAAGACTGGACGGGGAACTTTCAAATATATCACAGGAATATACAGGCAGTCCATCGGTTCAGGTGACGCAGATTTCCGGGGGAAGCAGGGTGAATGTGATACCTGGTGAGACGGTGTTGCGGATTGACAGAAGGCTGATATTTGGGGAAAACAGGGAAAGCTGTGCAGGGGAGATAGAAGCTGTTTTGGAGAGGGCAGCACAAAAATCGGGGTGCAGTTTTTCTATGGAAATTACCACCTATTGTCCGCCAGGCAGGACGGATACGAAGCTTGCTCCGGTTAAGACCATTTTACGGCTGTTAAGGGAGCAGGGAATTAACAGTTCCCCTAAGGCATTTGAAGCATCCTGTGAGGCAGGGATGCTGCAGGAGGCAGCAGGGATTCCGGCTGTCATCTGGGGGCCGGGGGAAATTAAGCAGGCCCACCAGATTGACGAATATATAGAACTGGAACAGATGTATAAAGGGGCAGAGTTGTTTATTCATTTTTTTGCATCGGAGGATTATCATGTATGACTTTATTCCTACACCAGCGGTAGCAGTGGAATTGGATCAGGTAACTGCCAACCTGAAAAAAATGGCGGAAGAGACAGGAAGGTATGGAATTGCCATCCGTCCTCATATTAAGCCGCACAAAAGCAGTTATTTTGCATGGCAGCAGCTTGCAGAGGGCGCCCGGGGGATTACCTGCGCCAGATTAGGGGAGGCTGAGGTAATGGCAGATTTCGGGATTAAGGATATTCTGATTGCTTTTCCTTTAATTGGAACAGACAAGATGGAGCGGCTTTCCAGACTGCTTAAAAGAGCCCGGGTTATGACGATTATCAATAGTGTCGAGGGAGCGGAGCAACTCTCAAAAGCAGGGGAGGCGGGAAGTGAACCTGTCCCGGTGCTGATAGAAATTGACGGAGGACTGCACCGGGGAGGCGTGGCGCCTTTTCAGGGAGCCCTGGAATTTGCCCAAAAGGTGAAGGGACTGCAGGGCATTCGCATTTGCGGACTGATGTATTATAATGGACTGATTTATGAGGAAACTTCTTTGGAAGGGTTTGTGGAATATGCGAAAAAGGAACATGACGAGTTGGTGGGAACCGCCGGGCTTTTACGGGAGCATGGATTTTGCATGGATGTTTTAAGCGGCGGTAATTCCTATTCTTCCAGATGCAGCCAATATTTGGAGGGTATTACAGAAGTACGCTGCGGTAACTACATATTTAATGACTGTATGACTTTAGCTACCGGATTTGCCACGGAAGAGGAATGTGCATTGCGGGTGGTTTCCACTCTGGTCTGCAAAATGGACGAGTATCACGGGATTATAGACGCAGGAAGTAAGACTCTTACCACGGACGGCTGCGGACATGGATGGACAGGTTATGGCCGTGTGGTGGGCAGGCCGGATTTAAGGATTACGAAGCTGAATGAAGAACACGGATTTTTGGAAAGCGAGAGTGGAATCGGACTGGAAATCGGGGATAAAATTGCAATTATTCCTAATCATGCCTGTGTGCTTCCAAATCTGACGGATCAGCTTTATGGAATCAGGAACCATGTACTGGAAAGGATGATTCCTGTAGAGGCACGGGGAACCCATATTTGAAATGATGTGTTGAAAGGAGTATGCCATGAAGACAAGTGTTTATGAAAAACTGAAAGAACTGGGGCTTGCCATTCCCGAAGCGCCTGCAAAGGGAGGCATGTACGCCCCCTGCAAAAAATTTGGAGACAGGCTGATTTACGTTTCAGGATGCGGGCCTGTTATTGGAAGTGAAAAGATAACCGGTAAGCTGGGAGCGGAAATTTCCATGGAGGAAGGAAAGAAATATGCGAGGCAGAGTATGCTGAATGTGCTGGCCGTTTTGGAGAGAGAACTGGGAAATCTGGATAGAATCAAGGATTGCATAAAGCTAACTGTGTTTGTGGCCAGTACGGAAGATTTCTATGACCAGCCCCAGGTAGCCAATGGCGCCAGCGGACTTTTGAGCGCCCTTTATGGGGATGATGCAGGCACCCCCACAAGATCGGCAGTCGGCGTTAATGTATTGCCGGGAAACATCCCTGTGGAAATTGAGGGGATTTTCCAGATATAGCCGAATCGGGGAATCAGTCTGCTTTGGGACATTCAGAGGGGGAATAGCCGAAATATTGTTTAAATCTTTTGCTGAAATAAAAGGGGTTGGAATAGCCTACCTGGCCGTACACCTGATTAATCGGCATGTGGTGTGCGGTCAGCAAAAGATATGCCGTATTCATCCGGCATTGTGTGATGTATTGAACCACTGTAAGACCAGTGTTACGTTTGAAAATACCGCTGATATAGTTTTGTGTGTAGCCAATCTTTTCAGCAATACAGGACAAATCTAATTCAGGGTCAGAGTAGGATTCCTGAATCATTTCCATGACACTTTTTGTAATAGATAAATCAGCCGTGTCGGCAGTACTTCTTTCTATAAGTCTGGAAAGATAGCAGCAGCACCATTCTTCCAATGTTTCCACAGAATTATGATTGTCAATCAGCTTTCGTGCAGTATAGGAAATGCCTCCTGAAAGAGAAGCAGATTTCCCGGCGGACAGAACTTCCAGAAGCAGTGCTTCCAGATTGCCCATGTCAGGGGACTGCTGCAGCTTAAGGAAAGCGTCATGAATGAGTGAGGTTAACTGGTTTATATTTTTTCGCTGTAAAGCTGCCGAAAGATGACTGCGCAAGTCAAAATTCAGCGCCGGATTAGAATTCCCATTTTGATCCATAATATCGTTAACCAGAGTGTTTTCGCCGGCAAAGATGGTATTCTGCAATGACTCCAGGCATTTGGCATAGACCTGGGGGAGGCAGTCAATACTGTCAATATTTCTGGCAAGGGCGATATTGACGGAGGTGTGGAAAGATTCCTGCAGATGGCACTGGAGACTGGTAAGCAGTGCATACGGAATATTACGCTCTTTTAACAAAAGGCAGACGATGTTATCCTGATATTCGATATAGTAGTGCTGTGGTATGTGGGGAAAAGATTTTACTGACTTACGTATCGAATATGACGGAACGTCATCTCTGTTGGTGTTGCCGAGTTTGACACAGCAGACTGCGCGGATAGAGTCAATATCGGGAAACTGCAGAAACAGTTCTTTTCTTTCAGCGGAAGATATGCCGGCTGTCAGAAAGTGTTGCAGCCGTAATTCGGTCTGTAATTGTTCATATTCAAGGAGTTTGGAATCGCGTTCTTTCCGGCCCGAAATTAATTCCGCCGCGTCTGTAAGAATTTCCTTTAATTCCTTTATATTGACAGGCTTTAGAAGATAGGAAAATACCTGATAACTGACAGCCTGTCTGGCATAGTCAAAATAATCATAGCTGGTAAGGATGACAACCTTTGTTTTCCACTTATTTTTATAAATCTGTTCAGCTATATCAAGTCCTGACAGGCAGGGCATCTTGATATCTAAAATGGCAAGATCCGGAGATTCCTGCTCTATAATCTGCATGGCATCATGGCCGTTTTGCGCTGTGGCAATCAATTGATAGCCAAGGCTGTGATAATCCACAATATGTTTTAATCTTTCCAGTATAAAGTATTCATCATCAGCAATTAAAAGTGTCAGCATATTTTCCTCACAAGCAGCATTTTTCTTAGTTTATCATGGATTTTTCAGGCTGGCAAGGGTGTGCTATCAGTCTGCGGCATGCAGCTTCCCGGATTTTTACTGTTCACACAGACCTGCGCATTTACTGCGCTGGCCGTAAGAAAGTGATTCAAGAGTGCAAAAATCCCATTGCCGAAGGCAATTTTCGATGGATTTCTGCATGTTACTGGTTACGGAGTAAACAGTAACCCCGGATTAATCACATTGCTGTGTAACCAGAAACAAAATAGATTTCCATGACTCTCTGTGCAATTTTATGTGGAAATTAACGGGCAAATACGTTATGATATAGATATTGTACGGAGGATAGAAGAGAATGGCAAACAAAGAAGCACTTGTTGAAGAGACAGACAGAAAAGTATACAGGCACAAGCGCAGGGTAAGGAATCAGGTGATATGTTATATTGTCCTTGCACTGTTGCTCATCGGACTGATTGTAGGAAGTATTATTGGAATAAGGAAGATTATGTCAATAATCAATGATAAGAAACATGCACAGGAACTGCAGAAGCAGTTGGAGGAACTTTCAGAACAGGAAGAAGAACAGCCGGTTGTAGAAGGGCCTTCGGAGGTGAGTGAACCGCCCCAGGAGACAGTGACGAATTATCTGGATGAAATAGTAAATAGCTGTATTTCAGAAATGCCCCTTGAGGATAAGGTGGCAGGACTGTTTATTATCACGCCGGAAGCCCTGACAGGCACGGATATTGTTGTCAAAGCAGGGGATACGACCAGAGAGAAGCTGGGCGAACATGCGGTGGGAGGTCTTGTTTATTTTTCACAAAATATAAAAGATTCTGCGCAACTGACTGAAATGCTCCAAAATACCCAAAGCTGGAGAAAATATCCTGTTTTTCTGGCAGTAGATGAGGAAGGAGGAAAAGTAAGCAGGGTAGCAGAAAGCGGCCTTGCGGATAATGTAGGGAGCATGGGAGAAATTGGCAGCGGAGGCGATGCGGCAGCAGCACGTGAAGCCGGAGCAGCGATTGGAAATTATCTTTCAGGATATGGATTCAATCTGGACTTTGCGCCGGTTGCAGATGTGATTGCAGAGGGGAATACGACGATTGGAGACCGGTCTTTCGGCTCTGACCCTAATCTGGTAGCGCCTATGGTTTCGGCTATGATAGAAGGTATTCAAAGCACCGGAGTCAGCGCCTGTATGAAGCATTTTCCGGGAATCGGGGACACTACGGAGGATTCCCATGACGGAATGGCAGTTACACAGAAAACCCTGGAGGAATTTTCGGCGACAGACTTTCCGGTATATCAGGCAGGAATTGCAGCAGGGGTTGAGTTGATTATGGTCAGCCATATTTCCGCCCCGAATGTAACAGGGGACAACACGCCGGCATCTCTTTCAGGCCAGATGATTAATGATATTTTAAGGAATCAGCTTGGATATCAGGGAATTGTTGTGACAGATGCAATGAATATGGGTGCTATTACGGAATACTATACGGCTGATGAGGCGGCTGTCAAGGCATTGCAGGCTGGCGTGGACATGATTCTGATGCCGGAAGATTTCAGCATAGCGTATAGCGGCGTGTTGGACGCCGTCAATAACGGAACCCTGACGGAAGAGCGTATCAACGAGTCATTGCAGAGAATTTACCGAATAAAATATAAGGACAAGGTGGAAGAATGATGAAAAAATTTTTTGACAAATGGTGCAGTATTAGTTTGATTCTGAGGATTGTAATCGGAATGGTTGTGGGAGCAGTTCTTGGGCTGGCAATTCCGCAGTTTACGATAGTTTCCTGGTTTGGAACCATGTTTGTAGGAGCGCTCCGGGCAGTGGCTCCCGTGCTGGTGTTTGTATTGGTTATGAGTTCCCTTGCAAATTCCAAAGGCGGCGCAGGGGCAAACATGAGGACAGTAATTGTGTTGTATATGGCAAGCACTTTTCTTGCGGCGTTTATTGCAACGGCATCCAGTTTCCTGTTCCCCCAGACATTAAAACTTACAGATACGGCTGCTTCCAATGCGGCGCCCCAGGGTGTTCTGGAAGTGATTGAAAATCTGCTGGTCAATATGGTAGCCAATCCGGTGGCATCTATAGTAAATGGAAACTATATTGGTATTCTTACGTGGGCAGTTATTTTCGGTATTGCCCTGAAGAAAGCTTCTGAAATTACCAAGAATCTGCTGGCAGATATTTCCGCAGCAGTGAATAAGGCTGTGCAGTGGGTAATTAATATGGCTCCTTTCGGAATTATGGGGCTGGTGTTCGATACGGTATCTGAAAACGGACTGAATGTATTTACTGATTACGGAAAGCTTCTTGTACTGCTGGTAGGCTGTATGCTGTTTATTTCCCTTGTGACCAATCCGCTGATGGCATTTTTCTGCATGAGGAAAAATCCTTATCCGCTGGTGCTCACATGCCTTAAGGAAAGCGGCATAACCGCATTTTTTACAAGAAGTTCAGCGGCCAATATTCCCATGAATATGGCACTTTGTAAAAAACTTGGTTTAAATGAGGATCACTATTCGGTATCCATTCCTCTGGGCGCAACCATTAATATGGACGGGGCCGCTATTACCATAACGATCATGACGCTGGCCGCTGCTAATACGGTGGGTGTATCAGTGGATTTGCCTTCGGCTCTTATTCTGAGTATTGTTGCTGCACTGGCAGCCTGCGGGGCATCAGGTGTTGCAGGAGGCTCCCTGCTTCTTATCCCCCTGGCATGTTCCCTTTTCGGCATTTCAAATGAAGTTGCAATGCAGGTTGTTGCAGTTGGTTTTATTATCGGAGTGATACAGGATTCTGTGGAGACAGCGCTGAATTCTTCTTCGGATGTTTTGATGACTGCATCAGCAGAATTCTATCAGAGAAGAAAAAATGGAAAAATTTAAAAAAAATTTAAAAAATCCGTTGACAAAAACAGAAAGATAATGTATAGTAATACTTGTCCGTGAGATACGGGCAAGTAAATGCGCGAGTGGCTCAGTTGGTGGAGCGCGACCTTGCCAAGGTCGAGGCCGCGGGTTCGAGTCCCGTCTCGCGCTCTTTGAAAAGGTGCGGAAACGTTGATAAATACAGCGTTTCCGTTATTTTTTGTGTCTGCAAATTTGAAGACAGTTGAAGACATTCTATAAAGCCAAGTACTGATTAATTTGAAAAGGATTTAAAAACAAGATAGGCCAAAAGTCAGGGATAGAATCAAACTTATCCTAGAGCGCATATCAGACAGGCAGGGTAAAATACATTAGAGAATGGGAAATATTTTGTATCAAATATAATGTAATGCTGGAGAACTGGATATGCATTTGTCAAAGGAAGAATTACAGAAGATGGAGCAGATAGACATAAGGGATGCTGATGCAGATGCATTGGCGGATATAAGCGGCATTGAAATTGATATGGAGAAATCTGTCTCTGACAGAGTGGAAGACTATGTGCAGAAAGCAGGGAATCCTTTCCTTGTGCGGGTGGGAGAATACGTGGTAAAGATCGGTTACTCAGACCAGGCTGGGACATTAAGCGACAGAATGAAGCAATATATCAGAAAAGCTGCTGAGATTAGGTATTAAAAGAAGCCTTTGGTGAAAAGATACAGATCTAGCAGGACAGGTATGGCCAACTTGGAAGAACAATGAAGTCAGGGGATATGCGAAATGAGAAAATCTGTTTATTTTGTTGCAATTTATCTCCGTCTGTCAAGGGAAGATATTGTCGGCGAAGCTGGCACGGATATCAATGACAGTGTGAAAGCGGAGAGCAACAGCATAAGCTCGCAGAGAGAGCTGGCCCGTTCTTATGTCAGGGAACATGATGACATGGAACTGTTTGATATCTATGTGGATGACGGGTATTCCGGAGCCAATTTTGTTGAGGTAAGATAACGTAACCTTTTTTGCAGAGGGTGTTATCTTACCTCTTTCTGATGTATGTTAGATAGCATAACTCTTTACGTCGGCTCCTATCTGTCTGAAATAGGAGATACTTTCGGTAGGCTTGCCGCCTGTATCAACTCTGCCGACAAAGCTATAAAAGATTTCGATTTTGCGGGTGTTCGTTTCCTTATCCAGTTCGTGGATAAGAATACGGTCAATAAATTCATGGACGTTTTCGTAGGTCAGTTCGGTAATGGCGGTGTACCTGCGTACCAGTGCGACAAACCTTTTCACGTCCGCGCTGCGCTCGGTGGCGTTGTCGATTTCCTGTGACAGCTCCGCAATCCTCCGGGTCAGCGTCTTTTTTTCTTCATCATAGCCGGAAGTCAGAAAAGCAAACTGTTCATCAGAAAGTTTCCCTAAAGCGTTGTCCTCGTAGAGTTTGCGGAATAAGATGTTCAGCTCGTTAATACGGTTCTGCGCCTTGTCAAGCTCTTTCCGCTGCTGTGTCAGCGTCTTTTGTACTGCCTTTGCGCTGCACTCGTTGGCGGTTTCGATAAACTCCTGTTCATGCTCTTTCACATAAGACGTTACGCGCTGCAAGTCTGCAAGGACAAGTTCTTTCAATACGCTTTTGCGGATATAATGTGTAGTGCAGAGCATATCATTTCTTGCCCGGTTGCGGTAGTTGCCGCAAGTGTAGGCGTGTTTCCGTTCAAGCGTCCCGGCTCCGCGTACTGTATACATTTTGTAGCCGCAGTCAGCGCAAAAGAGAAGCCCGGAAAACAGGTCGATTTCATCAACCTTTGTCGGGCGGTGCCGGGTGGCAATCCGCTTCTGTGCAAGTTCAAAGGTTTCTTCATCAATCAAAGGCTCGTGAGTGTTGGGGAAGAAATACCGTTTTTCCTCCGGGTTCTTTTTCGTCTTTTTCGACTTATAAGATATCTTGTAGGTTTTCCCGGTTATGGTATGCCCTAAATACTCTTTCCTTGTCAGAATGTCGTACAGCGTCTTGTCGGGCCAGTTGTACCATGCGCCCCGCTGTGGGCGGGGGTGGCGGTTGCTTCCTGTTCTGCGGTAGCGCAGTTCCCCGACGGTCAGTATTTCATTGTCCCGTAGCCAGTTCTGGATTTCACACATACGGTCGCCTCGTACATACATTGCAAAAATCTGTTTTACGACGTGCGCCGTTTCCGGGTCGGGTATCAGATGATTGCGGTTATCCGGGTCGATAAGGTAGCCGTAAGGGGCTTCGCCGTTGACGCGCTCGCCTTTCTGTGCCTTTGCCTGTTTGACAGCCCGGATTTTCTTTGAGGTGTCGCGGGCGTAAAACTCGTTGAACCAGTTCCGCAGAGGGGTAAACTCGTTATCTTCCCTCGCTGTGTCTACACCGTCGTTAATGGCAATGTAGCGCACTTCGTATTCGGGAAAGACAATTTCTATCAGCTCCCCGGTTTTCAGATAATTACGTCCCAGACGGGAAAGGTCTTTTGTTATGACGGTCGCCACGTTCCCGGCTTCAACCTCATGCAGCATGGCTTGAAGCCCCTCACGCTCAAAGCTCACGCCGGAAAATCCGTCGTCTACGAAAAAGCGCGTGTTGAAAAAGTGGTGTTCGTCAGCATACTTCTGTAAAATCAGCTTTTGGTTCTGTATGCTCTCGCTTTCCCCGGCTTGCATATCTTCCTGGCTCAATCTGCAATATAAAGCGGTAATCTTGTCTGTCTGTAACATTTTGTCCTCCTTTCCGACGACAGACAAGCATGGTATTTGTACTGTCTATATTATACCACATACCGCTGCCTGTGTCATGTATAAAATGTGAAGAAACGCCCTATTTCCGGGCGTTTGCGGGGTTCAGCTCCATGTCTTTGCGAATGAGCTTCTTTATCTTTTTATCCAGTGTGTCCGTTGCGCGTTCACTTGCGGACGAACATACAAGGTAAGTAACTTTTCCGATTTTATGCTCCGTTGTGGTAACGGGCGTTTGGTTTTGCGTCAAAGAAAATCCCCCTTTCTTTCGCAAACATATAATACAGTCTATGAATAGCAGCAAGTCCACTATTCAATAAAACAAAGGCTTTAATCGGACGGTTATCAGCATAACCTCATGGGAATTGCACCCCCGCATGGTTCTCATGCAGCCCTACCCATTGCCTGCGACACTCTTAACGCTCGGACTGTGGCTGTAAGGAAGTATCATTGTATATTCTGCGTGTTGTCGCCCGCAAGCCGCTACACTTGCTTTCCGGCGCGGTGTAGGCCGCTCGGCTGTCCGGGCGGGGATAACCTCACCTGGATAGCGTCATGGCGCACCCGCCGTATGGCTAAAGCGCAAAAGGAACGTATCCGTTTTGCCTTATGCTGCGCCGCCGTTATCTTGCGCCGCTTTCTTTGTCAAGGTTCAGAATGGCTTTGCTGCCGCGTCAGCAGCGGAACGGAAAGGAAAGGGGGTGAGAATGAAAGCGTCCCGCCGCTACGGTTTATTCCTCTGTCCTAAAGGTGAGGACAGCCATCATCAGTTTTGCTTGCAGCCGTTCCCGAATGTCGTGGTCTACGCCAAAATAGACATTCCCGCGCTCGTCATACAGCTTCCGCATGGAGAGGCGGGCTATGTAGCCGCTGAAATGTTGCAAGACAATCTTCATAGCGTCCGGGCCGCCCTTTGTCGCTGCCAAAATGACAGGATAGGGAACAAGGGCTTTTTCCGGGTAGCCGGGTTCGTTACCATTCGTCCCATTCATCAGCATTTTTCTCCAGATATTTTTTTAGCAGCTCAAAAGAGCTTGTCCGCCTGTACTGTATCGTGCTTCTCGACGTATCGAACAGCTCCGCAATCTCGGTGTCGTTCATTCCCTCGAAATAGTACAGGAGTACGGCTTTGCGCTTTTCTTCCGGCAAAGTACGGATTGCTTCAAGAAGCAGCTTGGGCGTGATTTTCTTCCCGGCTCTTTCAAAGGCGGTTTCCCATTTGAAATATTCATCAAAGGTATGAAGCTGCTACGCTTCTTCTAAGGTCAAGTCGGAAAAGGTAATCTCCCTTGCCTTATGCCTGTGCAGCTCTTTGTGAGCGTCACACGCTTCATTGTGTAGTACCGTATTACAAAACTTCTGGAAAGCGCACTGTTTTATAAACTCCCTGCGATTAGGTTCCACATTCTCACCCCCCTTTCTCGTTGGAAAGTTGGTGGTGCTTCCCCCTTTTCGCGGGGCAATACTGCCTTTAAAAAAAACGCCGAAGATTATCGGAATTTTTTCAAAAAATTTTTTGAGCAGCAAAATACGCCTGTCCGAAAAGTCCGGACAGGCGTATAGGTATTGTAAACAGCATTCAGATGATTAGACAGTTCTTATTGATAGGCGTTTTCCCCGGCGGTGGTCGGGCTTTATTATTTTATCCTTCCGGGCAATCCGCCACACAGCGAACTTTCCTGCCGTTACTGCTACTGGAAGCCCTCCTGGTGCCATAATCCACTGACTGGCAATATACAGGTTTTTTACCCCTTTTAATTTTCCTTTTACACGAAAAGACTTTACACCCTTTTTCGTAATGAATCCCATGTATGCCCCATGATATGCGTTACAGTACCGTTCATAAGTCATCGGCGTCCAACAATCAAGAAATTCCATATGTCCCGAAAGAGCGGGAAACTGTATCAGCAGCCGTTCTTCTATTGCCTTAGCCGTTTCCTTTTTCTGGCGCTCATAGTCTTCCTTTACCAAGCTTTTCCAGTATAAGTATTCCTTATCAAATTGCGGGACATTTACTTGAAGCACCGCTTTTCCCGTTGGAGCAAATTCGGGTTCATACTCATAACTTTTTACCGAAATTCTCTCCACTTTCTTTCCACCTGTTTCAAAAGGAAGGCAGTCGAAGAAAATAGTTCCTTTCCCGTCATATGCTTCTTGATCTATCGCAAATGCCGCCTGAACAGCGCTGAAAAGAGGATATTTTTCATTATCTGCATAACAGGACTGCCATTTTTCGTCCATATATTTTTTCCCGATTAAATTACCAAACATCTCCATCGTATCCACTGATGAAATGACATAATCCGCCAACACTGTCTTTTTATCTGCCGTTTCAATTCCTACCGCTTTTTTGTTTTCTATCAGAATCCGTAAAACCGGCGCATTGCAGTATAAATTGCCGCCCAGCTTCCGAAACCGCTTCACCATGCGGTTTACCATTGCCAAAGAACCACCCATTGGAATTTCGCCATTGCCGGATGCAATACAGGCATAAGAAACCAGAAATGAACTTGCAACATATTCTTTGGGCAGATAATCTGTAAACAGTGCCTTCAATGCAGGATGTCGAAACCGATGAGCCATATCTGCTAAATCAATAGAGCCATATTCCTTCATCACCTTTGGCATATTTGCCATGGAAGCACCCATATGGATATAATCAATGATTCCCATAGCATCCATAGGTTTTTCGGCTGGTATCTCACATTCGGCTGCATACCTTACATGTTCCACAAATTTTTTTATTTCCGTTTCATCTTCTGGGGACAATTTGATAAGCTCCTTTTGTGTCCTCTCTAAATCCTTCCACAGCGTTACCTGACAATCCCCTTTCCTGCTCGTATAAAAGCTGTCACAGTCTGCAAATTCTGCATATTCGTCTAATGCCCCAACTGTTTCCCATACTTTTCGGAGTGCTGTCCCTTTTTTCGTTCCGGTCAGCCAATGGATACAATTATCAATATGGCAGCCTTTGCGGTTCCACCCCATGCACTGTCCGCCGGCAGCCGGATTTTTTTCATAAATATCCACGTCATAACCTGCCAATTTTCCGTAAATTCCTGCTGACAGCCCAGCAATTCCACCTCCTACGATTACGATTTTTTTTCTGTTTTCACTCATTGTTAACCTCCCAATTTCGTTCTTTGTCATTTCGCATCATGCCTGCTATCCACTCTGGTTCTGGCAGCGGCGTTTCGGGACGAAAGGCATACCGTTCCATGATTCCATGTATCGCACACCAGTACATATTTGACAGTGACATGGCATTTCCCTTCCGGATGCTTCCGTCCTTCTGCCCTGCTTCCACCCAGTTTTGGCAAAATGCAATCGTATCTATCGAAGCTGCCAGCTTACGAAGCTTCTCCGGTATGTCTTCAGCCCGCATCACATGCCCCATAAATACAAACATTTTTGCAATAAAAGGATTTTTCTTCGCTTCCCCAAATAGCATTTTTGTAAATTGGTTAAAAAAATCCAGACCGTTTTCTGCCTTGACCTGCATCGGCATACGCATCCCTTCCAGCCCGATATTTACCAGTTCTTCCAGCAGTATTTCCTTTGTAGGGAAATAATGAAACAACAGCCCTTCGCTAATCCCTGCCCGTCTGGATATCTGGCTTGTTTTCGTTCCGTAGTATCCACGTTCCACGAATAAATCCAACGTAGCCTGAATAATTTGCATTTTCCGGGCTTGTTTTTGTTCTTTCCTTGTCATATGACATCTCCTCCAACGGATAAGTACAATTTAACATTAGCACAATCCCCTAAAAATTTATAGAGCGATTTACTCAACGAAATTTCCATCAATAATAAAATATAATTTGTTGAACTGTTAATTAGATCTGCCTTTTAACTTCAAGTAAATATCAACATTGTAAAATCGGAGCCTGTTACTAACATCATACAGGGATATAAACTGCAAAAAGCCCTGCCATTGGCAGAACTTCTTTGTACTTGCTATAATCGTTTATTAGTGCTTATTCGCTCCACAAGAACAACTTCACAGGTCTATCCCTGCTTTCTCTGTGAAATCAGCTTTTCGCCCGCTCTCCACGGACAGCCTGCGGATTTGCCAAACGGGAGAAGAAATTTCTTTCTATCCCTTTTGCACGGTATAATACTGGCGATTTTCAAAATGCCAAAAATGGACGCAAAAAAACAGGAAACCTTTTCTTGATTTCCTGTTTTAGTGTGCCGTTCTATGTAGCGCCAGTTATTCAGTTTTGGGGTATGGCTGTTCATCAAATCGGAACTTGAACAGTGCCGCCACAAGGCGGGATTTTATGCTGTCCTCCGTGTCCGGGTTGACGTGTCCGTTTTCAATGGCGGCGATTCGGATGCGCTTGCTGTAATGCCGTAAAACCTCGTCCACGGCTTCCGGCTTTCCGCTGGTCGCCCGGACAATCGTTTCATAGGGCAAAAGATTCGGATCTTCCATGTGAAAGCACCTCCATTTTCCTTTGCAGGAGTTTTAACGTCCTGCGGATTTGATATCCGGTTGTACTCCGGCAGCGTCTGTACATTTCCCCGATTTCCTGTTTTGTTTAATCCCCGAAAAAGTAAAGGAATATGATTTCCCGGTTTCTCTCCGGCAAGGATAACAGGGCGGCGGCATTTTTGCTGTCGCCCCTTATACTTACCAGCAAAACCAGATGTGCTTATCAATGGTGATACATTTACTCATTATTTGGTTCACCCACACTATAATTCTGTGTTGCAACAGGATTGTTGGGATTATCATAACACTTTTCGATAACCGGCTCTCCTGCACTATAATTCTGCTCGGAAACAGGGTCATTAGGATTGTCATAACTTTGTTCTGTCTTGCTTTCGATAATTGGCTCTCCTACATCATAATTTTGCTCAGAAACAGGATTATTAGAGTCGTCATAGCTTTGTTCCGGTTTA
>CAMWUN010000048.1 GCA_947177425.1 uncultured bacterium
AAAATCCTGTCTGTTTCACAGCCAGTATTTCCCCTGGGCACTTGTACGGGTACATATTATTCCAGTTCCGCATGTACCCATGCCAAGTACCAATTACCTGCAGTGAAAATCCTGTCTGTTTCACAGCCAGTATTTCCCCTGGGCACTTGTACGGGTACATGCTGTTTCAGTTCCGTATCTGCATCTTTCCTATGTTATCCCTTGACTGCTCCTACCATGATTCCTTTTACGAAATATTTCTGCAGGAAAGGGTATACCGCTACGATGGGCAGTACCACCAGAATTGTGGTTGCCGCTTTGATAGTATCGGGATTAGCATCCACGGTACTTCCAATAGCTTCCATTCCTGCCCCGGAGGCCATTGTGGAGTTGGTTATGCTGTCCAGCATCCTTCTAAGGAGGTACTGTAAGGTGGTCAGCTTTGCCTCCCTCCTGCAGTACATCATGTTGTCAAACCAGGCGTTCCACTGGCCTACCATCTGCCACAGAGCCACTGTAGCAATTACCGGCTTTGACAGGGGCATCATGATAGAAGTAAAAATCCTTACCTGGGAAGCCCCGTCGATGCTGGCCGCCTCCTCCATGCCTTTATCTATGGAAAAGAAATAATTCCTGATGATAATGGTGTTATAGATAGAAAACCCGGAGGGCAGGATGTATACCAGAAAATTATTGAGGAGCCCCAGTCTCTTCATGTTCAGATATGCAGGAATCATGCCTGCCGAAAAGAACATGGGAATCAGAAGCAGGGCTGTAATCACTTTACGAAACGGCATATCAGTTCTGGTCAGAGCATAGGCCGCCATGCAGCATACCATAATGTGAAAGACTGTGCCTGTTACGGTCCTCAACACCGAAACCAGAAATGCATTGACAATTTCCCCGTCCTGAAAGCAGTGCCGGTAGGCATCCAGCGTCCAAACCTTGGGAAATAAATTAATGTGCATGTAGGAAATATCCTGCGCTCTGGAAAAGGAGCGGACCAGCACATCCCAGAAAGGGATAAACACGGTGATGCAGAACAGCACCATAAAAGCAATATTGCAGACATCAAAAACCTGGCTTCCCACAGACTGTTTCATTTTTCTTCCCGTCTCTCTACGCGCCATAATCCTTCCTCCTTAAATAATCTTATATTCCGGGTTCGCCTTTCTGGCAAACCAGTTGGCAATCAGCACCAGCGCCAGGCTCACTACATTCTGGAACAGGCCGATGGCTGTGGAAAAGTCGTACCGGCTTTCCACCATACCTTTCCGGTATACGTAAGTGGAAATGACGTCTGCGGTCTGGTATGTGGCATCATTATATAAATTGAATACCGGGTCAAATCCCACACTTATCAGGCTCCCGATATTTAAAATCAGCATGGTGCACATGGTCGGAAACATGGCAGGCAGGGTAATATGGAGAATCCTGTGGAACCGGTTGGCCCCGTCAATACTGGCAGCCTCATACAGGGATGTATCAATTCCTGCAATTGTGGCCAGATAAATCACAATACTGTAGCCTGTGGTTTTCCACAAATTTGTAATCAGATATATAGGTAAAAACATGTCCTTCTGAGCCATAAAATAAAGCGGCTTATCCAAAATTCCCATTTTTATCAGCGCTGCATTCACTACGCCGCCTGTAGGCGACAAAAGCTGATACACAAAGGTACCCACTACGACCCATGAGAGAAAATGAGGCATATATGTTACGGTTTGCACTACACTTTTGAACCTTTTCCTGTTAATTTCATTAACCAGAATTGTAAATATAATCGTTACCGGGAACGTGGTCAGCAGTGTTGTAATGCTGATTTTTAAGGTATTTCCCAGAACCCGGTAGAAATTAGGGTCGGAAAACAACGCCCGGAAATGCTTAAGACCTGCCCAGTCGCTGCCCTCAATCCCCCTTGCCATCTTGTAATCTTTAAATGCAATTGCCAGCCCCTCCATGGGCATGTAGCAGAATAGAATCACAAGAATCAGTGCCGGAAGCAGGAACATGTAAAAGGGCAGATATTTTTTTATCTCCTTTGTCATCCCCCTGGTTCCCAAATTTTTTGTTTTACCCATCACAGCCTTCCTTTCTTTTGGTTTCGTTTTGCCATAACAGTTACTGCGCTCCCGGGTGCGCTCTATATAAATATAATCTGTTCCTTAAACCTTCTTCACCGAACGCTTTCGGAACACGAATATACCAGCTTTAAGCCGAAGCTGAATATTTCTTCTGCAAAACGGTATGAATCCTGAAGGGCAGGACCGCAGCTATTCGATCCAATTCCGTTCTGCCTGTAATCCAGGCACAATACCGTACTTCCGCAAGGCTCAAGTTCGTAGTTGTGGGCCTTTTGGGCCAGTTCTTCCTGGGTGTATACCGATGTATTGAAACTAAAAGGGTTTTCCCCCGCCGCCTTAAGTTCCCCCCATTTCCCTGAAAGAATCACATAATCACAATCATAATGACTTCCGTTTTCCTGGGGTCTTATGTAATCCTCATGCATATCTTCCACAGACGCGGAATAGATTCCGTGGCTTCCGGCCCTGCATTTGTCGGAATAACTCTCCCACGGGCCGATTCCATAATAATTGACTTTGTCCAGTTCCCTTGAAAGGAACAGCCTTATGCCAAATCTCGGAAGGTCTGGAAATTCCGGATCCTTTACTGCTTTCATCTTTAATGTAATCTCGCCGTTTCTTCCTATTATCCAGTCTGTCTCTATATTCAGCATCCTCTGGATGGCAACGGCCGAAACAGACATGGTGCTGTGGATAAAGACCCCGTCCTGTTCCTCCCTGAATCTTACGCCGTAAGCCCTTGTTATGCTTCTGTCATACCCTGCGGCATACCATTTTTCCTTTATTTTCCTGTCATTGTCTGTAGGCGCACGCCAGATATTCAGTTCCATGGGACGGTCCAGCAGCCCGCGCCCATTGCAGGTCAACTGTTCAAAAAGCCCATATCGTTTGTCCATTCTGTATGCAAATCTTTTTCCTTCTATTGTGATATATTTCCCGTCTTCCCTGACAGAAAAAAACGCCTTCTCTCTACTGTCCGGCATATGCCCCTCTTTCCATATAAGATTTGCTATCTGATTCCGTCCGTCCCTGTTATGGAGCAAAATCTCATCAAACCCCAGAGGCTCTCCTGCATCCACGATTTCCCTCTGATTTTTCATATAATAACACAGTTTCAGATAGCATTTCCCCCTCTCAGGTATGCAGTTTTCGGGCAATGTTAAAACTGTCTCCTTCTGGTGCGGCTCTATGGACGGAAGTTCTTCGATTCTGCCCTGTGCAGTGCAGTATCCGTCACAGGAGACTTCATAGCAGACCCACAGATAGTCTTTCAGATTCACAAAGTCCATAAAACTCTGCAGCGTTACTTCCCCTGTCCTTTGGTCGATGGATGCTCTTGCAGGACGGTGGATATTTTTATACTCCAGCAGTCCGGTATGGGGCCTGCGGTCCGGGTATACCAGTCCGTCCACGCAGAAGTTCCCGTCGTGGATTTCCTCTTTGTGATCGCCGCCATAGAAATACACGTCCCTTCCCTCTTTCATCCTTCCCTTATAAATACTGTGATCACACCACTCCCACACAAATCCTCCGCACATTTCTTTATGCTTGTGAATCATTTGAAAATAGTCTTCCAAATCTCCAGGGCCATTGCCCATGGCGTGGGCATACTCACACATCAGATACGGCTTATCCGGCCCGCCGTCCAGATATTCCGCAATTTCTTCCAGGGAGGGATACATTGCGCTGTATATATCTATGTTCGAAAAATCATAATTTCTTTTCCGGCCTGTATACCTTGCACTTTCAAAATGAGTCAGCCGGGCAGGATCGAACTGCTTCACAGCTTTCAACGCCTCTTCAAAGGTGCATCCATAGGCACATTCGTTCCCCACAGACCAGATGACCACACAGGGCCTGTTCTTGTCCCGGTGGACACATAACATGGCCCTGTCCACAGCCGCTTCTATGTAATCCGGGTTGTCTGCAATCCGCTCATTCCAGCGCGTGCTGACATTTTCCCACCGGGAATCCTCAAGATACTGGCTCTGGGTTCCATGACTTTCATTGTCTGCCTCGTCCATAACCAGCAATCCATATCTGTCACACAGTTCATAAAACTGCGGGGCGTCAGGATAATGGCTGGTGCGGATGGCATTAAAATTATGTCGCTTTATCAATGAAAGGTCTTTTTTCATCTGCTCTACGCTTATGCAATATCCTGTTACCGGGTCAGATTCATGCCGGTTCACTCCCCGGAATGTAATCTTTTTTCCGTTTAAATATACCTCTTTATCCCGGACGGCAATCTCACGGATTCCCACATGTTCCGTAATTACCTCTTTGGCTGTTTCCATAACCAGTGTATACAGGTAAGGTTCTTCCGGATTCCACAAATGCGGCCGGAGCACCTTCATGGAGTATCTCTCCTGATATTCCCCTCCATCCAGCTTTTTGCCTGTCAGAGCCTCTGCTGCCAGCCTGCCTTCCCGGTCATAAAGGCGTAACTTTACAGGAACCGGTCTGCCAAAAAACTTTATTCTCACATCCACTGCTGCCGTTTCCCCTGTCAGGGTGGTGACAAAATAGTCAAAAATTCCATCCTCCGGTCTTTTAAGCAGATACACATCTCTGAAAATCCCACTCATGCGGAACTTATCCTGGCCTTCCATATAGCTCCCGTCACACCACTTAAGGACAAGGACTGCCAGCGTGTTATCTCCCTCCCTCAGCCTGTCGGTCACATCAAACTCACTGCTGGCATGGGACACCTGACTGTAACCTGTAAATTCCCCGTTTATCCACACATAAAAACAGGAGTCCACACCCTCAAAGTTCAGAAATGCCCTGGGCGCTTCCTCATCCTTTTGATAAGAAAAGCGGCAAATATAAGCCCCGCACGGGTTGTCATGGGGTACATAAGGCGGGTCGAGAGGGAAGGGATATCGCACATTTGTATACTGATGGCAGTCGTATCCATAGTTCTGCCACATTCCCGGCACGAAAACATTGTCATAATTATCTGGAGAATACCCCTCCTCAAAAAAAGCTTCCTCCAGGTCATATATGCTGTCATAATACCGGAATCGCCACCAGCCGCTTAAAAGGAACAGCCTTCCGGAATTTTCCCTTTTTTCCGTCAGATTATCTGTTTTTTTCTCTGCCGGAACATAATAGGCCCGCGGCGGCATAGTATTGACATGCACTTTTTTTAACTCCTCATAAAACCTTGGAATTACCATTTTTTCCTCTTCTGCCTTATTTATAGTATAATTATAGAATTTTTCTGAAAATGCGTCCATGAACTGTATTGGACAAAACATGCACAAAATGATACACTATATTTATCAAACGCCAAAAGGAGTATTGTCTGATGTATGCGAATTCCGGTTATCTTCATAACTCTCTGATAGATTTTATGGACAAATCAGCCCCCCTTGTTGTGGGAAGCTGCGGAACCTACCGCCTGTATACCATACCGAAACTTCCCACTTACCGCCCAAAGGGACGCCTGGACTTCCAGCTTCTGTATATTGCCGCTGGGAAAGCCCATTTCTTTCTGGACGGCAAAGATGTATTGGTTACGGCCGGACACATGGTTCTCTACCAGCCCCGTGAAGTCCAGCGTTATGTTTATTATGGAGTTGACCAGACAGAAGTGTTCTGGGTTCATTTCACCGGAAGTGATGTAAAAAGAATTTTAAGAAGTTATGGAATCAATTTGGAAGAGCACGTATTTTACTGTGGAAAATCTCCCGAATACCAGAAGCTTTTCCAGGAAATGATTCAGGAAATGCAGCTTTGCCGCCCTCACTACGAATACCTTCTTGCCATACTGCTGTACCAGCTTTTCATCCAGATAAGCCGCCGGTTCAAAGGCGGGGACAAACTGGCAGGATATGTGCAGGATGAAATGGAAGAGGCTATCCGGTATTTCACGGAGCATTACAACACCCCTATTGTGATTGACCAGTACGCCGCTTCCATGCACCGGAGTACCACCTGGCTCATCCGCAGTTTCAAACAGTATACCGGCATGACCCCCATGCAGTTTATCATCTCCATCCGCCTTGCCAGCGCCCAGCGCCTTTTAAGCACCACGGACTGTAATGTGACGGAAGTGGCCTCCATTGTGGGATATGACAACCCTCTTTATTTCAGCCGCCTTTTTAAAAAACAGACAGGAATGTCGCCTTCAGCCTATAGGAAAAATGTTTGAAACAATATCCACGGCACATAAAAGCAATGTAAAAAACAGCCGGCACGCTTCGCAAACCGCCCTTATGTCAACAGTGGATGTCAGGCTTCGCCAGCCATCCTTATGTTAAACAAACGCTGCCACGTCTCGCGGGCCGGCTTATTGTAAAATGTAATGGCGGTACATTCATACGTATACCGCCATTTCCAGCTTTCCTATCTATTACCTAATATGCCTTAAAATTATATTTATGCGGAATTTCCATTACCCTTCCATACAGACTTTGATACAGTTCACTCCACAACTGTGCCACAGAATCTTCCCCTTCGCGTATATCTTCCATTTCAAGACCGCCATTTTCCTCAAGCAGTTCGTATGCTTCCTTATCTTTTCCGAGACGGTGCAGCGAACTGATATAATAAAAACGGACTTTTGATATATCTTTCTGGTCTGTATTCATAGTTTCATAGAAGTCACAAAGAACCTGGTCTGCTCCGCAGGCAAAAAGAATTCTGAATCCTTCTTTCAGATAAGAACTATCCAGCCGCCGCATCTCCATCCCTTTTACAATATACGCCGCCGCATGTGCGGTTTTATTCTGGATAAGGCAGACACAGCCCAATGCATGGAACGCCCATGGATTTTCTGCAAGAAGCAGAGACTTTTTCAACGCTTTTTTCGCCTTTTTATATTTCCCTTCCACAAAATACCCCAGCCCCATATGATAGTATGCATACCAGTTTTTATCGTTGATGTTTTTCAGGCTTTCTTTTAAAAACGCCACATTGGTTTCATCAATTAAAAATTCATCCGGCCTGTGCAACGGTTCGGGGCAATGCAGTACCGATGTGTCAAAAAATCTCTTCCACTTTTCCAGGGAGTCCTCCTTCACTGCAAATTCCAGATGTTCCGTCATCTTTCCATGTTTTTTTAAAGCCCCATAGCCGCTTCCCGCGAAAACCAGCCTGGCTCTGTTATGGGCCATAGGTTTTGTTTCCGCCAGTTTCCGCTCCATAGCTTCCCATGCAGCGTCACTGCAAAATTCTTCCGTAAAATTTCTGGTTCGCTCCTGATAATTCTGATTTAACACCGCTGGAGAAATCTGTACAGAGCCGTATCGCTCCATCCATTCCCATGCCGTGTGGGGCGCCATCGGAATGCAGCCGTACTGCGTCTTTGCAAGACCTGCCTGTATCTCAATATATCTTCCGGCTTTGTCTGTCAGGAACTCCTGCCAGTGGTCTGAAGCATCGTTATTTCCCCATGAAAATAACTTACGGCTTTTTAGTCTTCCTGTAGAAATATGCAGCAGGCCATAGCCTGTCTCATCCACATTCGCAATATATTTCGGTTCTTTTTCCCCTATGTCAAAAAAGAAATCCGTTGATTTTCCAATCTTCTTATACTCTGTAATATCAATGCCTTCTACGAAAGGCACAGGTACTTTTACAACTGCTCCGTCTGCATGCATAAAAGCTTCCTGTGCCGGGACAATAATCCTCCCGTTTTTATACTCCTCCACTGCAATGTTGCTCCACCAGTACATAGGAAGCACTTCATTGCTTTCATTGGCAATGCGCATCCTGCAATTTAAGAACGGGCTGTCTGCTTCCAGCCAGAAATCCATCTGATACGTAACACCCCTGATTCTTTCATACTCATACATACGCAGGACAGGAACACCGTCTTCCATTGTCGTTTCCGCAGTGTACAATGGTTCTGTGGTCAGCGGTGTGTGCCCGATGACCCCTATATTCCATTCCACACCGCCGGAAAACCATGCATTCCGTACGGCAAGATTGGAAAACCGGAGTACATCATTAGTATAGAGCAGATTCCGGCCTGCCTTTTTATCCCACAACTGCCAAAGCCGTCCGCCATATTCGGGCAAAAACACAGCCGTCAGATAATCATTTTCCAATACGGCTGTCCGTATCTCCTTCTCTGACAGTTCCCGCTTATAGCCATTATACTGTCTGTAAGGATAGGCATTGGCCCTGCGCCCGTAGCCTTCATATATTTCATCATTTTCTGCCAGATGAAATGTCAGATGATTCTGATGAATCATCTCCCCAAGCAAATCCGGAACACTGCTTTGCTCTCCAAGACTGGCTGCACGTATTTTCATTTTCCCAAATTCCAGTTTCGGTATCATATGATTTCTCCTCATTCCCATCTACAACGATTCGCAGGCATGCCTTTGCATGTCTTCCGCCATATTATATATACAGACTGACTTTACCAGCAATCCCCATCCCTGTCCAGCCCACAATTTTTTTACGGCGTCACTAATAAGTAATTAGTATATCGAATTTTTCCAATAAAAAATAAATGTTTTACCGTAGCAAAAAGGCAGGGGAAACCGTCGTTACTATTCACAAATGCGCATAAACTGCGTCACTGCCCGGCTTCCCCTGCCCTCAAAATGCATACAGCATTTTTCCATTACTTTATTTCTTCAATATCTCTTTCTTATAAAACCCGTATGCGTCATCCCATCCTTCCCTGTCTGCCGGCTCGTAGACAACAGGTTCTTCTGAGTTGGCTATCACCTTCCTCGCTTCCGCCAGATCTTTGATGATGCCTCTGGACATAAGCTGAATGGCAATATTACCGAATACAGTGGCTTCCACCGGTCCTGCTATTACCGGGATGCCACTGGCATATGCAGTGAATTTACACAGAAGCTTGCTCTGTATGCCTCCGCCTACCATATGAATGGCTCCATAATTTTTTCCGGTACATGCACTGATTTCCTCTAAGGAGTAACGGTATTTCAGTGCAAGGCTTTCATTGATGCAGCGCACGATTTCCCCTTCTGTCTGGGGACATTTTTGCCCGGTGCGCTCACAATATTCCCGGATGCGTTCCGGTACATTGCCGGAAGGCACAAACTCCGGTGCGTCAGGGTCAATAAAACATTTGAAAGGCTCTGCTTCCTCCGCCATTTTTTCCAGCTCAGAGAAGCTGTATTCCTTCCCTTCCCGTATCCACTGCCGTCTGCTCTCCTGTATCAGCCATAAGCCAATGATATTTTTCAGGAAAGATGTTCTGCCGTCGGTTCCTATCTCGTTAGTAATATTCAGTTCTTCCGACTGTTTTGTCAGGATTGGCTGTGCCAGTTCTGTCCCAAACAAAGACCATGTGCCGCAGCTTACAAAAATGAAATCGTCCGTCTTTGCAGGCACTGCCGTCAGGGCACACTGGGTATCATGGCCTGCCACTGCAATCACATCCATGTTTTCAATGCCCAGCTCTTTTCTTATCTCTTCCCTTAAAGGACCGAGAACCGTTCCTGTGGGAACCACATCCGTCAGAATCTTTTGGGGAATCCCGAATTTATCCACTACTTCCTTTACCCAGCCCGGGGCGGCGGGATCGCCCATCTGGGTGGTGGAGACAATGGATCTTTCACTCTTTTTGACGCCCGACAGGAAATAATTAAACAAATCAGGCATCAGCAAAAGGCTCTCTGCCCGCTCAAGAAGTTCCGGGCGCTGCTCTTTTAACGCTAATAGCTGGAAAGCCGTGTTGATTTCCATAAACTGGATTCCGGTAATTTCATAGAAATGTTCTCTGTCAATCAGTGCAAATCCCTTTTCCAGAGCGCCTTCTGTCCTGCCGTCCCGGTAATGCACCGGATTCTCCAGCAGATACCCCTTTTCGTCCAAAAGGCCAAAGTCCACGCCCCAGGTATCCACACCAATACTGTCTGCCCCTCCGAAAGCCTTGGCCTTAATCAGTCCCTGCTTAATCTCATGGAACAGACGCAGCACATCCCAATACATGGTACCGTTTAAGATAACAGGGTCATTTGAAAACCGGTGGATTTCCTTCGCGGTAATCTTACTTCCGTCGTAAGTCCCGAGCATAACTCTGCCGCTGGAAGCGCCAAAGTCCACCGCCAGAACTTTTACTTCTTTATTGGCTACATCCATTTTGACAACCTTTTCCTTTCATAACTTACCTTACCAAAATTGTCCCATCCCCCAAGGGGGTATAGCGGATGGCAGTTGTTCTGCCGCCCGCTATACTATTTGTAAAGCGGTCCGTAATTCTGGCAGGCTCTGAAATCCTGGCCTTCCTTGTCCATACCGAAAGCATTCCATGCTGCCGGTCTGAAAATCTTCTCTTCCGGAACGTTATGCATAGCAACAGGAATTCTTAACATGGAACAGAAAGTAATCAGGTCTGCGCCGATATGTCCGTAGCTGATTGCGCCGTGGTTAGCGCCCCAGTTATTCATAACATCGTATGCTGTCTTAAATGCGCCTTCTCCCGTAGTTCTGGGTGCAAACCATGTGCAGGGCCATGTATAGTCTGTTCTCTTCCAAAGCACGTCTGTAACTTCTTCCGGCAGTTTAACTGTCCAGCCTTCTGCAATCTGCAGCATGGGGCCAAGTCCCTTTACAAGGTTGAGACGAATCATGGTAACAGGCATTTCTGCTTCTGTAACAAAGCGGGAAGAGAATCCGCCGCCTCTGAAATATCCAAAGTCTGCCGCATTCCATGTGGTAGCTTTCAGGATAGCTTCCTGGTCTTCCTGGGTCACTTCATACCAGGGCTTCATGACGCCGTTGCCCTGCGCGTCTTTTGCCTGTCCACAGGCATCTAAGCATGCTGCGCCGGAGTTGATCAGATGGATAAATCCGCCTGCATCCTTTGCCACACCTTCCAAATCATATCCTGTAGCCTTCTTAACTGCCTCAGGACTCCAGTATGTACGTACATCTGCAAAAATCTGTGCACGGTTGGTAAGGAGTTTCATGAACATCATGCCAAGTCCGTTGAGCACATCGTTCTCTGTTGCAAGGACATAAGGCTCACGTGCGCCGTTCCAGTCAAAGGAAGTGTTGAGCATTGCTTCCGGGAAATCGCAGTTGGGATAAAAATCTGTCCACTGTCTCTGTCCCTGGAATCCTGCTGCGATGGCATTGTGTCCAACCATCTCTTCTTCCCTGCCTTCCGGAAGGTTCTTGTTGCCATTCATCAAATCCTTGATGATAATCATCATCTTTACAACGAATTCCCAGTCTTTTTCCTTCTCTTCGGGAGTCTTCTGCACTGCTTCGGGATTCTTGTCGAAGCCTTCCTTACATTTTTCTTTTGTCCATGCCAGGGCTTTCTCAAACTCTGCCTTGTCATAGATTTCTTCTGTCATGCGGCGGATGATTTCCACTTCGTCCACGGATTCCACACGCATGCCGAGATATTCTTCGATAAACGCAGGGTCGATGATGGAACCGCCGATACCCATACAGATAGAGCCAATCTGTAAGTAAGATTTGCCCCTCATGGTAGCTGCAGCTACAGCAGCGCGTCCGAAGCGGAGGAGTTTTTCTTCCACATCAGCGGGAATGTCTGTCGCGTCTGCATTCTGTACGTCATGTCCGTAAATCCCGAATGCCGGAAGCCCTTTCTGTGCATGGGTTGCAAGAACGCTTGCCAGATAAACAGCCCCCGGCCTTTCTGTTCCGTTAAATCCCCATACGCCTTTGATGGTCATGGGATCCATGTCCATAGTCTCCGCACCGTAGCACCAGCAGGGCGTAACAGTCAGGGTAATGGAAACCCCTTCCTTCTTGAACTTCTCTGCACATGCCGCGGTTTCGCCTACACGTCCGATTGTGGTATCCGCAATTACAACTTTAACAGGCTCCCCATTGGAATATTTCAGGTTCTCGGTAAACAGCTTTGCTGCTGACTTTGCCATATTCATCGTCTGCTCTTCCAAAGACTCCCTTACCTTAAGATACCCTCTTCTTCCATCAATGGTAGGTCTGATTCCAATTACCGGATAATCCCCAATCATTCTGTTTTCTGCCATTTGATAATACCTCCTTTAAAAAGATTTTGTTTGCTATTAATATAATAATATCACTCGTTTTATAAAACGCATTGTGATATAATATCATAAAGTATAACGATATTCACTTTCTTACCCAGGCAACAAACACTGCCATGCTTCGCAGGCCAGCTTATTGTAACAAACGCCGATATACTCTAAGGAGAACTCACTTATGCTGTACCTTGATTATAACGAAAAACAAATGCATGGAACCAAGGAATTTCCTGTTGCATTTTATCATGTGGACTGCGCCCACCCCCGGTATGACATGCCTTTCCACTGGCACAAGGAATATGAAATTGTCAGAATTCTAAAAGGAGAGTTCCGGCTTATGCTGGCGGACGAGGAACTATCCGCCCACTGCGGGGACAGTTTCTTTATCCCCGGCGGCGCCATTCATGGAGGAACGCCTGAAAACTGTATTTACGAGTGCCTTGTCTTTGATTTAGACCTGCTTTTCCTCCACACGGATATCTGCCGCCAGTATTTAAAAAAAATAAAGCACCAGGACATTATTGTCCACCCTGTCATCCGTGGGGAATTTCCTTCCCTTTGCCATGTAATTGACAAGCTGTTTACCTCCATGTCAGACAGGCAGCCTGGCTTTGAGCTTGCTGTTTCCGGCCTGCTGCTGGAACTCTTCGGGCTTATTTTCCGTGAGGAATTTTACACTGCCAGCGTCTCCGGCTCTGAATCCCCTTTCCGGCATATGGAGCAGCTTCGTCCTGTTTTTGAATATATCGAGAACCACTTTGCCTCCAGCATCAGCCTTCAGCAGTTATCGCAGATTTCCGGCATGTCGCCGAAATACTTCTGCCGCTACTTCCAGACCATCGTCCACAAAACGCCCATGGACTATTTAAACTACTACCGCATCGAACATGCCTGCACCCTTTTATGCACTACTGATTCTCCCATAACCTCCATCGCTTACGACTGCGGCTTCAACGACTGCAGCTACTTCATCAAACTGTTTAAACGCTACAAACACATTACTCCCAAGCAGTACCAGATGCAGATGAAACGCTGACTCAACAGGCATTCACTTTAAATTTGGATGTAGTGTCTTTCAGTCCTTTTACCAGTTCATCCAGCGTCTGTACCTTATCGCTTAACTGTTTCTGGCTTTCGGTCTGGTCTTCCACGGTTGTCACAATCAGTTCTGTCATTTTTGTATTTTCTTCTATGATGCCGCCCACTTCTACCATACTGTCGGAAACATCCACTGCACTTTGGGAGAAATTCTCCACCATCCGGTGAACATTCCTTATCTCTTCATTTGTCTGCCCTGCATCCTTTAAAATATCCCCGAATTTATCCTGGGTCTGGGCTGCCATTATATTGCCCTTATCCAACTGGGAAAGCCCCAGCTCCATTTTGGAAGTCATATCCTTCATGGACTCATCAAGGCTGTCCACGATCCCTGCAATTGCGTTTACAAGTTCCACTGTCCTCTCGGCCAGCACATTAATTTCCTGTGCCACCACAGAAAATCCTCTTCCTGCGTCTCCGGCCCGGGCTGCTTCAATGGATGCATTCAGGGAAAGGAGTTTGGTCTGCTGGGAAATATCTGAAATGCCGTCCAGAATTTTATTAACTTCCTGCGTATTGCTTCCGAAGCTTTCTGCCGCTCCGGCAATCTGGGACACTGTCTCATTCACCTGCTGCAACTGCTCCACAAATGCGGCAATGCTCTGATTCCCTTCTTCAGCCCTGGCTTTTGAGCCCTTGGTTCTGGTGTCAATTTTTTCAATATCTTCTGAAATCTGTATGGATATCTGCTTCATTTCCTGCATCTGGTTCATGATTTTCTCTATTTCCCCAGACTGCTCATGCATCCTTGTATTGATATCCTCCGCCGAACGGGTAATCTCCAGACTGCTTTTGATATTCCTGTGGGAGGTCTGCTCTGCAACTACTGCGGTATCTGCAATATCTGACGTGGCTGTAATAACCTTGCTGATGATATCCTTCAGATTTCTGCTCATAATGTTAAATGCATCGGCAAGGCTGCTGAATTCATTTTTCGACGGAAGTTTAATTTCTTCTTTTGTCAAATCTCCTTTAGCCACCAGAGTAATTTCTTTTCTCAGCATCTTTATAGGCTTTACAATACTTCTCACCACCCATGCGCAGATACCAATGCTGACAATCAGTATAACAATAAATGCTGCCAGGGCAAAATAAATGGTGCTCCTGAAATTCTCATCGATTTCCTTCTGAATCGCAGCACTTCTTTCCAGTTCCATGGTTATATTGTTATTGCTATAGGAAGACATATCATTCCCAATCTGTTTAAAAGAAGATACGATTTTATTTACTTCCTCATCAAAGGCAGGAAAAGAAGTCCCATCCCCCAGCGCTACAACCGCTTCCATACTTTCCTGGTATTTCAGCAGAACCTGGCGCAGACTGTTTACCATGCTCCTGTTGCCCTGATATTCTTCTGCGGTGCCAATAGATTCTTCCAGTTCGTCCAGATATAAAAACATTTCGTCTATGCTCTCAAGCATTCCCGATTCTTCTACACTGGTTCCCATAATACATGCATTGGTGATGTCCGCTGCCGCTTTTGCACCCACGCCTTTTATCGTATTGAGGTTCAGGACATTCTGCAATATGCTTTCATATTCTTTGTTAAAATGATTAGTACGCACCAAAAGCAGGACAATAATTGCGCTCAATGTCAGCAGCACAATTGTAAACCCTGCAATGATTTTTTTTGCAACATTACCCATGACTGTCCCTCCTGAATCCATCCTGTCCAACAAACTCTGAAACGCTCCGCGAACCAGCTTATCGTAATCAAACGCTGTCACACTCCGCAAGCCAGCTTATCGTAATCAAACGCTGTCACGCTCCGCAAGCCAGCTTATTGATACAGAAAGGGACAGAGATTTCCTCTCCGTCCCTTTCTTGATAACCAAATTATATTTTACTGCAATATGAAATTACTTATATTTTTAACAATTAGTCATAAAGGTTAGGAGCGATGGATGCATCTTCCATATTTGTGCTGTCATACCAATATCCTTCTGTAGGGATATCGCTGACTGTTTCGCCGTTAGCGATTGCTGTCAGAGTTTCAACTGTCTTGATCCCCATTGCCAGAGGAGACTGTGTAACTGCACCGAACATTGTGCCGTCTTTGATAGCGCCCTTAATTACGGAACCTGCATCAAAACCTGCTGCAAGAATATCGCCTGCTGCCGGGTCACTGCCTAATACGCTTAAGTTGCCGTTTGCTGTAAGGATACCTTCTGCTGCAACCTGGTTAGAACCAAACATACCAATAGTATCTGCTTTATTTAAGATAGCGGAAGCTTCTGTTGCGCACAGTTCAACGGTTGTCTGAGCGGGAACTGCTACTTCAATGATGATGTCGGCACTTGCTTCGTCGCCGGCGTCTTTACAGTTGTTTACATAGTATTCATTACCGATAACTGCAACTTTCTTTCCGTCTGCTGCTGCCAGTTCGCTGAATTTGTCAATAAATCCAAGGCCGCGGCTTGTAATGGATTCGGAAGTTGCTTCCTGGTTTACTTCACCGATTCTTACAGGAGCAGTTGCGTTTGCAATTTTGTCCTTAAGAGCAGGATAAAGATTGTCTGCTGCTGTAGCGCCTGCGCCGTAGTTATCGGTTGCGATTGTTGAAAGAACGGATCCAGCGGGAGCTTTCGGGATACCGGAGTCGAAACATACTACCGGGATGCCTTTGTCCATAGCTGTCTGCAGTGCGTCGAGACATGCGTCCTGGTCGCAGGCTGCAAGGCCGATTCCATCGGGTGCATTGTTGATTGCGCTGTTTAACATATTTACCTGGTCTGCAATATCAGACTCATTGTTAGGGCCTGTACAGTTTGCTTTAACGCCCAGATCCGCTGCTGCCTGGTTAACGCCTGTAACGGCTGCCTGCCAGTAAGATGACTGATAACTCTTTACGATGATTTCAAAGGTGTAGTCTCCGCCTTTTGCTGTTTCCGCCTCGGGAGCTGCTTCTTCAGGAGCTGCCTCTGCTGCGGGAGCTTCTTCTTTTGCCGGAGCCTCAGCGGAAGCTGATGCTTCTTCTTTGCCGCCGCATCCTGCCAGCATGGTTGCTGCCATAGCGGTGCACATAAGTACTGCTAACATTTTCTTTTTCATTTTCTTTCCTCCTATAAATATTTGGTTATCTATATGCAGTCATTTTCATGACTTCATATCACTGTAACAAAAGTGCAGTGAATCTTTTATGCGGTCTGTGCCCGTTTCTTTTTCAGAATATCCACCATTACCGCACCAATCAATACCATACCGGTAATTATCTGCTGCCAGTTTGCCTGCAGTCCTATATACGGAAGCCCTGTCTTTAACAGACAGATAACAAATACCCCAAGAAGCGAACCGCCTACGCTTCCGGCCCCACCGGAAGCGGAAACCCCACCGATAATTGCTCCGCCGATTGCTTCCAATTCAAATCCAGCTCCCGTACCAGGCTGCACTGTCGAAAATACTGCGGAATATGCGATAGCTGCCAGACCTGCAAAGAATCCGGAAATCACATATGCCATAATATGATAAAATCTTACATTAATACCAGATAAGATCGTTGCTTCTTTGTTGCTTCCTATTGCTATGGTATATCTTCCTATCTTGGTGTGGTTCAGCACAAACGCCATCAGGAGTACCAGAAGCATTACCCAGAGGAGTCCAAGAGGGTACTTGGTGTCCCCGATGGTAATCTTGAAAATATTTCTGAACCAGCTTCCCTCTGCCCCGCTTGTAGGCCAGGAAATACCAAAATTTTTGGAACAGATAGAGCCAAGCCCCCTGGTAATCATACACGTACACAAAGTCGCCAGAAATGGCGGCAGGCTCATAACGGATACCAGAACACCGTTTAAGGTTCCAATCAGCACACCGAACAAAATGGATACCAGCATGCCTGCCCATGTAGGCCATCCGCAATGGATAATTAAATAACCGCCTGCAAGCGAATAGCAGATAAGCCCGGTTCCTATGGACAAATCCACGCCGCCCGTAATTAAGGGGAACGTTACGCCGATTGCCATGAGCGCTATATAATAGGAATAGTCTATGATACTGAGTACCGTCGTATATTTCCTGAAGTTAGCGCTGAAAATACTAAAAAATATAAATAGAAAAATTACTACCAGAAGAACAATAAGTTTTTGGCTTCCCTGCCTGGAAAATACTGACCCTTTCTTTTCTTCCGGCGTATTTACACCCGATTTACTCATTTTTTCATCCTCCATCCTATATTTCCCGCGTTGCCATATTCATGATTGTTTCCTGGGATGCCTCTTCGATGCCAATTTCTCCTGTCTTTTTACCCTCGCACATTACCACAATACGGTCGCTCATTCTCAATATCTCTGTCATTTCGGAAGAAATCATGATAATCGATTTCCCCTCCTCAGCCAGCCGGTTCATCAGCTTATAAATTTCATTCTTGGCGCCTACGTCAATACCTCTGGTAGGTTCGTCAAAAATCAGGATATCGCAGTTCCTGATCAGCCATTTTGCTATAACTACCTTCTGCTGGTTTCCGCCCGACAGGTTCACTACAAGCTGATCCACGCTGGGGGTCTTGGTTGCCAGGGATTCCACATACTCCTGGGCTATTTTATTTTCAGATTTTTTATTAATGAACAGTCCGCTCACGAAATTTTCCAGCGCTGCCATTGTGGAATTTTCCGCTACCGACTTCTGCACCACGATACCGAAACGCTTGCGGTCCTCCGACAGGTATCCGATACCGCATTTTACTGCGTCCTGGGGGGAATTAATTTCCACCTTTTGCCCGTTAATATAGATATTTCCGCTGGTCTTGGGGTCCGCCCCGAAGATTGCGCGGGCAGTCTCTGTTCTTCCTGCCCCCATCAGGCCGGAAAATCCAAGGATTTCCCCTTTGTGTAACTCAAAGCTTACATCCTGCACCATTCTTCCTGCATTTAAGTTCTCCACTTTCAGTACCACCGGCGCATTCTTGGGAACCGAACTCTGGGTCTTGGGGTCTTCATAAATAACACGGCCTACCATCATATTGATGATATCATCCTTGGTACAATCCTTGGTAATCAGGGTTCCTACATAAGTACCATCCCTCATGACCGTTACCCTGTCCGTAATAACTTTGATTTCATCCATACGGTGGGATATGTATACAATACCAATCTGCTGCTTGCGCAAGTCCCTTATGATCTTAAAAAGTTCCTCTATCTCTGCTTCTGTGAGGGCTGCAGACGGCTCGTCGAAGATGATCACCTTTGCTTCATGGGAAATTGCTTTTGCAATTTCGCACATCTGCTGCTTTCCTACCGTCAGATTACTCATGGTTTCCGCAGGGTCGATGTCAATGTGAAGCTTCTCAAACAGCTTTGCCGCTTCTTCATTCATCTTCTTATCGTCAATGCCGATACCCTTTTTAAACTCTCGTCCTATAAAAATATTCTGTGCCACTGTCAGATGACCCAGCATGTTCAGTTCCTGGTGAACAATAACAACGCCTGCATCCTGTGCTTCCCTTGTGGTGTGGAATTCTACTTCTTTTCCCTCATAGACAATACTTCCTGAATCTTTGGTGTAAATTCCTGTAAGTACCTTCATCAGTGTGGATTTGCCTGCGCCGTTCTCTCCCATGAGGGCATGCACTTCACCTTTTCTCACCTCGAAATTTACATGATCAAGTGCGTGTACGCCCGGAAAAGATTTATCTATATCTTTCATTGTTAAGATTATATCGCCCATTCTCTTACCTTCGCCTTTCCAAATTTCTCATAGTCATTTTCATTGCAATAGCGTTAATTCTTTCTGCGCCTTGTAGCAACATCCGCATAAACTGCCACGATAACGATGATACCAGTAATAATGAGCTGATAGTCCTTGCTGAAGCCGAGGGCAAGGATACCTTCCTGTAAAAGAGCGATAACAAATACGCCGATTACAGTTCCGCTGATAGAGGCAAGTCCTCCGGCCATGGAAGTTCCGCCCATTACGCAGCCGGCAATGGCTTCGTTGTTGTAGGTGTCCCCATATCCCGGCTGTACCGTGGTATATGCCGCCACGAAGAAAATAGCCGCAATGCCTACCAGTGTTCCGCAGATGACATATGCCAGCATTTCCCACTTTTTGACATTGACGCCCGAGAGCCTTACCGCCTCTTTATTGCTTCCAAGGCTCAATATGTAACGGCCGGCTTTCGTCTGGTTCAGTATAATGGAACAAATCACTGCAAATACAATAAAAATCACAAGCCCTACCGGGAAATTGCCTATTTTTATAAAATTCCTGTACCAGCCGTTGGCGTCCGCTGACTGGGGCCAGCTTACGGACTGGGTCTTTGTAAACACTGATGCAAGCCCTTTGGCAATATTCATGCTCGCCATGGAAATGATAAAAGGCGGTACGGTCCAGTATGCAACAAGATATCCATTAAATACGCCGAACAGCATTCCCACAAGGATACTGATGATCAGACTCACTACAAGGGGAACCCCATAACTGGTCAGGCAATATCCGGAAATCAGCGCAGAACAGAACATAACCGGACCGATGGAAAAATCAATTCCGCCGGTAGCGATTACAAAGGTTACTCCCAATGACAAAAAGCCAAGGAAATATGCATAGTTCAATGCACTCATGATTCTCTGGATGCCTGCAAACTTGTCGCTGAGCATACAAAAAATTGCATACATCAGTATAAGGACACCGCATAATACAATTCTGTTAATACCAATTTTCTTTACAATTGGATTCTGTTTAATCTTTTCCAACTTTCTTCCTCCCAATCATATTTCATTTGTCAACATAACCCTTCCGCTGCATGTATGCATCCAAAATCCGTATACGGTTCTCCCCCTTTTCCGTATCCGCCACAAAAGCCCGGATTCTGACGCTGCCCTCTCCGGAGCCGGCAACGCAGTATTTAGTTTAGAACTTCTATGAAATTTCAATGCACTCAGCATAGAATCATGTCCCTGGCTACACACCGTAACAGTTAAGACATCTTTACCATTACGAAAATCTTTCAAAAAATATCAAAAATATATTTCCCTTGCTAATATAAAAAAATATCATTATAATGTCATTGTCCGGTATAAGAGTGAAAATATCAGTAATATATACCGGTGTTCAAAATATATTGATAATACAAATAAGGAGACAATATATGAGTTATCCAAATGTAAAGCAAAAACTGTCGGTTTTACTTTCCCTGGCTCTCTCAGCCCTGTTTCTATGCGGCTGCCAGACCAGCGCCAGTGCGCCCCCTTCTCCTTTTTCCGATGTTTCATGGGAATATACGGTAGAAGACCTTCTGGCTTTCGAGGGAAACGAACCCGTCACTTATGATTCTGTATACGGCGGCATCTGCTATACCTATCCCAAAACCTGGCAGGAACGTCCGGGAACTATTAAATATATGTATAATCAGGAGGAACGTCTCATGTGTATCGCCTGGACCTGCTCCGCCGAAGAAGAACAGGAACTTTACGACCTGTACGATATCATTGAGGAATCTGTCAATACACAGACAGGAGGAACGGACAAGACATCCAATTCCGGTCATGTGTGGTACCGGGATGAAGGAAATATTATCTTAAGCCTCATGATAACTTCCGACCTGAAAGCTCTCCAATATGCCTATCTTCATCCTGAGGTATCCAGCCCTCCCAAGGAATAATTCTGACCATAATTGATAAATTTATTATATAGGCGGAGTCCATTTTTTAAAATTGAAAATCTTCCAAAAAAGGGTTAAAAATCTACTACGGTTTTACAGCCATTTTTCTCATGCGCGGCGTGGGCGTCCCCGAAGGGTTTTGTAATTAAAAATGCAGCATCCGTCCCTTCTGCAGGAAGCGGATGCTGCATTTCTGATCTGACGGTGCATTTATGTAGTCAACACCCCCGCTGCAAGCAGCGGTTCATCAATCTTGCAGCTCTGCAGAGCAGTGGGGTATGCGGTCTCGCGGCAGTCGCCAAATGTTCATGCAGGCATGCCCACTTGACTCGTTGCCCGAGGAAATCATATTCCGTCACTGTATTTTCGTAATTTCTCCATTCAGGTCCCATAAATCTTCCCAGCCGGAAGCGCCTTCCCATAAAAATACCTGTCCTTTAATCAGACGACAGTTTTTATCAGCTTTTCTGATTTTATCCATTTCCTCTTCTGTCAGGGGATCCTCTGTCACGCACTTTAAATTGCTTACATACTGGGGTTCCTTTACAGAAAAAGGAATGGGAATCTGGCCCCTTTGAACCGCCCACTTTAAGCACACAATAGCAGGGTGGACGTCGTGGGCTTTGGCAATCTCCACAATTTCAGGCATCTGGGTATCTGCGACATCCTCGCTGGTTCTGTCCCTTTCCGGCCTTGAAGGGGATCCTATGGGACAGTACCCGATTGGCTGTATTCCATGGCTTAGCGCATAATCAAAAAGTTCCGGCTGCTGAAAGCCCGGATGGCACTCCATCTCCAGGGCCGCCGGTTTGATCTCGCACAAGGGAAGAACCGCCTCCAGTTTGGGAATTGTCATATTGGACATTCCAATGCAGCGCACCTTCCCCTGCTTTACCAGTTCCTCGCACTGTCTCCATGTATCCATAAACTCGTCAATGGAAAAAGGCTTTGAATCCGGGTTTCTGGAATCCCCGCTGCATCCCGGCGCATGATAATTGGGAAAAGGCCAGTGGACAAAATATAAATCTATATAGTCCAGTTTCAGATCTTTCAGGCTCTTTTCACAGGATGGGATTACCTGCCTGTGCATATCATTCCACACCTTGGAAGTGATAAAAAGCTCTTCTCTTTTGATATCCGATTCCGCAAAAACTTTCTGGAGCACTTCCCCAATCCTGTCCTCATTCTGATAAACCGATGCACAGTCAATCAGGCGGTACCCCTTTAAAATTGCGCCATATACAGCATCGCTCACCTGCTGGGCCGTATATTTGTCGGAGCCGAAAGTCCCAAGCCCTACAGCGGGTATCTCTTCCCCTGTGTACAATTTTCTCTTGGGAACATCGGCGGGATTTACTTTATTATCCATCTTTTTTCACCTCATTTCCACACTGCTTTACTTAATTTTCAAAAGTTACCGCAACCTTGCCGCACTGTCCGCCTGCCATCAGGGCATAAGCTTCGTCCGCCTTCTCCAGCGGGAACTCATGGGTAACTAAATCCTCCGGGTGGATGCCCCATCTTACCAGACGTTCTACCAGTTCTTCCATCTTCCATAAGGATGTCACCCAGGAGCCGTAAATAGTCTTTTGTCCGTGAATGATATCCGGGCTGGGATTAAATGTGCAGGTTCCGCCTTCCCCTACAAAGGCAATCTTTCCCCATTCCCTTGTAGCCCTGATGGCAAGCTGTCTTCCCGCATCGTTAGCGCTGGCATCAATGGCTCTCTCCACGCCCCTGCCGCCTGTCACTGCAAGAATCTCGTCCAGCGTATTTTCCCCCGGCTTAAATACATGGTCCACAAGCCCCAGCCTCTTTGCAAGGTCAATACGGTAGTCATTCATTTCCACGCCAATAAGCTGATTTGCACCCATACATTTTGCAAGCATAAGGGCTGCAAGACCCACCGGGCCTAATCCGGTCACAAGCACTGCGTCATTGCCGCAGATGCCGATTTTCTCAATGGCTTCGTAAACAGTTCCGAATCCACATGCAACCTGCGCCCCGTCCTTATAAGTCAGTTCGTCTGGCAGTGCAATCAGATCCTTTTCTTCCGCCAGTATGTATGGCGCCATACCGCCGTTCCTCTGCCAGCCATATGCCTGTCTGTGTTCGCTGCTGCATGAAATGTAGTATCCTCTTCTACAGTCATTGCAGACACCACATCCCGAAATATGGTAAACAATGACCCTGTCTCCCTTTTTGAAGCGCTTTAAGCCTTCGCCCTCTTCCACGATAATACCACAGGGTTCGTGTCCTGCAATCATGCCCGGTATATAACCTTCCGGCCCTTTTCCAACATGCTCCCTGTAAATACAGCGGATATCGCTTCCGCATATAGTTGTGGCCCTGGTCTGTACCAGTACCTGTCCGTGCCCCGGCTTTGGAATATCAAATTCCTTAAGTTCTACCGTGCTGTTTCCGGGCAGAATTGCCCCCATCATCTTACCCATAATTTTTTCCTCCTTATACATTTTCTTTTTGCTGTCCTTATATCTCAATTATAGCGGATATATTCTATAAAGTAAGAGATTCCTTTGACATATTTAACATTTTTATGTCGTGTCAGCGAATATCTATTGCAATTTCTACAAAGGAGAAGTATATTTTGAAATAAGAAGACAGATACCGGAGGTTCCCATGCAGACACGGTTAGACCATTTTGACTTACATTTTACCCTTGGGGAATATGACTTTCACATTTCCAACATTGTGCTGGAACGTTTTGAACGCTCCATTCCCCGGCACAGCCACAGCAGAAACAGTTACGAAATCCATTATATCCCTTTTGGCCGGGGAAATGCCGTAATCAATGGAAATGCTTACGACATTGTGCCAAACACGCTCTTTATCACCGGGCCTTTCGTAGAACATTCCCAGATTCCCGATGCCAAAGACCCCATGTGTGAATACTGCATTTATCTGAAAACAGGGCGCAGCACTGCTCCCTGCGGTTCCCTCTGCGAAAAAGAGCTGGCTGGGATTTTCAGGCAGACTCCTTTCTGGTTCGGGCAGGACAGCCAGGATATCCATACGCTGATGAAACAGCTCTTTTTTGAGTTGGAACACCGCTATACCGGATATACCGTCCATGCACAGATTCTGCTGAAACAGCTCATCATCAAACTTGTGAGAAATTATGAAGGGACAGCAGAGACCGATTCCCCCATTGACACCCCCAGCCTGATTGACAATAAATACTTAATCATTGAAGAATGTTTTCTCTATGAATACCGCACACTGACCCTGGATGTGCTTGCTTCCCGGTTAGGGCTGGGCATCCGTCAGACAGAACGGCTTTTGAAAACTCACTACGGCAAGACCTTTCTCCAGAAAAAAACGGAAGCACGCATGTCTGCCGCTTCCATTCTCCTACAGAACCCCGGTCTGTCCATTACCCAAATCGCAGAAGACACCGGGTACTCCTGCATTGAACACTTTTCTGCTTCCTTCCGGCGTTATTATGGGCAAAGCGCCACCTCATACCGTAAGCGGATTGCCGCTGCACCTTAAAAGATGCCTAATATCTTGTCCCGGAATCCTTTGTAAAGGGTATCATAGTCCGTATAGCCTATCTTACTGTCTTTAAAGCGCGCCCCCCACTCGCCGCACAATGCATCTGCAATCATTTTGGCATATTCACTGCCTGTCAGCAGGATAGCTGGAAATGTATAGTAAATCATAAAAAAGTTTAAATCCGCCTGGATTCTTCCGCCAATTTTTCCCTTCCGGGCATAATTTTTTTCCACCTTATCAACAAATGATACTGCAATTTCCTTAGCTGTTTTCTCCTTATCCTCTGCCTGATTCATATAATCCGTCATTTCCCAAAAGTAATGACTGTGTTTTTCCCTGAATGCTAACATATTTTTTTCGTAGGAAGCCTTTTTCAGCTTCTTCATCATAGGCTGCATTTCCTCAAATATTTTTTCCACACCTTCAAGCATCGTTTTCCTCCTTTCCATCTGCCGCTATCCGGCCATTCACAATCCCATTTTCCCAAGAATACCGTCTGCACTCACACCGGGATGAGTCAGATACAGGCGGCAAATCTGCTCGGCCAAATCTTCACTGATACTGTTTCTGGCTGCAATCTGCCCGACAGGTATATGCTTATCCGTGTCCCTCATTACCGCCTTAACAATCTTTTTCATATCCTGTCCGGGTATCCTATGCGCTGCCGCGTCCTTCCCGGCTCCTCTTGCAGGCTGCTTCTCCCGATGGGCAATTTCAATTTTTTCCACCCGGAAAGAACCGTCATCGTCAATCTCAAGCACTGCAAAGGTGATTGGCTGTGTAAATCTTCTGGGGCCGCAGCTTCCCGGATTCAGCGCAAGCTGCCTGCCTGCATATTTTTCCTCATACTTATGGGAATGTCCGTAAATAATGACGTCAACGCCTTCTGTTTCTTTCGGAATATATTTCTTATTGTGTACCATAAAAAAATGTATTCCATGCAGGCTGACCGAAAGAGTCTCCGGAAGATGCGCCGCCCACTCCCCGTCATTATTTCCCCTCACGGCATAAGTAGGGGCAATTTCATTCAATGCAGTTAATATGTCCTCTCTGTTAATATCCCCGCCGTGAAGAACCGCCTCACATCCGCGGAGAACCTCTGCAACCTCCGGCCGCAGCAGTCCGTGTGTATCCGATATAATTCCTATTTTACTTTTCATCATCCATCTACCAGTTCTGACAAGGGTTTGAAAGTATATCCCATTCCCTCCCACTTCGTCAGAAGTTCATCCAGAATCTCTCCGTTTGTGCTGGACGTATTGTGCAACAGCACAACCGCGCCGGGATGTACCCGCGTAGTCAGCTTGTCAAAGGCTTCCTCATGACTGGGCTGCTTGTCCTGATTCCAGTCCACATAGGCAAGACTCCAGAATATTGTATAATATCCCAATTCCTGCGCCATTTTCAGATTCTGCACATTACACTTTCCCTGGGGCGGCCTGTAATAGGGCGAAAGTTCCGCCCCGGTAATCTCCTGGAACAGATTTGCCACATCATCCATCTCTTTTTGAAAAGCTCCCTTATCGGAAATAGACGGCATATCAAGATGATGATAGGTATGGTTGCCTACGGCGTGCCCCTCCTGTACCATGCGTTTCACAAGCTCGGGGGCTGTCTCTAGGAAATGCCCTACCACGAAGAACGTGGCCTTTACATTATGTTTATTAAGTGCATCCAGAATCGGTTCCGTGTTACCATTTTCATAACCGCAGTCAAAAGTCAGATAAATGACCTTTTCACTGCCATCTCCCACATAATACCCGTCATACCATGCCAGATCTCCGGCTGAAGCGTTTCCCACGGGCGTCGTCCCCGGTTCGCCGAAAGATAATCCCCAGTCCTCGGAAGCAAGTGTAAGCTCCCAGCCTTCCGGCGGCGTCTTCCTTTCCGCCGCTTTTACGGTCCGTTGCCCAGGCTCTGCTTCCTCACTATCCTGCCCCGGCTGTAATTCCTCTTCCTGCTGTGGATCTGCCTCCTGCTCCGTCACTGCTTCTGACCATGTTTCCAGTTCCGGCTGTGGCTCCCAGCCTGTGCCTGCTGCTCCTGTATCTGACTGCCCGCCAGCCTGGGACTCCTCTCCTGACTTCACCGCCTCTTCTTTTTCTTCCGCATCCTGACATCCCGCCAGCGCCATCACCATCAAAACCACCGTCAAAACGACAGCCTTCCATGTCCTTGTCTTTCTGCTTCCCATTATGCAATTCTCCTGCTTCTTTTGTGCTTTACATATCCTTTTTTGGTATCTTCCCGTCCTATTTTAAAATATGCCTGCATCAAAATTGTATCATATATGCATCAAAACTGCATCATCTATATAATGCTGTATTAGAGCGTGTTTGAAAATTGCTTTCCCTGAGATGTGCGTCACAGTTTGTGGGAGATTTGCGCAAATTTTAGAGGCGTAGTGGGCTACGTTGATTAAATTTGGCAGACCTATATGGTCTTAATGTCACGCAAAGTGGGGCATGCAGATTGGGGGAATGAATTTTCAAACACGCCCTGGAAAAGCCGCATCAATCTGCATCCGGTATTTTCAGCAGCGTATCCGGCATCAGATACCGGTAGCCGGAAAGGGTGCCCGCATTTTCTTCCTCAATCCTCTCATACAACGTTCCTGTTCCGTAAAATTTCCTTGCAATTCCCCAAAGTGTATCTCCCGGCCTGACTACGTATTCCACATCGTCCTTTTCCTGTGGCTGTGGGTTTTCCCAGGCATTTTCCCTAATCCCGTGTTCCCCTGCAAATACAAATATATTTTCTTCCGGATTCCATAGCCGGTAAGAATAGTCGGCAAATTCATCCATCTGAGCCTGCGCTCCGTTCCAGTGGGTGGGAAGGCCAATCTGCATGTCTAAGAATCCATCCCCATTAAGATCTGTAAAGGTAATCATATCAGGCAGTTCTATACTCATAGCCAGATTTGTCTCCTGCAGAACCTCATTCCTGTCCATATCCGTTACCGTCATAATGTATTGCTCGTCCATGCAAAAGCCATTGAGCAGAAATTTCTCATAGCCTTCTTCCGGGATCTCCTCTGCAAAATCAAAGCGAATCTCCAGCGTCGGCCCATCCTCCCAAAGCCGGATCTGATATTCCGCTTCCTTAAGCATACCAAAGTACTCCATAATCGCCGCCCCTGACCAGTTGGTATCAATTGCCCTCACTTCCGTAAAAGTCCGCAAAGGATTTTCCTGCTGTGTCACCCGCTCCCTGTGGTCTATCCAGTACAACGCCTCCTCATCCAGGACCCAGCCGCTGTAATAAGCGTCATTACTATTCTGTACCCTTTTTCCAAAAGCCATCAGAAGTTCGCTGACCATATCCTCTGTCATCGTCTCACTGCCTGCCGGACATTCCAGTGTGTAAATCACGCCGTCCCTGACGATCATTTCCCTGAAGGGATATTGGGTAAATGCATAACATTCTCTGTCGCCTTTATCATGTTTTACCGCATAAAAGGGATTTTCTTCCTCATCGTAACATTCCTTTAAATAATAATAAAGATCAATTGCATAAACATCCCCGGGAAGCTGGTATTGATAGTAAATCCATTCTCCTGCGTTTTGGCCGGATGTACCGGCCTGCTGTTCCCTTTCGGAAAGATACGCCTGGAACTCTTCTGCTTCCCCAAAAATCTTCCATACAATACCCGCTTTTCCTTCTCCATCATCCGCACTGTCTGTCATGCCTGTTATGGTGATTTCCGCACAGGCGTATGGTGTCTGGGGGGATTCCTTCATTAGATACGCAGGCAGTTTATCCGCCGGACATTCCTGGTTCTCTTCTATGACCTGCAATCCGCTGGTCTGTTCCCCTGCTGTCCCCACCTCTTCCTTCTGGCAGCTACATAGAAAAAAGACACCTGCCAGAAGCAGACCTGCCGTCAGATAAATATGTTTGTATTTCTGCTTTATTTTCATCATATTTTCACCCTATGAAAGCCATTCCCTGCCGCTGCTGACCTGGCCGGACGTGACCACTACCAGTTTCCGCCCAAGAAAGGGATGCAGATACTCCCGAATCTTCTCCTCATCCTGGCGCATGTAGCTTCCGTCCGTAATCAGTATGATAATCTTCGACCTTGCATAAAACAGCTTCAACTGTCTCAACAATTCATCCAGGGACTTTCCGCCATCAGCCTTTTCCGGCTCATAATCCTCAAAACTTTTTCCAAGCTGCAGTGCCGGAAGAGAAGAAACCTCCTTGATAATCTCATCGTCCGAAACCCACTTAATCAGATTCAGCCGCACATTCCTGAAAATCTCATCAGTCCTCTTCAAAGCCGCCGCAAGCTGCCCGCACTCTTCCCGTAACTGCTCGCAGTCCATATGATAATCCACTGCCACCGCCATCTCCAGAATACCTCCCCGGTAATTTCCCGGCACATGCAGCGCCCTCATGACAGCATTTTTTATCTGCAATAACTGAACATCCGTAAACATATGCGTATCCCTCTCTCCCTGAAATTTATCTTCTGTATACCTGGGCTGGACGTTACTGTTCACTCCGTGGCCAGTAACATGCAAAAATCCATCGAAAAGTGCCTTCGGCAATGGGATTTTTGCAC
>CAMWUN010000049.1 GCA_947177425.1 uncultured bacterium
AAGGCAATTTTCGATGGATTTTTGCATGTTACTGGTCACGGAGTGAACAGTAACGTGTAATGAGGAAAAAGAAAATTTATCTTTGAAAGAATGTTGAGGGATGTAGTCTTTAGGGGTATACTTAAAATATACAGTAAATAAGGAATGGATATATTATAGATTAAACGAAATATTGCAATATAAAGAAAGGGTTATTTCAAATTAACAGATAATTCCGTGGTTCAGAAAATTTTAAAAAATTTGTGTCACTAACTTGACACAAGGCGGATTATAAACTGTACATTTTGGAAAATTGTACTGACAGCAGGAGGAGAAACTTGTTTAAATGAAAATTTTACTGGTAGAAGACGATACAGAAATCAGCGATATGTTAAAAAACTTTCTAATTTCAGAAAACTTTGAAGTGACGGCGGCTTTTGATGGGGAAAGCGCCTGTCAGGAATTTTTTGCACAGGACTACAGTCTTGTACTGCTTGACCTTATGATACCTAAAAAGAGCGGCATGGAGGTCATGAGATCCATTAGGGAAAAAAGTACCGTGCCTATCATTATTCTGTCTGCAAAGGATACGGATTCCGACAAAACGCTGGGACTTGGGTTAGGGGCAGACGACTATATCACGAAACCATTTTCCGTTACGGAAGTATTGGCAAGGATAAAGGCAAATATCAGAAGAACTACCCAGTATGCGTCGGCAGCGGCCGGAGAGGAAGCTGTCATTAAACGGGGGATTCTTGCGGTGGACACAGACGACTATTCTGTCCTGAAAAACGGCACAAGGATTGAACTGACAGCAAAGGAGTTTGAGATTTTAAAGCTTCTGATGCAAAACCCCAAAAAGGTTTACACCAAAGAGCAGATTTATTCCCATGTCTGGAACGACGCTTATTTTGGAGATGAAAATGCCGTAAATGTCCATATCAGCAGATTACGCAACAAAATAGAAGATAATCCCCGCAATCCCCAGATTGTGGTCACAGTCTGGGGGATAGGGTACAGGCTGGGGGATATGAAATGAGCGGTGGAGGGATTACATTTTTCATGGCATGTGCCATTGTTCTATTGCTTTTTACAGTTTTATATCAGCGGTTTGTTTATGCCAGGGGCATACAGACAAAGCTGAAAGAGATTAGCCGGAAACTGTCTGATATTTTAGAAAATGACAGTAATGAGCAGATCATGGTGTTTACGGACAACAAGGCGCTTATGGAACTGGGCGGGCAGATTAACCGCCTGCTTCTGGAGAGGCAGAAGATAAAGAGCGATTTTATCAGGCAGGAAATTTCGTCAAAAAAAATGCTTTCCAACATATCCCACGATATAAAGACGCCCTTGACGGTTATTCTGGGGCATCTGGAGATTATGCGCCTTAACCAGGAGGATAGCAGGGAAATAAGGAAGGTCGAAGCAAAGGCGGAACAGGTTATGGAGCTTATCAACCAGTTTTTTACCCTGGCAAAGCTGGAAGCCGGAGATACAAATATTGAGATAAGCAAAGTGAACATCAGCGAATTGTGCAGGGAAAATATCCTTGGTTTTTATGATATCCTGCAGGGGGAAGAATTTACGGTGGAGATAGCAATCCCGGAAACCGATATTTTTGCGCAGGGAGAAAAGGGGGCTGTTGACAGGATTTTGTCCAATCTGATATCCAATGCGGTGCGGTACGGAAGCGAAGGAAAGTACCTGGGACTTACCCTGCGGGAGGACAAAGCCCATGTGTACATTGATATCACGGATAAGGGAAAAGGAATAGAGAAAGAGTTTGCGCATCATGTTTTTGAACGGTTATATACCATGGAGGATTCCCGGAACCGGAGGATACAGGGAAACGGGTTAGGGCTGACCATTGCAAAGAATCTTGCGGGCCAGTTGGGAGGAAATATTTGCCTGGACAGTGAGCCGGGCATAAAAACAACATTTACCGTAAAATTAAATAAATTTATCATGTAAAGCTTACCGCGAAAGAAATTTGTAAGAATTAGTCAAGAGTTTTGAAAACATTAACTGTTACAATAGTTTTCAGAAAGGGGGCAGTTGAAATGCCATACATTTTGCAGACGAATCACCTTACGAAAATCATTGACGGTAAGGAACTGGTGAAAGACGTAAATATACATGTGAAGAAGGGAGAGATATATGGATTCCTGGGGCCCAACGGGGCGGGCAAAACTACGGTCATGAAAATGATTACGAATCTCTGGAAACCTTCGGAGGGCACAGTTGAACTTTTTGGGGAGACACTTACTCCCACATCCTATGAGGTTTTAAAAAGAATGGGAAGCATCATTGAGTTTCCTACATTTTATGACCATTTGAGCGGAAAGGAAAACTTACAGCTCCATTGTGAGTATATGGGGTACTACAATCCCGGAAGTGTGGAAAAAGCCCTTGAAATGCTGGAACTGGCCGAGGCGTCGGGCAAGCCTGTCAAAAACTATTCGCTGGGAATGAAACAGCGGTTAGGCATTGCCCGGGCAATCCTGTGCAGGCCGGAACTGCTGGTGCTTGACGAACCGGCGAATGGGCTGGACCCGGCAGGGATGAAGCAGATTAGGGATTTGTTTAAAATGCTTTGTACCGAATATGGAATTACAATTATCATATCCAGCCACATCCTCTCCGAGGTGGAAAGCATTGCGGATACCATCGGTATCATCAGTCATGGAAATCTGGTGAAAGAGATACCCATGAAAGAAATATCCGAAATGAATACCGCCTATATCCAGCTTACTGTTACCGATACGAAAAAGGCTGCATATGTGCTGGCGGACAAACTGGAACTGAATAATTTCAGGGTAATCGACGAGCAGAATATCCGCATTTACGACAGCCGGATTACTACAAGCGGCATCTCAAAAACCATGATGCAGAATGATGTGGAAATCACCGCGATTGGAAAAAAGGCGGAAAGCCTTGAGGATTATTTCTTAAAACTGACCAAAGGGGAGGGAAAATCATGTTAAAGTTAATCAGGCTTGAATGGAAGAAAAACAATATTATCAGGTATGTGCGCAACGTTTTAATTATGGACATCATCCTTTTTCTGATGATTTTAGCCAGTGCAGGAGAGCTGGAAGCAATAGACACAGAGATTCTATATGGGAAAAGTATGTTAAAGGCCGGGGTTGAAATGTTTACCAATATGTCATTTGTTGTTTTTACAAGTACAATGCTGGCCTCCTTCATTGTGGGCGCGTATAAAAATAAGACCATGAATCTGATGTTTTCTTATCCTATAAGCAGGAAGAAAATTCTGCTGTCCCAGATGCTGTCTGTGTGGATTTTCAATTTTACAGCTCTTGTTTTGACAAAAATGCTGTTCTATTACGGGCTGGCGGCTGCTAAGGGATATGCACATATTCTGGCGGCTGGCATTGGGCTGAATAGCAGCATGTTTTATGCGGAAATATTCGTGGACTCATCGGTAACGGTCAGCGTCAGTTTTATAGCCCTGCTGGCGGGATTAAAAATGAAATCATCCAAAGCGGCAATTATTGCGGGGGTTATCCTCGTATGCCTTACCCAGGGGAACATCGGGCAGTATACGTTGACTGGCAATATACCTTTCCTCATGACATTGATAATCCTGTCCGCCGTATCGGTTTTTCTTGTCCTTTATAAACTTGAGACAAGAGACGTTCTGTAGGATTTCAGGAGGAAAATAAGGAGATGCCACATAAAACAGTGCAAAGAAAAGATAAATCAGGGAGATGGGATGTGGGAACATCCCTCTCTTTTTTGGGCAGATATTGAGAGGAAAAAGGGAGAAAAAGGGTTTATAATAAATTGAAATGTAAATAAGGAGGTATCCAGATGGAATGGGTTGAAAGGCTAAACCAGAGCATGAATTATATTGAGGAGCATTTGACGGACGAGATTGATATGGAAGCGCTTGGGCGGATTGCCTGTTGTTCGTCCTATCATTTTCAGAGAATGTTCACCTATATGGCAGGCATTACTTTATCGGAGTATATCCGGAGAAGAAAGATGTCCCTGGCAGCGGTAGACCTGCAGGGAGGGGATGCAAAGGTGGTTGATGTTGCGGAAAAATATGGGTACCGGTCCCCCACAGCGTTTAACAGGGCTTTTCAGGGCGTTCATGGTATAGCGCCGTCAGCAGTAAGAGACGAGGGCGTATCGGTTAAGTCCTTTCCGCCTATAACATTTAAGATTGCCGTAAAAGGAGGAGAAGAAATGAATTACCGTATTGAAACAAAGGACGCTTTTCGTATTGTAGGTGTGTCTGCGCCGCTGTACAGGGAAATTGAAAAAAATTTCACGATTGTGCCCGGAATGTGGCAGGAAGCTGTCACCAATGGCACCATACAGAAACTGGCAGGGATGATGGATACTGACTTAAAAGGGTTGTTAGGCGTAAGTGCATGCGGCGATGAAGAGGAATGGAAATATTTCATTGCCGTTGCAAGCACAAAAAAAGGCGGGGCATTTGAAGAATATACCGTCCCTGCGTCCACATGGGCAGTTTTTCCGGGGGAAGGAACGAACCAGTCCATACAGGAACTGGAACAGCGCATTGTCACAGAGTGGCTTCCGGCTTCCGGGTATGAGTATGCCAACGCGCCGGATATTGAGGTTTATTTAAATCCAGACCCTCAGAATGCGAAGTATGAAGTATGGATACCTGTGATGAAAAAGCAGGGATAGTATTCTGGTGCCAGCAGACAGGATATTTGAATAAAATCCAAACAGAAAAATAGAATAAAGCTGTGCCTGTGGCCGGGAGTCTGGAAAGAGATTCCCGGCTTTTTGTTACAATAAGCTGGCTCGCGAAGCGCGCAGCCTGTTGTTTTCGCAGAGCCGTTTATGACAGCCAGTTTCAGGATATACTATGTGCGTAAAATCGTATAATTGTATAGGAGAGAAAATGGCGGATAAAAAAGAGGACAGCTATAATGATATCATTAACCAGCCGCATTATATTTCCAAGTCACGGCCGCATATGACAATGAAACAGCGCGCGTCACAGTTTTCACCATTTATACCTCAGGAAGGCTATTATGATGCCGTTAAGGAGACGGCCAGGCTGACGGATGTGAAAATTGAGCTGGGAGAGGACTTAAAAGAACTGCTTAACCGAAAACTGAATATTCTGCAGAACCGGGAAGGACAGAACCCAAAGATAACAGTCACCTATTTTCAGCCGGATATCAGGAAAGGAGAAGGAACTTATGTCACTTTTACAGGCTGTGTTGAAAAGGTTGATGTGCGTCAAGGAGTTATCTATATAGAAGATGGAATCAAAATACCCATTGGGGAGATTGCAGGAATAGAAGGGGAGATATTTGCCTGCCTGGAAGGATATGCAGATTAAAGGGGGTTGATAAATGCACTTTTTTGGCATGAATGTAGAAGACCGAACATGATTCCAGATACGGTATTAACTGCCAGTATATAATTAAATATGCAAATATAGGTCTAAAGTGGGAAAACTACAATCCCGTAAAATCTAAATCGTAGTGATACATCAAACGATTCATGAGGGAAGTATTTCATGCGCAGAGATTACGATGACTTTTTACACAGACTCAATCAGTATAGGCAAAAGCTGAATATGACGCAGAAAGAGACAAGCGACGGACTTGGAATCGACCAGAGCCAGTACAGCAAAATGGAACTTGGAAAAACAGTTATTTCATATAAAATATTAGGGCTTCTCATGAAAATGGGCTGGGATGTGGATTATCTTGTTACGGGAAAAGAATCTGCCCGTTGTCCTTCCAAATTGAGCGCCTTGATTGCGCAGGGCGAGGAGAAGGACAGGGCGGAACTGCTGAATGTGGTGGCATGGCTTTTGGAGCAGGGAATAGAGAAAAGCACATCAGACATAGGCTTTGAGACGAAATGTGAGATTGAAATCCTGAAAAGGCGGGCAGGCGGCGGAGATTCAGAATCAGTTTTACATGAGATAAGAAAGATTTCCGGAATTGCCCAGATACCAATGTCCGAAAAACTGGGGGTAAACATTAAGAAGTACCGTATGCTTGAGAAAAACAAAAAGAGTCCTGATGCAGAACTGCTTCTGCGGATTTATAAAGCAACGGGATGCAGGCCAAGCCTTCTTCTTGATAATGAAAAACTGGAAAATATGATTATAGATGATTTATGGAGTCAGACAGACGATTACATTCAGACAAAAATACTTTCGCTCACAGAGCAGGTGCTGTGGTTCCTGAAAATGTAAGGTTGAATTATGAAAAAATCAGTATTAATAGTTGAAGATGATGAAGTCCAGCAGAAACTGTTAAAAAAACTGGTGCTGGAAGTGAATGGGGATGCGGTAGTGTATACGGCAGGAAGCCTGAATCCGGCTTATAAGATCCTGCTGGAAAAGACAATAGACGTATTTCTTGTGGATATCATCCTGGATACTAAAAAGCCAGGGGACACTTCCGGTATCCGGCTGGTAGAAAAAATCAGAACCATTCCTAAATATATGTTTACTCCGGTATTGTTTATCAGTGCGCTTGAAGATGCCACTAAATATACCTACACTGATTTAAACTGCCTGGGGTATGTGGAGAAGCCTTTTTCATTCGAGAGAGTCAAAAAACTCGTGGAAAAGGCGTTATATTTTTCTACCTATAAAAACAATGATGCGTCATACTGTTTTAGAAAAGAAGGTATCTTATATCCGGTCAAAGTTCGTGATATACTGTATATGTCAAATTCAAACCATCAGCTCAGTGTTTATCTGACAAACGGGAGTCATATGACGTTCCCCTATAAGACATGCCGCCAGCTTTTGGAGGAGGTAGATACAAACTGCCTGCTCCAGTGCAGTAGAGGCACCATTATAAATAAGGACTACATCTTGAATTTAGATGTACGAAACCGATATATAACAATGAAAGAAACTATGGATAAAGTGGAAATTGGAATTACATTTAGGAAAAAAGTATTGGCGGAGTATGGATTATGATTACGAATATTTGTTTGCTGTTGGAAATCTTATCAGTTTTATTGTGTGTTCATTGTTTGTATGGTGAGAAGGTTAAACTTGATATAGTAACAACAAGTTTTTTGGCAGTATATATGATAATAATGGCAGCAATAAATTATTACGGATTACCTAAAGGTTTTACAATGTTTGTACATCCAATCGTGGCAATATATTGTGGAATGAGATTTGGCTTTAAAATAAGAGCGTTGATAATAAATAATATTTTATATATTGCGATTATAAGTGGTATACAAATCGTTACAGCAATGTTTTATTATTATTTTTTTGGAATACAATTATTTTTAGAAAAAGACTTATTGTTTATCAATGGAATAGCATTTGTTGTTGTATTAACTGTATTGCCTAAATGCAAACTAAACAAATTATCAAAATATTTACAAGATAAAGAGAGAATTTTCATTATAGCGTTATTTATTAGTATTGTTATTGCTATTTACTGTTTAGTTCAATATAAAAAGATTGATAAATTAGGACTTTACCAGTATGTATTGCTGTTTGTGTGTATTATATTTATTTGTTTTTTGGTTACCCAAATTGGAAAATATAAAATGAAATCAAAGGAAATTGAGACGGAACTTAAGACTCACCGGATATATGAAGATTCTTTTCATAATTTAATTGATAATATTAGATTGAGGCAACATGAATTTGATAATCATATTAATGCAATCAACAATCTACATTACATGTGTGATACATATGAAGAATTAGTGAGTAAACAGGGCAAGTATTGTGAGGTGGTCATAAAGGAAAATCATTTTAATAAACTTTTAAAAGCAGGAAATCCGCTTGTAATTGGCTTTCTATATGGCAAATTTGTTGAGGCTGATAAACTTGGAATAGAGGTGGATTATGTAATTAACATTGAAGATTTAGATGTGGGCATACCAACATATAAGCTGGTTGAGATATTGGGAAATTTAATTAAAAATGCTATAGAAGCAATAGAAAAACTAGAAAAAGTTAAAGTTTTATATGTTGAAATGATAGAAGTTGATGGAGAATTCAAAATAGAGATTAGAAATAAAAGTGAATTTATGCCACAGAATAAAATGGAGATGTTTTTTAAAAAGGGATATAGCCAAAAAGGGGAAGGGCGTGGATTTGGTCTGTATAACGTGAAAACAATTTGTGCAAACTATTCACTAAATATTATATGCCAAAATAAAGACATAAATGGTGAGAACTGGTTGTCATTTACAATAGATAATAAAAAAAGAAACCATTGAAACTTAATTAGATAGCAAATGGTTTCTCTTTCATGATTACTGTTTGTCAGGATTTTTAGGATATTCGTATTCTCCAAAGAAGAGAAGGCTTGCAATATCGAATGAAACCCAAACGGTCAAAGCCATACAAGCAGCCAATAAAGGCTTAGTAAGTTTCACAAATTTTTCTTTCATAAGGAACTCCTTTCTTTAATATTCTGGCGACAGCCAGTTGTAATGTGTGTAATATAATGACCCAGAAGCCAGCGACTGTAAAAGGCGTCTCGGGGATTATAAACGTAAGGGTAATGTAAAAAAATATAATCAAAAAGGATTGCAGTTTTACCCGTTTCACAAGCTTATCGCTTAGCGGAGCATGTACCACAGAAGTAACCGGCCCGATAAAGTAGTTGCCAATCATACAGAAGAAAAGCAGTATCAACTGGAATACTTTATTTATAGAAATAAGCGGCAGTACATTTAGTGATAAAAACATATAAGTAAAGGAAACCAGAAAACAAGAAATATATTTTTTACAATGAAGTCCTCCTGTTGCAGTGCGCAGGAGGAGCATTATTGTTACGGCAAAAAAATAAACGCCCATCTGGTTTCTAAATATAAATCCCATAATCAGAAGTTTGCTGAATTCTGAGGAGAATGTTTTCAGTAAATATTTAAGCTGTGCAATCTGATAATCGCTGAACTGGTACTGGTTCTTTAAAAAGTCATGCATATTTTTTCCTCACTGTTTGAAATATAATCATTTTAGGACAAATTGCGGTTTATATACGAAAAAACTACTGAATTGATTATTAATAGAGCTAAATGTAATAAATAGGGGCATAAATTGTCGATATTTGACATTCCAGTATGATAATTTCCTCATTGGAATTTTTTGGAAATAATTTGGCAGGGGCATGCTATAATGGTTTCAGACATTGTACGAAAGAAAAAGGGGAAACCAGACTATGGAAGGAAAGAAGACAGCAAACAGAGGGGCGTTCGGACAGGATACAGATTTGGCAATATCATATGAAGGTATCGGGTTACGGATACGGAATTTACGTGAAGCAAATTCATATACAAGAGATGCATTTGCTGAAAAATGTGATATATCATCAAAATTTCTCTATGAGATTGAATTAGGAAGAAAAGGATTTTCGGTAGAAACATTGTTTAAAGCATCCAAGGCTTTATGTGTCAGCAGTGACTATTTATTAACCGGAAATGAAAGTACCAAGATACCAACCAAGCTATTGGATATTATAGAAGGCTTTACGCCTGAGCAGATGGAACAAGTTCAGAAACTATTAAAGCTGGTCCAAGAATTAAGTGTTGGTAGAAAGTCGTAAAAGGGGAAATTCATTCTTGCGGGCAAAGAGCCAGGGTTATCTTGTAATAACTTTGGCGATTACCGTAAGGGCCAGGACGTATCAGAGTGAGTGATATGTCAGGATGGCTTTTGCGGGTACCGCAAGGGTCAAGTATCCCGCAGCGCTGCTTATGCTGCATGAGTGCTGCCAGTGGTTTGTTGCGAGATATTTGACTGGGGAAATCCAGAGAGAATCCTGTTTGTGTGGATTCTCGTCTGGATTTTTTGCGTATAAAAAGAGTCTGTTATATCGTGGATACAGTTCTGGGAATAACAGTTCACATCCAAAGAAATGCTGATATATTGTATACAAAAGGGTTTGAATAATATTATGTTATAAAATATATTATTTTTTAACATATATGTGAAAGGGAAAGGATATGGAGATAAACAAGATAGATGCAGGAAAATTTGACACCGATAATATTGATGAATTGAGAGAAAAATATTCCCGACAGAATATCCGCTTCGTAAAAGCATATGATTTTGTTACAAGAAAAACAAGCCTGCCGGAAGAAGTTAAGGAAATAATGATGGTTTTTGAAGGCTCACCAATTCAAGGCTTGTTTTACGATACTGTTATTTTCAATATGCCAGATGCCAGCTACGAATCGATTGTTGCGGCTGGCGCCGAATTGTATCATTTACAACGGGAGTTAAACAGACGAATAGGCAGAACTTTGGACGGCAAAAATGTTATAGATAAGGTGCTGATTAATCATATTTATAACGAAATAATATATAGAATTTCAGATATAAAAAGAACTCCATTAGATACTAAATTGGAAGATGATATTTTTAAACAGTATTTGTCAAATGATGCTTTACATAAAAAACAACTTGAGACGGCAGCGGATATTTGCAGGTAAAAAGCGGCAAAAAATTTTATAAATTGTTTGTTATTGTTAAAGATTGGAAAAATTTAGGCGGGGCGGCTGAACCCCGCTTAAATTTTTCTGTCCTTTCAGCTTATCATTCCCCCCAGCATCCCGCTTCCACAGCAGAGCATGAGCACGGTAAAAAAGTTCCCGGATACTTCATTCATGCCATGATTGGCAATCAGGGACACCACAATAAGGACGAGGAAATACAGGCCGCCCATCAGAAGCCCCCACAGGAATTTCTGGCTCCCTTCCCTTTTCCCAGCCAGAAAACCGGCAAGAAAGGTAACAATTATGTAGATACCAATGATGCAGATGGACACAACCTTTTCCGACAGGCCGAAGCGGTAGAGAAGAAGGGCCAGCAGAAGGAGCAGTCCGGTGGTGAGTAGATAGGAGATGAGCAGACATTTCAATATAAATGTGATTCTGGTGCTCAAATTAAATTTCTTTAACATGTCAGCCTCCCAATTCTTTTACAAAGAGTTTATAAATTCTTTATATAACAAGCATATGTCTGAACTTGACAGAGAATACCCGAATATTGTAATATTTGCATTAGCTGCCTGTGGAGGGCAGGAATAGAAAAATAAGGAGAGTGAGTTTAGTTTTGGATACCGATGGTGTCATACAATTGTTAATGCTGTTTATTCTGGTGTGTCTGTCAGCTTTTTTTTCGTCTGCAGAGACATCTCTTTCTACTGCCAACAGGGTGAGGCTCAAAAATCTGGCAGATGAGGGTAACAGGCGGGCACAGACAGCCCTTGAGGTACTGGATAAATATGGGAAGATGCTGAGCGCTATTTTGATTGGGAATAATATTGTAAACCTTACGGCATCCTCGCTTCTGACTACCTTTGCCCTTAAAATTCATCTGTCCGTAGGGGTTGCTACTGGAATACTTACGGTGGTCATTCTGATATTCGGCGAGATTGTACCGAAGAATACGGCCATGGTCTACTCAGAAAAGATGGCGCTGTTTTATGCATCTATCATTGCGGGCCTTATGAAAATAATGACGCCGGCGATTTTTCTGGTGGATAAAATATCCGGTGCACTGTTGAGTCTGCTACATATTGATACCAGCAAGCGGACAGCCATGACAGAAAACGAACTTCGTACCTATGTGGAAGTCAGCCATGAGGACGGCGTCATTGAGTCGGAAGAGCGCGAGATGATTTATAATGTGTTTGATTTCAGCGATGCGGTTGCCAGGGACGTCATGATTCCCCGTATTGATATGGCGACTGTTGGCAGGGATGCAGGATATGACGAGGTGCTTGAACTGTTCCGGGAATGTATGTACACCCGGATTCCTGTTTATCACGAAGATAAAGACAACATCATTGGAATCATTAATATCAAAGATTTCATACTGGTAGACGACAGAGAGCAGTTTAAGATAAGCGATATCATGCGGGAGGCTTATTATACTTATGAATATAAGAAGACAGCGGACCTTCTTATTGAAATGAGGGAAAAGCGCATCAATGTTTCTCTCGTGCTCAACGAGTACGGAGCCGCTGTGGGAATGATCACTCTGGAAGACCTGCTGGAAGAAATTGTGGGAGAAATCCGTGATGAGTACGATGAGGACGAAGAGGAACTGATACAGCAGGTGGGAGACAGGGCCTATCTGGTAGAGGGAAGCATGAAGTTAAGCGATATTAATGATGAACTTGGCACCATGTTTTCCTCCGAGGATTACGATTCCATCGGCGGCCTTATCATAGAGAACCTGGACCGTCTGCCCAAGGACGGGGAAACCATAGAAACAGAGCAGGGGGTAATTCTGACCGTGCAGGGTGTAAACCAGAACAGAATCGCCAAAGTTCTCATGGCACTGCCGGAGAAAAAGGCAGACGAGGAGAAGGAAACTGATTCTGACAATGAGGAGAATTCCCAGACAGAGGAATCCGGGTAACGGTTCAGACAGCGGTGTCATTCAGTTTAAGAAACGGCAGCCCCGGAAGGACGGCGCGCCCCAAATAGACGGCTGGACATAAAGTCCATGCCGAACCTGTGTCCAGCGGTAAGAAGCAGATAAAAAAAATTACAAAATACTTTGACTATACTGACAACTATGCTATACTATACAAATACGGGAACAGAAAAAGAAAATGCTGTTGTGGAAAACTTATTTCCGCATATAAGTTTGTGCCTGTGTACAGATTTGCATCAATAAGCTGGCTCGCAAAGCGTGACAGCGTTTGAGGATAAGAATGGAGGAATATATATGAAACGTATTAAAACATTAGCTACAAGAGATTTAAAAGAATCCATGAAAAAGGGCGGCTGCGGCGAGTGCCAGACATCCTGCCAGTCAGCCTGCAAGACTTCCTGCACTGTTGGGAATCAGAGCTGCGAAAAGGTAAAATAAAACCGGCGGCCTGCGGACGGAGCATGGACGAAAGTAGGATAGCGGGATAAGCAGCGGCGTGGGCCGCTGCTTATTATGTGTGTACGCAAAACGGAAGGAAAAGAAAAGTGATACATCAGTATAAAAATAATGGCTATAATATTGTTCTGGACGTGAACAGCGGTTCCGTGCATGTGGTGGACGATGTAGTATATGATGTGATTCCAATTGCCGAAAAGGGTCTGGAAGCAGGCCGGGGCGAGGCGCAAACGGAAGAAGATTGCGTGGAAAGCCTTAAGGGAAGCTATTCCCCGGAGGATATACGGGACGCCTTTTCCCAGATTATGGAACTGAAAGAAGCAGAAATGCTTTTTGCCCCGGATATTTATGAAAATTATATTATGGATTTTAAGAAGCGGAAGACTGTCGTCAAGGCGCTGTGTCTCCATATTGCCCATGACTGTAATCTGGCATGCAGGTATTGCTTTGCCGAAGAAGGGGAATACCATGGCAGACGCGCGCTGATGAGTTTTGAAGTTGGGAAAAAGGCGCTGGATTTTCTGGTTGCCAATTCAGGAAAACGTGTGAATCTGGAAGTGGATTTCTTTGGCGGAGAACCTCTTTTGAACTGGCAGGTGGTGAAGGATTTGGTTGCCTATGGCAGGAGTCTGGAAGAGCCTTATCATAAGAAGTTCCGGTTCACCCTTACTACTAACGGCATTTTGCTGGACGATGATATTCTGGAATTTGCCAACAAGGAAATGGCTAATCTGGTATTAAGCATAGACGGAAGAAAGGAAATCCACGATTTGATGCGTCCCTACAGAGGCGGACAGGGAAGTTATGATAAAGTGGTTCCCAGATTCCAGAAAGCTGCCTGGAGCCGTGGACAGATGAATTATTATGTGCGCGGCACATTTACGAGAAATAATCTGGACTTTTCAAAGGACGTAATGCATCTGGCAGATTTAGGCTTTGAACAGATTTCCGTGGAGCCTGTTGTGGCTTCCCCGGAAGATGACTATGCCCTGCGGGAAGATGACATTCCCACACTGCTACAGGAGTACGACCGTCTTGCGGCAGAACTTTTAAATAGAAGAAAAGAAGGAAAAGGTGTCAATTTCTTTCATTTCATGATAGACTTGGAAGGCGGGCCGTGTGTGGCTAAAAGGCTTTCCGGCTGTGGTTCGGGCACGGAGTACCTGGCAGTGACGCCCTGGGGGGATCTGTATCCCTGCCACCAGTTTGTAGGGAAAGAAGAATTCCTTATGGGAAATGTGGATGAAGGCATCACAAGAACAGACATAAGGGATGAATTCAAGACCTGTAACGTTTATGCAAAGGAAAAATGCAGGGACTGCTTTGCGAAGTTTTACTGCAGCGGCGGATGTGCCGCCAATTCCTACAATTTCCACGGCCGCATCAATGATGCCTACGATTTGGGATGTGAACTGCAGAGAAAGCGCATTGAATGTGCGATTATGATAAAGGCGGCTTTGGCTGACTTAGAAGGAGAAGAGAGCGATGAAGAAGAATAAAGCAATTATTACCCTGCTGATTTTTATCCTGCTTCTGGGCGGTTTCGGATATACAGCGGCAGTAGGGCTTGGGGCGGACGGCTCCGGTTCGGCAGCCAGTATTAACCTTGGCCTGGATTTGGAGGGAGGCGTCAGCATCACTTACCAGGTAGTGGGAGAGGAAGATCCCAGCAGCGAGGACATGAATGATACGATCTACAAGCTTCAGAAGCGTGTGGAGGGTTACAGCACGGAAGCGGTGGTGTATCAGGAAGGGACGGACAGAATCAATATTGAGATTCCCGGCGTATCCGATGCCAACGCCATTTTGGAGGAACTTGGAAAGCCCGGTTCCCTGTACTTTATTGCAGAACATGATTCAGAGGGCAACCTGAACTATCAGGCAATCGGTATGGACGACAACGGCGATTTGGTTTACACCATGTATAAGACCATTGAAGAACTGGAAGCCGACGGCTCTATTAAGCTGGTGGGGACGGATGTAAAGAACGCCCAGGCGGCCAGCGTTACCGACAGTATGCAGAACAGCCAGTTTGTAATTAGTCTGACTATGACAGAAGAGGGAACTGAGAAGTTTGCTGATGCCACTACCAAGGCGCTGCAGAATGGGGAATCCATTGGTATTTATTATGATGGCAGAATCATCAGCGCGCCCAGCGTCAATGCGGCGATTACGGACGGACAGGCACAGATTACGGGAAGCTTTACCTACGAAAAAGCCCAGCAGCTTGCTTCCACAATCCGTATTGGCGGTCTGAAGCTGGAACTTGAGGAATTACATTCCAAAATTGTTGGTGCGCAGCTTGGGGAAGAAGCAATCTCCACAAGCATCAAGGCCGCTGCGGTAGGTTTTGCAGTTATTGTAGTGTTTATGCTTGTCATTTACCATATTTCCGGCGTGGCAGCCAGCCTGGCCCTGGCCCTTTATGTAGAACTTATCATTATTCTGCTGGATGCATTTGAAATTACCCTTACCCTGCCCGGAATAGCAGGTATTATCCTTTCCATCGGTATGGCAGTGGATGCCAATGTAATTATCTTTGCACGTATCAGGGAAGAAATCGCCAAAGGAAAGACCGTTAAGTCTGCTATTGACATCGGTTACAAGAAAGCCACTTCCGCAATCGTGGACGGCAATGTCACCACACTGATTGCGGCAGCGGTTTTGGGATTATTGGGCTCCGGCACGATTAAGGGATTTGCCGCAACCTTAGCGCTGGGCATTGTCCTTTCCATGTTTACGGCAATGGTGATAACCAGGCTGCTGATGAAGTCCTTATATGCAGTGGGAATTCAGGATGTGAAATGGTACGGCAAAGGGAAGGAAGCAAAGACGGTTGATTTCACAGCAAAGAGGAAGATTTTCTTTGGCATATCCATTGCAGCAATTCTGGCGGGATTTGTGTTTATGGGAATCAACAAGTCACAGACAGGCGGCATCTTAAATTACAGCCTGGAATTTGTTGGAGGGACTTCCACCAATGTGACTTTTAATACAGATATGCCCCTTGGGGACATTGACGCAACGGTAGTGCCTTTGATTGAGGAAATCACAGGGGACGGCAATGTGCAGACCCAGAAAATTGAGGGCACCAATGAAGTGATTTTTAAGACCCGGTCCTTAAGCACGGAGGAGAGGGAGACGTTTAAGAATATGATGGTTGAGAACTTTGAAGCGGATGCGGAAAAGATTACCACCGAGACAATCAGTTCCACTATAAGCAGTGAGATGAAATCCGATGCGATTCTTGCGGTGGTGATTGCCACACTGTGTATGCTGGTTTATATCTGGTTCCGGTTTAAAGATATCCGCTTTGGAGCAAGCTCCGTGGCGGCACTGATTCATGACGTGCTGGTAGTGCTTGCTTTTTATGCCATTGTTAAAGTGTCCGTGGGCACCACCTTTATCGCATGTATGCTTACAATTGTAGGTTATTCTATCAATGCGACCATCGTTATCTTTGACCGTATCCGTGAAAACATGCATGCTATGGGAAAAGGGGAATCACTGGAGAAGATGGTGAACGAAAGCATCACCCAGACCCTCTCCAGAAGTATTTTCACATCCCTCACCACGTTTATCATGGTAGCCGCTTTATATGCCTTTGGAGTATCCTCTGTAAAAGAATTTGCACTGCCCCTTATGGCGGGGATTCTCTGCGGCACCTACTCTTCCGTATGTATTACGGGAGCGTTGTGGCTGGTACTGCGAAAGGTTTTCCCGCAGAAAGCCGCCTGATAACAGTCTGACCTGGCTAAACGGTTATTTTGCATAAAGAATATTAGCAAATGATATTTGCTAAAACAAAAAGATTTGGTATAATAAAAGCGTTCAGGGAAGCAAAGGTGCTTCCCAGAACGCTTATTTAGTGATAGGATAGATATAAGATATGGCTAAATGGATGGTAGCTGCCAAAAAGGCGGATTTTGACAGGATTTCGGAAAAATATCATATTTCACCGGTGATTGCAAGGATTATACGCAACAGGGATGTGGTTGGGGATGAGGCAATTGAGCGGTTCCTTAAGGGAGATTTGAAGGATATGTATGCCCCCGGGCTTATGAAAGACATGACGCTGGCGGCGGATATTATCCTTGGGAAGATCCGGCAGGGAAAAAGCATCCGCATTATAGGCGACTATGATGTTGACGGCATCTGCGCCACCTACATCCTGCTGACGGGAATCCGGGCGCTGGGAGGAAAGGCGGATACGGCCATCCCCCACAGAATGAAGGACGGATACGGCCTGAACGAAAGTCTCATTGAGATGGCGGCAGAGGATGGAATCGATACCATTGTCACCTGCGATAACGGCATTGCGGCGGCCCCCCAGATTAAACTTGCGAAGGCGAAGGGAATGACGGTAGTGGTCACAGACCACCATGAGGTTCCTTTTGAAGATAGGGAGCAGGGAAGGGTATATCTTCTCCCTGAGGCGGACGCCGTGGTAGACCCCAAACAGCCGGACTGCGCATATCCCTATAAACAGATATGCGGCGCTGTGGTGGCGGCCAAGCTTGTCAGGGCGCTGATGGACAGGGAAGATGCACCGGTTCCTGAACTGCAAATCCGGGAGCGTTTGGAGGAGGAAATGTTCATTTTCGGGGCGCTGGCTACCGTATGTGACGTGATGGAACTTAAGGACGAGAACAGGATTATTGTGAAAAAGGGACTGGCCCTTATGAAGAATACCTCCAATTTAGGGCTTAAAGCGCTTCTGACAGTCAATGGCATTGAAGACAGGGAACTGTCCCCCTATCATGCAGGTTTTGTCATTGGGCCGTGTATGAACGCCACAGGCAGGCTTGACACTGCCAGACGGGCGCTGGAGTTGTTTGAGTCGGCAGACTGGAAGGACGCCGTTACCATTGCCGGGGATTTAAAAAGTTTAAATGACAGCCGGAAGGAAATGACCCAGGAGGGTGTGAAGGAAGCAGTTGTGCAGGTAGAAGGGACGGAGATTGGAAAGGACAGGGTATTGGTGGTGTATCTGCCAGACTGTCATGAGTCTTTAGCCGGAATTATTGCCGGAAGGGTCAGGGAGAAATATGGGAAACCGGTTTTCGTGCTTACCAGGGGCGAGGAAGGCATAAAAGGGAGCGGACGCTCCATAGAAGCCTACCATATGTATGAAGAAATGACGGCCTGCAAAGAACTTTTTACCAGATACGGCGGACATAAGATGGCGGCGGGGCTTTCCCTTGCATCTGAGGAAGATGCGGATAAATTCCGCCGGAAGATAAATGAAAACTGTAAACTTACTAAGGAAGATTTTGAGGAAATAATACATATAGACGTGCCAATGCCCCTTTCTTATGCAGACAGAGAGTTCATAAGGGAACTGTCCTGTTTAGAGCCATTTGGAGTGGGGAACCCCAAGCCTTTGTTTGCCAGAAAGGGAATCAGCCTTTTGACGGGCAGGAAGATGGGAAAGAACCAGAACGTAGGGAAATACCGGATTACAGACGAAAGTGGCAGATGCTATGAAATGATTTATTTTGGGGATTTAGGGCAGTTTGATTCCTTTCTTTCAGAGCGCTTTGGAGACGGAGCTTTATATAAGCTGTATAGCGGCGGCCTTCGGGAAGGGGAAATCAAGATTGGAATGGCATATTATCCCGACATAAATTATTATGCGGGAAGAGAGAATATTCAGATTGTAATGCAGTATTATTGCTGATTAAAACTAGAAACGGGGGCGATGCTATGGTAGCGACAGTGACATTAAATCCGGCAATTGACAAGACTTACACTGCTTCAAAACTTCATCCTGGAGAGGTCAACCGTATGAATACGGTGAAGAACATTGCAGGAGGAAAGGGAATTAATGTAACAAAGGTACTGCGCCAATATGGGTATCAGGTACGGGCGCTGGGCTTTCTCGGCGGTTATACCGGCAGTATGATTGAGGATTACGTAAAAGAAATCGGTGCGGAATGTTGTTTTACCCACATAAAAGGTTCTACAAGGGTCAACATCAATATCATTGAGGAGGACGGTTACGTAACAGAACTTCTTGAACCGGGGCCATATGTGGATTCAGAAGAATTCAAAAGGTTTTTTGAGGATTTTGGACGGGCCATAGAAGGCTGCGATACAGTTGTGCTTTCCGGCAGCGCGCCGGAGAATATACCCGCATTTATTTATCACGATCTGATTTTAAGGGCGAGAAACCAAAAGAAAAGGGTTATCCTGGACAGCAGTGGGAAGTTCCTGAAAGAGAGCATCAACACATGTCCTTTCATGGTTAAGCCCAACATATTGGAACTGGAAACCCTTTCCGGCAGGAAAATCAGGGGACTGGATGACGCCATAGGAGCGGCCCTGCAGATTGGCGGCAGGGGAATCCCTCATGTAGTGGTGTCCATGGGTGTCAAGGGGATTCTCTATGTAAATGACAGAAAGATTTTCTTTGCAAAAGTTCCTCCGGTGAAGGCAGTCAATACAATCGGCTGCGGCGACAGCGTGGTGGCGGCTTTTATCATGGCTTACGACCAGGGGATGGATATAAAGGATATTCTCCGGCACTGCGTGGGAATCTCGGCAGCCAACGTTACCACATTTGACAGCGCGGTAATCCCGATGAAAGAAGCGAAAGAATTGATAAGCAAGGTGGAAGTAATAAAATATTAAGGCAATGCAAAGCCTCCGGGGGATGCCGGAGGCTTTTGCATTCTTATGAGGGGGGAGATAGTGAGTTGTTCAACTATCTTGATTAATATCATAAAGGGTAAATGTGTATAAAATGTGTCCGATTTATGATAAAAATCTAAAATCCTCTTAACAAAAAATTAAGTACATTTAAAAAAATTAGAAACATATATTGATTTACATGGCAGTGATTTTTAGAAGATTGAAAAATATGCGCAATCGTGATATCTTATTATATGGAAAATATTGCTTTGGAGGCGGAAGCTGCTTATGAAATGTGAAGAATTAATGGAGGGGCTTTCTTTCAGATGTGAGAGAGGGTCCATGGACAGAGAGATAAAGGAAGTGATATACGATTCCAGAAAGTTATCGCAGGGGTGCCTTTTCATCTGTATCTGCGGCTACAATGTGGATGGCCACAGCTTTGCAGGGGAAGCTGTAAAGAAGGGAGCGGCGGCCATTGTGGTGCAGAAGGATGTGGAACTTGCGGCGGACAGTGACATCACGGTTATCCGGGTGGAGGATACCAGGTATGCCATGGCTCATATTGCGGCGGCATATTTTGGGCATCCGGCGGACCGGCTTAAGGTGATTGGCATTACAGGAACCAAGGGAAAGACCACCACCACGTATCTGATTAAATCCATTCTGGAGAAGGCAGGATATCGTGTGGGCCTTGTGGGAACGATTGAGACGATTATTGGGGAAAGGCATATTCCGGCCAATAATACCACGCCGGAATCTTTCCTGTTACAGCAGTATTTTAAGGAAATGGAGGAAGCCGGATGTGAGATTGTAGTGATGGAGGTTGCCTCCCAGGGGCTTAAGCTTCACAGAACCCAGGGATTTGTTTTTGAAATCGGGATTTTTACCAATCTGGAGCCGGATCATATCGGTCCCAACGAACATGCAGATTTTGAGGAATATCTGGCCTGCAAAGGGCTTTTGTTTAAGCAGTGCAGACTGGGAATTGTAAACAGGGACGATGCCCATGTGGATGCCTTGTTAGAAGGGCACACTTGCAGACTGGAAACTTATGGATTTCACAAGGATGCGGATTTATATGCGCAGGATTTGCAGCTTGTGAATAAACCGGGGGAACTTGGCATTGCATTTGATGTAAAAAGAAAGGAAAACGGAGAGGCTTTCCGGGTGGAAGTTCCTGCTCCCGGCAGGTTCAGCGTGTATAATGCCTTAGCGGCCATTGCCGTATGTGAACATTTTAAGGTGGAACAGTCCCAGATTATGAACGCGCTTCTTAAGGCACATGTAAAAGGAAGGATTGAGATGGTTCCGGTATCTGACCAGTTTACGCTGCTGATTGATTATGCCCACAATGCCATGAGCTTGAAAAGCTTACTGACCACGCTTAGGGAATACCAGCCCAAAAGACTGGTGTGTGTCTTTGGATGCGGCGGGAACCGTTCCAAAATCCGCCGTTATGAGATGGGTGAGGTCAGCGGTAACTATGCGGATTTTACCATCATTACATCTGATAATCCCAGATATGAAAAACCCCAGGAAATTATAGAAGATATAAAAACGGGCATAAATAAGACCAGCGGCAGATATATTGAAATCTGCGACAGAAAAGAAGCAATTGCTTATGCCATCAGCCACGGGCAGCCGGGGGATATTATTGTGCTGGCCGGAAAAGGCCATGAAGATTATCAGGAAATCGAGGGCGTCAAGTATCCCATGGACGAGAGGGTGCTGATAGCCGATATATGCAGCGGAGCCTGAAAACATTCAGGCATACTTTTGAGGGAAAACATGCCCAGGCATGAAAGAGACAGGTAAGGAAGAGCAGAAATGACAAAGGGAAAATATGCAAATATCATTATTGATATTTCCCATGAAAAAGTGGATAGACCCTTCCAGTACAAAATCCCTGAAGAAATGCAGGGAAGACTGGAAGCAGGGATGTGTGTGCAGATACCCTTTGGCACGGGCAGCCGCCTGCGGCAGGGGTACGTGGTGGAGGTCACAGACCGGCCCCAGTTCCCCGATGAAAAGCAAAAATTTGTGGCAGCAATCGTAGCGGACAGTGTGTCCGTGAAGTCGGACGCAATTAAGCTTGCAGCGTGGATGAAGGAAGCTTACGGCTCCACCATGATTGCCGCCCTTAAGACAGTACTTCCCGTTAAGCAGACTGTGAGACATAAAGAAAAGAAAAAAATTACCCGGCTTTTGACGAAGGAAGAAACCTGCTCTCTGCTGGGGGAGTGTCTGAGGAAACACCAGACTGCCCGGGCAAGGGTACTGCAGGAATTGTGTGAAGAGGCGGAACTGCCCTATGAACTGGTGACAGGTAAACTGAATGTCTCTGTAGCTGTATTGAAGAACCTTCAGGAACAGGGCGTGATTTCCATAGAGAGCGAAAGCTATTACAGAAATCCGGTGAAGCTGGAAGCAGCGCGGGAGAAGGGCAGGGAACTTAGCAGAGAACAGTCCCTGATCAGAGACAGCGTCCTTGCGGACTACGACGGGGGAAAGAGAACTGTTTATTTTGTCCATGGAATTACCGGAAGCGGCAAAACGGAAGTCTATTTATCCCTTATTGAGGGCATGATAAAGAGGGGAAAACAGTGCATTGTGCTGATTCCCGAAATTGCCCTGACTTACCAGACGCTTCTCAGGTTTTATAAAAGATTCGGGGACAGGGTATCGGTGATGAATTCCACATTGTCAGCAGGGGAAAAATATGACCAGTGGCAGCGGGCGCAGAAAGGGGAGATTGACGTTATCATCGGGCCAAGGTCAGCCCTGTTTGTGCCCTTTCCCAACCTTGGACTTATTGTGATGGACGAGGAGCATGAATCCAGCTATAAAAGCGAGACAATGCCCCGTTATCATGCAAGGGAGACGGCGGAATATCTGGCAGGATTAAAAAATGCCAGTCTGGTTCTCGGATCGGCAACCCCGTCTCTGGAAGCCTATTACAGGGCTGTGGAAGGAAAATATAAATTATTTACTCTGGACCGGAGACTTACCGGAGGCGCGCTGGCTTCTGTTTCCATTGTGGATTTGCGGCAGGAGCTTAGAGAGGGAAACCGTTCTATTTTCAGCCGAAAGCTGCAGGAACTGATGGAAGAGCGGATGGGCAGGAAGGAGCAGATTATGCTTTTCCTGAACCGGCGGGGATACGCCGGATTTGTGTCCTGCCGTTCCTGCGGTTATGTGATGAAATGTCCCCACTGCGATGTCTCGCTGTCCCAGCATCTGGGAGGGCGGCTGGTGTGCCATTACTGTGGATATGAGATGCCTTTGCCAAAGAAATGCCCTTCCTGCGGTTCCCCTTATATTCTGGGATTTAAGGCCGGAACCCAGCAGATTGAAGAGCAGCTCCACAAACGGTTTCCCGGGATGAGGACATTAAGGATGGACGGAGACACCACCCGTACCAGGGACAGTTATGAGAAAATTCTGACTGCATTTGCGGAAGGGGAGGCGGATGTCCTTGTGGGTACACAGATGATTGTAAAAGGACATGATTTCCCCAATGTGACGCTGGTAGGTGTTCTGGCGGCGGATTTGTCTTTAAATGACAGCGACTACCGTTCCGGGGAGAGAACCTTCCAGCTTTTGACCCAGGCTGCAGGAAGGGCAGGAAGGGGGACCAGGCCGGGGGAAGTAGTGATACAAACCTACAGGCCGGAACATTACAGCATTATCCATGCAGCAGCCCAGGATTACAGGGCGTTTTATGAAGAAGAGATTCTTTACCGGAAGATTGGCGCTTACCCTCCTGCGGCCCATATGATGGCGGTGCTTGTGACAGCCCTGGATGAAGGAAAAGGGCAGGAACTTTCCGCTAAAATTGCAGAGGTGGCAAAAGAAATGGAAAAGGCCGGTACGCAGGAAAGGAAAGCCGTGGTGATAGGCCCTGCCAGGGCAGCAATTGGAAAAATTAATGACATTTACAGATTTGTTATTTATTGTAAAGCATTTCATTATAGACAATTAACAGAAATTAAGGATAAAATAGAGCAATATGTATTTCCTCTTGGACTAAGGGAGGAGAACGTGCAGTTTGATTTTAACCCTTAGCGTGGCCGGGACATGCGCCTGGGCATATGGATTTTTCAGGAAGAAATAAATTTTCAAATATAATTTGCATATGTTTTATTACAATAAGCTGGCTCGCGGAGCGAGGCTGCGTTTGTTGATAAATAAGCAGGAGAAAGGAAAGGGAAGGAAATGGCAATCAGAAACATAAGAGAAATAGGCGATCCGGTTTTGAACAAAAGCTGTAAGGTGGTAAAGGAAGTGACAGACCGGACAAGGGAATTGATGGATGATATGTTTGATACTATGTATGAGGCTCAGGGAGTAGGACTTGCGGCGCCCCAGGTGGGAATCTTAAAGAGGATTGTCACCATTGATGTGACAGGGGAAGACCCGATTCTGCTGGTGAATCCTACAATCCTGGAGACCAGCGGCGAGCAGACTGGAAATGAAGGGTGCTTAAGTGTTCCCGGCAAGACAGGGGTGGTCACAAGGCCTAACTATGTAAAGGTGAAAGCTTATGACAGAAATCTGGAGCCTTTTGAACTGGAAGGGACAGAGCTTCTTGCCAGGGCAATCTGCCATGAGGTGGAGCATCTGGATGGTCATCTTTATGTGGAGAAGGTGGAAGGCGAACTGATGAATGTGTCTGATTTGGAAGACGAGGAGGATTAGATTGAAGATAGTATATATGGGAACCCCGGACTTTGCAGTGGCACCGCTTCTGGCGCTTATAAAGGCAGGTCATCAGGTGTGCGCCGCGGTGACACAGCCGGATAAGCAGAAAGGACGGGGAAAAGAAGTACAGATGACACCGGTAAAGGAATGTGCCCTGAAATATGGCATACCTGTCTGGCAGCCGGTAAAGATTCGGGATCCGGAGGCGGTGAAGAAACTTTCGGAGTATCAGGCGGATGTTTTTGTGGTTGCGGCTTTTGGACAGATTCTTTCGGAAGAAATCCTGCAGATGCCGAGGTTTGGATGCATCAATATCCATGCATCCCTGCTGCCTGCCTACCGGGGGGCGGCGCCTATCCAGTGGGCCGTCATAAACGGTGAGAAGGAAACAGGCGTGACCATCATGCAGATGGATAAAGGAATTGACACCGGAAATATGTTTTGTAAGGCGATTGTTCCCATAGAAGAGAAGGAAACCGGAGACAGCCTTCACGACAAACTGATGGAAGCCGGGGCAAGGCTTATAGTGGAGGCTCTTCCCCAAATTGAGGCGGGGAAACTGATGCCGGAGAAGCAGGATGAGGCTTTGTCTTCCTATGCAGGGCGGCTCTCCAAGTCCATGGGGCTGATTGACTGGAATAAGGATGCTGCAGTCATCGAACGGTTGATCCGCGGACTGAATTCCTGGCCCAGCGCTTATACCTTTTACCGTGGAAAAACTTTAAAGATATGGGAAGCAGATGTAATAGAGATGCAGGAAAAGAATGGGATTTTGGGGGAACCGGCGCCCGGATGTGTGGCCCGCGTGGAAAAGGATTTTTTTGACGTAATCACAGCAAACGGGATTCTGCGGGTCCGTACCCTGCAGTTGGAAGGGAAAAAGCGTATGCCGGTGAAGGATTTCCTGTTAGGTTATGAGTTAAAGCCGGGAGTTATGCTTGGGCAGCCCTGTGCCCGGTAAGGAAAGCCCGGCAGGGAAATGGCAACAGCAGATTTCAAGCAGTAACTGCCCGGACGGACAATGGTACGGGAAGGGCAGTTACGGGACTGGAATAAGGAGGTTTTAAACATGTTTGGATATTATTTTGATCCCACTTATTTTTTGGTTATCATAGGCGCTCTTTTGTGTATGCTGGCAAGTTCGAGAGTGAACAGTACGTTCAGAAAATATGTAAAGGTGCGCGCCAGGAGCGGTATGACAGGGGCTGAGGCAGCCCAGCGGATTTTGCAGATGTCGGGTATTTATGATGTGCAGATTCAGCACATAGCCGGGGATTTGACAGACCATTATGACCCATCCAAAAAAGTGCTTCGGCTTTCTGACAGTGTTTACGGCTCTCATTCGGTAGCAGCTATAGGAGTGGCTGCCCATGAGTGCGGACATGCCCTGCAGCATAAGGAAGGCTATCTGCCCTTAAAAATCCGTTCCGCTTTGGTTCCGGCGGCTAATATTGGCTCTAAGCTGGGACTTCCTCTGGTCATTCTGGGGCTGGTGCTGGGACTGGAGTTTTCGCTTCCGGGAGGCGGTTACTTTTCCCTGACCCAGATTGGAATCTGGATATTTACCGTTGCCGTGCTGTTTCAGATAGTAACCCTGCCAGTGGAATTCAATGCGTCAGGCAGGGCGCTTAAGATGCTGGGAAGTTATGGCATTATGAATGAGGATGAAGTGGGCGACTGTAAACGCGTTCTTGGAGCAGCGGCGTTGACCTATGTGGCAGCAGCAGCTTCCTCCATACTACAATTACTGCGGCTGATTTTGTTAAGCGGGGACAGACGGAGAAGAGATTAAATTGGATAATACGAGAGAACTGGTGCTGGATGTGCTGCTGGAAGTCCTGGAGAAGGGCGCTTACAGCCATCAGGTGATCAGGGATGTGCTTGATAAATATAATTATAGTGAAGGCAGGGATAAAGCCTTGGTAAAAAGAATGGCGGAGGGTACTTTAGAGAGACTGATTCAGATTGACTATATTTTAAATCAGTTTTCCAAAGTACCAGTTGCCAGAATGAAGCCCCTTATCAGGAACCTTTTAAGGATGAGCGTTTACCAGATGCTGTTCATGGACAGTATTCCAGAGCGTGCAGTCTGTAATGAAGCGGTGAAGCTTGCAGGGAAAAGAGGATTCCGGGGGCTTTCCGGTTTTGTCAACGGAGTCCTGAGGAACATTGCAAGGAAGAAACAGGAGATTGTTTATCCAGATAAGGAACAGGAGCCGGAGCAGTATATGAGCATCAGATATTCCATGCCCCGGTGGCTGGTGGAGATGTGGATTCTGGCTTATGGCAGGGAAACTACGCTCAAGATGCTGGAAGGTCTGCTGAAGGAGCATCCGGTGACGGTGCGCCTGTGTGGGGATACTGAGGGAAAAAGGAAAGACAAGTGGCTTAGATGGCTGGAACAGGAAAATGTGGAGGCAAAGCAGCATCCTTATCTGCCTGATGCCTTTCAGTTGTATCATACGGAAGGTGTCAGAAATCTTCCGGGGTTTGAAGAGGGATATTTTGCGGTACAGGACGTGAGCAGTATGCTGGCAGTAGAAATATCCGGCGCAGGAAGAGGCGGCCGGAGAGAGGAAGGGGATGGCCCGGACAGAGGCGGCCTGCCGGAGGAGACATCTGGCAGCAGTGCAGAAAGCCTTTGCCGGAAAACAGAGGATGTGGAAATCCTGGCGCTGGATGTATGCGCTTCCCCAGGCGGAAAGTCCCTTTATATGGCGGAAAAGCTGAAAGGTACAGGAAAAGTGATTTCCCGGGATCTGACAGAGTATAAGGTGTCTCTGATTCGGAATAATATAGAAAGAATGGGATGCCAAAATATAGATGTACAGGTTTATGACGCAGGGATTCTGGATGAAGGCATGGTGGAAAAGGCGGATATTGTGCTGGCGGATCTGCCCTGTTCGGGACTCGGGGTCATGGGAAAAAAGCGGGATATTAAGTATAAGGTGACAAAGGAGTCTCTAAAAGAACTGGCAATCCTCCAGAGAAAGATTCTCGATGTGGTCTGGCAGTACGTGAAGCCGGGAGGTGTGCTGGTCTACAGTACCTGTACAGTCAATCCAGGTGAAAATCAGGAAATAGTGGAATGGTTTACCAAAAACCATCCTTTTGATGTGGAAGATATGTCTCCCTATCTGCCAGAAGTTTTGAAAGAAGAGGGAAAAGTGGGATGTTTACAGCTTTTCCCGGGAATCCATGAGACGGACGGATTCTTTATGGCAAGACTGCGGCGCAGAAAAAAGCAGCAGGCTGACTGTCGTTCCCTGCCGGAATGACAGCGGACTCCTGCGATGGATTTACGATAGAATAAAGGAAGAATTATGCAGGATATCAAGTCTTTTACCTTAGAGGAATTAAAATTTGAAATGGTGCGGATAGGAGAGAAGGCTTTCCGGGCGAAGCAGATTTATCAGTGGATGCATGGGAAGCTGGCAAGGAGTTTTGAGGAGATGACGGATATTTCCCTTGCCCTCCGGGAAAAATGCGCCTCTTTGTATGAGTACACATCGTTAAAGGTTGTGAAGGTGCAGGAATCGGCAGTGGACGGCACCAGAAAGTATCTGTTTGAGTTAGGGGACGGAAAGCTGGTAGAGAGCGTGTGGATGAAGTATAAGCACGGAAACAGCGTATGTATTTCCTCCCAGGTGGGATGCCGCATGGGATGTGCCTTTTGCGCATCCACCCTGGATGGGCTGGAGCGTTCCCTAAAGCCTTCCGAAATGCTGGATCAGATCTATGCCATTACCCTTCTTACTGGGGAGCGGGTTTCCAATGTGGTGGTCATGGGCATTGGCGAGCCTTTGGACAACTACGATAACCTGTTGAAGTTTCTGACCCTTCTTACCGATGAAAATGGCTTACATATCAGCCAGCGGAATATCACTGTTTCAACCTGCGGCCTTGTGCCCGGGATGAAACGGCTGGCAGATGAAAAATTACAGATTACACTGGCATTATCTCTTCATGCGGCAGACGATGCAAAGCGTAAGAAACTGATGCCTGTTGCAAATAAATACTCTATCAGCCAGCTTATGGAAGCATGCAGATATTATTATGAAAAAACAGGGAGAAGGATTACTTTTGAATATTCCCTGGTGGGCGGCGTCAATGACAGCAGGGAGGACGCCCTGCAGCTGGCCATGCTGATAAAAGGCATGAACTGCCACGTGAACCTGATTCCGGTAAACCCTGTAAAAGAGCGGAATTTCGTGCAGTCTAAGGCGTCTTTTATCGCTGCATTTAAAAATGAACTTGAAAAAAATGGAATAAATGTTACTATTAGAAGGGAAATGGGAAGAGATATTGACGGTGC
>CAMWUN010000050.1 GCA_947177425.1 uncultured bacterium
TGAACAGGAAAACGTACAGAAAGCAGCAGGAGCCGCGCAGGGTGAACAGGAAACTGTACAGAAAGCAGCAAGAGCCGCGCAGGGTGAACAAACCGTACAGAAAGAGTAAAGTCTGCAAGGCGTAACTAAGAATATAAAGAAAGAGATAAAAACCGTGCAGGATGATAAGAAGGAGCAGTTGCAGGAGCCTGACGGAAAGAATGTAAAATAAGCAGTGAAGAGGTTGGGAAAGTGAAAACGATTCAAGATGTGGCAAGAGATCTGGGAGTATCTACAAGCACCGTATCCCGTGCAATATCCGGAAAGGGGAGGATTGGGAAAGAAACGAGAGAGCGTGTACTGAAATACATTGAGGAACACGGCTATTACCCCAATGCTGCAGCTCAGAGCCTTGCCCAGTCAAAGACGAACAATATTGCCATTATTCTGCCAGAGGTGGACGCGCTGGTGGATATGCCCTTTTTCCATACCTGTATGTATGCAGTGGAGGAGATGGCACAGGCTAATGACTATGATATTCTGGTAGTCACTACTAACGGAAAAGATCCAAAGCCTCTGGAGCGGCTGATTCTGAACCGTAAGGTAGACGGTATGATATTGACACGTACCTATGAGAACGACTGCTTTATTCCCCTGCTTTTGGAAAGGCAGATACCCTTTGTTACTATCGGACAGACGGAAAAGGAAGGAGTGGTCCAGATAGACAGCGACAATACCGGAGCCTGCATGGAACTGACCTCTGTGCTCCTGTCAAGGCGTGTCGGGCGTATTGCCTATCTGGGCGGAAGTACGGAACAGATGGTAAACAAGTGCAGATATAAAGGGTATCTTGATGCCTACAGGCAGTTTGGAATAAAACCTGAGAGCGGTCTGATATATATGAATCTGGTCAATAAAGTGCTTATTGGAAAAGCGGTGGAAGAGCTTTTAAAGAAAAAGGCTGACTGTATGCTGTGCCAGGATGATTTTATCTGTGACGAGGTATTGCATCTTCTGGCAGCTAAAAATATAAGGGTGCCGGAGGATGTACGGGTTGCATCCTGCCACTACAGCCGTATTCTGGAAAATTATCCTATCATGATTACCTCTTTAAAATTTGATATCATGCAGCTTGGCAGAACCGCGTGCAAAATACTTCTGGACATGATTGATGGAAAGGAAGTGCCTGAGAGGACGCTTCTGGATTATGAAGTTATCTTAAAAGAATCAACAAAATAGAAATGTAAAGAATAGAGTACCAGCCGCAAGAAAAAGAGTGATCCGGTTTCTGCGGCTGTTTTTTTATCTAAGAAAGCAAACGGTTGCGCAAGCGGCATAAAAATGCCTAAATAATCGATGGATAAACGCGTGAAACCATAAAAACATAGGCAAAATATACAAAAAAATATATATAATATCAGCAATAATTATTCATTGACAATATCTTGTATAAGTTATAAAATCAAATTAAAGCAAGCGGTTGCGCAAACCGTAAGCTTACAATAAAATATCAGGAGGAATAAGAAATGAAAGTGAAAAAGTTGGCAGCATTATTGTTAGCCGGAACCATGACATTATCTCTGGCAGCCTGCGGTAATCCCGAAGTGGCAAATGATACGCCGGCATCTGACGCTCCGGCGGCGGAAGCACCGGCACAGGAAGCAGCAGAAAGCCAGGAGGTACAAAAGGCTGAAGCCCCTGCAGAGAAGCAGGATGTAAGCCTTAGAATGTGGGGCGCAGAGGAAGACCAGGCGATGCTCCAGGATATGATTAATTCCTTTGAGGAAAATTATAAGGATTATGCAAATTTTGACATTCAGCTTGGGGTGGAATCTGAATCTACCGCGAAAGATACAGTTTTGACAGATATTGAAGCGGCAGCCGATGTGTATGCTCTTGCATCTGACCAGTTGATAGACCTTGTAAAAGCCGGAGCGCTGCAGCCCATAGACGATATGGACGGAGCACTGCAGGCATATGCCGGAAAGTCCGTTGCAGACATAAAGAGCGCAAATGCAGAAGGCTCTGTAGCAGCTTCTACTTATGACGGTAAATTGTATGCATTCCCTATGAGCGCCGACAACGGTTACTTCTTATTCTATGACGCAAATGTCCTCAGTGAAGAAGATGTTGCAAGCTGGGACAGCTTACTTGCCAAGGCAGGGGAAGCAGGAAAGAAAGTAGGAATGACATTTGCTTCTGGATGGTATAACGCTTCTTTCTTCTATGGGGCAGGATTTACTACAGATTTGAATGAGGACGGATCTACAAGCATTGACTTTAACGGTTCTGCAGACTGCAGCGGTGTTGAAGTAGTGCAGGCGATGCTGGATATTGCATCCAACGGAGCTTTTGCAGCAGTTCCTGATGGTGATATCTCTAACCAGATAGCTTCCGGCGGTCTTTGCGCAGCAGTTTCAGGAACATGGGATGCAACAGCAGCACAGGATGCATTTGGAGATGGTTATGCAGCAACAAAACTTCCTACTTTTAATGCAGGCGGCAAGGAAATCCAGCAGGGTTCCGTAGCAGGTTACAAGCTGGTAGCTGTGAATGCTTATTCACAGAATGCAGGCTGGGCAGCGCTTCTGGCTGACTGGATCACAAATGAAGAAAATCAGGCTATCCGTTTTGAAAAACGTGAAATCGGCCCTTCCAATAACAATGTGGCAGCTTCCGATGCTGTAGCGGCAAATGTGGCAATCGCAGCACTGGCTGAGCAGTCTGCATACGGCGTAGTACAGAATGTAGGCGGCAATTTCTGGGATCCGGCAGCAACTTTCGGGGAAATGATTGCCCAGGGACAGATTGCAAGAGACGATGAGGCGGCAATTCAGACAGCTCTTGATACTATGGTGGAAGGTATAACTGCACCGATTCAGTAAACGAGAAAAATAAACCTTCGGAAGGGGTGGAAAAATGGATAAAGTCAAAGGTCAGACAGGGTCCTTTTTCGGGGCAATCGGCGGATTCTTTAAAGAGTTCGGCACTGCAGTGGCAAATGGAGATATTTTTGTAAAGCTGTCCCTTATTTGGATGGGAGCAGGCTATTGCAGAAGAAAACAGTTTATTAAATCAATTTTGATTACACTTTTTGAAATAGCAGTGATTGCATTTACCTTTGGTTTCGCCATGGATTATGTGCCGAAATTCGCAACGCTGGGAACCGTACAGCAGGAATCAGTATTCAACGTGGTAACAATGAAAAATGAGTTTAACGATTATGACCATTCTTTCATGATTCTGTTATTTTCGCTGATAAGCTTTGTAGTGTGGGCGATTTTTGCTGTCGTATATTTAAATAATATTATAAATAATTATAAGTTACAAAAAATGGAGCAGGAAGGAAAACATATTAAGACCTTTAAGGAGGATCTGATTTCCTTTCTGAATGAAAAATTCCATATTACACTGCTGGCACTGCCGGTTTCGGGAGTTGTAGCCTTTACGCTGGTGCCGCTTCTGGTACTGATTCTGGTGGCTTTCACCAATTACGACCAGCAGCATATGCCGCCAAGCGCCCTGTTTACATGGGTGGGCTTCAGGAACTTTAGGGATTTGTTCGGCAACGGCGGATTAACTGTGACCTTTGGCTATGCCTTTGTCAGGGTTTTGGCATGGACGCTGGTATGGGCAGTATTTGCTACCTTTACTACTTACATAGGCGGTATCCTGCTTTCCATACTGATTAATGACAAAAAAACAAAGTTTCCCAAAATGTGGCGTACACTGTTTATTATTACCATTGCAGTTCCCCAGTTTGTGTCACTGCTTTTGGTAAAGAACTTTTTTGGAAACAGCGGTATCGTTAACACTTTCTGCGCCAATATTGGCCTGACGGACTGGCTGAGAAGCATGGGACTGATTGGAACCAGTTACATACCTTTTCTGTCAGCTCCGGGCTGGGCGCATGCAATGATTATACTCATCAATGTATGGGTTGGCGTTCCTTATCAGATGCTGATTGCAACGGGCGTGTTGATGAACATTCCTACAGAACAGCTTGAAAGCGCCAGAATCGACGGCGCAACGCCGAGACAGATTTTCTGGAAAATCACCATGCCTTACATGCTCTTCATCACAGGGCCGGCGCTGGTGACGGACTTTGTAAAAAATATAAACAACTTTAACGTTATTTATCTGTTGACAGCTAATGTGTTTGTCACAACCAATCAGGCGATGGCAAACTCCCAGGCAAAGGAAGTGGATTTGCTGGTAACATGGCTGTACACATTGACACAGGATTATTACAATTACAAGATGGCATCCACCATTGGTATTGTGGTGTTTATCATCTGTGCGGTATTTACTCTTATTTCATTTAACCGCTTTATCAAAGGGGACAGAGAGGAGGCATACCGATAATGAATAAAAGATTTGTAAACATAGTACTCCGGCATTTATTGCTTGCATTTTTGGCTTTTATCTGGCTGATTCCCATTGTATGGCTTCTGGTGACATCCTTCAGCGCTTACACCGGAATCAACACCAGTACCTTTTTTCCGCAGGAATGGAGCCTGCAGAATTATAAGAACCTGTTATTTTCAGCGGACAGTGTGGCACAGTTTCCCAACTGGTTCAAGAATACCTTTATTGTGGCCTGCTGTAGCTGCGTAATTTCCAGCGCTTTTGTGCTGATGGTGGCGTATGCTACATCCTGTATGCGTTTCAAGATGCGTAAGCCTTTAATGAATATGGCTGTCATCATGAACCTGTTTCCGGGATTTTTGTCCATGATAGCAGTTTACTTTATCCTGCGTACCTTAAACCTTACCAACAACCACTGGGGGCTGGTGCTGGTATACTCCGCTTCCTCAGGTCTTGGCTACCTGATTGCAAAAGGCTTTCTGGACACGGTTCCTGTTTCCTTAAGGGAGGCGGCTTACTTAGACGGAGCCAGCGAGGCAAAGATATTCTGGTCGGTGGTATTGCCTATGAGCCAGCCTATAATCGTATATACGGTAATCAGCTCGTTTCTGGCGCCCTGGATGGACTTTATCTTTGCAAAGATGATATTGAACGCAGGCGTTTCCTCCCAGTGGACAGTGGCAATCGGACTGTTCAACATGCTTGACAGGAGCCTGATCAACACCTACTTTACACAGTTCTGCGCAGGCGGCGTGCTGGTTTCCATACCTATTTCCGTACTGTTCGTGATTATGCAGAAGTTCTATGTGGAAGGTGTTACCGGAGGTTCGGTAAAAGGTTAAATTTAAGATATGCCGGCATGCCGGCAGGAATGAGGAATTAAGAAATGAGTGATTTTATTGTAAATATCATCCACAGACCGGAAATGGTACCAGAGTATGCCGAGAAGGTGACGGGACATGGAAAAGAGGAGGATATTGGGAGGAAAGCCCTCCTGACTGAATCTTTGGATATTTTTAAATTCCAACAGGAAATGGCACATAAATACAACTTAAAAACTACGATTCAGATGACTTATGCGGCATTATTCAATGAGGAAGCAGTGGAAATCGCCAGGGAGCATCATGAAAAATACGGGGACGAGATTTCCTTGTCCCTGTTGGGACTCCCATGTACGGAATTCCGTGAAAAGTATAAGACAAAGGACTTCTGCATCTGGATGTTTTCCATGGAAGATAAGAAGTCCATTGTCAATGATGTGTTCGAAAAGTTTTATGAGAAGTTCGGCTTTTACCCGGAGTCTACCGGTTCTTATTATATGGATGCCGATCTGATTAATTATATAAAGGAGAAATACCCGTCAGTAAAGTGCGCAGTTGCCACATGCTGGGAGGAAGGGCCGAAGGCTTACCACACCTGCAACAATTCCTGGTATACCTTTATGGACGGAGGCCCGTGGAATCCATGGATACCCTCGAAACAAAATACCCACGCGCCGGCCGCTGATGAAGGGGAGGACAGCGGTATCGTGGCTATTCCCCATTTATCAAGGGATTTGCTGGCATGTTATGACGGCAACGGCTCCAACTTCGGAACCCATCCCCAGAATGTGCTGCGGGGAATGATATATGATACCGACACATGGGAATATCCATATCTGTATAATCTCATAGACCAGTACCGGGATTTGGAGAAATATAATAACGGCTATTCCTATAATATGATGTTTGTAGGCCCGGGATGGCTGAATAAAATGGGACGCTGGGAATCCCCCTATGAACTGCTGGCAAAGAGTTACGAGGATGGTATGGCTTACTATGGCAGTCTGAAAAAAGAAGGCAGGCTTATTGATATGACCATGGCCGAGTTTGCAGACTATTATAGGAAGAAAAAGACCTATAAAGAACCGGAATGTGCTCTCTGGAGGGATATTCTGTATGGATCTGACAAGCAGTTGTTCTGGTATGCAGACCCTTATATGAGAGCCTGCGTCAATATGGACCAGGGCGGCGCCATTGTTGACTTACGCCCCTATGCGGCGAAGCTGGAATGGAAGGTGGGAATCGGAACGGAGCACATCACCGACGCCTCATACCCCTTCCTGATTCAGGAAAAATACCGGGCAGGGTACTTTACCCACTATGCAGGGGAGGGAACCATACGCAGCGCCAAAATCAGATATCAGGGGGAAGAGGTGGATTTATGCCTTTGCAGGACGAAGGCTCATTTTTCCCAGCAGGGAAAGACCAGAATCCTCACCTTAGATCCGGTGGAAATTGAGTTTTATGATTTGACCGTAACGCTGCAGAGTGTGATTTCTTTTGAAGAGGGAAGCTCCCAGATTAAAATTGAGCGCAGGATTCTGAATATGAGCAGGCCCGGCGCGGAAATAGAAATTGATGAATATATGGTGGCCTGCTACGGCACAACGGAATACTCGGAGGATATGAAGGGAATCCTCTTAAGCTGCCAGAAAGAGGGCCAGAAAGAAACGCTTACCTATGAATACAAATGCAGGGAATTAGTTATGGAAGGAGCCGGGGAAGTGTCGGCAGTCATTCCTCCCGTAAAAACCAAAGTTTCCCTTTGCCCGTCTTTGGAAGCAAAGGGCTATGTAAGGGAAGGCTATGCGTTTTCGCCGATGTTTACCCTTGGGTATACAAAGAGTCTTAAAAATAAGGAGGAGTTTGCGACATGGCTCAGGCTGGAAAGGGCAGATTAAACTACCGTTGTCCCTCCTGCTTTATGCGGGATTTGGATTTGGATATGTTTTATGATAAGGATAAAAAAGAGTATTACTGTATCCGGTGCCAGTACAGGGGGACGGAAGAAGATGTCCTTGAGAAAAACCAGATGGCAAGGTTCCGGTATGGGGCTATGGCTGAACGATACAGGAAATTTGATTTTGATTAGATTTTGAGAGGCGTCATCCCCCGGAAAAGGCGGCAGACACCTGTCCGGCCGGACTGGCCAGACGTTTGTCCGCGTTTTTCCGGGGAATGCTGTCTCCGGGGATGGATTACGGGAGGAAAGCTTTTCTTTTGCAGGATTCCCGGAAAACCGGGTATTATTGATAGTGTGTAAGATAGGAGATTGGAAAATGGAATTTGGAAGGATGCTGCATGGCGGGGATTATAATCCGGAACAGTGGCTGGACAGACCGGATATACTGGATGAGGACATCCGGCTGATGAAGGAGGCGCATATCAATTGCGTGACGCTGGGGGTGTTTTCCTGGTCAGTGCTGGAGCAGTCGGAAGGGGCGTTCTGCTTTGAATGGCTGGAGGAGATGATTGACAGGCTGTACCGGGAAGGAATCTTTACAATACTGGCGACACCTACAGGAGGGATGCCTCACTGGCTTACGGAAAAATATCCGGAGGTGAGACAGGTGCAGGCCGATGGCAGGAGAAAACTTCCGGGAAAAAGACATAATTTCTGTTATACTTCGCCCAAGATGCGGGAGATGTCGGGAAAAATTGACAGAAAGCTGGCACAGATGTCCCTGCGCCATGAAGGGATTATCATGTGGCATATTTCCAATGAAATGGGAGGCAACTTTTCTGACGGGGCCTGTCATTGTGAGCAGTGTCAGGAGGCGTTCCGGGAATGGCTGAAGAAAAAGTATAAAACCCTTGAAGCCCTGAACAGGGCATGGTGGACGGTATTCTGGAGCCATGTGTATACAGACTGGACACAGATACACAGCCCTGTGCCCCATGGAGAAAATCTGCTGCATGGGCTGAATCTGGACTGGCGCCGCTTTGTGACCTGCCAGATGACAGAGTTTTTAAAATGGGAAATTGCATCCCTGAGGGAGTACTCCTCTCTTCCTGTCACCACCAATTTCATGTACTTTTTTAAGAATCTGGATTATTATAAGATGCAGAAGGAGCTGGATGTGGTATCCTGGGACTCCTATCCATTCTGGCACAAAGAAAAGGACGAGACATCCATGGCGGTGAAAGCAGCGGCCTGCCATACCATGATGCGCAGCATGAAAAAAGAGCCTTTTATGCTGATGGAGAGCACGCCCTCTGTGATAAACTGGCGGATAAATAATCCGGTGAAAAGGCCGGGGATGCATATGCTTTCTTCCATGCAGGCAGTTGCCCACGGCTCTGATACAGTGCAGTATTTCCAATGGAGGAAGGGAAGGGGCTCTTTTGAGAAATTCCATGGGGCGGTGCTGGATCACAAAAACGGCGGGAGCACACGTACTTTCCGGGACGTGGCCGGAGTGGGGGAACGCCTTGCGAAAACGGAAGGGCTGATTTTAAAATCCTGCAATAAGCCGGAAATTGCCATGATTTTTGACTGGGAAAACTGGTGGGCGGTGGAAGATGCCACAGGCCCAAGGCTGGATATGGATTATAAGAAAACTTTTTTACAACATTACCGGGCATTCTGGGAGGCCGGACTTGATGTGGATATTGTCAGTATGGACTATGAACTGACGGGCTATCGTATCGTGGCTGCGCCGTTGAATTATCTTTACCGGAAAGGCTATGCCGAAAAAATAGAAAAGTATGTAAGAGAAGGCGGCACATACATTACCACCTACTGGAGCGGAATTGTGGATGAAAATGATTTGTGCTTTACAGGGGAGCATCCTCTTGAAAAAGTGCTTGGCATTTGTCAGGAGGAAATCGACGCGCCGGGAGAGGAATTTGGAAACAGTATTACTTTCCATGGGAAGGTTTATCAAACAGGAAATTTGTGTGAAGTTATCCACAGCAAAGGCGCGCAGACAATATCTGCTTATCTGGAGGATTTTTATGCAGGCGCCCCGGCAGTAACGGAAAACTGTTATGGCGGGGGAAAAGCATATTATCTGGCGGCTGAATTTGAACAGGGGTTTCTGAATGATTTTTACAGGGGGCGGGCCTTGGAAGCAGGGATAGAAAATCCCCTTCGGACGCATCTTCCTTACGGAGTGACAACTGCCTTGAGAAAAGGGGAAAAAGACCTTATTTTTCTGCAGAATTTCAATGACAGCAGGGTGCTGGTGGAAACGCCGGGCAGATATGAGGAAGCAGACAGTAAAATGATAATGAGTGGGGAAATATGGCTGAATCCTTTTGAATGTAAGATACTTACAGAGGTATGAGGAGGATGGAAAGGGAAGAGATGATGGAAAAATTTATACATGGAATGGATATTTCCTCTATGGATGAGGTGGTGAATCTGGGAGGAAAGTATTATGATAAGGGAGAAGAAAGAGAACTGACTGATATATTGAAGTCTTACGGTGTGAATTACATCCGGCTCCGGCTCTGGCAAAACCCTTATACACAGGACAAAATTCCTTATGGCGCAGGTGTCAACGATTTAGACACCACAATCAGGATGATAAAAAAAGTAAAAGCGGAGGGATTTAAGTACCTGCTGGATTTCCATTACAGTGATTTCTGGACAGACCCGGGCAAGCAGATAAAGCCGAAAGCCTGGAAGGATTACGGAACAGAAGAACTGGAAGTGGCTTTGTATGAGTATACCAGGGAAACACTGCTTACTCTGAAGGAAGAAGGATACCTGCCGGATATGGTTCAAGTGGGGAATGAAATTACCAACGGAATTCTCTGGCCGGAAGGAAAGGTGTCGGAGCCGGAAAATCTTATCCGCTTCATTAATGCCGGAATCCGCGGCGTGCGGAAGGTAAGCAGGGATATACCTGTGATGCTGCATCTGGATCAGGGAAATGAGCAGAAACTGTATCAGGATTGGTTTGATAACTATAAAAGGCTGGGTGGGGAGGAGTTTGATATTATCGGACTTTCCTACTATCCGGTGTGGAACGGAAAAATTAACGGTCTGATAGAAAATATGAACGCTTTAGCCGACAGGTACGGAAAAAGGATGATTGTAGTGGAGGTGTCCCAGCCTTTTACCATGGAAGACTACGGCGCATATGAAGGGCTGACGCCAAAGCAGCGCAAAGGCAGCGCCGTCAAGCCGGAAAAAGCAAAGATGCTGGAATATCCCGCTACTAAAAAAGGACAGCAGGATTTTATGGAGCATTTTCTGGAGGGACTATCCAATGTAAAAAAAGGGCTGGGGGCAGGATATTTTTACTGGGAACCGGCCTGGATTCCGGTAAAGGGAAGCGGCTGGGCAACGCCGGAATCCCTTGCCTACATGCAGGATAAGGGGCCGTGCGGAAACGAATGGGCGAATCAGGGATTGTTTGACTATGAAGGGAACGCGCTTCCAACACTGGAAGTAATTAAAAAGTACAGCCTGCGGTTGTAAAAAAGGATAAAATAAAAAAGTGCCCTGGGCACTTTTTTATTTCTGCCCGTTAGGAAAGGTCAGGCATGTTTGGCAGCCATTTTGCGGTGCACTGGTGATTTCCATTGTGCCATGATGGGCCTCTACAATCTGCCAGACCAGCAGGATTCCCAGTCCATGTTTCAAATTCAATTTTTCATCGATACTTTCTATATGGCGTGTTTTCGCTCTCAATTCTTTTAATTTTTCAGTTGATACGCCCACGCCGTCATCCGCAACTGTAATGAACGTGCTGCTTTCATTACATATGACAGAAACGGAAACACTACATCCCTTCGGATTATGGGTTATGCTGTTTTGAATCAAATTACACAATGCGCGTTTCAATAAAGCAGCGTCGCCCAACATGAATACTGTTTCGCTCTGTGGGTCTGAAGCAAAATCAATTGTGTACAGATTATCAATTCCGCCATCTAAAAACTCACAGACTGCCTGCCGTGCCATTTCAACGGCAAACACCTTTTCCATGCGGAGCGGCTGCATGGAATATTCCAGTTTTGAAGCAAGGTTCAGGTCGGAAACCAGGCTTCGGAGTTTTTCCCCCTGCCTGCGGATGTATGCAGCCTGTTCGCGGGCAGCAGCCGGAAGTGATTCATCATCCTCCAGTTGTCCGGCAAATCCCAGGATCACAGAAAGGGGTGTCCTGATGTCATGAGAGATGCCGCTGATCCACTCGGCACGGGCATTGTCTTTTTTTGCGATAAAGCTCCCCGCCTTATTGAGTTTTTGATTGATTTCCGCAAGTTCACCCTTTTCCGGAAGTAAAACCGTCTGACCGGCAGAAATAGTTTCGATTCCCCGCAAGATCGGCGCGACCGCTTTTTCTACATGGTGTGTATTTTTCCAGATCAGAAGGACGACCACAATGATGTTTACGATAAAAACAGCTATTATGCCAATAAATATTTTCTTTATATAGTCCTCATTGACAATAAAATTATATTTGACCAAAGAATTCTTTTCAACGCCAACTACCAGCAATCCGCCAGGGTGCTCCTGCACATAGACCGGATACCCCTGCAAATACCACCGGCTGAATTTCGCAATATCCGCCGCGGTATACTGCAGTGGCAGCTCATCTGGCAGATGCTCCTGCCAGACCACAGTTCCCTTGTCATCCAGGAGCATCGCCCAGGCATGATTTTCCTGCAGTATTTCCGGCAGGTCATTCTCTGTGGTCAGATTCCCGGACTCATCCGCTATAATGCGCTCGCTTATATCATAGATTGAAATCTCGGCCAAGTCTGGGGATTGCCAGGCCCATATCAAAACCGAAAAAAACAAAACAATATTGAGGAACAAAAACAGCACAATGACTCCAATCATAGATAAAAAGTATTTCCGAAAGAAACGCTCAACAGGTTTCATTTGTCTGCTCCCCTGACAACCAATTTATATCCCAGGCCCTTGACCGTCAGAAGTGATACAGGCTCCGACGGATTTTTTTCAATCTTTTCCCTGATGTGCCGGATGTGGGTCATCAGAGTCGTTTCATAACCCTGCCAGATTTCCCCGCATACGGACTGACAGAGCAGCCCGATGGTCACGATATGACCTGCATTATCTGCCAGTTTTTGAAAAATGCAATATTCCTTCGCGGTCAACGGGATATGCTGGCCGTTTTTGATAACCTCTGCCTGGTCTAAATCGATCATAGAGTTCTCCAGTGTAATAATGCGATTTTTTTCAGGATAGGCTCGCTTCAAAATCGCCTGAACACGCAGCAGCAATTCCTTCGGTAAAAACGGTTTTACGATATAATCATCGGCTCCCAGTTCAAAGCCGGCAAATTTGTCCTCGGCCTCTCCCCTGGCTGTGAGCATCAGAACAGGCACGCTGCTGACAGCGCGAATCTCTTGCAGCAGCTCAAATCCGTCCATGTCCGGCATCATCACGTCCAAAATCACCATGTCCGGCATCTTTTTGGAGATAAGCCGCAGAGCTCCTTCTGCGGATGACGCCGTTTCAATCTGTGTATATCCGGCGCCCTCAAAAATAGAGCGGGTCATAACCAATAAATCCTGTTCATCATCAACGACAAGGATTGTTTTGTCAAGCATAAGAATGCCCCCATATCAACAAAATTTTTCTCATTATATCGCAGGAATCAAAAAATGTATAGGCGTACAGAAAAAATTCAAGGTTATCTCAAGGCTGGCTCAAGGGAACCTCAAGGACGGTACTGTAAGATGGGGTCATAGAAGGAGGTATACGTCGATGAGAGAAGTAGTTATTAAAACCAGCAATCTTACAAAACAATATGGACAGCAAAAAAGCGTTGCTGATTTGAACATTCATGTACAGAAGGGCCGCATCTATGGTCTGCTGGGGCGGAATGGGGCTGGAAAGACCACCACCATGAAAATGCTCCTCGGCCTTACACAGCCTACGTCTGGAAAGGTATCGGTCTGGGGGAAACCCCTGTCAGGCAATGAAAAGGAACTGCTGCCCCGTATCGGCAGCCTGATTGAATCCCCGGGCTTTTATCCCAACCTGACGGGAACCGAAAATCTTCGTATCTTTGCCGAACTGCGGGGCCTGACAAACCGTAATGCCATTAAAAACGCCCTGGATTTGGTCGGCCTGCCCTATCGGGATAAAAAGCTGTTCTCACAATACTCCCTGGGCATGAAACAGCGGCTGGCAATTGCGCTGGCCGTGATGCACGATCCGGAGCTGCTTATTTTGGACGAACCCATCAACGGTCTGGATCCCATCGGCATCGCGGAGGTGAGGGCATTCATCCGGGCACTCTGCGATGAGCGGGACAAAACCATCTTGATTTCCAGTCATATTCTCTCAGAAATCGCACTGCTGGCGGATGACATCGGCATTATTGACCAGGGCGTATTGCTGGAAGAAGAAAGTCTTGCGGAATTGGAGGCCAGGAGCCGTAAATATATCCGCTTTGTGGTGTCCGATGCAGAGCAGGCAGCACGGATTTTGGAAAACTCGTTTCGCGAAAAGCAGATTACTGTCCAAGGCCGCCGCGAGCTGTGGGTCAATCATATGGAAACGCCTGTCGCAAAGATGGTTTCCGCCTTTGTGGCCCATGGCCTGGAAGTATCAGAGGCCGCAACTGTGGAAGAAAGTCTGGAGGAGTATTTCAAGCGCGTGACTGGGGGTGAGGGGATTGCTTAAACTGATTTCCTGCGAGTTTTTGAAATTGAAGCGGAAGAAATTCATTCTGTTTGTATTATTCTCCACGTTTCTGTTTCCGCCCCCGGTGGCAATGATGATGCAGACCCCTCGCATGATGGCGAAGTACGATACGAAAACCGCACTTTTTGACGATTTCTTCCAATTTGTAATGGGATACGGGGTGGAATTACTGCTTCCCTGTGTAATTGGCGTAGTCGCGGCCATGCTTTTCTTTATGGAACGGGACAACGACACATTCAAAAACCTGCGTACAATTCCGGTGACAAGCACTCAGATGATTTTCGCAAAAATCACGGTCTTGTTCCTGATTGGGGTAATATACTGTATATCTACGACCTTTGTCACCATTCTGTGCGGGAGCCTGATTGCCGAAGTCAGCGGACTTGCCTATAAACTGTGGATGGCAGTAGAAATGGGGATTTTCGTAACCGCCGGCACACTGCCCCTGGTGGTTCTGGTTGTCTTTTTCAGCAGGACTTATATTTTCTCCGTTCTGCTGTGCATTTTTTACAGCGTTTTGAGTATGACAGCAGAATCCTGCTTTGGAATTCTGCCAAAGGCTGTGTGCTGGCTGATGCCGATCCCCCTTACGACGCTATGGAGCGCAGGCGACATGGCACGGCATGGAGTGCGCGGGGGAGTGGGTGCGTTGGAATATCTGGTTCCGTCAACCGTTCAGACAGCGCTGATTTTGGGTGTTATGGGAGCCCTGTCCATTCTGGTGATTGACCAGATGTATAAAAAGAGAGGAGATGTGTGATATGTCTATGATAAAAACCGAGTTTTGGAAATTGAAGCGGTATCACATCATTTGGGCGGGAGTCCTCTTGATGCTGCTGTCCGTTCTGCTGACCCTTTTTTCTACCACGGCGCTGGATGGCACAGTCTGGACATTTTCGTTTTTCGCAGAGCAGGTCATGAAGAACAATATTACAACGATCTTCCCGATGTGCATTACCCTGATCGCCGGGTATATCATTAACCGGGAGGAAACGGATGACACACTGAAAAGTATTCTGACCATCCCCGTCTCGTTCCGCGTTCTGTTGTGCGGAAAGCTGATTGCCTGCGCTCTGCTGTCATTACTTTTTGGAGTGACCAGCGTGGCGTTTACTGTTGCTGCCTCCTGGCTTGCCGGTTTTCCTGGCGCCAGTCTGCCATCTGTCGTACAGATCACAGCGCAGATTACGTTGAACTGCCTGTTCTTGTATATCGCAGTCATGCCGGTGATTGCGATTGCCGCCCGCATACAAAATGGACATTTGATAGGAACGGTGGTCGCCTTTGTTTATGGTTACGGCGGAATGTTTGCGGCGGGAAACATGGCTCTGGCCAATCTGTATCCTGTTACAGCAAGCATGGGATTAATTGGTTATCGCAGCTATGATGTCTCTGTGCACTGGAATCTGCTGCACTGTATTTTCAGTATGCTGGCTGCGTTGCTGATCACCTCCATAATTGTGCTGACAGCCAAAAACAGCGCACCGAAAAAAACAGTTAAAAAAGGCAAAAAAATAATTGCTAAAAAAGGTTGGTAAAGAGAGGAGAGAACGAAAATGAAAAAGAAAGTATTCATCGGAATTGGAACTGTCGTTATTATTACTCTGGGTTTCATCTGTTTTTGTATATGGCTTCTGTCGGGAACTGGCAGTACCTATTACTATTCCCAAATCGACAACAGTAAGGTGGAACAGGTGGAGTCCAAGGGGGGCGTCATTGATTTCAAGGGCGGTCTGCCCTATTCCTACACACTGCTGGCTTATGATGAAAATGGAAAGGAAAAAGAGATTACTTTCGGAACATCAAGAGAGTTAAAAGAAGGAGCGTTTATTCGTCTGACAGTTATGCCTGTCCGGGGTGTCCTCGAATGGAACGAGGTGCAGTATGATGAACTGCCTGTAACTGTACAGAGCAATTATACGAATCCGGTAAATGAATAGTTTTATGGAATTTTCAAACACGCTCTGGTATTGGCCGATTGTGGATATAAATGTGAAAATTGTTACTTTGTGATTTTCCTTGACAAGGGTGAGCAGGGGTGCTATTATTCTATTGTGAATATTTTTAGTGAATATTCGCAATTTAAAATCGCAAGAAAGGAGGGAAGACCTATGCCACCCAAACCTGTTTTTTCAGACGCCGATAAAAAAGCAATCCGAAAGAGGCTGAGGGAACTGTGTGAGGAATGCTGGATTGCACATGGGTACAAAAAGACCAGCATCAAAAATTTGTGTGATAATGCAGGCATATCTATCGGCACATTCTACACGCTTTACCCCACAAAGGAGGATTTATTTTCGGAAACTATCGAACGCATACAAAAGAGACTGACGGAGAAAGTCCTTGACATCAACAGGCGCAGGCAGACAAAGGAGGGGTTTGCCCAATCCATAAAAGAGCTGTTCCGGGAGTATGACAGCAAACCATTCCTGTATAATGTCAACACGCCGGATTTTCAGTCTTTTGTGACGAAACTCCCGAAAGAAACCCTGCAAAAACTCAAGTTTGACAGTTTTGAAACTTTCAGGCAGGCTGCCAAGGCCGCAAACCTCACTTTGAAAATGGAGCCGTCACAGGCCTACGGGATATTGAGTGCGCTGCTGACCACCACCTACGCAAAAGAAACGCTTGCTGTCACCTGTGATTATTTCGCTGTGTTTGACTGTATGGCGGATATTCTTGTAAACAGCATCTTTGAGTAAAGGAGATTTCATGGAAACATTTGAGTACAAAACCGTCACTGTGGACTGTAAGGACATGGAACATTCCCAGGATACACTGACTGCTCAATTAAACCGCTGGGGAAAAGAGGGCTGGGAACTGGTTTCATCCCTTACCCATCCTTATCTTGGCAGCTCAAAGTATTCTCTTGTGGGCCTTGCTCATCGGGTTACGCTTATTTTTAAGCGGTTGAACCAACCGTGAATTAAGCAGCTAATAGAAAGGAGGCAGCCATATGAACGTTCCAATCCTTGATTTTATCCCGGTCCCTGGCGCAGAAACGATGCAGCTTATCTCAACCATTTTGTTGATTGTCGGCGTCTGCGTTACAGTCGCGGGAGTGATTCTCCTATTTTTGAACAAGAGAAAAGGGAAAGAAAAGAACACGCTTGCATGGATTTTGATTTGTGTCGGCGTACTGCTCACGGCCAATCATGGCCTGCAACTTATTTTTTAGGAGGAAAAACGATGATAAAAGAAATCAATCATACCTGCGGAAAGCTGAATGAAAAGCTGGGGATTTCTGTGCCGCTTCCCAACCCAGGAAAGAAAACGCTGAAAACGACCTCAGTGTGCCATTTTGTTGCTGGCGCTGGTCTGGTAGCGGCTGGCGTTGTGTTCTCGTCGAAGTGGTGCGCTGTGCTGGGCGGCATCGGCATTATCAGCAGCGTTGTATTGCGCCAGGAAAGTGGTGGGAAAGATGAACAGTGATACCGCCAAGGGAAGTTTTGAATGGCTGCTATGCCCTGTATGCAGCAGTAAGACCCGCATCAAAATGCGTTCTGATACAGAGTTAATAAACTTCCCCCTGTTCTGCCCAAAATGCCGGAAAGAAACGCTGATCCATGTAAAAAAAATTAAGGTTTCAGTTATCAAAGAGCCAGACGCACAGACGCAGAGCCGATAACTCGCAGATTAGAAATGCGGTTATCGGTTTTTTTATTGAAAGGCACGGCAACCTTTAAGAGGTTAACGCTGTGCCTTTCTTTTTTGTCCGCCCGCCTAACCCGTCAAACACGCTCTGGGATGTAGACATCAGCTATGCTGTTTAGGCATTTTATTTTGAAATCGGTATCTCAACTTTTTCACTTTCAGGTGAAGTCAAAACTATTAGCGCAGCTACATCATCAACATCAATAACTCGATTATAGCCCGCTATTTGATAGGCATTATGCTTACTGCTATCTGTAAATCCAGAACCGCCGGCGCCAGTTAAGTAAGGTATTCTTGTTCCATCTTTTAGTATAACTCCCTTTACCTCAGGAATACCAAGATCATCTTCATGCCCGGCAGGAGCCGCGCTGGCAGAGTAATTAACTTTCATGGAAATAGGAGATATGCTGATACTTTCTATTGTGAAATCTGTTCCTTCCACTTTCTGCCCTACCTTAATATTTTGAGAGGAACTTACATCAGGAAGGATTATTTCAAAATTCCAGTTCCCTTCCGCCGCCGGGGTAAACTTAGCTTTTGAAAAAGTTCCCAGATTTTTTAAATTAACATGTATTGTCTTACCAAGAAATGAATCATTTTCGTTTCCAATACTTGCCTGAATAATATATTCCATATTTCCATTACTATCAGTATAATGACAGATAATGCTTCCATCTTCGTGCATTTTAACAGAAGTTCCGTCCTCATACACCGGTGCGCCGTTTTCATCAGAGATAATTCCATTATACATGGTTCCGCTCATATTAACCCGTGCATCGTCATCCTCCGGATTATCTCCCTGATACACATTCACCATTTCGAATCCTGGTTCCATCCCATCCTCCATGCTATAACCGGAAATATTAAACGACATATATGCAAATCTGTCATCCACAACAACTGTATCCGGCTCTATTGTAATGCCATTATTTGTCACAGCAAGTGACAAGCTATCCGGCTCTTCACTATACACTTTTGCTACCTTCTCTTCTGTAAGCACTTGTTGCTGTTCGCCGGATGCCTGGATATTTCCGCTCATACCTCTTCCCCAATAATGATGAATTGCAGCAACGGCACTTATACTGCTAACCGCTAATATACAAACACATGCAACGGCGGCAGCCTGCGTTTTAAATGATTTCTTACCTTTAGTATTTGTTTTTTTCATATAACCAATGTCCTCCTGCCTAATCATTTCAAAGGCTTGATTTGTTTTTTTTAACACAATTTCCGACAGTTCTATTTCTTCAGAAAATATATTTTTCTTATTTGACATTTCTATCCTCCTAACAATCGCGATAATACGCTTCCAGTTCTTTCCTTCCTCTTGAAACCCTTGTCTTGATGGTATTTAATGGTAATGACAACATTTCCGCAATTTCTCTCATCTTGAAACCCTGACTATAGTACAATTCCATAGGCAGCCGATAACGTTCGTCTATAGAAGCATATGCCTCCTTCAATTCAAGATTATATTCATCGCATTTTGACGGTTCCTCATAAGATTCCATATTCTCGTAAACTGCATTATCTCTTATGATGTCATAGCAATGGTTTATAAGTATTCTTGTCATCCATGTCTTAAAGAACTCTGGTTTCTTAAGTGTATATAACTTTTCCCAACAAGTGAGGATTGTATCCTGAAGGGCATCTGCTGCATCTTCTTCATTCATTAGGATAGCAATGGCAACTCTATACATATCCTTCATATATAACTGCATAAGTTCGGTAAATGCGTCTTTATCATGCCTCTGCGCTTTCTTTACACAAAACTTTATTTCAATGCTTTTCATTAGCTTTCTCCTACGCGCGTATGATTGTAAAACAAACACAAGCGTCTTTCATTTGCTTTACAATCATTAGACGTCAGATATTGTCTTTTGGTTTCAAAATATTAAAAAATATTTATTATCCGTTTTTGTTTCTCGATTTTTATATCGGAACCGCATATTTTTCTGTTCCTTTTGACTGTCAGCATCTTATGGCAGTAGATTTTTGCTGATAGATATAGAAAAATATTTGCTGCGGAAATGTACCATCTGTGTTTAACCACAAAATATGGGAGATTAAATTTGAATCAGGCTGCTTCACCACAAAATCCTGTATTGTGCATGTTGATAACCACACGTTATGAAGAAGGAATTTTTAGAGAATGTTTTGTTGACGTGACAGACATGCTTTGTTACAATAAACAAAAGCATAGAAGTTCTAACGGAAATTCGTTCTGACATCTGTTTTTCTAATAGTTATTCCTGACAGGGAATGCATCATCTGGGTAGAATCTTTTACCAGGCTCGTACCATAGTTCATTTCTGGCATGGACAATCAACCAGACAGACATGTTTATCCTAATTTTTCCCTGATTTTTGAATCAATATAATAAAATCCATAAAAGAGAAAAGCCATACCTATACATGTACCTACTACGACTGACCACACAATAGATACCCGGAGTAAGAGAAGTATGACATTTGCTGTTATTTCAAATAAAAATAAATATTTTCCCAAAGAAATATAGATATCAGGGGCAATACTCTGTGCATAATCCCAGTGTGCCTGTGACTTCCTTGAGACAGGAGTGTTGTATCCATTGGATTTATGCATATCTGACACAGGATGCTTCTTTAGTAAATATCCAACTAAAATCATTACAAATGGGGTAATAAAATTCAGTAATAAAAGCGCAGCCATAAATAACCTCCCTTGATCCAGGTTTATCATCATCTTAGTGTTGATGCTGTTTTCGTATATGAAAGAGCAGAAAAATCCCTGCTCTTTCATGTCATAATAATTTAATTTAAGGATTACATTTCTTACACGGCACATATCCAAGCCCGATAATTTCATCTCTGGATCTGGTGGTATCTTCCCGGTTTGCGTCTTTGATTGTACGTACGCTGCCACAGTCGGGCTTATGGAATTTATGGGTATTATTATTCAGGACATATGTAACTGCCGCCGCAACCGGGCTTTCCGGTTGTGCTTCAATAGTTTCCGCAGGCGTGCTTTCCGTATTAGAGAGCGCTTCTTCCTGAGCCTGTACTGTCTGGTTCTGGGCAGTTAAGTTTCCAGCAGCCGATTCGGTTTGAGCAGTGGTTTTCGCAGAGGTATCAGCATTTTCTGCCTTGGCGGAAGCGCTTGATTCTGCAGTGGAGTTTTTTGCGCTGCCTGTGGGTTCTCCAGCTTTCCATGTATCGGAAGCGGGAACATTAAATGTGATAGTGCTGCCGTCTGATACGGCGATTACAGTCCCTTCCTCATCAGTCCGGTATACGTCAACTCCGTTCATCCGAAAAGTGTTGAGTGTCTGGGCGTGGGGATGTCCGTAAGAATTGCCTTCCTCACAGCTTATGACAGCATAAGCAGGGCTGACAGCCTTAAAGAAATCTTCGGATGTAGACGTCTTGCTTCCATGGTGCCCTGCATGATAAACATCAGCAGAGATATCGGTATTATTTGCAAGGATATCGTTTTCGGCATCTTCTGTTGCGTCGCCTGTAAATAAAAACTTATTATTTCCATTCTGTATAAGCAGGGCAACTGAGGCATCGTTCGGATTATCATATTCTCTGTTAGGGCCGAGTATTGTTATTTCTGCAGTACCGAGAGAATACTGTGAACCTGTTTTGGGCGTTGTATATTTTAAGCCCTTATTGTCCAGTGCCTGTATTAATTTCTGGTAAGTCTTATTGTCTTTTTCGTAGTTTGATACAAATACTTTGTCAATTTCAAACTTTGAAATGATAACCGGCGCACCGCCGATATGGTCAGAATCGGGATGAGTCAGGATCAGATAATCCAGTTTTTCAATATTCTGTTTTTTCAGATAATTTTGGATGAGAGTCCCTTTGGAGTCATCGCCTGTATCAATCAGCATGGCATGGCCGCCGCATGTGATTAAGGTGGAATCTCCCTGTCCCACATCCAGAAAATGCACTTCCATTTCATCCGGGCTATCCATCGTAAGACGGGAGGCGGAGGATGAAATAGGACTGGCAAAAATGCCCGTCATAAATAACGATAAACCTAACAGCAGATTTATCATTTGCCTGCGTATTTTTTTCATATTGCACCCCCTTAAAATATAGGCATATTATACCAGACTGCCGGACGAATATCCAGTGCATGTTTGCTGGCTCATGGTCACGGAGTGAAAGGTAACTAAGTATCCGTTACTGTTCACACAGACCTGCGCATTTACTGCGCTGGTCGTAAGAAAGTGATTTGAGAGTGCAAAAATCCCATTGCCGAAGGCAATTTTCGATGGATTTTTGCATGTTACTGGTCACGGAGTGAACAGTAACTAAGTATCCCCGGCATTTTCCACAATATTCTATTTTAGAATAGAGATATATGGAAATATATGGTAAAATTTAATTGGGATTTCTTTACAGACTTTAAGTAGAAAATTATGTAAAAAATACAAGGGGAAAAAGGAATGAAAGCTACAATATTTACATTAATAGCAAAAATGGTCGGAAAACAAATATTTGGAAGTGAATTATCCGAGGAACTTTTTGAGATTCTTTTTGAGATACTGGCGGGGAAGTTTTCTGAAAAAGAATTTGAAGAGATTAAGTGCTTTTTCCGGGCGGGGCAGTCCGCGACCGAGCGTATCCTTACCCGGGAAGTAATAGTGGAAGCCAATGTCCCGGAATCAGAAGCCGATTATGTAATAGCAGAAATAAGGTTTTTACTTTCCAAAATTGAAATTACAGATGAAGTGCTGGGCAGATGCAAATATAACAACATGGAGCTGGGCGGCTTTTTATGGTGCAAATATTGTGAAGCCAAGGGGCAAAACAGAGACATAGAATGCGAAGAGGGCATTAAAAACGGATTATTTTCCATTGCAAAAGTCTGGATGGAATTGAAATTCAAAGATCCGGAATTTGAAAAGAAGTGCCTGATGAGGATAGACATAAAGGTAGATCATATTATTACCCAGTTAGAAAATGTGCAAAAAGATATAAAACAGATAAAGGTTACAAATAACGGTCTTGATAAAACAGACAGTAAAGCAGGTACAAATACTTTTGGCCGGGAAAATGATTGTGCAGAGCAGATATTAGAGAATATGCCAGAGCCGGAAGTATCCGTCGAGGAGGAGAGTTCACCAGATGATATAAAAATATATCTGGCAGCTTCACAGGATGAATTTCAAAATGATATAGACAAACTGAAAGAATTTATAGAAGAACAGAATAGCTGTCAGAAGGCTGCCCACCTGAGCATGCAGTGTTATGAAAATAAGGAGATTGCAAATATACAGGAATGTAAATATTTTTATATCCTGATTGGGGATAAGGCAGAAAAATGGATACAGGAAGTATATGAACAGGCATACAGGCTAAATCCCAGCGGAGCCGGCTCTGAATGTGTACAACTGCGTCTGTTTTATAAAAACATTTCTGATGAAAAAACACTGCAGGACGATGGCAGCAGAAAGAAGCTTGCAGACAGATATAAAAAAGATTTTAACCAGTTTCCCGTCTATTTCAGCGACATTAACAGGGTAAAGCTGGATATCCTGCAAAATTTGAGGGATGAAGCGCCAGAGGTGGAGTTTTCCAGCGGTTCAATTCTGCAATTCCAGAATAATGCAGACTTTAAGGCAGCTTGTAAAAAGCAGGATTCCTTACAGATTCGGTATGAAGATGCCAGAAGGACTTTCGGCACAGAAGGAAGCCTGAAAGCAAAAGAGGACATGGAATCGCTGGGAGAAGCATTAAAATTGCAGAAAGAAACTGTCAGGAAGATGGAAAAAGGCATATGGGATAATCTGAATCTTCTGGCAGATAAATTACAGAATAAAAAGGACATGGATGCAAGGGAAGCAGAAGCGATTGAAAGCGTTGTTGAATATGGCAATTATGGAAATGCTGACATGTTACTGCGCAGCAGAGAGTGGGACCAGGAAATCACCGGCATAGAACAGTCCATGAAAGAACAGAAAGGAAAACTGCGTCAGTTTATTTCCGCCCAAAGGACATTAATATCCAATTTAAAAACAAAGGATATGAATAGCGGGCAGAAACATGAAATTATTAAAATATATGAACATATTACAGAACTTTCAAAAGAATGGCAGATAGAATATGTTACATTATACGAATTTGCGGAGTTTCTGCTGAATCAGCGTGAATATGACAGGGGTATCAGAGTTGGCGAAAATCTGAAATGTCTGTATGGGCTGTCGGACAGTACTCTGGCAGAGGATAAGGTCAGACTGCTAAAGCTGTTGGGCGATTTATATTATGGTATTAAAGAGTATAAAAAAGGAAAGATAAATTATGAAGAAGTATTCCAAATCTTTCAGGATGGTTCTTGTGGAAATCAGGAACTGCTTGCTCAGACTTATAATGATTTGTCCAAACTGCTTTGGAAAACTAATCAGCTTGCGGGAGCAGAGAAGGGATTAGAAAAAAATGTAAAAAGCTTAGAGAGATTAGCACAGCAGGAACCGAAAATATATGAGCCAGTGCTGGCTTCTGCGTATAATTATATAGGAATTTTGGAAAACAGAAAAAATTGGCTGGACGAGTCGGTAAAATGTCATCTTAAGGTGCTAAAAATTCGCAGACGGCTGGCAGAGAAAAGTTCTTCTTATAATTTCCAGCCAGAAATAGATCTCACATCTACCTATAATAATCTTGCTTTCGTATATAAGAAGATGGAAAATTATCAGGATGCAGAGAAATATTATAGAAAATCAATAGAGATAAGAGAAAGGAACGAAAACCAGAATCCTTCTGTTTACCGTCCAGCCCTTGCACTGGTATATAGCAATTATTCAAAAATGTTAAATGTAAGAGGGCGTAATAAAGAAGCGCAGAAGTACTGTAAAAAGGCATATGACATACGACATGAACTGGTGCAGACAGACCCGGCTTATGAGGTGGAACTTGCCTTTACATTACATGAATATGGTATTATTCTGACAGATGCGGGGATGTACCGCCAGGCAAAAGATTACATAGAAGAAGCAATTAGAATAAGGGAAAAGCGGTCGGATAAGGATAAAATGACGTATGGACTTAATCTGGCAGAAACATATTGTTGTTATGGAAAACTGTTGGTTCAAATGGGAGACTTTCCGCCGAATGAAGAATACTATAGAAAAGCAGAGCAGAATATGAGACAGGCATGTGCTATCTGTGACGAGTATGCCAGAGTAAATAAGGAATATGATATTGATAAAATAACAGAAATTTATTTTAATTTTGCGATGCTTTTAAGTGAACGTCTAAAAAAGTATTCCGAAGCAGAAGAATATTACGAAAAGGCAGTAGAAGGCTGGAAAAGATTAACTAAGCGGTGTCAGCGGGTTTTTGAACCCAAACTTAAAAAAGCAGAGGATGCATTGGAAGAGCTGCAAACGCGAATTCGTGAAACGTTTTGAAAAGAATAGAATATTAAGGAAGCATAGAAATAAGGTAAAACATGAATGAGAGTCAGATGCGTCCGTTCCCTGAAAAGATTCATATACCAGACTGGAATACCTTTGTCAAAAAAATGAATGAAACTGACATTAGTGTCATAGATATGCTGGATAATACGAATCCTGATGCAAAGGATGAGTTTCTTACAGACAAAGGATTGTCCAAACCGAAAAATGAATATGGGAAACTGGACATAAAGCGTGTTGAACAAAATATTAAAACCATTATCTCATTAAAAAAGGAATTGGAATTGTCAGAAATCCCAGAGAAAAGAAGGGTATTAGCCGCACGAATTTTAGATGACAATCTGAAAAAGAACAGGTTTGTGCATGCCAGCTACCTATACAACCATGCATCCCATGACGGAAGGGCTGAGGCGGCAGAAGAGCACCGGAAAGCCAATATAGCTTTATACGGCGAACCGGATGAGGATGTATTCTGGTCAATTTTAGCTGAAAAGCTTTCATCTATTCCTGCTGAAAATCTTCAGGGTGAGGACAAAATAATGTACAGCGAAGTGCTTGAGATGATTGGCCCGCTTCGCGGAGCGGATTGCAGGATTTTCAGACCCCAAAAGGAGACGGTAGAATGGTTTTCTGATGCCATAGAGATTTTTTTTGAAGGATTTCTGGCTCACATCCCGGAGGGGCAGCAGGAATTTTCCATAGAGGAAGCCTGCGTGGTTACAAATGAAATTATCAGGTCAGAGTTTGGGCAGGATGCCGCTGCGGGTACATGCGCAGGAGACACATATGCAGGAACATATGCGGGCACATGCACAGGAGACACATGTGCAGGAACAGATGCGGATATCATGGCAAAAGACGCAGACAGAGCGGCCAGTCTGGACACAACCGGATGGAAAGCTGTAGTAATTCCTTCCGGCGCGGTGGCTTCTACCGATTGTGAACAAAAATTAATCAGGTTTCCGGGAAAGCGTAGCCGGGGGGCTTATACCAGAAAAGAACTTAAAGCGATTATCATACATGAACTGGGTGTTCATGCGCTTCGTTCCCTTCCCTATGAATCCTGCGGGATAAAATCCTTTTCTTTAGGGATTCCGGGGTATGAGGCATTTGAGGAAGGCGTTGCAAAGGCGGCCGAACAGGCAGTTAACCGTCAGTATGAGGATTCCGGCCTTTTACACTATATCAGTATCGGGCTGGCTTATTTCCTTGGCAAAAATTTTAGGGAAGTGTTTGAAATCCAGCGCCGTCTGGAGCATCTTACAAAGGGGGAACCGGCGGGGCGGTGTTTTGATTCTGTACAGCGGACATTTCGTGGAACCAGCGAACTTCCAAACCATAAAGACCTTATATACTATAACGGAGCTAATCAGGTGTGGAAATATATTGAAGAACATTTGAATGATGCGGAACTGATGGAACAACTGTTTTTAAATGGAAAGACCAGCATGATTAATAAGGCACATGAGAGAATGGTTTATGAGATGCGTACCGGAGGATATCTGTAAAGCCGCACTTTAATTCATTTCTGGTAAAAAAGGATAAGTGGCGTGTCTGAAAAATTTCAAACACGCCCACAAATAACTGCCAGACTATCCGGCACAAGCGGATACTGTGCTGTTTATTCAAAATCTTCAATTGAGGGCACATCCTCCGTAAAAGTTTCTTCCCCCAATTCGTTGATAGTAGTCTTTCCGGCCTTTCCATACTGGTATAGCTGGTCAAGGAATTCTATGGCCGCCCGAATTTTCGTGCGGAGCAGATACCCGCCCGACTGGGTGGATTCTGTCAGTGAAGTAACGGAAAGGTTTGGCGTCCACTCATAAGCTTTACCGTGGAAGTCCTGTATTTTGCACAGCACCTCATTGATTTCCTCTCTGGTAAGAGGGAGGAGCTGGGGAGCTTTTGACAACAGGTCGAGAACTGTCCGGGCAGGTTCCGGTTCGTCCGGATATATGGCCTCTAAGTTTTCGTACTCATGTTTTCCTTCAATAACATCCTCTGCATAAGAGGCGCTGAGAGCAAAGAGGCTGAATGTTGATTCAGGACACTTTTCGGGAAGGAGAAAATTTGCCATATTACGGTAAGCGTTCAGCCTGGCCTTTTTGCCAAGCCGTCCCATCAGTTCCTTCTCATCAATCAGGATGACCCATCCATGATAACCCATCTGGGTAAAAAGGTGGCTCATAAAGGAAAAGTAATCCCTGCAGTGTTTTGTCTTTGTAAAATTTACATTATATTTTACCGGGATAAGAATTATTGGATTTGCATGAAAAAATTACAAAATCACTGTACTACCTTCTGAAAATGCTGATAATCTTTGCAGGAGTTCCAGTCTCCGCCCCAGGTGAAGCCATGCTGTTTAAACAATTTATAGCAGAGGTCATTTTCATCTATTTTGTAGGGAAAGTCCTGGGAGCGGTCGGCGTAGACCTCGCTTCCGGCAGGAGAGATATAGGTTTCGCCGCTGCCATCCTTATTAAAGACCACATAAGGATTATAAAAAGGATTTATATCAATGGCACAGCCCAGCGCATGTTTGGAAAGACTGTCCGTGCCATCCACCACCCTGTAATTAAAACAGGAAGTATTGTTGTCCAGCATGGAAGCCGTGTCATCGCCGCCATATTCATCAATAAGCCGTATTTTTTCTATCTGGTATTCATTTAAATAAAGTTCGTGGAAAATTTCTGCCAGATCCTGGGCAATTCCCTTATTGCAGATTAATTCACCAGTCTGCACTTTTCCGTTGAAGTCATAATAAAGCACACTTAAATACCGCAGGTCATCATACGATACCGCCAGATTTTCGTTGTCTGGAACCGTATTGACAGCCTGAAGAGACAGGGCCGGGGCAATTGTCTCAAAGACAGGATAAGAAATCCCCGTAATGCGTGCAACCACTTCATCCGTCAATGGCTGATAAAAAAAGCCATCCTCATAGTGGATGCTGTCAGAAGTTTCTTCCACTGCCAGAAGAGCCGGCGCCGCAGAAGGAACAGGTGTTGGAAAATCCGCAGGATTGGGCGAAGGGGAAAGCATGGCTGGCGGTACAGGAGAAGCTTCCTGTAAAACAGCCAAAGATGGCTGGGGGGACTGTGTTGCTTCAGGCGTTGCGTAGGCGGTTTCCGGATTGTTATCCGCATATTCCAAAAGAGTTTCCCCGCGGGTGAGTATCCTTGACGCCACGGAACACACCAGAATCATTAAAATCAAAAAGCCCATAGGCTTAATCCATTTATTCATAATTTAACTCCTGTTCTGATTAAGAATAGTAACCCATACTGTGTTACTGTTCACACAGACCTGCGCATTTACTGCGCTGGTCGTAAGAAAGTGATTCGAGAGTGCAAAAATCCCATTGCCGAAGGCAATTTTCAATGGATTTTTGCATGTTACTGGTCACGGAGTGAACCAATGTCATTAAGTTTAGCC